>NZ_NFJC01000005.1 GCF_002159665.1 Desulfovibrio sp. An276
AGAAACTTTGGGGTGGCTCTCTCTGGTCACCAAGCTACTTTGCAGGCAGTTGCGGTGGAGCGCCGCTCTCCGTCCTTAAGCAGTATATCGAATCCCAAAGAACTCCCAATTAAAGGCAAACTTGCCAAGCTAGTGTCTAATTGCAAAAATTCGCCCTGCTACTTTGGTGATGAAATTCAATGATTTCAGCAATATATAAGTAGACGGACTTCTCAATTTAGACACTAGGGGCGCCTTATATCCTCCCCCTGAAGGGAGAGGTTTTACGGCGCGCTTGATAAGACGCCCAGCAGCCCTTTCATTTGCACTTCGGGTCTAGTCTTGAGAAAAAAAGGGCTTATTATTGACCGTGATGCTTTTTTTGTGCGAAAAGCAGGCAGCCCACAAGACCGCAGTCCGGGGCGGAAGAAATCTTCGGGTTTCTTTTTCGGGCGGATGTCACTTTCTAAGGAGTATTGCCATGCCATTGTGCAGTATCGAGGAAGCCCTTGCCGATCTCAAGCAGGGCAAGATGATTATCCTGGTTGATGACGAGGACAGGGAAAACGAAGGCGATCTTACCATAGCTGCCGAGTTTGCCACGCCCGAAGCCATCAATTTCATGGCCCACCATTGCTGTGGTCTCATTTGTCTCGCTCTTGCCCCCGAATTGTGCGACAAGCTGGCCCTGCCGCCCATGACAGAGCGCAATACCTCGCTCTTCCACACCAACTTCACTGTGTCCATCGAGGCCAGGGAAGGTGTCACAACAGGCATTTCCGCAGCCGACCGCGCGACCACCATTCTCGCAGCAGTGGCTGACGATGCCCGCCCCGAAAGCATCGTGACTCCCGGTCACATCTTCCCCCTGCGCGCCCGTCCCGGCGGCGTGCTTGAGCGCACGGGCCAGACCGAAGGCTCCGTGGATCTCGCCCGCCTCGCAGGCCTCAAGCCCGCTGGCGTCATCTGCGAAATCATGAAGGAAGACGGCACCATGGCAAGGATGCCCGACCTCGAGATCTTTGCCGAAAAGCACGGCTTGAAGATTGCCTCCGTGCACGACATCATCCGCTACCGCCTTGACCACGGCGAAGTGAGCGTGCGCTGCGTTGCCAAGGCCCATCTGCCCACCAAATACGGCGACTTCATGGTCCATGCCTACGAGAGCTCCAGCGATGGCGGCTTGCCCCAGCGTACCCACCTGGCCCTTGTGAAGGGCGACATTTCCGGTCCCGAGCCTGTGCTTGTGCGCGTGCACAGCGAGTGCCTCACAGGCGATGCCCTGGGTTCGCTTCGCTGCGACTGCGGAGGCCAGCTTGGGGCAGCGCTTTCCCAGATCGAAAAGGAAGGCCGTGGCTGCCTCATCTACATGCGCCAGGAAGGCCGTGGCATTGGCCTTGCCAACAAGATCCGCGCCTACGCCTTGCAGGACGAGGGCTACGATACTGTGGAAGCCAACATGAAGCTGGGCTTTCCCGCTGACCTTCGCGAATACGGCACTGGTGCCCAGATCCTGGTGGACCTTGGCATACACAAGCTGCGCCTTTTGACCAACAACCCCAAGAAGATCGTGGGCCTTTCCGGCTACGGCCTGGAAGTTGTCGAGCGCGTTCCCATCGAGATGGAAGCCTGCCCGGACAACGCCCACTACCTTGAGGTGAAGAAGAGCAAGATGGGTCACATCCTCACGGGCATTCGCTGCCATTAGGAGAGCCCTGAACACTTTATCAACGTCTGGCGGACCATGGACATCCCCTGGTCCGCCTTTCTTTTTGTCCTTTTTTGGCAAAAGGCACATCAGGAGGAGAGTGCTCCTCGCATGGGACGAACAATCCGTTACAGGCGAGGCTGGCGCCCAAAGAGTATGAGGTACTTGCGCGTACAATCCACCAATCCTGCCCACAATCTCGCCCTTGAGGAGGCGCTTTTTGAAAGCCATGAAGGAGAGGGTCTCTTCATGCTTTGGCAAAACGCGCCCTCCATAATCATTGGCAGACATCAGAACGCATGGGAGGAGATAAACAGGGATGAAGTCGAGCGAAGAAAGTTGCCTGTGGTGCGCCGCAGCACTGGCGGAGGCGCTGTCTACCACGACCTCGGCAACCTCAACTTCTCCTTCATAGAGCATCGTGAGGGATCAGGCGGCATGGACTTTGCGCGCTATCTTGCACCCATTGTGCGCGGCCTTGCCCGCCTTGGTGTCGAGGCGAGCATTTCCGGCAGAAACGATCTTGAAGTGGGGGGCAAAAAGATTTCCGGCTCTGCCCAGCGCCTGGCAAGAGGCCGCGTTTTGCACCACGGAACCCTGCTTGTCACCGCAAACTTCGAGGACATGACACGGGCCCTCAATCCGGAGCCGGAAAAATACCTCTCCCATGGTGTTGCCTCTGTGCGCGCAAGGGTTGCCAACATCTCGGAGTACTGGATGGCCGGCACGGACATGGGGGCATTGTGTCAGGCCCTGCAGGAGGAAGTGGGGGGAAGGATCTGGCCCCTTCCCGAAAGCGTTGAGCAAAGAGCCTCGGAGCTTGCGGCAAAAAAGTACGGCAACTGGGAATGGAACATGGGGCAAAACCCAAGGTTCAGCACCAGGGTATCAAAGCGCTTCTCCTTTGGCAGGGTGGATGTGCGCGTACATGTTGCGCGCGGAGTGATTTCTGAATGCCGCATCTATGGCGACTTTTTTGCTGTGGAAGATATTGCCCTCTTCGAGCGCGCCCTTTGCGGCTGCAGGGCCGAGCGTGCAAGCTTAGAAGAGAGGCTTGCAAGCCTTGGCCCCCTGATGCGCTGGTTCAGTGGCTGCGACGAGGAAAAAATGCGGGCCTTTTTGCTCGAGCTTTTCTGAAACGGGCAGCCTTCTTTTCGCCGTGTCAGTATCTTGCAAAGTTGCAGTAGGGCTCCCCTTGGTCGCATGTAGTTGCTCCTTTTTTCACAAGAGAAAAAGCCAAAAAATACAGACAAGATACAAGTCTTCACAAGCCATTTCATTGACTTCTTGCCCGAATACAGTATGTTTGCAATCTGAATTCCTTTGTGGTTCCTGCCCCTTTTTTACAGATGGGGGCAGGCCTCATCCCGGGATTTCCCTACTCTTGAATAAACCCCTGGGCCCTTGCCCAGGCCACATATCTATCCCGCCGAAAAGCCCCCTTGGGCGCTTCGGCTTAAGCTTCTTGGCGTATTTGGAGGCACACGATGGCAGACATCCTGAACACCCCTCTGACTGCCTGGCATGCAAGCCACGGGGCCAAAATGGCTCCCTTTGCCGGCTGGAACATGCCCATACAGTACGAGGGCATCCTGGCAGAACACAGGCACACCCGCGAGAGTGCCTCCGTTTTCGACATTTGCCACATGGGCGAATTCATCATAAGCGGCCAGGGCGTGAAAGAAGCGCTCATGAAGGCCGTGAGCCACTCTCTTGAGACGCTTGCCCCCGGCCGCTGTCGCTACGGCTTTATCCTGAACGAGAAGGGCGGCGTCATTGACGATTGCATCATCTACAACCTTGGCAACGACAGCTACATGGTAGTCGTGAACGCTGCTTGCGCTGACGTTGACTTCAAGACCCTCTCCTCGCGCCTTGAAGGCTTCACTTGCGAAGACATTTCGGAAAAGACTGCCAAGATCGACCTTCAGGGCCCCAAGGCTGTGGAGATCATGGAAGACTTTCTGGGTGAGAACCTGCACGATCTTCCCTACTTTGCCTTCCGCGACACCACCTGGCAGGGCAAGGCTTTGAAGGTGAGCCGCACAGGCTACACGGGCGAGCTCGGCTACGAGCTCTATATTGACAGTCAGTACGCAGTAGAGCTCTGGGAAGCCCTTCTGAAGGACGAGAGGGTAAAGCCCGCAGGCCTTGGTGCCAGGGACACCCTGCGCATGGAAGCAGGCCTTTGCCTCTACGGCCACGAGCTCGACACCGAACACACCCCCGTCGAGGCAGGCCTTGGCATCATGATGAAAAGCCAGGCCGACTTTGTGGGCAAGGCTGGCCTTGAGGTCGTGCGCGAGAAGCTCGTCGCCCTGGAAGTGGAGGGCAGGCGTGCCCCAAGGCACGGCGACAAGCTGGCCTTGAACGGCGAGGAAGTGGGACGCGTCACTTCCGGCACCTTCGCTCCCTCCCTTGGCAAGGCCATAGCCTTTGCCTGGGTTCAGGCAGACAAGGCAGACGCAAAAGCCTACACCATCGTGACCCCCAGGGCAGAGCTTGCGGCAAATGTGACCACACTTCCCTTCTACAAGGCCGGCACTGCCAGAACAAAGCTTTCCTAAACATACGAATCACAGCCAGCACATGGGAAATCAGCCCCCATGCGCTGATCCCAAGCAGACATACTTCGCACAAGCATTTGCGCACTTTATTTCGCACTCTTTTTAGGAGGTGCCCCATGTCCAATCCTGCAGATCTGAAATATTCCAAGAGCCACGAGTGGGTCCGCGTCGAGGGTGACGAGGCCACTGTCGGCATCACCGCCTTTGCCCAGGACTCCCTTGGCGACATAACCTACGTGGAAGCCCCGGCAGTTGACGACGAGGTGAGTGCAGAGTCCGAGTGCGGCTCCATCGAATCCGTGAAGGCAGCCTCCGACATCGTCTCCCCTGTGTCCGGTACAGTCGTTGCCGTGAACGAGGGTCTTGAGAGCGCGCCCGAGGTCATCAACAGCGATCCCTATGGCGAAGGCTGGATCTTCAAGGTCAAGGTGTCCGAACTTTCCGCCGATCTCATGGATGCAGCCGCCTACGAGGCCTTTTGCGAGCAGGAAGGCCACTAGGCCGGAGGAGCGATGCCCTACATTCCCCATACAGAGGCCGAACGCGATGCCATGCTCAAGACAGTGGGTGTGGAAAGCCTTGACGACCTCTTTGTCGACATAGCGCCGGACCTTCGTCCGAAAAGCTTCCTGGCCAGTGCCGGCCTTCCGGAACAGGAGGTGCGCACCCTGTGCGAGGAGCTGGCAGAGCGCAACACGCGCGTGCTTTCCTTCCTCGGGGCAGGCTACTACGATCACTACATCCCCGCAGCAGTGGACGCTCTGGCAGGCCAGAGTGCCTTTGTGACAGCCTACACGCCCTACCAGGCAGAGTGCTCCCAGGGTACCCTGCAGGCCATCTTCGAATTCCAGACAGCCATTGCCCGCCTTATGGAACTCGACTGCGCAAACGCCTCCCTCTACGACGGCGGCACAGCCCTTTTCGAGGCCTGCACCATGTGCGTGCGCCAGGCAAAGAAGCGCACAAAGATTGTGCTCGACGAGGGTATCAACCCCATCTGGCGTAAAATGCTTGAAACCTACGCCCGCAATCTGCCCGTGGAATTCGTGCTTGTCCCCCTGAAGGACGGTGCTCCGGACAAGGAGGCCCTGAAGGCAGCCATTGACGACGAGACCGCAGGTGTTGCCGTACAAAACCCGAACTTCTTCGGTGTTGTGGAAGACTACAGCGACGTCTTTGCGCACGCGAAGGAGAAGAAGGCTCTTAGTGTCATTTCCGTGAACCCCGTGCTTTTGTCCGTGCTCAAGACACCCGGAGCCATGGGTGCAGACATAGCAGTTGGCGAGGGCCAGCCCCTTGGGCAGCCCCTCGACTTCGGCGGTCCCTATCTGGGCCTCATGGCCTGCAAGAAAGCCCTTGTGCGCCAGATGCCCGGACGCCTTGTGGGCCGCACCCACGATACCCAAGGCCGCACAGGCTACGTTCTGACCCTGCAGGCCAGGGAGCAGCACATCCGCCGCTCCAAGGCAACCTCCAACATCTGCTCGAACCAGAACCTCTGCGCCCTGAGGGCCCTTGTCTACCTCTCCCTCATGGGACCGCAGGGCCTCAAAGACGTTGCGGAAAACAGCATCGCCATGGCCCACCATGCGGCAAAGGAGATAGTTGATCAGATCGAGGGTGCAAGCCTTTTGAACACTGCTCCCTTTGCCAACGAGGTTGCCATACGGCTGCCAGTGCCGGCGGACGTTCTTGTCCAGCGCTGCCTTGCGCGCCACAAGTGCGTTCCCGGCTACCCCGCAGGCAGGGACTTCAAGGGCATGGAAAACGTGCTTGTCCTTGCCTGTACAGAAAGGAACACCAGAGGTCAGGTGGGCATACTGCTGGACGCCATGAAGGACGTCATTGCCTGGATTGGGCAGGACGAGCTGTGCCAGGCCAGGGGGTAAGACATGGAGACCATCTACTCGAAATCCGTACCCGGCCGCCGCACAACTGGCCTTGCTCCAGCGCCCGCAAAGGCTGGCGCATCCTCCTTCCTGCCCGAGGGACTCTTGCGCGAAGGCTTGCCCGGCCTTCCAGAGTGCTCAGAGCTGGACGTTGTGCGCCACTTCACTCAGCTTGCCAGCAAGAACTTCAGCGTTGACGGCAACTTCTACCCTCTTGGCTCGTGCACCATGAAGTACGATCCCAAGATCAACGAAGTGGCTGCCGGCCTCACAGGCTTCACCTCCCTGCATCCCATGCTGGCCCAGCTTGCCAACGGCCAGGGCTGCCAGGGCGCCATGCACGTGCTCTACACCCTGGAAAGGAGCCTTTGTGCCATCACAGGCATGGAGGCCTTCACATTGCAGCCCATGGCTGGCGCAAACGGCGAGTTCACCGGCGTTGCCATCATAGCCGCCTACCACAAGTCCCTGGGCCGTGATCGTCGCATCATGCTCATCCCGGACGCTGCCCACGGCACGAATCCCGCTTCCGCTGCCATGGCTGGCTTTACTGTGGTGGAACTGCCCTCCAGGGACGGCATGATCGATCCTGCGGCCATACAGGCTGCCATCGAGAAGTACGGGGACAATATCGCAGGCCTCATGATGACCTGCCCCAACACCCTGGGTCTCATGGAAGTGCACGTGAAGGAAATTGTCGAGCTTATGCACGGCATCGACGCTCTTGTGTACTACGATGGCGCCAACATGAACGCCATCCTGGGCAAGATGCGCGTGGGCGACGCTGGCTTTGACGTTGTGCACTTGAACCTCCACAAGACCTTTGCCACACCCCATGGCGGTGGTGGCCCAGGTGCTGGTCCCGTGGGTGTGTGCGAGCGCCTCATTCCCTTCCTGCCCTCTCCGCGCATCACCCGCAAGGGGGACGGAAGCTACGAGTTCCTCACAGACAATCCGCAAAGCATTGGCAAGATCGGCCCCTTCTACGGCAGCTTTGGCGTCCTTTTGCGCGCCATGGCCTACATCTGGCGCCTTGGCGGCGAGGGCATAGAGCGTGTTGCCGAATACGCAGTGCTCAACGCCAATTACATGCGCGTGAAGCTGAAGGACGTGCTCGACATCCCCTACGATCGCTTGTGCATGCACGAATTCGTGGCCTCTGCGCCTCACGGACTGCGTGCCCTGGATCTGGCCAAGGGCCTGCTTGAGCGCGGCTACCACGCGCCCACCATCTACTTCCCGCTGCTCGTGCACGAATGCCTCATGCCTGAACCCACGGAAACGGAAAGCAAGCAGACACTCGACGCCTTCTGCGACGCCCTTGCCGACATCGTGGCAAAGGGCAAGGAAAATCCCGAGGATCTGGCTGCTGCCCCCCGTGGTCTCCCCGCAACCCGCATGGACGAGACCGAGGCTGCCCGCAACATGCACCTGACAGAAGACATGTAGTACCCTTTCTCCCCCAAAGGACTGTGGCACAGGAAAAAGCCTGCGGCTTTTTCCTGTGCCTTCTTTTGTTGGGACAGGGGAGGGTGCGCATTCTTTGCAAAACCGATTGTTTTGCTATCCTTTTAGTCGCACAGAGCCTATGCGCAGGTAGATTTTCCTGCAAAAAATCCCTTTTGTTTTGTCTAAAAATACGGTTTTTTCCCTTTGCAAGCGCGAAATATGAGACTTGTTGCAGGAAGTATGATGGATTTTGAGATAGGAATAAGACTGCTGTAAGAAATAATACGTTAAAAAATAAGAGAAGATGGTGTTTTTCAATGAAGGGGTCTTGCGGCATTTTAAGAAAATGCAGGAAAACGCTTGACAATATGCAAAAAGCAATGTAACAGTCATGCGTCAGAGGCCTGTTCACTATCCGTACGAGCCTTGCTACAAATTGGGGGGCAATGACAAGATGTTCCCCGCTTTCAACAAGTCTTGTACCCAACAGAGTCCGAAGTCGTCCGCATTTGTCTTGTGTCAGGTTGTATGTCCTGGATGGCGGCTTCGGGTCGGCATGGAACGCGGCCCCGGTGCATGCATGGCCTTCTCATCGTGCATTTAGAGGAACCCCCATGCGGTGCAGGCAACTCGTTTTGGCTGTTCTCACCCAAATCCGTTTGCCTTGACTATCGCAAGGACACAGGAGATCTACATGTCCAACACAAACCCCGAACTTGTCGAAAAATTTACCGCAATGGCGAAAGCTGTGGCTGCCACTGTGGCAGAAGTCCCCAACAGGGAAGAGGCCTTCAAATACATTATTGATTTGACCCTCTCCAAGGAACCCTGTGAGCTTTTGGCCGACGAGCCGGGTACCGAAAAGGGCCCCCTCGGCCCCAACCGCGTTCCCACCCGCGTGCAGAGAGTGATCGCTGCACCTTCTCTCGATGACGAGGCCTTTGCCGAGCTCGACAAGCTTTGCCAGGAGAAGGGTATCCTCTGTCTGCGCGACAACGTCCGCAAATACGCTGCCGGTATCGACCTTGGTCTCAACGAGGCCGTGGCCGGCGTGGCAGCCAGCGGCACCTGTCTTTGCCCCACCACGGACGAGAATGTGCGTCTGGCCGGCATGATCAGCGAAATCAGCGTGCTCACGCTGAAGAAATCGGCCATCTACCCCGACCTGCCTTCCGTGGCCCACATCATGCGTGAAGCCATTGGTCAGGGCGCGTCCTTCACCACCCTCATCACCGGCCCCAGCCGTACTGCCGACATCGAATGCGTCGGTGCTGTCGGCGTCCATGGCCCCCTTGCCTTGCACATTCTTCTCCTGGAGGACTAAATAATGCAGACAGCACCCAAGAGCTACAGCGCCTACCATAAAGAGATCGACGAGGCTCTCAACGACGAGCAGCTTCGCAAGACTCTTGGCAACTATGCTGTGAACTACCGTACCAATCGCGCGAACGTGATGCGCGATGTGGACGAAAAGGGCCTTATCAGGGCTGTGGGCGACTTCAAGGACAAGGCCGCTGCCCACATGGAAGAGCTCTATCTGCAGTTCAAGGCCGAGGCCGAAAAGCGCGGCGCCCATGTGTACCGTGCCAACACAGCCGAAGAAGCCAACCAGATCATCTCTGATATTGCCAAGCGCGAAGGCGTCAAGCGCATCATCAAATCCAAGTCCATGACGAGCGAGGAAACCCAGCTCAACCACAAGCTGGAAGCTGACGGCTACATCGTGGACGAGACGGACCTTGGCGAATGGATCATTCAGCTGCGCCACGAGACTCCCTCTCATATGGTCATGCCCGCCATTCACTTAAGCCGCTACCAGATCGCCGAGGATTTCTCCAAGGTGACCCAGGTGAAGCAGGAACCCGACATCGACCGCCTTGTGAAGGTGGCCCGCGTGCAGCTGCGCCGCAAGTTCATTGCCGGTGACATGGGTATTTCCGGCTGCAACTTTGCCATTGCAGAGTGCGGCGCCATCACCACAGTCACCAACGAGGGCAATGCCCGCATGGTTGAGACCATGCCCCGCGTGCACACCGTGCTGGTTGGCCTGGACAAGCTGACCCCCACCATCGACGAGGCCATGATCGCTCTGCAGATCCTGCCCCGCAACGCCACGGCCCAGCGCATCACCTCCTACGTGTCCTGGGTTGCCGGTCCCACCAAATGGCTCGGCTCCCCCGAGGGCCAGAAGAGCATGCACATCGTCTTCCTTGACAACGGCCGTACCAAGTATGTGAAGGATCCGGTCTTCAAGGAAGTGTTCCGCTGCGTGCGCTGCGGCGCCTGCACCAACGTGTGTCCCGTCTTCACCCTCATCGGCGGCCACAAGATGGGCTACATCTACATGGGCGCCATCGGCCTCATCCTCACCTACCTCTACCACGGCGAGGACAAGGCAAAGTACCTGTGCCAGAACTGCGTGGGCTGCGAAGCCTGTCACAACGTCTGCGCCGGCGGCATCAACCTGCCCAAACTCATCCGCGAAGTGCGCAACCGCCTCGTGGACGACGGCAACGGCGACATGATGGGCTCCCTCATGAAGATGGTCATGACCAACCGCAAGCTCTTCCACTCCCTGCTGCGCTTTGCCAGCAAGGCCCAGAAGCCTGTCACCGGTGGTACACAGTTCCAGCGCCATCTGCCCATGATGTTCATGAAGAGACATGACTTCAGGGCACTGCCGGCCATTGCCGAAAAGTCCTTCCGCGACCTGTGGCCCAACATCGCCCCCAAGGTGAGCAACCCCGTTGCCCGCGTGGCCATCTTCGCCGGCTGCGCCCAGGACTTCATCTATCCCGAGCAGCTCATTGCCGCAGTGAAGGTCCTTGCCTCCCGCAACGTGGCAGTGGACTTCCCCATGGATCAGACCTGCTGCGGCCTGCCCCTCGGCATGATGGGCCAGCGCAAGGGCGTGCAGGATGTGGCCCGTCAGAACGTCCGCGCCTTTGTGGACGGCAACTACGACTACATCATCACCCTGTGCGCAAGCTGCGGTTCCACCCTGAAGTTCCAGTACCCCACCTATCTTGCCAACGACAGCGACATCAGCGCAGGCGTGCTCGATCGCTTCGTGAACAAGATTACGGACCTCAGCACCTTCTGCCGTGACGTGCTCGATCTGAAGCCCGAGGATTTCACCAACACCCACGAGAAGGTGACCTTCCACGGTTCCTGCCACCAGTGCCGCGCCATGAAGGCTGCCGGCAAGTCCCGCGAGCTCATCGGCAGCGCTGCAGACTACGTGCCCTGCAACGAGGAAGAAGTGTGCTGCGGCTTTGGCGGTACCTATTCCGTGAAGTTCCCGGAAATCTCCGCAGAGATCATTTCCAGGAAGGTCAAGAACATTGTGGACACCAAGGCCGAGCGCGTGGTCATGGACTGCCCCGGCTGCGTGTTGCAGATCCGCGGTCATGTGGAGAAGGCCAACGCCGGCGTCAAGGTGACCCACCTCTCCGAACTCATGGCCGAGACCATTCTGCCCAAGTAGCAGAATCTGAAGCTTTCCTGTCCTTCGTGACAGGATGATATAAAGAGAGCCGGCTTCCCGAAAGGGAGGCCGGCTCTTGAAGTATCCGGAAATGCGGGAAACAGGCACGCAGGGGTGCTGCTCGCAATATGGCGCAAAGAGATATCCCTGCCAAGATTGCGGCAATGGGTTGCGTTCTCTTGACAGGGGCTCCTATGAGACGAATCTCATTCCTGATCCTGCCCAGTTGCAGACAGGATTTGTGTTTCTGTGCGGCTTTCTGTCAGATGGGTACGGCAGGAAACCCTCATCCTGATTCACAGAAGTCTTCCGTCTACTCCTCGTCGTAGTCTTCCTCGTCCTCGGGATACTGAGCAGGGCTTTTTCCCTGTTTTTTCACCAGTTTCCAGAGCTTTCTGGCCCTGGGACTTGCCTCTGAGCTTGAGAGAACCGTAATCTCGTGAATCCAGTCATCGCCGAAATCGAAAAGATAGAGGAAGCTTGTGCCGTCCTTGAGATTCAGACTGTCCAGGGTAGTCTCCTCGGCTGCATACCCTTCATCGGGCATATCCTCCAGGATGAAGCGGGGCAAGTAGTGTCTGCCCTCACGCGAGTAGGGATTGTCCGTATCGAAGGAGAATTTCCACGCGTGACCATCGTAGCGGTCAAAGAGTTCGAAGATGGCTTCGTGCAGCTCTGCCAGAGTCGCCGAGGAGAGGATATCTATGTCGCGATAGATGCCATCAAAATACTGGCCGTAGCCATACAGCAAATTGATATGCAGACGAATATAGCGCTTGTTCTTGACCTTGTCCTTGGCGGCCTTGATTTTCGGGTCTACACGAACCCAAACCCAGTTTCCTCCTCTTGGCATGGCAGCCCCCCTCCCTGATGGTTGGCAGTTGATGGAAGAAGGTTGAGGGGGACAAAAAAGATGCGCGTCCTGCGAAGATCGGCAGTCTTGCGCAAAGCCTTTTTGTTATTTTCGTATCAAAAGTGATACGAAAAAACAACAAAATGATACGAAAAACAGGAGAAGGGCATGACGAACAAGCGCCAGGATAGCATTCTTGCCTTTTTGCAAAAGGCTGGCTCTGCTACGCGCAACCAGGTTGCACAGCATCTTGCCAGTACTGGGGTTATCGTGAGCAATGTGACGCTCTTGCGCGACCTTGACGCTCTTGCCCATGCCAAACTTGTTGAGCGCAGCGGTGCTGGCAAAGGAACACGCTACGCCTTGGGCATATATTCTTCCCTGACCTTTCCCATGGATGTGGACGCCTATTTTGCCCTTGGGCAAGACGAAAGAAAGCTGCAAAGTCCAGGGTTCGATTGTGCGATATTTCAGAAGATGCACCATCTTCTTGGGGACCAGGACATTGCCGAACTGGACGCCCTGAACAGATTCTATCTTCAGAAGAAGGCCAAACTTTCCCCAGGGCTTGTGCGCAGGGAGCTTGATCGGTTCACGATAGAATTTTCCTGGAAATCCTCGCGCATGGAGGGGAACACGTACACAGTGTTCGAGGCAGAACATCTTTTGAAGGAGAATGTCCCGGCGTCAGGCAAAAGTGCCGAAGATGCGCAAATGCTGCTCAACCACAAAAAGGCCCTGGACCATGTCCTGGCATCCCCCAAATGCTTTCGGGAAATCGGCATAGGCAAAATACTTGAGCTGCACAGGCTGTTGGTTGAGGAACTCTCTATTAACCCTGGCATACGTAACGGCAGGGTCGGCATCGTGGGCAGCAACTATTCTCCCCCGGAAAACCGTGTTCAGATAGAGGCGGCGATGGAGGGCCTTGTCGCATTGCTTCGCAGGACGGAACATCCTCTGGAGCGGGCCATGCTGGCAGTCCTTTTGCTTTCCTGCATTCAGCCTTTCGAGGATGGCAACAAGCGCACCGCACGTATCCTTGGCAATGCCATCCTTGTCGCAGACGACTTTTGTCCCCTGTCCTACAGGAGCGTCGACGAAACAGAGTACAGGAAGGCAGTAATCCTTTTTTGCGAACAAAACAATGCAGGATATTTCCGAAAACTCTTTCTGGAACAGTTCAGGATGGCGGTAGACACCTATTTCTAGGCAATATCCGAGAGGGAAAACAGCATGGAACAGACAGGACTGCAGATACGGCTGGAAAGGCCCGCAGACTACCGTATGTCGGAAACGCTGATGCGCGAGGCCTTCTGGAATGTCTACGAGCCAGGGTGTTCGGAGCACTATCTTTTGCACATCATGCGCAAGTCACCCGGCTTTGTGCCCGAACTGGATTTTGTGGCAGAGGCAGACGGCAGAATCGTCGGGCAGGTCGTTTTCATGAAAGCGTGCATCCTGGGCGATGACGGAAAGAGTTACGATGTGCTGAGCCTTGGACCCATAGCAGTACATCCTTCCCTGCAGCGCAATGGCGTGGGAAGAATGCTCATTGAGCATGCCCGCAATGCTGCGCGTCAGGCAGGCTACAGAGCAATGCTTTTGTGTGGCGAGCCTGGGTACTACCAAAGAGTCGGCTTTGTGCCTGCCGAGAATTTCGGCATCCGCACCTCGGAAAACAGGTATTTTGCGGCCCTGCACGCCTGCCCCCTGTATCCGGATGCCCTGAAGGGTGTTTCCGGTCGCTACTTCGAGGACGCTATCTACCAGATGGAAGAGGCAAGTGTGCTGGAATTCGACAAGGGCTTTCCCCAAAGGGAGCGCATTGCAGGCACTGCAACCCAAAGACGCCTTGAGGAGGTGCTTGCCATGCAAAGGGACTATGAGTCCCTGCCCTGAACAGGGGATTTGAAAAGTCCGTTCGAAGACAGGTGATTAGGGCAGGGCAACGCCCAGATTCTCCACCATGAGGGTTGGGGCGCGCTTTTCCCTGGCCGCGTCTTCGGCAGTGGCCTCGCCGCTCAGGACAAGGATGAAGTCAATCCCTGCGTTTTCCGCCAGGGCCTTGTCTGTGGAGAGCCTGTCCCCGCACATGACCACTTCCGAAAGATCGTATTTTTCAAACACGGGTTCCAGGATGCGCGGGTCCGGCTTGCCGAAGATTTTTTCCGGGCTGCGGCCAGTGGCAGTCCTGTACAGGGCAAGAAAGCTTCCCACGTCCGGCAAGGGTCCATCGGGCGAGGGGCAGACGAGATCCGGGTGGGTGGCAAAGAAGTGTACTTTCTCATCCTGCAAGAGAAGAGCGGATGTCGAAAGCTTCTCGTAGGTGAGATCCGTGTCGTAGGCCAGGATGACGCACTGGGCGTCTTCTTTCGTCATCGCAAGCTCTGGCATGAGCTCGTGCAGGTGGGTTTTGAAATCGTTGTTGCCAACAATGTAGGCGCGGGTCATACCACTGCGCCTTAGATGGTGCACCAGGGGCTCTGTGGGAGTCAGGAACTGATCGAGCCTTGCCGCAATGCCCATGCCGTTGAGCTTTTTTACATAACTTACGGGCGAGTGCGAGGTGTTGTTGCTCAAGAAACGAAAGTCGAAGCGCTCCCAGTTACGCACAATACCGTCGACTGCGGGCTGTATGGGGTTGTTGCCAAGGTAGACAGTGCCGTCCATGTCGAGGACTATGCAGCGTTTTTTGGACCAGTCCAGAGTGCTCATGTGTCGCCTCCCTAAATGAGCTTGCGTGCTGCAAAGTATGCCACGCCGAGGACCTTTTTGCCAGATCCGGGAAAAGCGCTCCTCAAAAGCTCAAGACAGAGAGAAAAACGACAAAAAAGTTGATTTTCGAAAGGGTGTCTCTGCGCAAGGAGAATTGTTTGGGCAAACAGCCAGGATAAAGATACAAAATTGTAGATATATGTAGGCTTGAAAAGCAGGTAAAACACAAAAATGTCGATTATGTGCAATAAATAGGAAGAACGCATCCCTGGTGCCACAGCTGCCGGCAGAGGGGTGAGTCTTTTACCTTCTTGAAATATCAGCTACTTTTGGCATCAACAAATATGAATGACGCGTTTTGGCACACTCTATGCTTAAGCAAGGACAGGTACGGGTTTGCGATCTTCCCCCGGATCGCCATTTGGATTTTGAATTTCAGGTTATAAGGAAGTGTTCCATGAACGCGGTAGACAACGCCTTCATACTTATCTGCGCCGGACTGGTTTTCATGATGACTCCGGCCCTGGCCCTTTTCTACGGTGGTCTTGTGCGCTCGCGCAATGTGCTCTCCACCAGCATGCACAGCTACGCCTGCCTGGCGGTAGGTACTGTCCTGTGGTTTTTTGTGGGCTACAGCCTGGCCTTTGGCCCGGATCAGGGCGGCCTTATTGGCGATTTCTCCTTTGTCCTTTTTGAGGGCGTTTCCGGCACGACAGCTCCGGCCGCAAGCAACCTTCCCCATGAAACCTTTGCCATGTTCCAGTGCATGTTTGCCTGTCTGACCATGGCCCTCATTTCCGGCGCCTACGCGGAGCGCATACGCTTTCGGGGCATGCTGCTCTTTTCCGCCCTGTGGCTCATCTTCTGCTACGCGCCCATGGCCCACTGGGTCTGGGGTGGCGGCTGGATGGCGAAGATGGGAGCCATAGACTTTGCCGGCGGCGCAGTTGTGCACATGGCGTCTGCAGCTGCTGCCCTGGCCTGCGCCCATGCCCTTGGCCCCAGGCTTGATTCCGGGCTTTCCAGCGAAGGTCCCCACAATCTGCCCATGACCCTCATTGGCTGCGGCCTTCTGTGGCTTGGCTGGTTCGGCTTCAACGCAGGCTCAGCCTTGGCAGCCAACGGCCTTGCTGCCCATGCCTTTGCCACCACGCACGTTGCTACTGCCTTCGGCATCTGCGGCTGGATACTGGTGGAATGGTTGCGCACAGGCAAGCCCACCTCCCTTGGTGCAGCTTCCGGTGCCCTGGCAGGCCTTGTGGCCATCACACCTGCAGCAGGTTTCGTCTCCCTTGGTGCTGCCGCCATCATGGGCTTTGTCGGTGGTATGTGCTGCTACGGCGGCATCATGCTGAAGACGCGCTTTGGCTATGACGACGCTCTGGACGTGGTCGGCATTCACGGTGTGGGCGGAACCATTGGTGCACTGCTCACAGGCATCTTTGCAAGGGCAGAGTTCAACAACGTGGACGGCCTTCTGGCTGGCAATCCTGCCCAGTTCGGCTATCAGGCCGTGTCCGTTGTCGCCACCTGGGTCTTTGTCTATGTGGTAAGCCGCATCCTTCTCGGAATAGTCAACGCCCTGGTCGGCCTGAGAGTCACCGCAGACGAGGAAATTTCCGGACTGGATCTGAACGAACACAACGAGCGTGGCTACAACTACTAGCCTGTGAGGATATGTCATGAAGAAGATAGAAGCTCTTATTCGCCCCAGCGTCTTTGACAAGGTGAAGAAGGCCCTGACCGAGATCGGCGTGCACGGCATGAACTACATGGAAATACGCGGATTCGGCCGCCAGGGCGGGCACACGGAAGTGTACAGGGCATCCGTCAAGAAGGTGGACTTTCTGCCCAAGGTACGCATCGAGATTGTGTGTTCCGACGCACAGGTGGAGCAGATTCTGGAAGCGATAGTCACTGCTGCCCGTACGGGCAATGTGGGTGACGGCAAGATCTTTGTCTCCGACGTGTGCGAGGCCATCCGCATCCGCACAGGCGAGCGCGGCGACGAGGCCATCTGAAAATTCCCTGTACACAGGGAATGAGGGCAGGCCCGCCTTTGTCCGAAAAAACCGGGAAGTTCGGACAGGCGGGTCTGATCTTGGGCACAGACAAGTTCGTATCCAGAGAACATTCGGAAAAATAGGGGAAATCATGAACAGGCGTTCATTCATCAAATCTGCTGCCTTGGCTGCGACCGGTGCCGGGCTGTGCGCACCGAAGGTCCTTGAGGCGAGTGAAGGGAAGAAGACAGCGCCGAAGGCAGCCATCACAACTCCGCACTATCTTGCGACCGAGGCTGGCTATCGTGTTCTCGAAAAGGGCGGCAATGCCCTTGAGGCCATTGTTGCTGCAGGAGCAGTCCTTGCCGTGGTCTACCCGCAGATGTGCACCCTTGGCGGGGATTCCTTTTACCTTGTCTACAATGCCGCAAAAGGAGAACTCAAGGGCATCAACGCAAGCGGCAGGTCCGGCGAGAAGGTGAGCCGCAAGGTCTATGAGGAAAAGCGGCTTTCCGCCATCCCAAGCCGTGGTCCCCTGGCAGCCATCACGGTTCCCGGCATTGTGTCTGGCTGGGATCTAGCCCTTGAGTACTCTTCCCTGGCAATGAAGGGAACATTCTCTCTGGCAGGTCTTCTCGAGGACGCGCGAAGGCATGCTGAAGAGGGTTTTCCCATCACCAAAAGCCTATCCGACTGGATTGCGGAAGACACAAAGGTTGATGACACTGGTCGCCACAATCTGCAAAGGTTCCAAGGATTCGCGAAGATCTTCTATCCCGATGGCAGGCCCCTCAGGCCCATGGAGACATTGCGCCAGCCTGAGCTTGCCAAATCCCTTGCCCTGCTTGCCAATGAGGGGCCACGTGTCTTCTATGAGGGGAGCCTTGCAAAGGCTCTTGTGAAGGGTTTGGCCGATGTTGGCGGTCTTCTGACTGACAGGGATTTTGCCAGCCAGAGGGCCTTTTTCGTGGAGCCTTTGCGCACGCCGTACAGGGACTGTGTTGCCTGCAACCTTCCGCCCAACTGTCAGGGCCTCTCCTCCCTGCAGATCCTTGGCATCTTCAACTGCTTCGATGCGAAAAAGCTCGGCGAGGGGACAGCCGCCTTCTACCATGTTTTGACAGAGGCAGTGAAAAGGGCCTTTGCCGATCGCGAGTGCTACGTCACGGATCCGGCATTTTCCAAAACAGACTATGCCTCCCTGCTTGCCCCGGACTATCTTGCCTCCATGGCGCGCTCGCTTCCCATGAACGGGGTGGGCAACTATCTCCTGCCTTCGCTCTCGCCCCAGGGAGATACTGTCTGGCTCGGCTGCGTGGACAAGGCAGGCAACGCTGTCTCCTACATACAGAGCATCTACCACGATTTCGGCTCTGGTATCATTCCCGAGGGCACGGGCGTCATCCTGCAAAACCGCGGTTCCTTCTTCTCCCTGGACGAAAAGCACGCAAACGCCCTTGAGCCAATGAAGCGCACCATGCACACCCTGAATCCGCCCATGCTTTTGAAGGACGGCAAGCCCTACCTTGTGTACGGCACCATGGGCGGCGACGGCCAGCCCCAGACACAGGCTGTCATTGCCTCGCGTGTGGTGGATTTCGGGATGTCTCCAAAGGACGCAGTGGCAGCTCCCCGTTTCCTCTACGGCAGGACCTGGGGCGACAATTCCACAACCCTGAAGCTTGAGGGGCGCGTAAGGCCAGAAGTGGGCAAGCGTCTTGCAGAGCTCGGACACAGCGTCGAGTATCTCGACAACTTCACGGAGACCATGGGGCACGCTGGTGCCATTGTCGTGAAGGAAGACAGAAGCGTCGAGGCTGCCACGGATCCGAGAAGCGACGGTCTGGCACTCACCTTGTAGAATCGAACTCATTTTGGGAAAGCAGTCCGCCCTTGCCGGGAAAGCCGACAGGGGCGGTCTTTTGCTGTTGTGCATATTGGTTATAAAAAAGCACAAACTGATACAGCTGGTGCTATCTTTTCTGAAAAATTAATTTTTCTATGTCGGATATAGATAAATTTACTTCTGTAATTTTTATAATAATTTCATAGATTTATTTGTTTGTTAGATTGAAGTCTATATTGCTTGATATGCATATGATATCAAAATAATAACAGGTATTCTCTTATTACCATCTTCAAAATAGTGGAAACATATAATGTCGTTAAATATACTACAAATCTGTTCCTCTTTTGTCTTGTAATACATATATGATGAAAAAGCAGAACTTACTGATTTTCTTATTTTTTCGCCATTAGAAAACAGTAAATTGTATTCACATACGTCATATTCAGACATGATTTTAATAAAATCATGCATTTTTCAATGATATCACTCATGGTCATTCACCTCCCGATCAGTTCGTGTCACAGAAGAGGTAGGATTTTCATAAGCAAAAGTCTTCTGCCTGACAAGTCTGATGAGCCTCTGTTCGCATTTCGTTTGTGACATGCCCATGGCAATATCCTGGCCTTGTGTGCTGTTGCCCAGGGTACGCCCCTTGTCTCCAATTGACGGCCATACAAGGGGACGGTAGAGTCTTGTTATATTTTTGTGACAATTGCTCCAGACGGTCCGCTTTTTGCATGTCAATGCTTGCATGCCAGGGCGGTATCCCCGGAGGGTAAGGATATGGACCAGGCAAAATCAGAAAGGACAACAGTGGTTGTCATAGGTGGTGGCGCCACAGGCACAGGCATACTGCGAGACTTGTCCATGCGCGGCATATCGGCCATGCTTTTCGAGCAGGGCGGATTGTGCCACGGCACAAGCTCGCGCTTTCACGGCCTTTTGCACAGTGGCGGCCGCTACGCTGTGAGCGACAGGGAAGCAGCTGCAGAGTGCATACGCGAAAACACCATCCTGCGGCGCATAGGCAGACAGTGCGTTGACGAGACTGAAGGCTTCTTTGTGCTCACGGACGAGGACGATCCGGCTTATGTGGACAAGTGGGTCGAGGGCTGCAAGGCTGCAGGCATAGAAGCAAGGGAACTGGAAAAGGACGAGGCCCTGCGTCTTGAGCCGGGCCTGAACCCCCACCTGCGCCGCGTCTTCCAGGTCCCGGACGCTGCAGTGGACGGCTTTCGTCTTGTTTTGCACAACGCCATGAGTGCCGAGCGCTACGGCGGCAAATTCTACACCTACCACGAGGTCACGGCCATTCATCAGGAAAACGGCCGCGTGACAGGTGTCGATGTAGTGAACAAGAGGACCGGCGAAAAGTTCCACGTGGCCTGCGAAATCATCGTGAACGCCGCAGGTTCCTGGTCCGGCATGGTGGCCTCCCTGGCAGGCCTGCACGTGCCCCTCACCCCGGACAAGGGCACCCTCATTGTCTTCAACCACCGCTGCACAAACCATGTGGTAAACAGGCTGCACAAGAGCTCTGACGGCGATATCTTTGTGCCCAACGGCTCCGTGACCATACTCGGCACCACGAGCCAGACAGTGGAAAATCCCGCAGATACAAGCTCCTCCACGGACGAGGCCCTGCGCCTTCTGGACCTTGGTCGTCCCCTGTTCCCAAAGATAGACTCCTTCCGCATATTGCGCGTCTTTGCCGGCACAAGGCCCCTCTACACACCTGGCGGCGCAGCAGGAAGGCAGGCCTCGCGAGGCTTCCACATAAGCGACCACGCAAGCGAGGGCCTGGACGGGTTTTTGACCATCTTTGGTGGCAAGCTCACCACCTACAGGCTCATGGCAGAGAAGATCTGCGATATGGTGGCAAGCCGCCTGCATGTCTCAACCCCCTGCCGCACTGCAGAAGAGCCCCTGGTGCAGACTCCAGACAGCGCCACGGACGAGAAGGCCAAAAAGATCTTCCTTGGGCCTGCCCTGCGCCTTGTGGCGGACAGGCTGGGCGACGAGTATGCCCCTTGCGTTGAGCAAAGCGCAAAGCTTCTGGCAGACAAGACAGAGAAGGGAGAAGGCGCCCTGGGCAATCCCCTTATCTGCGAGTGCGAGATGGTCTCCATGGCGGAGCTTGTCCACGTGGCAAAACTTCCCTCCACCCATTCCCTGCACGATTTGCGCCTGCGCACACGCCTTGGCATGGGCACCTGTCAGGGCACCTTCTGCGCCCTGAGGGCTGCCTCTGTCCTGGTCGAGCAGGGTGTTCCCTATGCGGACGATCCCCTGCGAGACATGCGAAAGTTTGTGCAGGAGCGCTGGAAGGGAACGCGGCCCGTGTTCTGGGGACAGCTTGCCAGGGAAATGGAATTTTCCCGCAACCTCTATTCCGGCACGCTTGGCACGCAGCCAGGAGAGGGAAGGTTCAGTGGCGATGTCTCGCATCCCGTGCCCGTGATCAAAGGTCCTCTCGCTCCTGCGCGTCACGGCATGAGCTCGGACGCAGTGGTTGTGGGCGCAGGCCTTGCAGGTCTGTATGCTGCCTACATCCTGGCAAAGAAGGGCCTCAAGGTGACGGTTCTTGCCAAGGGCGCAGGCTCCATCCACATAAGCTCCGCGACAGTAGATGTGCTTGGCATGAGTGCGGACGGTCCAGTCTCTCGTCCCTACGAGGCCATGAAGGCCTTGTCCGCCAACCACCCCTACGCTCTTCTTGGGGAAGGCAGGGTGCACGCAGCTCTCTCCGACTTTGCGGCCCTGTGCCGCAAGTATGGCTATCCTTTGGCAGGCAAGGGTGTTGAGGATGGCATCGTGCCCGAGGCTGGGGATGTGGAAAACAGCTTCCTTCCCACTGCCATAGGAACCTTGAAGACTTCCTGCCTTTTCCCGCAAAGCCTGGATCCTGCCCCCCTTGCAAAGGCAAGGCGCGTTGTGGTCCTTGGCGTCGAGGGTCTGCGCGACTGCATGCCAGGCATGGCCATGGCCAATCTGCAAAAGCTTCCAGCCTTTGCAGACATCACATTCTCCACTGCCTGGCTTCCCAGCCCCTGGGCTGGCGGCTATCGCACGGAGACTGCCCTTGATGTGGCGCGCGCCCTTGAGCGTGTCGAGTGCGCTCCCTTCTACACAGCCCTCTCCCGCGCTGCCAAGGGTGCGGACTGTGTCCTCATTCCCGCTATTGCCGGCACAAGGCCGGACAATCAGGTGTACGCAAGGCTTGTTGCGGCTGCGGGTTGTCCTGTTGTTGAGATGACCGGCCTTCCGCCAGGAGTGACCGGCATGCGCCTTGGAAGGCTTCTTTTGCAGGCCCTGAGAAAGCAAGGGGTAGCCATTCTGGAAAACACGTACGTGTGCGGCTGCGAGCGCGACATGGAAGGGCGTGTCATTGCCCTGCGCACAAGTCACGAGGACGGCGAGCGCCGCTATGTGGCGGCAAGCTTTGTCATGGCAAGCGGCGGCATTGTGAGCGGCGGCATTGAGCTTGCCCCAGGCAAGGCAATAGACAATGTGCTTGGCTTCGAGTTTGCCCTGCCGAAGGAAAGCGCCAAGCTTACCCTTGCCAATCCCTTTGCACCCCAGCCCTACGCGCTGCTTGGCATGCCTGTTCTTGCAAATCTTGCCCCGACCCTGGACGGGCAGACGCCCTATGCCGCCAATGTGCGCTACGCAGGCCGCAGTGTGGCAGGGCAGGATCCTGCCTTTGAGCGCAGCGGAAACGGTATTGCGCTGGCAACGGCCCATGCCGCTGCAAACGGGCTTCTGCTTTAGGGGGATAGTAATGGAAAAGACAAAAAGCTCGTTTTTGCAAAGCGTCCACGTGAATCCGGACTCCTGCATAGCCTGCACCACCTGCACTGTCTTTTGCCCTGTGGCGGACGTGACAGGGGAATTTGTGGGCCCCAAGATGATTGGCCCTGCCTGGGAGCGCTTTCGTTTGAGCGGCCTTGGCGAGGACAAGAGCTTAAGCTATTGCACAAACTGCAAGAACTGCGAGATATCCTGTCCCCAGGGTGTGCCCATTGCCTCCATCAACATGGTGGCAAGGGCCAGGCAGTGCGAACAGGAACACCCGCACTATCTGCGCGACTGGATCGTGGCCCATCAGGAGCTTTTGGCACACCTTATCGGTCCTGTGCCCGCAGGCATCAAGAACTGGTCCATGCGCAATCCCCTGGTGCGCCTTGCCCTGGACGGCATTGGCCTTGCGAAGGACGCAGCCATGCCAGCCTATGCTGCAAAGCGTTTCAGAACACAGCTTGCAAGGCTTTCTCAGCCGAAGTGCGAGAAGAAGGTTGTCCTCTTCCCGGGCTGCTACATGGACCTCTATGACCCAAAGTCCGGCCTTGATCTTGTCTGGGCGCTGAATCGGGCAGGCTACGAGGTTATAAGCGATGATCGCTTTGCCTGCTGTGGTGTGCCCATGGTTGCCAGCGGCTTCATGGAGGATGCGCACAAGAAGGCCCAAACCAACGTGGCTGTCATGCGCGAATACGCGCAGCAGGGCCTGGACGTGCTCACGGCCTGCCCCTCCTGCGAGCTCATGTTCAAGGAAGAGATCCCGACCTTCTTCCCGGACGTGGCGGATAAGGACATGCCCCATATCCTGGACGCACAGGAATTCCTTTTGCAGCGTGCCCGCGAGGGGCGCCTTGAGATCGAGCTTGCCAGAAAGCCCGAGCGCCCCATCCTCTACCACGCGCCCTGCCATCTGCGCGCCCTTGGCATAGGCCTGCCTGGCTACGAGCTTTTAGAGGCCCTGGGGATTGCAACAGATCTCGCCAATGCCGGCTGCTGCGGCATATCCGGAAGCTACGGCTTCAAGAAGGAAAAGCGCGAGACAGCCATGAAGGTGGGAGCCGAACTTTTCCGCGTGGTCAAGGAAAGCGGAGCAGGCCGTGTGGCAACGGAATGCGGCACCTGCAGGCTGCAGATCTCCTCCACAACGGGTGTTCCCGCAAGCCATCCTGTGAGCATATTGCGCTCCCTTGCAAGGGAGTAGTCCTGAAAATACCATGGAGAATGCCTCCGTTTGTGAGGCGCAAAAAAAGGATCGCCAGAGTTTTTCTGACGATCCTTTTGTCTTTGAAAGGATATTTCAGGCAGCCTTGCCTGTTTTTCCTACATGAGCCAGCTCAAGGGAACGAGGCTCAAATCGGGGAAGAAGAGCAAGAGGAAGAGCATGCCTATTTCCACCAGCATGAAGGGCATGAGCTTCTTCACGAGGTAGGAGAACTTTATGCCGCCTATGCCGCTCACCACATAGAGCACTGTGCCGACAGGGGGGGTGATGACGCCTATGCCGAGGTTCAGGATGAAGAGCAGGCCGAAGTAGTAGGGATCGATGCCGGCCTCGTAGATGAGGGGGTAGAACACAGGGGCAAAGATCAGGATGTTCGGGGTGAGGTCCATGACCATGCCCATGAAGAGCATGAAGACCATGATGGCGCACAAAAGAAGCTTCGGCGAATCGATGAGGGGTCTGAAGAATTCCACCACCTGCTGCGGAATCTGGGCAATGGTGATGAAGAAGCCCACTGCCGAGGCTGTGGCCACAATGAACATGACAACTGCCGTTGTTCTGGCTGCAGAGGCGCTCACGCGGATGAGCTGGCGAATGGAGAGTTCACGGTAGTAGCCCATGCAGACCACAATGGCGTAAATGGCAGCAAAGGCGCCGCCCTCGGTGGGGGTGAAGATGCCGAAGCGGATACCGCCGAGAAGGAGCACGGGCATGAGAAAGGCCGGAGTGGAGTCAAGCAGGATGCGGATGACTTCCTTACGGGTGAAGGTAATGGTGTCGTTGTAGTTGTCCTTGCGGACAATGAACCACCACATGACCATGAGGGCAAGGCCAATCATGATACCGGGTGTTAAGCCTATCATGAAGAGTTTGGTGATGGAGAGGCCCGAGACCGTGGCGCCAAGGATAATGAAGTTTGTGCTCGGCGGGATGATGGGGCCAAGGATTGCACCGGAGGCAATGACTGCGCCTGCGCGGCCGTGGTCATAGCCAACCTGTTTCATCATGGGAAGGAGCAGGCCGCCAAGGGCTGCAGCCTCGCCCACAGAGGAGCCCATGAGGCCAGCAAAGATGATGGAGGCCACGATGGCTGCGTAGCCAAGGCCGCCGCGGATGCGTCCCACCATGAGCTGGGCCAGGGCAACCACGCGCTTTGAGAGGCCGCCTGCAGCCATGATTTCGCCTGCAAAGACGAAGAAGGGGATGGCCATGAGGGGGTAGTTGTTGGCACCGTCCAGCATGGAGGTAGGGATGATCATGGTGTCCCACATGCCGCTGTGGAACATGAGCACCATGGCGCAGATGACAAGGACCAGAGCCAGGGGAATGCCCAGGCACATGAACAGGAAGAGGGTGCCGAGAAATATCAGAAGTTCCATATCTTGCTCCTACATGTCCTTCATGAACTCGGCTATCTTCTCTTCCTTGGAAACCTTGGGATTCACAAGCTCTGCCGGGGTCTTTATGAGCTGTACAAGATCCTTCAGGAAGATGACGAGTGCCACTGCTGCGCAGATGGGCAGGGACGAGTTGATGATGCTCATGTTGATGTTGGTGGAGACCGAATAGGTGTCCATGGTCTGTTTCACGTATTCGATACCACCCACAAGGAGCAGCAGCATGGCTGCTATGGAACAGATGTGCGCTATGATGTCGACAACCTTCCTGGACATGCCGTGCAGTTTGTCTGTGACAAGGTCAACGGCAATGTGCCTGTGGTGATAGAAAGCTTCTATTGCGCCAAAGAAGGTCACGTAGATAAAGAGAAAGCGGGCCCATTCCTCGCTCGGAGGGAAGCTGGACCTGAAGGCGTAGCGCAAGAAGGCATTGTAGGTCACAAGGCCTATCATGCCGAGAAAGATGACGGCACAGAAAATTTCGAAAAGAAAGCGCCCCTTTGAGGTCTGTTCTTCCTTCTGTGCGCTCTCAGGAGTTTCCTGTTCGTTTGCCATAAAGAGGCTCTCCTTCCTTTGTCTGACACGTAAAACATGGGGGAAAGGGAGCCCGGCTCCATCTCTCCAAATGGCCGAACGCTTCCCTCGCATGCTTCCAAAAAGAAAAGGTCCGCTTCTCCCGCAGGGCGGGAAAAGCGGACCCGAAAAGGCTAGTTACTTTGCGTCGCGGTAGCTTGCGGCGCTGTCCAGGATGGCCTGGGCGTTGGGCACGTAGTTGGCGGACTTGGGATCGAGGAAGAGCTGCCAGCTGCGCTTGCCAGCGTCGAGCATGTACTGGTGCAGCTCTGCAGAGGGCTCGTTCACGGAGCCGCCGTGGGCTGTGATTTCCTTGATGGCGTGTTCGTCAACGGCCTTGGCATTGGCCCAGGTTTCCTCTGCGCACAGCTTTGCAGCCTCGTCAAACCAGGCGCGGTCCTGAGCGGGCAGCTTCTGGTAGAACTTCTCGTTGATGTAGAGGGCGTGGATCACGAGGATGTGCCTTGTCTGGGTGATGATGTGGCACTTCTCGTACATCTTGTCGGCAATGATGTCGGACAGGGGGCTGTCGCCACCATCGATGACGCCCTGGTCAAGAGCAGCGGGCACTTCTGCGAAGGGCATGGGCTGGCCGCTGATGCCGCATTCCTTGGCAAAGTTGGTGTAGAGGGGGATGTTGGGCACGCGCATGCGCAGGCCCTTGATGTCGTTGATGCTCTTCACTTCATGCTTTGTGTAGAAGTTTCTGAAGCCGAGAGGGAAGGCATTGAGCATGCGCAAACCGGACTTTTCCGGGAAGCCCTCGTTGATGAGCTCGAAGGTCTTGCCGGTCATGGCGCGATGGGCGTGCTCATAGCTGTCAAAGAGCATGGGCGTTTCGAGCATGCCCATGGAAGGCTGCAGGGAAGAGGTCTGGGTGCCTGTGGCACACATCTGGATGATGCCCTTGCGGGTATTGGCGATGTAGGCGTCTTCCTTGCCCAGCATGCTGTTGGGGAACACCTGCACCTTGTACTTGCCGTTGGACAGCCTTTCCAGGTGTTTGCCAAAGCTGTGCATGGCAACGGTCTCGGGCTCGCCCTCGGGTTTCATGCCGGCAATCTTGATGATTGTGGCGCTTTCGGCAGGAGTGGCATGGAGGCATGCCATGCCGAACACGAAGGCGCAGACGAGAAGCAAAACTTGAAAGCGTTTCATCATTCCCTCCAAAGAAAGGTGCGATTGTCCGCCTTTTACAGGCACGAGGGAAAATCCCGTGCTCTGCGGGCGATATGTGCCATGTGAAAGTCTTCCTCATGCCTGCTCTCCCTTGAGTGGAAGGGGAGATTGCACTACAGGAAGAAGGTACGCCAAACAGGGAAGATGTGCTGCATGCTCCCCTTTTGGCGCAGGGAAAGACACTGGGGCTAACCCAAGGGCTCCCCTTGTCACCCTTTTGTAAAACTCTATCCAAATTCGGCCAATCGGTCCAGACTGTGCGCGGCAAAAGACGAAATTCGCCAACCGTTTTCGAAGGGGGAATGCCATCCTCACAAATGAACGTCATACCGCTTGCCAGGCCCAAAAAAAGATCCTTCCCGACAACAGGAAGGAATCGGGAAGGACATGACAGCCGAAAAGAAGTTGCTGCATAGTGGGGGGGCAAGCGTGTCGATTGTGCTTTGGGAATGTGGCTTTTGAGTGACAGCTTGTGTTCTGCGGGAGCGCTGCAGGGGGCAAGGATAGGCAATTGCAGCGTGCATAGGAAAAGGGAGGAAAAAATGCCGGAACTTCCGGAAGTGGAAACAGTGGTGCGCACCCTGGCACCGCATGTGCTGAAAAGGAAAATTCTCTCCATGGACGAGGTGCGACCCTGCAGCGTGTCAGAGTCCTTGCCCTGCAGCAAGGCTGTGGGCTTTGTTGTTGCCGAAGTCTTTCGCAGGGGAAAGTTCATAGTCGCAAGGCTTGAGCGGGCAGGATGCGAGGAGCTTTTCTGGGTCACGCATTTGCGCATGACTGGAAGTCTCATGGCCTACGAGGGCGCCATGAGGGAGAGTGAGGCCGCAAGCCCTGGCAAGTACACGCGCTGTGTCATGGAGCTTGGGGCAAGGGCAGGGGAGGCGACAGCAGAGGATGGGTGCCGCATAGTGTTCAATGACGTGCGCACCTTCGGGCGCATCTTCCTGGGAAACAGGAAGGCTCTGGAAGAGTGGTCGTCCTGGAAGAAGCTTGGGCCGGAGCCGTTGAGCATGGGAGAGGATGCCTTCGCCAAAGCCATACGCGGCAAGAGAACCATCAAGAGTGTCCTCATGGACCAGCACGTCATTGCGGGCATTGGCAATATCTACGCAGACGAATCGCTCTTTGCTGCCAGAATACACCCGGCTCGCACCGCCGACAGCCTGAGCGTGGAGGACAAAAAACGTCTGTACGTCGAACTCGTGCGCCTGTTGCTTTTGTCCATCGAGGAGTGCGGAAGCTCCATCAGGGACTACCACGACGCCAACGGCAATGTGGGCGCCTTCCAAAACCACTTCATGGTCTACGGCAGGGGCGGAGAGGCTTGTCACTCGTGTGGAGCTCGCCTCAAAAAGGTTGTCCTGAACGGCAGAGGCACAGTCTATTGCCCTAGATGCCAGAAGAAAAGTCGGTAGGAAAAGGCTGACAGGAAAAGGACAAAAGCACAGGGCCTGCCCGCGAAAAGACTTCGCGAACAGGCCCTTTTGTGTAGAGTTCAAAAATAGAACTATATAGTTCCTTGGTTGAACTATCTATTGCATGGGGCTAGTTTTGGGCGTCCTGTCCCTGGTGGACACCAAAGCGCTCGTCGTACTGCTGCAGGGCCTGAAGAAGGGCGCTTGCAAGGCGGCGTGCACTGTCCGGCGTCATGGCAAGGGCTGCCTGGGGCTGCAGGGAGAGGAAGGGGCCCTTGTCGTCCTTTTCCTGCCTGGAAACAGAGGCAGTGAGCAGAAGTTCACCCTGGGCAATATTGGTCTGGAAGGCGTTGGTGTAGAGGGTTTTCATTTCGGGTGCCGGCAGCACTGCAATGCGCACCTGCTGGGGCTGCTTTTCCTGATTCTCGCTCATTGTATGCTCCTTCAAAAGCTTTCTTCTGTGATGTTGCTCGTGATAGTTGTGCACTTTCCCCGGTAGCGGTTGATTTTTTGTGGGCTGTGGGGGGACTACTTCTTGTCCGCCTTGGCGTCCTTCTTGTCCTTGGCCTTTGCGTCAGCCTTCGAGTCTGCCGCGTCCTGCCTGGGGGTGATGGTCACCTTGGGAAGGTCTGCAAACTTCACGGAACCTGCGTCCATGCGGGTGATGATATCGGCGGTGATGTCAGAGGCGGGAGCGGCAAGGAGGTTTTGCTTTGCTATGACTGCGACCTTGGGCTTGTCCTTCTGCCAGGCCGCGATCTGGGCCATCATGTGCTTTTGCACAACTTCCCTGGCTGCTGCCTGTTCAATGACGAGCTGGCGCTGCAGAAGGGCAAGACCCTGCCTGAGCTCCTGTTCACGCTGCTGTTCGGGGCTTTTCTTCAGTTCTTCCTGGTAGGCTGCAAGACCCTTTTGCAGGATGTCCTGCACCTGTGCCAGATGGGTGTTGGCTTCCTTTGCTGCCTTGGAATCTGTCAAAACCTTCTGCACATCAACGCAGACAATCTGCGGATCCTGATTCATGCAGCCGGTCAAGAGAAGGGCCAGCGAGAGAATGCAAAGCAGGGAAAGACGATAGGGAGATTTGGTCATTGTGGAAACTCTTCTTTCTGTCCCCCATTCCGGAATATGGAAGAGGAAACAGGGTTGTTGGGGGTGAAGGGGAAAGTTTTTGCGTGTGAACGCTGCGGGGAATTTCTCAAAATCCGGAGATTTACGCAATCGAAAAAGAGCCGGTCATTCGGGAAGGAATCGAAGACCGGCTCTTGAAATGGAGTGGCTGCGGGGAAAGGGAGCAAACCCGCAGCCTGGTTGTTAGGAGGTTTAGAACTCGTAGCGGAACATGCCGAACACGCCGTGACCAGTGGAATTCTGGCCGGCCTGCAGGGTGTAGTTCACGCCCACGCTCATGGTGTCGTTGCCGAACTCAAGGCCTACGCCGCCCTGCCAGGTGAAGTAGTCCATCATCTGGGTTTCTATCTCTGTGGAATAGGGCAGGCCTGTGAAGCGCACGTCTTCCTTGGCCTTGATGTCACCGGCAGCGGGAATGACCGTGAAGTCAACGGATGGCTTGAAGTACCAGTCGTTGTTCATCTCGAGTTCCTTGCTAAAGGTGATGCCCACCGGGAAGGTCCAAATGTTCTGCTGGAATCCGTCGCCCTCGAGAACCGTGCCGCCGTTGGTTTCGACATCGTAGCCCCAGGTGTTGATGCTCATGTAGCGGGCGCCAACATGGGGGATGAAGTCGAGGTACTGGGTTTCGAGCTTGTACTCGAAGCGCAGGCCGGCGCTGATTGCAGAAGCCTGAATGTCGGCCTCAAGGTCGCCCATCTGCATACGGGAGTCGACGTCCTGATCCACGGAGTTCCAGGTGGAGGTGTAGGACACATCACCTATGACAGCGAAGTTCTCGTACTTCCAGCCGCCGTAGGCGCCCACACCCCAGAAGGTCATGGAGTTGGTGGTCTCGCTCAAATCACCGGAGCTTTCGGCATAGCCGCCACCGATGTTGAACATGAGGCCTGCGCGGAAGTTGTTGGCCCAGGTGTAGTCGGCACCAAGGGAGATGCCGCCGAGGTTGGCATTGTAGCCGTAGTCAAGGTTGCCTGCTTCCATGCCGAAGCCTGTCTGATTGGACCACAGGGGTGCAATCCAGAGGGCCAGGCCGAGAGCCTTGTCGTCCACAAGCTTGCCATCCACATTCATGGCCTTTGCGCCATTGTCGGGATTGGCGAAGCCCAGACGGTTGACAACCGCGTTTGTGGCAGCGTCGGAAGCCATCTTGGTCATCTGCGGCACAGCACCGGCAAAGGCGATGCGGGCAGCACTTTCGATGGTGGAAACAGCTGCCTTCGCGTCGTTTCCGAGGAAGAGACTATCAGTGGCACGGGCAAGGAAACGGACACCTGCGTATTCGCTGTTGGTGCGATCGGCAATGCTGGTGATGCCGTTGACTTGAGAGGCAATATCACCACTCAGGCCGGGCAAAACACTGGCTGCGTCAACGGCAGTACTTGTCACGCTGCCGTTTTCCATGCTCAGCTCAATCAAGCTCGAACTAGAGGCAATATTCTTCCACTCTCCGGCTGTCCCAGAACCCTCATTGTCAACTATGTTGTAGGACTGGCCATCGACTGCATCCCTGACGAGTAGATTTGCTCCCTCAGCTACATCCAACCCAGCAGAACCAGAGAGTTTTATAGCCGCCTGCTCAGTAATATTGCTGCCATTGACGACAAAGGTACTCTCATTAGCAAAGCTCACTGCGCCACCACTGATATCCATGGTGCCGAGGCTTTCCAGAGTTGCGCCACCATTCACTTCCAAGCTGCCCTTGTCCTGTGAATAGCCACTGCCAAGAGATGTAGTACCACTAGCTACAGTGACTGAGCCGCTGTTGTGGATGTCGTTGGCTTGCTCGTTTGCAGTATTATTTTGGAAAACGTTGGTGCCAGTGAATGTGACAGAATTTTGTGCACCATTGTATAAAGCTCCACCCTTTTCTCCGGCGCTATTGCCGTCAAAGGTAACGTCTGCGAGGGTCAGACCTTCACTCTCCAAACCAGAAGGATTGACGTTGGCGATGGCACCGCCGAGCTTGCCAGCTTTGTTGTCTGTAAAGGTAGTGCTAGATATATGCATTTTACTAGCTGTTGTGATGGCGCCGCCCTGTTGCGGTCTACCATCAATCATAGCAGTATTGTTTTGGAAAGTGCTCCCAGTTATCGTAGCAACACCATCGGTGCCCTGCCATATGGCACCACCATTTCCAGAACTATTGTTTTCAAAAATTGAATCTGTAACAGTAATTGTTCCATCAATAGCTGTATTGCCGGATTCATTGGAAATGGCACCACCATGATAGTTACTCGAATTGTTTTTAAATTGAGTGCTATCAATAGCTATTTGTCCGTCTTTGTTGTAGATAGCACCACCGCCCACCGTGGTAGAGTTGCCATCAAATAATGCTTTGCTGACAGAAAGTGAGCTACCAGCAGTGTCTCCATTATCAGGATCATGCCATACTGCGATAGCACCACCGTCAGATTCCTTTGCTTCTTCAAAGGTGTCAGAAGTTTTATTGTTAAGGAATTGTGCACCATCACCTATAACTAGATTGCCATACTCAAGGGCAATTGCGCCACCCCAAGAGGTGCCACTATTATTGATAAATTTAGCGTTGTTCCCGATAGTTACATTTTGATTTGCGCTCTGCTCTCCATCATTGTTCAGCTTGATATAGATTGCACCGCCACCATATGCGGAATCTGATGCCTTGTTGCTCTCAAACAAAACATTGTCACCGATCTCAATTCCATTGAGAATCTTGAGGGCACCGCCCATGCTGACAGTAGTGGTATTATTGGTGAAGTGGGTGTTATCCTCAACAGAGATTCCTGTTCCTACGTACCCAACGGTTGCAACACCAGCGTACCAACCATGGTTGTTTGTCAGACCGTCATATGTGCCTTCCAAAACTGTATCATTTGCGAGATCTCCCTGATTGTTCCAGTCCTCAGGGGTTACAGCCGCTGCCACGCCAGCTCCACCCATGACCAGCATGCTGGCCACAGCCAGCGAGCCAAAGGTGTTGAGCAGATTGCATTTCTTCAACACAGCCTTGTAGCGGTTGAGAAGGTTTCCGATTGCTCCCTTTGTTTGTCTCATACGACCTATTCCTCCATAAGAGTTTGTTCGTACGCCTGGGATCCGTTCGGAAAATCTGCCCGCACAACCAATCCCTGGGCAGACCAGCGCATGACGCCGTATCCTTCCTTGTGTCCCAAGCTAAACCAGAAAAACTGACAGGACCTCTGTCAGTTTTTCGGGAGGAAACGAGACATAAAAAACGCACAAAATCTGAGAATTTGAGAGAAAACATATGTATTTTCCGTCTGTTGAATAGAAAGTGCTTCTATTGCCTACAGACAAGACTTATGTTATTGGCAATTTCAAACATTACTGACAGAGGTCATGACAACCTTTTCCCCGTAACAAAAAAAGTGGCAATATCACATTTTATCAAAATACAAGACATTTTTCAGGCCATCGTGGGGAGCACTCTCTTTTTGCACATCCCGTACCAGCACCCCAAAAATCACGCCTGCTGCCTGCCTTGTACTCCGGTTTTTTTCAAGTGGCTGAACCTCTTGACACCGTTAAAGATAACTTTTACTAATTGGTTAAATCAAATACCGGAGTACGTTCATGGCAGAACACCACCATCAACCACAGACGCGCATGACGCAGCAACGCGCTGTCATTCTTGAGGAGCTGCGCAAGCTTAAGACCCATCCCACTGCGGACGAACTCTATCAGATTGTCCGCCAGAGACTGCCGAGAATCAGCCTTGGCACGGTCTACCGCAATCTGCTCTTTCTGACGGAGAGCGGCCAGATTGCCAAACTTGAAATTGCCGGCAGCACCAATCGCTTTGACGCCAACATGCAGCCCCACCAGCACGTGCGCTGCGTGTGCTGCGGCAGCGTCGCAGACATCTATTCCCCTGTGCGCGAGCCTGCCATCGACAACATACAGGTTCCGGGCTTTGCCCGCATTCTCAAAAGCCGCGTGGAATACGACGGCCTGTGCGATGCATGCGCAGCCACCATGGCAAGCCAGGAAGCAGCAGCCTACTATCCCGACAGAGTCTGATACGTATCGCACTCCTGATACAGAAGAGTCCGCTTCATTTCCTCGTGTGTGGCGGGCTCTTTTTTTTGCGCCCGTACAAATCCCGGGGCACTTCGCCCTTTGTGCTAATACGGCTCCAGTGTCTCGGGATTGCGGGCTATTGCCGCGTATTCGGCCTCTGCAGCCTTCAAGAGATCGTCCGGGGAAAGTTCCAGCTGCACACCTCGCTGTCCTGCGCTCACAAAGATTGTTTCGTGCAGCATTGCGGTCTCGTCCACATAGACAGGGTACTTCTTTTTGCCAGCGAGCGGAGAACATCCGCCGCGCACATAGCCTGTGAGGGGAAAGACTTCCTTCAAATGCACCATGGCGACCTGTTTGTTGCCACTGGCCCGGGCTAATGCCTTCAGATCCAGTTCAGCATCCGCTGGAACGCAGGCCATGAGAATGCCAGTCTTGTCACCCCTGGCAACAAGGGTCTTGAATACCCTGGCGTTTTCCTCACCCAGCTTTGCAGCCATGCTCACTGCCGAAAGGTCATCCAGATCCACCTCAGCCTCGTGCATGTCATACCGGATCCCAAGCTCGTCCAAGAGGCGTGCAGCATTTGTCTTGCCAGTCTTCTTGTCGTGACCCATGGCCTTCATTTCCCCCTGTCCTTCAATCCTTCAAACGCCGGCGTCCCTTGCGTCAGCTCCTTTCCTGCGAGCCAGGCTCACGCAAAAGCCTCTGAAAGTACGCCCTCATCCCTGCCGAACGTTCCTCTCTTCTGCGCGCAAGTTCCGGCAATACCTCTTCCTCAAGGCCCTTTGCCAAAGCATTCTTGTCGCCAGTGTTGTCGAGCACAAGGTCGCAGGCAGAAAGCTTCTTGTCCTCGTCCCACTGCCAGTGCTCAATGGTTTCAATCTTCTCCTCTGACCAGTTCCTGGTTGCAGAAAGTCTTGTCTTTCTGGTGGCAAGGGGAGCTCTGACACCAAGCGCAAGCGGAGCAGGCTCAAAGGCTCCCTTGTGCCAGCCGCACTCGAAATGGAGCGGGATTTCGGCAACTGCCAATTTCCGTCTTTCCTTCTGACAGCTGGCAAAAAAGTCGCGTATGTCCCCCAAAACCAGTCTGTGGCACAATTCCTCAACCTCCCTGCGCAAATCGGGAGACCTTGAAAAGGCTGCCATGAGCTCAGTGCGGTCTACACTTCCGTCTTGGCCCAAAATGTCACTGCCAAGCCTGCGACAAAGCCACTCTGAAACCTCCCCGCCTGCTCTGTAGTAGCCCTGCACAAGCTCATCCGCACTGATGGTGGGAATGCCCAGGCGTGCAAACATCCGTAAAACAAGACTCTTGCCACTTCCGGGATTGCCAGTGACAACCAGGGTCTGCGTTGCAAAGGAAAGGCGCTGCAGGCAAGCCAGAAAATCCTCCGGCGGGAAAAGGGTGAAGGAAAGATCCTTGCTCCCAGATGGATGGGGCACTGTCAGGGAAAAGGCGTGGAGCATGACTCTGGGTGCAAGGGAAGCTATGGGGGTAGGCGCGTAGGTTGCGTCCCCAAGGAGCGGGTGCCCCAGATGTGCCATGTGCACGCGTATCTGATGGGTGCGGCCGGTATGGATGTGCACTCTGACCAATGATGCGCTCTCGTCACCTGCCACCCACAATCTTTCGAAGGTTGTCCTTGCCTCGCGCCCGCCCTGGGAGAGGGGCACGCAGGCCATGCGCGTCTTGTGCACAGGGTCCCTTCCTATGCTCATCTCGCAGGAACCTGTCTCGGGCGCCTTGCCTGCCACGATGGCAAGGTAGATCTTGCGAACCTGTCTTTGGGCAAAGGCCCTTGTCAAAAAAAGCCTTGCCCTCTCGTTCCTTGCGACAACCAGAAGGCCGCTTGTCTCCTTGTCGAGACGATGTACTATGCCAGGCCTGAGTCCCCCCATGGCGCCCAGTTCCGGATAGCGGGAATACAGGCGACCTATAAGAGTGTTTGCGGGGCAGGAGGGGCAGGGGTGAACGGTAAGCCCTGCCTCCTTGGCGCAGACTATAACGTCCGCATCCTCGTGCACTATTTTGACCTCTCCCTCTTCGGGAACAAGGCCGCTTTCTTCGTTTGCAAGCTCTATCTCGACTGTGTCGCCTGTTTTAAGCTTGGCTGAGGCAGACGTGCAGGTCTTGCCGTTCACAAGGCAAAGCCCCTTTGCGATAAGCCTCTTTATCCCTTCCCGGGATATGCCGGAACTTGCCTTGGAACAAGCGGCCTCGTCAGTGCAGAGCTCCTCTTCAACATTGTCCTCGGAGGCCTCCTCCTGGGCTGCTTCCGCCTTTGTGCCGGAATTTTCCAGATTCTGACTCAAAAACTTGTCCAGGCGAACCTTGCTGGCGTTCGGAGGGACAGTAAGTTGCAGTGTGCGGGACATAGTCTCGGCCTACCTCGGCGTTCCGCCAAGGACCGTCAGGGTGTGGAAGCGCTCAACTATTGTTTGCCCGCCTGTCAGGGTGGGGAGCTCCCTGCCAGGGGTCATGCTGGAGAGCACAACGCGGCCTAGGATGAGTCTGTTGTCCTCGCCTGCGGGCTCGTCTACGCGAACCCCCCAGATGTCGTGCAATATGACCGGACGGCCCCTGTAGGCACCCACATAGAGGACCACGTGGCCCTTCATGGTCACAAGGCTTGCGAAGGGAACACCCTTTTCGCGTACAGTGACTTCCTTTTGCCTTGCGTTCATGCCCTGCAGGGATATGCGCTCGCCAGCCCTTGCCTGGGCCTGGGAGTTGCGCGGAAGCCAGATGCCAAAGGGAGCCATGAGATCCCTTGTCATGGCAGAACAATCCCTCAAGCCGAACATGCCGCCCCAGCCGTACTTTTGTCCAATCATCTGGTTGCCAAGGCGTGCCACGTTGGCAGGAGTCATGCGCAGCGGCATGGGTTCGATGCTTCCCGGGGCAAGCACTGCCTGCCGTATGGCTGCCTCGCCGTTTGCCCCCTTTACTGGAACCAGAACCATATCGTTGCCTGCCAGGGGCAGGATAACACCGATGTCCGCAGTACGGCTTTCGTCCAGCTGCACGTTTTCGCGCACAATGGCGCCAAGGCTAGCAGACTTCCACATTGCCATGAAGGGTTCGGAGACAGGAGCCAAATCCTTTGCGTCCACCCAGCCGCAGGCAAGGGGTGTTTCCACGTAGTACCAGCGCCTGTCCTTGGAAATATGACACAAAAGCACCGGCATGCCTATGGGAAGGCGCGAGTACTGGAAGTAGTCAAAGGGATCCTCGTAGGGATCAGGCGTGGGCTTTGTGAAGCGGGGCGTGTGCGTTGGCATTTCCCGCAAATCCGTAGTCCGCACCACAATGCCTGGCCTGTTCATATTGGGGTAGGAGGCCATGTTTGCGTTTTTGCGCATGGTCGCCCACTCCGCGTTCTTCCACTTTTGGGACCCGTTCTTCCAGCCCCTGGCAGTCTTCCTGTTGACCATGAGGGAGGCGTCCCTCTTGGAGATGGAGGGCTTTTTCATGGACCAGGCTGCGTAGAGAGTGCTTCTGTACTTTGCAAGCGCGTCCGCAGCCTCTGCAGGAGTCAGAATTGGGGAATTTTGGTCAGCCCCAAGGTAGGCGTTGAGGTCCTGGGGGAAGTTTTCCAGATCGGCTATGTCCTGCCGCCCCTTGTAGACGACAGGCGCCTTGGCGGCGCAGCCCCACAAAAGGGCAAGACAGAGAACAAGGCAGACATGGCGGAGAAGCTGGCTTGGCATGAGAACCTCCCCCGGGGGTGGGGACTAGTTGATGGTCAGGGTGAACTTGTGCAGAAAGGTTGTCGGATGGTAGCTTTCCTTGGCCATGCGCAGGCCCTCTTCATCAAGGTCCTGGGCGCGGTTTATGAAGGACACATCCTGGCATTCGCGCAGGCAGAAGACATTGTTGATGGTCTGGTACACACCGCGAATGTCGTTCAGGCCCTTCTCATAATGCACGCCCATGGTAGCTTCGTCCAGCCTTTCCGCAAGGGTAAAGGCCACGATATTGTCCTCTATGTAGAGGGAGCCGCCGCAAAGGTTGCGGAATTTGTCGTAGTGGGCAAGAACGCGGTTGATGGCGTCATTTTCCGCATCCAGGGAAGGAGAGCCTTCGCAGTCGTGCCATTGGCACCAGATGTCCTGCAGGGCAAGGCAGTCCTCCACCATGCGATCGTCCAGGGGGCGGTAGTCCGGCTCGCCATAGGCCTTGGCGTAGCCGCGCACGTGATTCTTCTTCTTGTGGAAGCGGTTGCCGGAAAGCTTTGCCAGATCTTCCCTTGCGTAGACGTATTCCCACTGCCCGCGGGCTGGGACACTTGTCACCCTTTCGCCCAATTGTTCGCAAAGCAGGGCTTCGAGCTGTTCGGGAACGCGGATGAAGGTTGTTCCGGCTTCCAGAACCCCTGCCCAGTCCATCTTTGTCCAGTCTCCCACAGGCGCCCAGAAGGCCAACCCGCAGGGTGCTGTCTGGCGGATCCAGCACACATTGTCGTCAAAACACCACTCAAGGCCGTAGTGCTGCTGCCAGCCCCAGAGGTTGACAAGGCTATAGTCAATGGAGCGCTGGGGTGTCCTTTCCCAATAGCTGTAGAAGCGCTCTGCCTCATCGAGGGTGACGGGGGCGAAGTCAAGATCAGTGAAGTTGAGACCCATTATGTTGTGTCCGATACCGCGTGGGCCCGGAGCTTCCTCCCTATGGTTGGTATTCCTGCCAATGCGCAGGGGAGCCTGACCCTTTGGGGGCAGACTGGCAAAAGATAGATCCTCTCCCGCTTTTGTCAGGTGAGGAAAAGTGGAAAAGACTTGCCTGATTTTCTTTTTGCCTTGCCTGTATATGCGCCTTCTTGCGGGTATGCTGTCTGTCAGGCCTGTTTTTTGTGCTGCATGTGCGCGCGCATGGTGTGCTTCGTCCATCCTGCCCTGAAAAAGACCCCCAGCATGACAAGGGTCTGCAAAACCTGCGAGATAAGCATGGCAAGAAAGATGCCGTTGGCATTGCCCCAGAGAACGTGGCCCAAAAGATAGCCTAGGGGCAGCCTCAGTCCCCAGAAGCTTCCTCCAAAGACCATGAGGTTGTAGTGGGTAGCACCAGCACCTACCATGACACCGCCAAGGACTGTGGAGGCAACGGAAAAGGGCGTGCTCAAAAGATTGTAGAAAAGGTAGGAGACAATGTAGCCTTGTGTTGCCGCATCCGTGGAAAAGGCCTGGGAGATCTCTTCCCTGAAGGGCCAGATGACAAGGGCCATGAGGCTCATGACAAGGACTGCAGTTCTCAGGAGCGAGAGGCAGACACGCCTTGCCTCCTTCTCGTTGCCAGCACCAAGGCAGTTTCCCACAAGCACCGAGGCGGACATGTTGAAGGCCATTGCCGGCATGAAGATAAAGCCCTCTATGCGCAGGCCTGCCGTGAGTCCCGCAAGGGCAGCAACGCACTCGTTTGGCACAGAGGCCACGAGGATGAAGAGCACAAGATAGCCGGACTGCCAGACAAGGGAGGCAAAGCCCGCTGGGATGGCAACCTTAAGAAGATATGGCAGGCCCTTTTTTAGCCATACAAGGGGCGGAATGTGCCCGCGCCTAAGGTAGCCATCGCGGTAGAGGATGAAGAGATTGATGCTTGAGCCAAAGATTTGGGCTGCAACCGTGGCCCAGGCAATGCCAAGGTAGCCCCATTGCGGCAGCCCAAAAAGGCCGAAGCTTGTGCCAAAGCAGACCAGGGCGTGGAAGACAGTCACAAGGGAGGCGACAATGAGGGGCGGGATGACCCTGCGCGTGGCCCTGAAGATGACGCCCGAGGCCGTGTACATGTACTGGAAGGGAAGGCCCACCATGAAGATGCGCCAGATGGTCTCTGCTACCGGGCGTATGTCCTCGTGTATCTGCATAAGTTCCAGGATGTGCCCGGAAAAAAACCACCCCAAAATCCCCATGACAAGACCAAGGGCAAGGCTAAGACCTAAGGTGGTTGTGATGTAGTAGTTTGCGCGGGTGATTTTGAGAGCGCCCAGGGACTGGCTTACGGCAGCAGTTGCGCCCGAGGTGATGGCAAGGCAGATGACGGAGAGAAAGAGCGTGCACTGGTTGGCCATGCCAAGGCCGGCCTGCACGTCTGCGCCAAAGCGCCCGGCTGTCCACACCGGGGTGAGGGTCATGACTGCCATGACGTACATCATGACCAGCTGGGGCCAGGTCAGACGCCAGATGGCTCTGGGGGATGTAGAGAGATCCGGTTTGTCCATAGCGCGAAAACTGCTCTTGGGGCTCTTCCCGGGGCTTTTGGGAAAAGGCGCAAAGTGCCGGACTGGCTCCATGTGAGCTGTCCGGCACGAAAAGATGGATTGGGACCAGGGTCCCGGGAAAGGCCTACACGAGGGTTGCTGTCAGATCGTCCAGGGTCTGGCGGCGGCGGATGAGCCTTGGCTTTCCTTCCAGGGGGATGAGCACTTCAGCCGGAAGACAGCGCGTGTTGTAGCTGGAGGACATGGCAAATCCGTAGGCGCCTGCATCGAGCACGCCCACAATGTCGTCCTCGTGGATCTCAGGCCAGGTCCTTTCCTTGGCAAGGATGTCGCCGCTCTCGCAGATGTTGCCCACAAGGGTCTGCACCATTTCCGGACGATTCTCTCCCTCGCCGTAGATTTCCACATCGTGGAAGCTGTCGTACATGGCAGGGCGCACAAGGACGTTGAAGCCAAGGTCCGTGCCCACATAGCGCTTGGGACCGTTGTTCTTCACAGCCTCTACGCTGCCAAGGAGAAGTCCGCATTCTGCCACAACGTAGCGGCCGGGTTCGACAAGGAAGCGTCCTGTGTAGCCTGTCTTTGCAATGAAGGCAGCAAAAAGCTCGTCCAGACGTGCCCCAAGCTCATTGAGATCAAGGCGCGCTTCGTTCTCGTACTTGTGGTAGGGAATGCCAAAGCCGCCGCCAAAGTCGATGACCTCGAGATTGGCGCGAAGGCTTTCGGGCAGATTTTCCACAAAGTTGAGCAAAAAGTCCGCAGCTGCCACGTAGCCGTCGGGCTGCATGAAAAGGGAACCAATGTGCTGTGTTGCTCCTGCCAGGGTGAGGTTGTGGCGAGCAAGGATTTCGGCCACCTTGTCCGTGTCCTCGGGGCAGACACCAAACTTTGTCTCCTTGCCGGCTGTGATGACCTTCTTGCTGTGGCCTGCGCCAATGCCTGGATTGAAGCGGACCATGACCTTTCCGCCGGGGTTCAGCCTTCCGTAGAGGTCGAGCTGGGAGAGGGAGTCCACGCTGACGAGCAGATCGTGGGCAATGGCATTCTTCATCTCCGCAGGGGAAATGTTGTTGGAGATGTAGAAGATATTGCTCTTGTCAAAGCCAGCCAGAAGGTCCATGTGCAGCTCGCCAGGGCTCATGGCGTCAACGGTCAGTCCTTCCTCGCGGATGACGGAGAGAAGGGCAGGGTTGGTATTGGCCTTTGCGGAATAGTTGACCGTAAAGCCCCTTGTCTTGCACATGGAGACGAGCTCACGGCATCTCTCGCGCAAAATTTTTTCGCTGTAGACGTAGAGGGGGGTGCCAAATTCCTCGACCAGGGCGCGGGGGGTGCTTTGGCCAAAGAAGTTGACGGAATCAGTGTAGCTGGAACGGATACCAGGCATTGTCTTGCCTCCGATTTGTTTCGAACTCTGCTGAATATATGAATATTTTCGGGGGAAGGGCGAAAGGTAGATCCTGCACGCGCCCTTTGTCAAGAAGCGTTTTTGTCGCGATTTGGCCCTACTGAACCCTGCTTGGCACCTGTCTGTCCCAAGGATGAGAAAGGAAGGGCAGACTTTCAAAGTGCTCTCCCAGGGGCCATAGTCTTCACCGCCTTTCCTGGCCCTTTTTGCCGCTTTTTTGCGGCCTTTTCCGGCTCTTGTGAAGCAGGCTCTTTTGCGCTATGAAAATCCTTTCATTTTTGCCTGAAGAGCAGGATACATGCTGCTCAAAACATTTTTGCCAACACATTTTTCAAGGACGCATTTCGAGGAGAGGCTATGCCCATAGAAAATGGCGATACCGTCAAGGTTCATTACACTGGCACCCTTACGGACGGCCAGCAGTTCGATTCTTCGCGCACCCCTGGCCGCGAGCCTTTGGAATTCACCGTGGGCAAGGGCGAGATGATCCCCGGCTTCGAGCAGGCAGTCAAAGGACACGAGGTGGGGGACCGATTCTCCGTGACCATACCCTGCGAGCAGGCCTACGGTACTGTGGACGAGAAGCTCCTCTTTACAGTCGAGCGCGCCCAGGTGCCGGCCAGCATTCCCGCCACTGTGGGCACCCGTGTTGCACTCTCCAATGAACACGGCACCATGTATGCCGTCATTTCCGAAGTGACGGACACGGAAGTGACTCTTGACGCGAACCACGAGCTTGCCGGCAAGGATCTCGTGTTCGACATCGAGATCGTCTCCGTTCGCTAGAGACACGTTCGTCAGGATTCCGTTCGCCAGGAACAGGTCAATTTTTCGGGCGGACAGCCCGGGGCTCTTCAAGGAGTGTTCATGAGCAAGTCAAGCGCACGTCAGAGCGCCATACAGGCCATCACGACGTACAATCCCGAGGAAGACGGATTCAACTTCCGCAATGTGAAGCCTACGGAAATCTTTGCCTGCAATGTCTTCAACGACAAGGTCATGCGCGAGCGTCTGCCCAAATCCGTGTACCGCTCCCTGACCAAGACAATACGCTACGGCGAGGCCCTGGATCCGGCCATTGCCGACACTGTGGCAGCCGTGATGAAGGACTGGGCCATAGAGCACGGCGCAACCCACTACACCCATATCTTCTACCCCCTCACAGGCCAGACTGCAGAAAAGCACGACAGTTTCCTGAGCCCCGACGGGCACGGCGGCGTTATTGCGGAATTTTCCGGCTCCATGCTCATCCGCGGCGAGGCGGACGGCTCCTCCTTCCCCTCCGGTGGCCTTCGCTCCACCTTCGAGGCCAGGGGCTACACTGCCTGGGACGTCACAAGTCCTGCCTATTTGCAGGAAAATCCCAACTGCATTGTCCTGTGCATTCCAACCATGTTCCTTTCCTGGACAGGTGTTGTGCTGGACAAGAAGACCCCCATGCTGCGCTCGGGACAGGCCCTGAACCGCGAGGCAAAGAGGGTGCTCGACCTCTTTGGGGTGAAGACCGATCTGCCCATCGTAAGCTACGCAGGCCTTGAGCAGGAATACTTTCTTATCGACAACAACTACAACTTTGCCCGCCAGGATCTGCTCATCGGCGGCCGCACCCTTTTCGGTGCGCGTCCTGCCAAGGGCCAGGAATTCAGCGACCAGTACTTTGGCGTCATCCCCCAGCGCGTGCTCTCCTTCATGATGGAGGTTGAGCGCGAGCTCTACAAGCTGGGTGTGCCTGTCATCACAAGGCACAACGAGGTGGCTCCGAGCCAGTACGAAATCGCCCCCATGTACGAGCAGGCCAACGTGGCCGTTGATCACAACCACATGATCATGGCTGCCCTGCGCAATGTGGCAAAGCACCATGGCTTGAAGTGCCTTTTGCACGAAAAGCCCTTCTCCTGCATCAACGGTTCAGGCAAGCACCTGAACTACAGCGTTGGCAGTGCAGAGCTTGGTTCCCTCTTCAATCCCGGCGACACACCCCACGAAAACGCAAAGTTCCTGGTGTTCTGCTCTGCTCTCATCCGGGCAGTGCACAAGTACGGCGGCCTCTTGCGCGCGACAGTGGCCTCTGCCAGCAACGACCATCGCCTTGGCGCAAACGAGGCCCCGCCGGCCATCATGTCCATCTTCCTTGGCGACGAACTCACCCAGGTGCTCGAAGCCTTCCGCGCAGGCCATCTGGAGCACGCTGAGTCCGGCAAGAAGAAGGGCAGCATGGACATTGGCGTGGACACCCTGCCTCCCCTGCCCAGGGACCCGGGCGATCGCAATCGCACAAGCCCCATTGCCTTTGTGGGCAACCGCTTCGAATTCAGGGCCCTTGGTTCCAGCCAGTCCGCTGCGGATTCCATCACTGCCCTGAACGCCATCATGGCAGACTCCCTCGCCTACGCCGCAGACTGGCTTGAAAGGGAGATGGCAAGTGGCGTGACCCTGAAGGACGCCATCCAGAGCTTCATCACCCACGTGATGGAAGAGCACAGCGCAGTCATCTTCAACGGCGACGGCTACTCAGAGATCTGGCACAAGGAAGCAGAGCGCAGGGGCCTTCCCAACCTCCACAACACGCCCGAGGCCATTCCTGTCCTGCAGGACCCCGAGGTGGTGGAACTCTACGAGCGCCTCGGCATCATGAACCCTGCAGAAATCAGGGCCAGGGTCGAGATCTATTTGGGCCAGTACTGCAAGACCCTGCGCACCGAGGCAACACTCACAGTGCGCATGTCCCGCCAGAGCATCTTCCCTGCTGCCCTGAACTACCAAAAGCTCCTTGCCGAGACCTGCGTGGCCTTAAAGGCCATGGGACGCGAGTTCAAAACCACCACCCTTGATGTGGTGACGGACGGCATCCGCGCCCTGCAGGAGAAAACCAACGAGCTTGAGGCAAGGATGGAGGCCATAGAGGGCGAAACCAACCTTGAGAGCCGCTCCAAACGCTATTGCGAGGAAGTGCTCCCCGTCATGAACGAGGTGCGCGCCGTGGCGGACAGGCTTGAGTGCGTTATTCCCGAAGACATGTGGACACTGCCCACCTATCAGGAAATGCTTTTCAACAAATAACACCCTATCCGGCTGCCCGGGAACCCCGGGCAGCCTTTTGCACGAAGGGGCTGGACCACAGTCCCAGAGATACAGGCAGCCCGTGGCTGCAGGGGCCCCAGGGTCCCCAAAAGAAATAGCAGGAGTATTCCTTCCATGAACAGAGTCGATAGCAGTCCGCTTCAATCCGCAGCCCCGGGCATGATGGCCAACATCCAGTCCGAGGTGGCAGCGGAAAACAGGCCCCTGCTGGAATTCATAGTCAGCAATTCGAAATATATCATAGCCGTCATTGTTCTGCTTCTGGCAGCCCTGCTTGGAACTGCCATCTACAACTACGTGCAGGAAGGCCAGCGCGAGGACACCCTGATGGAGCTTTCCAAGGTCATGGCTGGTCCCTCTGATGCAAGGCAGCTCGAAGCTTTGGAAAAGCTTGCGGCCTCTGCGCCTTCCTCCATGCGCACGGCCATAGCCGTTGCCGAGGTGCGCAGCGCCCTTGCCCAGAATTTTCCCGAGCGTGCAGAACAGGCGTACGCCCTTGTGGCAAAGTCCGCTTATGACACGCCCCTTGGCCTTGCCGCTGCCATCAATCAGGCAGGCATACTCATGAGCGAGGAAAAGTACGCAGAGGGCGTGCGCATTCTGCAGGGTCTTTTGCCCCGCCTGACTCCCCAGACCGGCGTGCAGGCCAAGATGATGCTGGCAGAGGGGGCTGCCAGGGCAAAGCAGTACGAGCTTGCCGCAAAGACCTTTGACGATCTTGCTGCCACAGCCCTTGTGGCGCCCATCGAGAAGGACTACTGCGCAACCCGTGCAAGGGATTTGCGCGCCATGGCAAAGGCAGAAGCTGCCGAAGCCCCCAAGATCGAGGCGCCTAAAGCATCCAAGTAGCCGGGAAAGCACAGATTTTTTTGTCAGGACGGCATTTTCCGGCTGATGGCCGCAATCCTTGTGGCCCCTTTGGGGCTTGCGGGGTGCGGAAGGCAGGAAAATGCCTTTTTTAGTGCATGCGAAAAGGAACGAAACGAAAGCCATTCCTTTTCGCGATTTCAGGAGAAAAACAGATGAGCAATCCACTGCTTCAGGGAAAGGGCGACGAATGCCACCTCTTGTTGGGCAATGAAGCCATAGTGCGTGGTGCGCTGGAGGCCGGTGTCCATGTAGTCACCTGTTATCCCGGCACACCCTCCTCGGAGGTGCCGGACACCTTCCGCCGCATAGGCGGAAACGGTGACTGCTACACCCTGCAATATTCGGTGAACGAGAAGGTCGCCATGGAGGTCGCCTGCGGCGCTGCTCTTGCCGGTGCAAAGGCCCTTGTCACCATGAAGCACGTGGGTCTCAACGTGGCAGCGGACCCGCTCTTTACCGCCACCTACACTGGCCTTCCCGGAGGTCTGGTTGTCCTTTCCGCTGACGATCCCGGCTTCCACTCCTCGCAAAACGAGCAGGACAACCGCAACTACGCCCGCGCTGCAGGCCTGCCCTGTCTTGAGCCTTCCTCTGCCCAGGAAGCCAAGGATATGACAAAAGAAGCCTTCCGCATTGCAAGGGAGCTGGAACAGCCTGTCCTTTTGCGCACCACAACGCGCGTGAACCACATGCGCGGTGCCGTGCGCTTTGGTGATTTGCCTGCCTCAAGAGACGATCTGGTTGAATTCAAGCGCAATCCCCTGCGCCACGTGCCTGTGCCCGCTGTGGCAAAGGTGCGCCACAAGGTCCTCGAGGAGAATATGGCCAAGGCGCAGGAAATTGCCGAAACATCCTCCTTCAACGTGAGCCACGTGCCTGCTTCCAGGCCGAAGATCGGTGTCATAGCCTCCGGCATTTCCAGAAGCTATGTCTGGGACGCTCTGGAAGAAAAGGGCTGGGAAGACAAAGTCTGTGTTCTTGAGCTAGGCATGACCTGGCCCCTGCCTGAAAAGCTCATTGCTTCCTTTATGCAGGATCTGGAACGCGTTCTTGTTGTCGAGGAAAACGATCCCCTGCTTGAAAACGGCGTGCGCGCCATTGCCCAGAAGACGGGCCTTGACGTGAAAGTTGAAGGCAAGGGCGAGATTTTGACCATACAGGGCGAAAACTCCACTCCGAAGCTTGTGCAGGCACTTTCCTCCTTCCTTGGCGAGCCTTGCGAAGAGGCAGTCATTGAGCCTGCCGCAAACCTTCCCAAGAGACCTCCGAACCTGTGCGCCGGCTGTTCCCACAGGGCAGTGTTCTACGCTGCCAGAAAGATTTTCGGCGACGACGCAGTCTACTCAAGCGACATCGGCTGCTACACGCTCGGCATGCTGCCGCCCCTGAAGTGCGCTGACTTCCTCTTCTGCATGGGCTCTTCCATTTCCGCCGGCTCCGGCTTTGCCATGGTTGCCAGGAAACCTGTTGTGGGCTTCATCGGGGATTCCACCTTCTTCCATTCCGGCATGACAGGCCTTGCCAATGCGCTCTTCAACGAGATGGACGTTATAGTCGTGATCCTCGACAACGGCACCACTGCCATGACAGGCCATCAGCCCAACCCCGGCATGATACAGGAACAGCTGGGCGACATGATGCGCCACCTCGACATCGAGGCCATTGTGTGCGGCATTGGCGTGACCCAGGTGCGCAAGGTGAGCTCCTTCAATCTGCGCTCCGTGGAAAAGGCCCTGGAAGAATTCAGGGACATGAAGGGCGTGCGCGTACTTATTGCCGAAGAGCCCTGTGCCCTGTATGCCCGCCGCTCTCTTGGCAAGGGCGCAAGCCGTGTCGCTGAGGTCATTGCCCAGGGAGAGGAGACCAGGCGTTGCGTTGACAGCTTTGCCTGCCCGGCATTCTGCTGCATAAACGGTGAATACAGTGTGGACAAGACCCTGTGCACAGGCTGCGGCGTGTGCCTGCAGGTGGCGCCCAAGAGCTTCAAGCTTGTGAAGCGCGGGTAGGGGGAGAAGAGAAATGAGTGCACAAAAAAGACTTCGCATCTATTTCACCGGTGTGGGCGGCCAGGGTTCTTTGACTGCCACTGCCCTGCTTGCCAGAACTGCCCTCTACGCAGGCGTGGATGTGGTGGCAGGCGAGGTGCATGGCATGGCCCAGCGCGGCGGTGTCGTGGAATCTGTCCTTTTGCTCGGCGGCTGGAGATCTCCCAAGCTCGAATACGGCGAGGCGGACATCATCCTGGGCTTCGAGCCTCTGGAAACCCTGCGCGGGCTTCCCTATCTGCGCAAGGGCGGGGTGGTCTTTTCCAGTTCCGACGCCATGCCCCCTGTGAGCGTTGCCCTTGGGGTGGAAAAGTACCCTTCCATGGACGAAATAAAGGCGCGCGTGGGCGAGGTCGCCTCGCAAAGCCATTTTCTGCCCTGCCGCGAGCTCGGCATGAAGGCAGGCGCTGTTCAGGCCGGCAACACCGTGCTCTTGGCTGCACTTTGCGCCTCCAACCTCCTGCCCTTTGGCGTGGACGTGTTTGAGAAGGCCCTGCAGCTCTTTCTTCCTGAGAAGATCAAGGCAGCCAATCTGAAGGCCCTTGAATTCGGCCAGGACTACATTGCCAATGCCTAAGCCAAGGCAATAGAGTCTGGACATTTGGAATAGGCCCGGGGAAGCAATGCTTCTCCGGGCCTTGTGCAAATGAGGAGGTTGTGATGCAGCTGACAGAGAAGCTCTTTTCCCTGAAGGGGAAGACCGCCCTTGTGACAGGAGGAAGTTCTGGCATAGGCTACGCCATTGCAAGGGCCCTTGGATATGCCGGGGCCAGAATACTCCTTGTGGCAAGAAGGGAGGATGTCCTTTGCAAGGCAAGGGTGAGCATGGAAGAAGAGGGGATAGAGACCAATACCCTTCCCTGCGATCTCGGATCTGCCGAGGGGGCACTCTCTTGCGCGAAGGAAGCGCTTGAGCTCTATGAGAGAGTCGATATCCTTGTGAACGCTGCAGGCGTGAACCTGCGCGAACCCTTTGGCACGGTTTCCCCCAGGACCTGGGAGGCACAGCTCAACGTGCATCTGACTGCCCCCTTCTTCCTGACACAAGGCCTTGCGCCAGCCATGGCGCAAAACCACTGGGGCCGCATCATTAACATCGCTTCCCTGCAGTCCTTCAGGGCCTTTGCCAACAGCGCTCCCTACGGCGCAGCCAAGGGCGGCATAGTGCAGCTGACAAGGGCCATTGCCAGGGAATGGGGAGAACATGGCATCACCTGCAATGCCATAGGACCCGGCTTTTTCCCCACAGCCCTCACGGCACCTGTCTTTGAAAACAAGGCGCTTGCAGCCCAAAACGCTGCCCAAACCTGCGTGGGCCGCAACGGCAGGCTTGAGGATCTCTGGGGCTGCGCCATCTTTCTTGCAAGTGAGGCCTCTTCCTATGTGACAGGCCAGACCATCATGGTGGATGGAGGCTTCACTGCCTAAAAAAAGAGGACAGGACACAAAGTCCTGTCCTCGGGAAAAGAAGGGAAGGATGGAAACAAGGTTTAGCGGGTCTTGTAGCCCTCGTAGGTCTTGAGCTTGCCTGTGAGGCTCGGCGCCTGATCCAGAAGCTGCTTCGGAGTCGTGCCGCTTTCGAGCATCTTGAGCCAACCTTCTGCCTTGGAGCTCAAAAGAACGGGCTTGTCCTTGCCAAGGGCCTGGATTTCGGGCCTTGCCCAGAGGTAGCCGCCGTTTTCGTTTCTGCCCTGCAGAACGTAGCGGGTGTCGCCTGCCTTGAGGCTTTCTTCAAGGGTGATGTTCTTTTTGTTCTGGTAGACGGCAATGGCAGCGAGCAGACCTGCGTCGTCCTTGCGGGCGCGGTTGAGGCCAAGGCCCACGGCAGTGTCCTTGTAGACTGTGCAGAAGTTGAAGTCGCCCTGAGAGTCAAAGGCAACCAGCATGGGGCCGGCGTTGCGGTAGAGGGGACGCACCAGCTTGTCCAGACTTTCTGCCTTGCCGGGACCCTGGGTCTGGGCGTGGAAGTCGTAGTCGTATTCGTTCGCGTAGACGCCGTTCACCTTCTTGTTGGCCATGGCCACAACGCCGTTCACGCCAGGGATGTTGAAGGCCTTGACTGCGGCAGTGATGACGTCCGTGAAGGAGGCAGAGCAGATCCATGCGTCGATGCCGTTGGCTTCAAGGGCAGCGAAGAGCTCAAGCAGTTCGGGAGAGACTGTCACGCCCTGGTTGAAGGAAACTGTGAGCTGGCCTGCCTTTGCACCGGGATAGTCTTTGGGGCTTGTCCAGGAGAGCTTCTTCCAGAAATCCTTTGCCTTGCTCTTCTGATCGTAGTCCACAAAGGCCGTGTAGGCCATGTCGTGCACCTGGGCCGGAGTCATGCCCGTGAACCAGTAGGTGATCCAGGGGTAGGACACGGACACGTCCATGGAATCGCCTATGGCGCTGTAGAGCCAGCGGGCCTTGGTGGCAAATTCCTGCCAGTCGCTGCTTTTGAGCCAGGGGCGGTTTTTCTGATCCTTGTAGTTGTCGACCTTTACCCAACCCTTGGCGCACAGCTTCTTGTAGGCTTCAGCAGCGTCCCTTGCCACACTTGCGACAGTGTGCTTGCCATAGTCACCGCCAAGCTCGGCATCGGGGTTGGGGATGCCGGTGGTGAGCACATCGTACATCTTGTCAGCCGGGATCGCGAAGGCTAGGTTTTCCAGCTGATAGATGGCGAGCTGTTCCTCCACGTCCAGGATGGCGACAGTGTTGTCGAAATCGAACACTGCATAGGGACGGATGGACGGATCGTAGTCGCTGGCAGTCTTGCCAAAACGGGTCATGGCGTCGTTCAGGGTCTGTTTGACAATAGGGTCCCAGTGCTTGCTCTGCAAGAGAACGGTCTTGTCCTTGGCATGGGCAGTGCCGGTCATGGCGAGGACAAGAAGCAGAATCAGAGCGGAAAGTTTGCGAATTATGCGCATGGGCTTCCTCCTTGGGCTGTATCCTTGGTCTGTATGTTCGCAAGCTCCATAGGGCAGAAAGGTTACAGGGGAGTGAAGCGTGCGCGACGATTGTGGCGCAAGAGTGTATCCCCACGCGCAGTGCAGGGAGTGTGATTTTCCGGACCCGTGATGGGTCTCAGTTGGCAATATTTTGATATCGTTGCTGAAAGTTGCAAGACAGGTATGGACTGTGTCTGAGTGTCCCTGTCTGAAAGTCGGGCTCTTTTTGTGCCTGTTCTGTGACAATGAGCCGAGTCGGGGACATCTTCAAAAAAATGGATTTCATTCCATTTTTATTGCCAGGCTTCTGCGTATGGAGGTGCCCCCATGCGGCACATCGAGAGAAGGGGGTATCTGAACTGGCTTGTCCGCCACAGGGACAGACAGATTGTGAAGGTCGTCAGCGGTGTCCGCCGCTGCGGCAAATCCACCCTGTTCGCAATGTACGGACAGTATCTGCAGGAACACGGTGTCGCAGGAGAGAGGATTGTCAGCATCAACTTTGAGGATATCAGCCATGAGGAGCTTCTGGACTACAGGGCACTCTAACGCTACGTCGCATCCCGCCTTGTGCCGGAGGCAAAGACGTATGTCTTCCTTGACGAGATCCAGCATGTTCCTGATTTCCAGAAGGCTGTGGACAGTCTGCTTCTGAAGGAAAATTGCGATCTCTATCTGACTGGTTCCAACGCCTATTTCATGTCCGGGGAGCCTGCTACACTGCTCACCGGACGCTACGTGGAACTTGAGATGCTGCCCCTGTCCTTTGGCGAGTTTTGCGCAGGCCTTGACGAGGAAAGACGCAGACTTTCCGACAACGAGAAACTGGATCTCTATGTGAGCCTTGGCTCCTTCCCCCATGTCCACAAGTACGGCCTGGGCCAGGAGGAAGCCCGTGAGTACATGCGCGCTGTCTACGAAGGTGTTCTGCTCAACGACATCGTGAAACGCTTTCATGTGGCCGATGTGAACATGCTGGAAGACGTGACACGCTTTCTCCTGCGCAACATCGGCAACAGGACGTCGCCTGCGGCCATAGCCAAGGCAATGACATCCCGTGGCAGGAAAATCGACCCCAAGACAGTGGACCGCTATCTGCACGGTCTGACGGAAGGGCTGCTGTTTTTTCAGGCCAGGCGATACAATATCCGGGGCAGGGAACTGCTTTTCTCGATCAACAAATACTACGTCGCAGACGTGGCCCTAAGGAATATGTTGGTCAGGACACGTTCGTCCGACATTGGCCATATCCTCGAGAATCTGGTCTATCTTGAACTACGACGCCGTGGCTATCAGGTTTTTGTTGGTCAGCTTGGAGCCGATGGAGAAGTGGACTTTGTCGCCATCAGGGACGGCAGGCCCGAATACTATCAGGTGGCCGCGACAACGCTTTCCGAGGATGTGCTTGTGCGTGAGCTTGCTCCCCTGCAAAAGATCAGGGACAACTATCCGAAGTATCTGCTGACACTCGATACGGTCTTTGCAGAGAGCGAATACAGTGGCGTCCAAAAGAAGAATGTTCTGAACTGGGTGCTTGCGCAGGTCGTGTAGTGTGCACTGTTTCTGGCCTGTCTCTTCCTGCAATTGGGAAAAAAGCATGTCATAGGGCTGGACAGACTCTAGAATAGGAGCTACATAAAAAGGGAGCCCCGGATCCTGAGACGAACAGGAACCGGGGCTGGCGCGGCGCGTTAAGGCGTCCCCTTTACACGGTCGCCATTTGAAGGATTAAGTTTTCGGCCCCGACCCACCTTCACTGGGCCGGGGTCATGTTACATGGCGTTAGACGCCGGGAACAGGACTAAAGCCGCAATGGCGAGCAGGATGAAGACCAATCTCTTCATGGCTGCCTCCTAATTCTGGCTTGCTCCGCGCCGAACGCAGGGCTTTGACGAAAAAGCAAGGCAACCGTGCAAGTGCAGACTAACGCATACAAGTACGTCCGTCTAGCACTTGTTTTGGAATTTGTATGGTATGCAAAAGCCTGTGATCGCAGACAGTTATTTTGTCTTCTGCCGTGTCCCTCGCTTCCCGACACAGGTAGAAAAAGCCCGGCAGAGGGCTGGACAGGTCTTCAAACCAGATCTACATAAAAAGGGAACCCCGGAACCTGCTGGGAACAGGAACCGGGGCTGGCGCGGCGCGTTAAGGCGTCCCCTTTACACGGTTTTAGTTTTCGACCCCGACCCACCGTCCATGGGCCGGGGTCTACTATTGTGGCGTAGCCGAAAACCGACCAGAGCCGGGGCTGCACAGTCGGGATTGGCAAAAAGCCCAAAGTGACTTTGCCCCCTTTCTGGCAAAAGGCTGTAAAAAAGCCGGACACGTACTTTGACGTATCCGGCAGCAAAATCCGTTTGGCAAAAATGGGGTTAGGCGTTTGTCTTGAGGAACGTCTTTGCCCTGGCTGCCTCTGGGCTCTTGGGATACTTCTTGATGAGTTCGTTCATGCGGGCCCTGGCAGCCTTGTTCTGCTTCAGTTTGCTGAAGCAGATGCCCTGCTTCAGGTAGGCTCCGGGAGCCTTGCTGGAAGAGGGATACTTTGTGATCACTGTGTCGTAGGCGAGTGCCGCGTCGGCAAACTGGTTGGTCTGGAAGTAGCACTCTGCCAGATAGTACTGGGCCTGGGGGGCCTTGGAGTCGGAGCCGTAGTTCTTCAGAAAATCGCTGAAGGAGCGCTGGGCTTCGGTGTACTTTCTGGCCTTGAAGGCGTTCACGCCAGCATCATACAGGGCAACAGTCATGTCCTTCTGTGCCTTGGGCTGTTCGGGCTTGGGTGTTGCCTGGCCCCAGGTGCTGGCAGAAGCAGCAGCCGCGCCTGTAGCAGCTGCTGCGGCAGTGCCGCCACCAATGCCACCGTAGGAGGGCGTATTGTCAGCTGCAGAAGCCTGGGTCAGGGATGTGGCTGCACCAGCGTCCTGGCCGAAGTTCGGAACCTGTTGCTGGGCTGCCACGCCACCCTGCTGGACAGGGGCTATGGGATCGCCAAGGTCAAACTGCAGGGCCATGGAGGTTTCTATCTGGCGCAGGGCAGCGTCGTGGCGGTTCAGCTTGTCCACAAGCACAGCGGAGCCACCGATTCTGCGCAAGTCAGCAATCTGGCCGCGCAGATCCTGCACTTCCTCGCGCAGGGCCTGTACCTGGTTCCAGGAATCGGCCTGCACGGGCTGCATCTGGCGTATCTGGGCGTCGTGCTGCATGAGCTGGGCTTCCATCTCGTCGTTTCTGTTGGCGCAACCAGAAACGGAGGTCGCTAAAAGGCCCAGTACGAGAAGAAGAGATACTTGTTTCAAGGTTCACTCCGAAAAACAGCGAGAAGAGAGAAAGGCTGGTTCAGTCGTTCTCGCGTTGCCCCACACGAGGCAACACAAAAATTCTGTTATTGTTGAATAGCCTTGCGGTTGATCTTCTTTCCGGCAAGCCTTTTGCCAAGGAGAAGATAGAGAAGGCCTCCCACGACCGGCAGGAAGACACAGAGCATGAGCCAGGTGACTTTCTTGGGCAAATCGTCGTTAAAGTCATGGCTCCAGATGTGCCAGACGCCCCAGAGGTTGGGCAGTATGGGAATAATGGCAACAAGGACGTGCCACCAGGCAAAGGTCATATGTACTCCTTACTTTGCGGGCTGATCGAGGCCGCGCTTGTCGTGGCCCAGGATGATGGCAAGCCCGGCCAGGCCGGCCCCAACGCAGATGGCAATGTCTGCCACGTTGAAGGCCGGCCAGTGGGCGTTTTGCCAGTAGAAGTCCAGAAAATCCGTGACAGCCCGCTCGCGCAGCCTGTCTATGAGGTTGCCCAAAGCTCCGCCCATGACAAGGCCAAAGCCGAGCCACAGAAGTGGCGCCTCGCCGCTCTTGCGTATGAGCTGGACAATGATGAGGCAGGCCACGATGGTCGCGGCAAGGAAGAACCACAGCTGCCAGTCTATGTCCGAGCGGTTCAGAAAGCCGAAGGCCGCGCCGCGGTTGCGGATGTTGACCAGATTGAAGAGCCCGTCGAGGACGGGAATACTTCCGCCCAGGGGGATTGTCTGGTTCACAAGCCACTTGCTCGCCTGATCGAAAACAACGACCAGGGGCACGGAAAAGAGCAGGAAGCGCCAGCGTCTGCCCATGGCTGCCTACTCCTGGGCTGCCAGTTCGTCCATGACGCCTGCGCAGCGGGGGCAGAGGTCCGAGTGGGCAGGAATGGTGCCGATTTCCGTGGAGTACATCCAGCAGCGCGGGCACTTGGTCCCCTCTGCCCTGGTCACGGCAATGGCAAGGCCCGCAACCTGTTCGTCGCGAACAGCTTCAGCGCCTGCCTTGTCCAGAGCCTCGATGTCGAGTCTGGAAACAAGGCAGTATTCGCGCATGTCTGCGCCAATCCTCTCAAGGCAGCCCTTGATTTGCTCGTCCACATAGAGGGTCACGTTGGTGTCCAGGGAGTGGCCGATCTTGCCGTCGCGGCGCAAAGGTTCGATGGCACGGGTCACAGCACCACGCACATCCTGCAGCACCTTCCAGTCGTTGCGCACATCCTCTGGCAATATCCAGGAGGAGCAATCCACGCTGCGCAGGGCAAAGACGGTCTTTTCGTCGCCCTTGAAGGCCGCCGGGAAGTAGGTGTAGATCTCCTCGGCCGTGAAGGAAAGCACAGGGGCGAGTTCGCGCACAAGCAGTTCCAGAATGTGGAAGAGTGCGGTCACAGCAGACTTGTACTCTTTCGAGGTCTTTGCAGAGCAGTAGATGCGGTCCTTCAGAACGTCGATGCACAGGACAGAGAGGTCTGTGACGCAGTATTCGTGCAGGATGTGGTAGACCCTGTGGAAGTCGTAGGCAAGGTAGGCCTGCTGCACGCTCTGGTAGATCTGGGCTGCCGTGCTGACGCTTGCCCGATCAAGAGGCAGAAGCTCTTCGATGGGCAGAATGTCCTTTTGCTCCAGCTTGTCCACGCAGCCAAGAATGTAGCGGCAGGTGTTGCGGATGCGGCGGTAGGCGTCCACAAGGCGGGCAATGATGTCGTCGGACAGACGCACGTCGTCCCTGTACTCCACACTGGAGGCCCACAGGCGAACCACGTCTGCGCCGTATTTGGCAATAATTTCCTGCGGGGCAATGACGTTGCCCACGGATTTGGACATCTTGAAGCCCTTGCCGTCCACCACATAGCCGTGGGTCAGGACATTGCGGTAGGGCGCGCAGCCCTGGGAGCCCAGGGAGACCAGAAGGGAGCTGTGGAACCAGCCGCGGTGCTGATCCGAGCCTTCCAGATAGAGGTCGGCGGGGAAGGAGAGCTCGTCGCGCTGCTTGAGCACTGCGGACCATGTCGTGCCGGAGTCGAACCAGACATCAAGGATGTCGGTTTCCTTCTTCCAGTGATTGCCTCCGCAATGGGGGCAGGTGAGGCCTTCGGGCACGATGTCTGCAAGGTCCGCCTCGAACCAGTAGTCGCAGCCTGTGGGATGCTTTGCAAAGCGTTCCGAGAGGTCCTTCATCCAGGAAGCGTCGTTCCAGGCTTCGCCGCAGTCCTCGCACAGAAGAGCCAGAATGGGCACGCCCCACTGGCGCTGGCGGGAAATGCACCAGTCCGGACGGGTAGCGATCATGTTGTAGATACGCTCGCGGCCCCAGGAGGGAATCCAGTTCACGTCGTTGTTGATGGCGGAAAGGGCCTTCTCGCGCAGGTTGTTGGCTTCCATGCTGATGAACCACTGTGTGGTCGCGCGGAAGATGAGGGGATTTTTGCAGCGCCAGCAGTGCGGATAGCTGTGCTCGATCTTGCCTGAGCCCATGAGGGCGTTCACTTCCTTCAGCTTCTCGATGACCGGCACGTTGGCCTCGAAGACGTTCATGCCTGCAAAGTAGGGAACGGAAGGCAGGAAGCGGGCAGCGTCGTCCAGGGGAGAGTAGATCTCAAGGCCGTATTTGAGACCCACCTCGTAGTCCTCGGGGCCATGTCCGGGTGCTGTGTGCACGCAGCCTGTACCGGCATCCAGGGTAACGTGGCCTCCAAGGACAACAAGGGAGACGCGATCGTAGATGGGATGGGTGGCCTTTAAGCCCTCGAAGGCCTTGCCCTCTGCCTCGCCGAGAACTGTATAGTTCTCCCAGCCGAATTCCTTCGCGCACTTTTCCAGAAGTTCCCTTGCGACCACATACTGGCAGCCGTCCGCTTCCACAAGGACGTAGAAATATTCCGGATTGAGGCACACGCCCATGTTGTCCGGAATAGTCCAGGGGGTGGTAGTCCAGATGATAACGTAGGCGCGGGAAGGATCCGCCTTGTCGAAAATGCCTTTAAGCTTTTCGTCGTTTAAGGCAAAGCGCACATAGATGGAGTGCGAGGAAACGTCCTTGTACTCCACTTCTGCTTCTGCCAGGGCAGTGTGGCAATGGCCGCACCAGTAGATGGGCTTTTTGGCACGGATGACGCTGCCGTTTTCAACGAAACGTGCAAGCTCCATGCTCGTGGCGGATTCGAACTCCGGACGCATGCTCAAATAGGGATTGTCCCAGTCCCCGAAAACGCCCAGTCTGCGGAATTCCTTGCGCTGCACATCGATCCACTTGCTGGCGTATTCGCGGCAGATTTTGCGCACAACGTGTGCCGGCAGGGTCTTCTTCTTGCCCTTGAGTTCTTCCTCGACCTTGTGTTCGATTGGAAGGCCGTGGCAGTCCCAGCCGGGAACATAGACAGCGTGGTAGCCCTGCATGTTGCGGGACTTTATGATGATGTCCTTCAAAATCTTGTTCAGGGCATGGCCCATGTGGATGTGGCCGTTTGCGTAGGGCGGGCCGTCGTGCAAAACGTACTCGCCATTGGGGCAGGGGGCATCGAGCATGGCTCTGTTCGCGTCTATCTTGTCCCAGTGCTCCATCATCTTGGGTTCCATCTGGACCAGATTGGCACGCATGGGAAACTTCGTGGCAGGAAGATTCAGGGTTTTCTTGTAGTCACTCATTTGTCGCACTCGTGGTTCGGCACTCTGATTGAGAGAATTGGCAGTCTCGGGCGATACGGGGTATCCCGATTTTGGTGCATTGAGATGTGGGTTCTTCCCCTGTGCGCTTTTAAAAAAAGCGTGAATGTGAAGGGAAGACAGGGAAAGGCAAAAATTTACGGTGCAATTGGGGGTAAAGTCAAATGCCCGAACGCCCAAAATCGGGCTAGAGCTGGCCGTCCCTTTCCAGGGCAGTGGCAAATTCCCTCAAGGCAGCAAGACTTTCTTCCGCTTCCTTGGGGTCAAGCTTCTTCATGGCAAAGCCCGCGTGCACTATGAGATAGTCCCCCACCTTTGATGGCTCAGGCAGGAGCATCTCCGAGGCTGTGAGCAGGGTTGGGCCATTGCCCACACGCACCTTCAGCATGCTGTTTTCAAGTTTTTCCACAACCTTTGCGGGTATGGCAAGACACATGTTCCACTCCGTAGCCCGTGTTCATGGCACGGGAATTTGTCTCTGCCCTCAAGACAAAGCAGAGCAAAAAGGAAAAAACCTTTTTGCTCTGCATCCATGAGGTGTTGTGCCACCCATCCCCCCTCAAGGGGGATGGGGGATATGCACTATTTCTAGGCCTTCTTATCCTTCTTGCAGCAGCACAACTTAGATTTGACCCAATCAACTATCTTCAGGACGTCCTTGTCCTTGGTGGGATAGATGATGGTGTTCCAGATGAGAGCGAAGGTGGGCAGGATAAGAATAATGGATATGTATGCCCAGTTCTTGGAATAGATGAAGTACTGGTAAAAGGTATCAAATTCCATGGTTGTCTCCTGCCGGCTCTAGTGGTCTTCCTTGAAATCGGGATGCTCGTACAGGATAGGCATATGGTAGCAGATGAACCTGTAGGCCGTGACAATCATGGTCACGACGAACACGGACACCATGATTTCGGAAAGACTGGGGAAGTAGCGCTCGGCTGCGGGCAGCTGGTAGTTGTAGGCAATCATGCTGATCGTCCAGCGGTTCAGCACGATACCGCAAACAGCCATTGCGGAAGCAGCGCGGCACAGAGGCACGTTCAGATCACGCGAACCCTTTGCATAGAGAATGGCAGGGGTCAGCACGAAGCCGAACATTTCAACCAGCCACCAGGCGCCGTAGGACGAGAAGAGGTAGGGGGCATTGCCATGAACCAGCATGTCCACAAAGCGCATGATGAAGTAGGAGCACAGGATGAAGGCTGCGGCCTTGGAGAAGCTCAGGGTTACGCCGTCTGCCTGGCTCAAGTGCTTCTTGTCCATGTAGGCATGCATGCCAGCGTGGGAGAGCATGCCTTCGAAAACCACCATGGATGCGCCGGCAATCATGGAGGACACGAAGAAGAACATGGGCAGGAAGGGGCTGTACCACAGAGGATGCAGCTTTCCGGGAGCGATGAGGTAGAGGGAACCGAGCGAGGACTGGTGCAGGGTGGAAAGGCAGACGCCCATGATGGTGAGCAGGATGCCGATCTTTTCAATCCAGTGCCTGTAGGTGAGCAGGAAGGGGAACTTCTTGCTCAGCCATTCTGCCGGGGCCACCGAGAACTCAAGGAAAAGAACGGTCAGATACGTTGCAACGCACAGGCCGACTTCGAAGAGCACGGAGGTGGTGCCGGGGAAGAAGAACATGTAGGGCAGACGCAGCGGATGGCCGAGGTCATACAGAAGGGCCACAACCACGAAGAGGTAGCCGAGGAAGGCGGTGAGCACTGCCGGGCGAGCCGCGGAGTGGAAGTGTTTCATGCCCATGACGTAGCAGGCAACCGTGGTAAAGTAGCCGCCTGCGGCCAGGCACACGCCGCACAGAAGGTCAAAGCCGATCCAGATGCCCCAAGGCTGGTTGTCGTCAAGGTTGGAGACGGAACCAATGCCCTGCGTGAAGCGCACGATGGTCACGACCAGACCGATTGCGAGCAGAATCCAGGTGATGATGTTGCCCGGGGTCGGCCTGAGCATCGGCCCCATGTTGAACATCTTGTCCTTGGTCGGGATGACGATTTTGGTTTCCATTCTACTTGTCCTCCCCACGTGCGGCAGCCTGCTCGTCCAGGGCCTTGTTCATGGCTTCGCGAGCCTTTTCGGCCGCTTCCTTGCCCTGTTCCCTTTCGATGAGCTCGACTGCGCAGTCGACCGTCTTCTGGCGCTCTTCCGCAACAGCCTGCTGCCTGTTGGCCTTCTCGATGGCCTCGCGGCGCTTGGTCATGCCGTAGGCGCCACCAAAGATGACAGGCCAGAAGGAAATAATCATGGGCACTGTACCCAGGGCACCGTAGGTGAGCTCGCCCATGGGCTGGGTGCCAAGATGGGTGTCAAGGCCGACCTTGGACATGAGGGGAGCTGCGGCGGAAGCGTTGCCAGTGGGAATCTGTTCTGCTCCCTTGGGTTTGGGTACGATGACCATCCAGGCTGTGCCGCCGGCATCGTGTTCGCCGTAGATGTAGTCCACGTACTTGTCGGGATCCTTCTCGATGCGCTTGCGGGCAATCTTGATGAGATCCTTGCGGCGGCCGAAGGTGAGGGCGCCCATGGGGCAGGCCTCGACGCAGCCGGGAAGCTTGCCTTCCTTCAGGCGATCCTCGCAGAAGGTGCACTTCTTGATCAGCGGATCAAAGGCTTCCTCGTACTCGAAGGTGGGAATATAGAACGGACAGGCGACCATGCAGTAGCGGCAGCCGACGCACTGGGAACCCTCGTAGTGGACGGAGCCGTCGGGGTTCTTCACATAGCATTTGGTGAAGCAGGCGCTGGCGCAGGCCGGATCGTTGCAGTGGAAGCACTGTATCTTGCGGAAGACAAAGTCGTTGTTGCCGAGATCGTAGCGGTTCACGACTGTCCAGGCAGTGGGGGTGGTGCGGCGTTTGGTGAAGGTCACGCTGTGATCTTCGAAGGGCACTGCAGGAGCGGGCAGATTGTTGACCGCGTTGCAGCCCTTTTCGCACTGACGGCAGCCTATGCAGCGGGACACGTCATGCAGGACACCGTAGCCATTGTCGTAATAGGGGAAGGTGTGGGTGCTGGCCTTGGCCACCTTGGCGGTACCGAGGGCCGAGACAACGCCGGCAGTTCCCATAAAGGTAAGAAACTTTCTGCGATTCATTGAACCCTCCTACTCGGCCGGCACAGCCTTGTGGCAGGCAACACAGTCTGTTGCCACGGGCCTTGCCACGTTCATGCCGTTGTGGCAGCCGATGCAGTTCAAGTGGTATGCGGCCTTCAGAGTAGGACGATCGGGGTTGGCCGGATCGATGGTCTTTGAATGGCAGCTGCCGCACTTCGGAGGCTGCATGGAGAGCGGGCTGTAATGATGGCAGGTAGCGCAGATAACTTCGGGCTGATAGTGGAAGGCGTCTGCAAGCTTGTCGTCCTTGATGCCTTCGACGAGGCTGGCGACATGGCGGCGGTGGGCGAACAGATGGGGCTTGTACTCGTCGGCCAGGGCGTCAATGGTGACCTTGGTGGGAGCAAAGTAGCCTACCTTCTCGTTGGCCTTCTTGTCGGTCACGACCTTGGTGGCGATTTCCAGATTCTCTTCCTCGCTCATGGCGCCGGAGGTACCCTTTGCGAGCTGTTCGGGTGTCACTTCAGCGTAGTGGCACACTGCGCACCACTTGTCGTCCTTCTTGGGCGTCACGATGCTGTGGCATCCGGCGCACTCGGCCTTGCTCTTGTAGTACTGCTCGTGGCAGCTGACACAGCTGACGGGCGTCTTGCCGTTGGCCCTGGGAGCGATGTTCGTGGCATGCATGGCGCGTTCAAGCGTGATGCCCTTGCCCTCGGGGCTGCCGGTGAGCGTGTGGCAGTCCGAACAGGACTGCGGATCGCCGGTGTGGTGACAGGTTGTGCAGTCTTCGACTGCCTTTTCGTGGACGAGATGGTTGAACACGGCAGGTTTCATGCTGCCGACGATAGCCTTTCCATCTCCTGTGACGGGAAACATGACCAGAGCTGAGGGTGCGCCGCTGTCTGTTTCCTCGAGTTCAGCTGCAATCGCAGCGCCCGTACACCAGGCGAACAGACAGAAGGTACACGCTGCAGCCTTGAGAGTCTGCGTAAGCAGTGCCTTACCATTCCTCATAAGAACATCCTTTGTATGCTAAACATCCCATACGACGGACCGCACACCGGTCCACCACCCTCACAGGGCGGTCGCATACTCCTCTTCTCACAGTAGACAAGAAGTGCCTAGAGGTCAAGGCAGGCCGGAAAGACAGCTCCATTCCTTTTACCATCCAAGTACCCTGTATCTCACTGTTTACAGGGGAATTTGCTCCCTTGTGCAAAAAAACGCAAATTCTGGCCAAGGCCGGGGAAGCGTGCACACGGGAAGGCAAAACTACTGCAAAAATACGCTTCGCACAAGGCTCGCCAAAAAACGGGCTCATTCATTTCCCTGAAAGTGTATTGTCTTGCTTTGTTATTTAACTGCACTTTTGCCAGCATATCAGGCGCAAAGCAGCCAAAGTACGAAAACGGCAGACAAAACTCCTTGGCTGCCAGGCCATGTGCATCCCTGGCTCCAGGGCCGCCTGCCCTGCACCTTAAAGGAAGAAAGTGCTTGTCAGGGAGCCCAAAAGAGGTCACAAGCTTTTGCCTGGAGGAGATCCTATGTTTACCGCAACTCTGGGAACAGTTCTTTTTTGCTCGCTTGCGGCCCTTGTAGCCGGCTTCATAGACAGCATAGCCGGCGGCGGAGGGCTCATCACCCTGCCCGCCCTGCTTCTGGCGGGCCTTCCCCCGCATCTGGCCCTTGGCACCAACAAGATGCAGTCGTCCATGGGAACGGCAGTAGCGCTCATAAGCTTTGCCAACAGCCATCTTGTGCTCTGGCGCGTTGCCCTGATGGGCCTGCCCTTTTCCCTCATTGGCTCCGGCATTGGCTCGAACCTCGCCCTCTATCTCGACGAGAAGCTTTTGGGCACCATCCTCATAGTGCTCCTACCCATAGCCATGGTCTGTACAATCGTGCCCAAGAAGGAGCGAAAGGATGCAAACGTGAGCCGGGGCTCCCACATCCTGGTTCCCCTGGTCTGCCTTGCCATAGGCACCTACGACGGCTTTTTCGGACCCGGCACAGGGAGCTTTCTCATCCTGGCCTTCCACTGGATTGTGGGTCTTGGGCTTGTGCAGGCGTCCGCCTCCGTGAAGGTGCTGAACCTCGCCTCCAACGTGGGGGCACTTTGCATCTTCTTGTGGAGCGGACAGATAGTCTGGGCCATAGCCCTTCCCATGGTGGTGGCAAGCATTGTGGGCAACTGGCTTGGCAGCAGGACAGCTGTGCGCCTGGGTGCAAGGGCTGTGCGCATCTTCCTTACCGTGAGCCTTGGCCTTCTCATGGTGACCCTGATTGTCCGCACCCTGAACGGCTGACATTGTGTCCGTATCTGTCCCGGGCTAGGGAATGGGCCTGTACACCTCATTGGCAAGGTCATATTCGAAAAGCTCGCCCTCGCGCAGGGAATAGAGCCAGGCGTGTATGGTAAGCCTCCCTTCCCCGAGCCCCCTGGCAACCCAGGGGTAGGCTTCGAGGTTTTTCAGGGAATAGACGGGCGCCAGGCGCTCGCACTCCCTTGCAAGCTCTTCTTCCTTGGCATTGGGATGAAGCTCTCTTGCCCTGGCAAGCACGGGTTCCGCAACCCGTATCCAGTCTTCCAGGGGGGTATCGGCAACACCCTTCACAAGGCCCGAGATGCCGCCACAGGCAGTGTGCCCAAGGACAATGAGGTCGCGCACCTTGAGAGAATCCACAGCGTAACAGGTGGCAGCGCGGATGCAGGCGCCAACTGGAGAGTCCAGAGGCGGGACCAGGGCTGCTATGGCCCTGTGCACGAAAAGATCGCCAGGATGGCAGGAAAAGAGCAGGGCAGGGTCCGTGCGCGAATCGCAGCAGGAGAGCATCATGGCGCCTGGGCTCTGCCTTTGGAAAAGTTCGCGCATCTTATCGGGGTACCTTTCGCAATAGTCCCTGTGATAGCTCGGGAAAGCGTTTGCAAGCCTTGTGCAGGGCCGTACATCCCTGTTCATTCCGCTGTTCTCCTTTTCTTCATGTTACCGTCTTCTATTGTGCGCAAAAATCACCCCAGGCGCGCAGGGCTGCCTCAAGGTCATCAGCCCCAAGCCAGATGGCTTCATTCCTTCCGCGAAACCAGGTGATCTGTCTCTTGGCATAGGCCCTGGTGTTCTTGAGCCACAAATCCCTTGCCTCGGAAAGATCAAGGCTTCCGGAAAGATGGGCGTAAAGCTCCCTGCAGCCTATGCCGCTCCAGCCTGGAGCCTTCGCATCCTGGCACAAAGCGTAGGCCTTCCTTGCCTCGTCAAGGGCGCCCATGGCAAGCATTTTGTCCATGCGCGCCAAAAGCCTTGGCTCAAGCTCCGAAAGTCTTGTGTTTACAACCAGGAGGGGGCCTTCGCAGGAAGGTTCCTTATGGGCGTTTTGCTGCCACCAGGTGAGGGGGTGGCCCGTGCCCATGGCAACCTCAAGACCGCGCACTATGCGCTGCTTGTCGTTGGGGTGCAGGCGGGCAAAAAGAACGGGATCCCTTTCTTCGAGCATGGCGTGCAGGGCAGGGGCGCCCTTTTTCTCCACCATGGCTTCGAGTTCCATGTGAATGCTCTGGTCTACTGCCGGAATGTCCGCAATCCCGTGCAAGAGCCGCTCGAAATACATGCCTGTTCCGCCCACAAGCAGCGGAATGCGCCCCTTTTCCAGAATCTCGTCCACCTTGCGCAGGGCCATGTCCATCCAGGTCTGCACATCAATGGCCCTGTCTGTTGCAAGAAAGCCGTAGAGGTGGTGGGGAGCCTGCGCCTTTTCCGTGGCATCCGGCTGGGCAGTGATGATGGGAAAATCCTCGTACACCTGGCGCGAGTCCGCGTTGACGATTTCGCAGCCAAGAGTATTGGCAAGACGTATGGCAAGGGCAGTCTTGCCTGCACCCGTGGGGCCGGCAAGGCAGAGGACGCGTCTTTTTTCGTATCCTTCGTTCATCCCTGCTCCCCTGTCTTTTTGTCCACCAAAACATCGTCTGGAGTGTTCTTGGCATAGCCCTTCAGGGGGGCTCCGAGACAGGGCGTGCTGTGGTGCAAGCGACCCTTCTGGTAGAGAGCCACCATGGTGTCGTGCACAAGGTCCGGCACAAGGCCCTCAATGGATCCGCCGTGGCTGACTGCAGCCTTGATGATGCTGGAACTTACGTAGAGCCAGCGGTAGTCCGTCATGAAGAAGACTGTCTGTATGTTGCGGCGAAGGCGCCGGTTCATGAGGGCCAGCTGGAACTCGTACTCGAAATCCCCTGTGGCGCGCAGGCCGCGCAATATGGCACAGGCCCCGTACTCCCTGGCAAATTCCACCGTGAGGTTGTTGTAGGGCCTAACCTCAATACGGGAGCTCTTGTCCCTCACTGCTTCCTTGACAAAGCGCACGCGCTCCTCAAGGGAGAAGAGGGGGTGTTTTCCCGCATTTTCCGCCACTGCCACTATGACCTTGTCGAAGACCTTGAGCGCCCTGCGCAGGATACTCAAATGGCCGTTGGTTATGGGATCAAAGGTGCCGGGATAGATGGCTATGCGGGAGGAGAGGCCTGTTTGCTGCTCATAGTCCTCGCCCGTTGCCCTGCAAAAGTCCGTTTCTTCGCAAAATTCGGGCGCAATGGGGCCATCTGCCGCAAAGCCCCGGGCCTCGGGCGCAAGACAGGGTGTGCCTGCAAGGCCACGCCCGCTTTTGAACACCTTGATTAGGCGTTCTTCCACATTGTCCGGCACAAGGCCGTGTATGTTGGCCCCGTGGCTTGCTGCTCCCTTCACAATAGTCGAGCTTATGAAAAGCCAGCGGTAGTCTGTGATGAGGAAGACCGTCTCCACAGAGCGATTGAGGCGGCGGTTCATGAGCGCCAGCTGGAATTCGGCCTCGAAGTCGGACACGGCCCGCATGCCGCGCAATATGGCGTCGCAGCCGCGCTCTGCAGCGTAGTTCACGGTCAGGCCCGTGAAGGGGACCACTTCCACGTTGGGCACGTCCTTCAATGCCTCGCGCATGAGTGCCACCCTTTCTTCCTGACTGAAGAGCGGCGGCTTCGGCGTCCTGTCCGCCACTGCGACAATGACCCGATCGAAGATCAGGCAGCCACGCCGAATAAGACTGATATGGCCGTTGGTGACGGGATCAAAGGTGCCGGGATAGAGGGCAGTGCGCATGGGCGACTCCGAGACTTTTTTTGGACAAGGAAAAGGCCCCTTGGGGCCTTTGGGTGATTAGTCGTTGCCCGGCATGCGGGCTATGAGTGTGGTGGTCTGGCCGAATTCCCGCTGGGTAACCACTGAGAGGGGATCTGGGAGGTTCAGGGTCAAGCCTTCCTCCACTTCCACACTCACAAAGGCGCCAGGGGCAAGCCAGCCGCACTGGACAAGGGCGTCCAGGCAGTTTTGGGTGAAGTTCTTTCTGTAGGGCGGGTCCAGAAAGACCAGATCAAAGGGACCGGCCACACTGCGGTCAGCGCCCTTGACCCTGCGCAGCAGCATGGGTGCGCTTTCCTGCACGAGGAAGGCCCTGCCCTCAAGGCCGAGGTTTTTGATATTGGTGCGAATGCAGCGGCAGGCCCTGTTGTCCAGCTCCACAAGGTGGGCAGTGGCTGCCCCGCGGCTGATGGCCTCGAAGGCCAGAGAGCCAGAGCCCGCAAAGAGATCGAGAACACGAAGTCCCTGCCAGTGCAGGCGGTGGCTCAAAATCGAGAAGAGGGATTCGCGGACCTTGCCCATGGCTGGCCTGTAGCCTTCGCCCTCCACTGTGGCAAGGCGCCGCGAACCCAATGTACCGGATATAATGCGCATCAGAGTTTCGAGAGCAGTCTGGTCATGGCGTAGTCCATCTTGGCCATGGCCTCCTGCAGGGTTGTCTGTTCTTCCCAGGGCCTGTTGTCAATGTCCTCAAGCCTGGACTTGAACATGGCCCACTTGCGTTCCAGCTCGGAAGTAAGGAAATCCCAGTTGACCTTGGGGTAGCCCTTGCTGATGTTGAGCTGGATGTCTTCCACGTTGCGGCCCTGCAGGGTGAGCTCTTCAAGGTGTCCGGGGATGAGGGGCTCAAGCCCGAAGCGTTCCTTGATAAGGCCTGCAAGGATGTTTTGCGCCTTGAGTTCCCCGTGGACCAGCACAACCTGCGGCTTGCCGCTTGCCAGGGGAGAGAGCCAGTCCAGAAGCTGGGACTGGCCCGCGTGGGCGGAAAAGCTGTTGATGAAATAGAGTTTGGCCTTGACTTCCATGTCTTCGCCAAAGAGGGTGAGCTTCTTTGCGCCGTCGACCAGGGAGCGGCCCGGGGTGCCCACTGCCTGGTAGCCCACGAAGACAATGCTGGCACCCGGGCGCCAGATATTGTGTTTCAGGTGGTGCTTTATGCGGCCTGCGTTGCACATGCCGGAGGCAGAGATGATGATGGCTGGCTTGTCGTAGGCATTGATGGCCTCGCTTTCCTCGCGGGAGAGCGTGTAGTGCAGATTGGGCAGCTCGAAGGGATCCTCGCCGCGGCTCAAGAGTGCCTGTGCGTCCTCGTCCAGAAGCTCCCTGTGGTGGCGGAAGACCTCGGTTGCGCGGATTGCCAGGGGCGAGTCCACAAAGATGGCCATATCCGAGGGGAGCTTGCCCTGCCTGTTCAGCTCGTGCAGGCAGTAGAGCATCTCCTGGGTGCGCTCCACGGCAAAGGCCGGGATGATGACCTTTTCTCCGCGGGAGTAGCTGTATTCAATGGCCTTGGTCAGTTCCTCCAGGGAGTTTTCGGCGCTCTTGTGGTTGCGATCGCCGTAGGTGGATTCCATGAAGACGTAGTCCGCCTGGGGCGGGGTCTCGGGATCGCGCACGATGAGGGCCTGGGGTCTTCCTATGTCGCCGGAGAAGATGATGGAGGTTGTCTTGTCGTCCTCGTCCACCTCAAGGCGCAGGGAGGAAGAGCCAAGGATGTGGCCTGCCTCGTAGAATTTGACCCTGATTCCAGGTGCTGGGCGCAGTTCCTCGCCAAGGCTCACGGTCTGCACAAGCTGGGCTGTCTTTTGCGCGTCCTCTGTGGTGTAGAGGGCCTGCGGGGGATTTTTGAGGCCCCTGCGGGTATATTTCTTGAGTTCGAAAAGCGCCTCCATCTCCTGGATGTGGGCACTGTCTTCGAGCATGAGGGAAATAAGCTCGCCCGTGGCAGGGGTGCAGTAGATGTCCCCCTTGAAGCCTTCCTTGACCAGCATGGGCAAAAGGCCCGAGTGGTCGATGTGGGCGTGGGTCAAAAGTACGAAGTCGATGTTGGCAGGGTCATAGACGGATGCATCCCTGTTGCGGGCCTCGATGGCCTTGTTGCCCTGATGCATGCCGCAGTCTACGCAAAAGCGGCGACCGCAGGCCTCGATGACAAAGCACGAGCCGGTGACGGTCTGTGCGGCACCAAGAAATTGTACGCGCATATGGTCTCCTTCAAGGAGCTGCAGGGGCAGTCCTTGCTGGATGGCGGGTTGGTGGGGGGCGCCCCCGGGACATTTTGGCGCAAGCCTTCGGCAAAGACTATCAAGGAAGGGCGAAAAAGCAAGATGCAGCCTGTGCATGCATTGGTCTAAAATTTGGGAAGCCAAAGCCTGCACATGAGCTGGAAATGACTCGTGGGCCCTTTTTTGTTTGCAAAAAAAACAGGACAACAAGGGCCTGCATGCGTACGGCAGATTGTCTGAAATGCTGGTACAAGGGAGGATATACAAGGCGTTCGAAAAAAGTACCTTTTGTTCCTCGCAGTATGCGTGTGCCTTTTGCCAGAGAAAAAGAGGGAAAAAAGACGGCTTGCTTGACGCAGGTCAGGCAAAGAGGCAAAAGGGAATACAGGAGGATCGGGGCTCGCTCAAGCACTTTTTTGCCGTCAACTTTTAGTCGTGGAGGAACCCATGCCGGAAGTTTCCCAGAACATCATTGACGATCTGACCAATGTGACAACCGAATCCTGGCGCACTTTGCGCATCATGGCGGAAACCGTCACAGCCCTCGACACCCTGAACAGTGTTTCGGCAAACTGCATCTCCATCTTCGGCTCTGCCCGCGTCACCCCGGACCGCAAGGAGTACAGGGACACTGTGGAAGTGGCAAGGCGCCTGGCTGAAGAGGGCTTTGGCATTATCACTGGCGGCGGCCCAGGTATCATGGAGGCAGGCAACAAGGGTGCAGTGGAAGGCAATGGCCCTTCCATTGGACTGAGCATCGAGCTTCCCAAGGAGCAGCACAGCAACGAGTATGTGCGCATATCCTGCAAGTTCCGCTATTTCTTCGTGCGCAAGCTCATGTTTGTAAAGTACGCAAAGGCCTATGTGGTCATGCCTGGCGGCATGGGCACAGTGGACGAGCTCTCCGAAGCCTTTGTCCTTGCGCAGACAAAGCGCATAAAGCCCTTCCCCATCATCCTCTACAACCAGCAGTTCTGGGGAGGCCTTGTGGATTGGCTCAAGACCACCATGGTGGATGGCAAGTTCATTGACCGCGAGGAGATAGACAGGCTCCTCATCTACTGCAACACCCCGGACGAGGTGGTGAGCACACTGTGTCGCTACACCTTCTAGAAAAAGGCATGGCGTCGGCTTTCAGGGCCATGCCCGTGGCTGGCCCTGTGCCGCGTGCCCCAATGGGCTTTTCCTGGGAGGCGCTCATGGAACGTGCCCTTTGCCTTGCCCGCGAGGCAGGAGAAGAGGGCGAAGTCCCCGTGGGCGCCCTTGTTGTGACTGGAAACGGCGAAATCGTGGGCGAGGGCGCAAACTGCCCCTGCAAAAGCCAGGATCCCACGGCACACGCGGAAATCATGGCCCTGCGCGCTGCAGGAAAACGCCTTGGCAACTATCGCCTCATGGACTGCACCATGGTGGTCACGTTAGAGCCCTGCGCCATGTGCGCCCAGGCCATTGTGCACGCAAGGCTGGACGGCCTTGTCTACGGGGCCCTGGACAGTCTTGCCGGTGCTGTGGGCTCTGCCACGGATCTTTTGGACATGCCCTTTCAAAACCACCGCGTCTGGCACATGGGCGGTGTTCTGGGCGAAGAATGCGCTTCTCTTTTGCGGGACTTTTTCAAGGATCGCCGCTGATTTCTCCGGGACCCTAGCCCCTCTTGGGGTAGACCAGGATGATGGCAGCGTCCATGACGTTTGTGCGCGTAGGACCGCTCTTGTAGAGGTTGCCGGTCTTTTCAAGGCAGTGGTAGCTGTCGTTTTCCCGCAAAAAGGCTGCCCCATCCACACCCATTTGAGGCCAGGTGCCTGCCTCGCCAGCCATGGCAAAACCGCCTGCGGCGTCCGTGGGCCCATCTGTTCCGTCCGTGCCGGCAAAAAGAGCGTAGATACCCTCGTCGCTTGCGAGCTCAAGGCCTGCCGCAAGCGCCATTTCCTGATTGCGGCCGCCAAGACCCCTGCCCCTGATGGTGACTGTGGTCTCGCCGCCTGCCAGAAGACAGACTGGCCTTGCATCGGGAGCAAGTGTTTTTTGAATCTCGCGGGCCTTGCAGACAAGCAGGCTTGCAGCGTCCCTGGCCTCGCCTGTGAGAGTGTCCGTAAGTATCTGGTGCGCAAAGCCAAGCTCGCAAGCCCTTTTGCCTGCTGCCTCAAGGGCCTGCCTCAAGGTGGCCACAAGAACGTTGTGCATGTCGGAAAAGAGCTTGTCGCCTGCCTTGGGAGTCTCGTGTATGCTCCCCTGAAGGCCCATGTCGAGGTGCCGCGCTATTGCCCTTGGAAGGTCTTGGGCAAGGCCGTATTTTTCAACGATGATCTTGCAGTCGGCAAAGGTGCTGGAATCCGGAACAGTGGGCCCTGAGGCTATGACATCGAGGTTGTCGCCCACAACGTCCGAGACAATGAGCCCTATGCCCCTGGCGGGAAAGACAGCCCTTGCAAGCTCTCCGCCTGAAAGGCGCGAGAGGTGTTTGCGCAGGGTGTTTATCTCGTGGATGGTCGCCCCGCAGGCAAGCAGGGCGCTTGTGAGCCTTTGCAGATCGGCAAGGCTAATGTCCGGTTGAAGAGCCGGTGTGAGAGCGGAGGCGCCCCCCGTGAAGAGGAGAAAGGCGAGGTCTCCCTTTGCAAGTGTCGCAGCCCTTTCCACTAGGCTTGTTGCGGCACGTTGCCCTGCCTCGTCCGGGACCGGGTGGGCGGCCTCCACAATGTCTATGCGTTGTATGTCTTCCTTCGGAAGGCCGTGTCCGTATTTTACGATAACAAGGCCCTCGTCAATATGGTCGCCGAGGAGATTTTCCAGAGCCTGGGCCATGGGGGCTGCGCCCTTGCCGGCTCCGAGAACCACGATGCGGCGATAGGAGGAAAGATCAAGGACCATGTCGGGCTCGCTTCCCCTCATCAGGGCAAGCCTTTTGCCGTCCCGGACAAGATGGCGCAGGACTGCGCCGTCCGGGGCCACTGCCGCAAGGGCAGCCCTGTTGATGTCGAGAAGAGTCTTTCTCAATACGTCCATCTTCCTCTCCTGGCAAATGCGAAAAAAGAGGGGCCTCAGGGGCCCCTCAAAAAAAGCTAGTCGAGATTGCCCTTGGTACTGCGTATGGCTGTGCCGCTTTTTGCAACCGCCTGACTCAAGGCAAGCCCCAGGCCCTTGGCAGCGCTTTCAAGCAGGTGGTGGCCGTTTTTGCCGTAGAGGAAGGACACATGCAGGTTCATGCGCACAGTGTTCGCAAGTGTCTTGTACCATTCCCGCCACACGTCCCTTTCCTCGCCTGCCATGACAGGGGGCAGGATATCGTCCCCGAGCCAGACGGTGTAGGGGCGTCCGGAAATGTCCACCGTGACCTCTGCCAGGGCCTCGTCCATGGGCACCCTGCCATAGCCCACCCGGGCTATGCCGGCCCTGTCCCCCAGGGCCTTTTGCATGGCCTCGCCAATGACCAGGGCGCAGTCTTCCACAGTGTGGTGTGCGTCTACCTCAAGGTCGCCCTTGCAGCGCAGGGTGAGATCCATGCCTGCCCAGAAGAAGGTGAGGGTGAGCATGTGATCGAGCATGCCGAAGCCTGTGGCAACGTCGATGCGGCCCTCGCCGTCAAGGCAGAGACTGACCTCTATCTTCGTCTCCTTGCTGCAGCGCTCGGCTGTGGCGCATCTTTTTTCCATCAGGCATCCCCCTCACTGGCTTTGGCAAGGCTCTTGTCGGACGGCTTTGTGTCAGACTTGTCCTTTTCCTGGGCTGTATTTGCGGCAATAGTTGCTGCTGCCTGGGCCTTGCCCTTGTCGCGGGCAGTTTCGTTCACATCGTCCTCGTCGTAGTCGTCGGCATCCTCGTCTTCGTATTCGTCTTCCTCGTAGTCGTCCTCATCCTCTTCCTCGGGCTTGGGTGCTTCCTTCTTGCCGAAGAGAGCCGCCACAAGGATGCTTATCTCATAGAGGATAAGCATGGGGACAGCCATGAGGAGCTGAGAGACAACGTCCGGGGGAGTGAGAATGGCTGCCACAATGAAGATGATGAGAACAGCGTAGCGTCTTGCCCTGCGCATCTTGGCTGCGGTGACAATGCCCATGCGCGAGAGGAAGAAGGCGAAGATGGGCATCTCGAAGATGAAGCCGAAGGCCAGGATGAGCTTCAGCACAAAGTCGAGATAGTCGCTTATCTTTGGCATTGCCTGTATTTCGGCAGTGACAAAGCTCATGAAGAACTGGAAGGCGTAGTGGAAGACAATGTAGTAGCAGAAAACACCGCCCAGGATGAAGAATATGGCCGAAATAAAGGCCACGGGCATGATAAAGTGCTTTTCCTCTTCGTAGAGGCCAGGCGAGATAAAGGCCCAGATCTGGTAGAAGATGGCAGGGCTCGCCACAAAAAGGCCCAGGATGAAGGCTATGTACATGCGGGTGAAGAACGCTTCGGGAAGCGTTGTGTACATGGCCGTACTGCCTTCCGGAAGAACGTCCAGAAGGGGTCTTGTGAGGAAGTTGAAGACCGGTTCCACAAAGTACCAGCACACAAGGAAGGCCACAAAGGCGGCCACAAGGGAGTAGAGGATGCGCTGGCGCAGCTCGCGCAGATGGTCCATGAGGGACATGCGTCCGCCTTCGCCTTCCTCTTCTGCGCCCTCTTCATCGTCCTCTTCTGGCAGGGCCGGAACATCATCGTCCTTCATGTCCGTGGTCTTCGGGGGCAGGGAGCCACCGTCGCCACCGGCAGAAGCCGGGGCCGGAACCGGGCTTTGAGCCTTGTCGTCAGCCTCTTTGGCCATGGCTGCAAAGTCCTCCCAGGACACGTCTTCAGGGGAATCACCAGACGATGCCCTGGCAGCGTCCTTTTTCTCGGATACTTTGGGATCGTTCCCTTCGGGAGCGCTTGCGGTATCGTCTGCGGGAGAAGGTGTGGGGGATGCGTCCCTGAAAGTTTCCTCTCCCTCGGCTGTACGCGCAACAATCTTTTCCTGTTCCTGCGTGCTCATGCCTGACCTCCAGTCTGGGCCTTGCCCACAGTGGAGGGCACATCGTCTGCCGCCTCCTGGGCAGTCTTTTTGAGCATGGCCTCAAGGGGGCTTCCCGCAGGAGGCTGCACCATGTTTTCATCCGCCGCCGCGTGGAGGCTTGCCTGCTCCACGCTCTTTTGCTCTGCCGGCTTCTCGGCCTGGACAGTTGCCTTGGCGCCAGTCTGAGTCCGGGCCTGAGCCGCACCTTCAGCCTGGCTTTCCTGGGCAGTACTTGCGTTTTGCGTCTGTGCTGCCTGGGCTTCCTTTTCGGCCTTGAGCTTCCTTGCCCGTGCGGCCTTGGCCTTTGCCACCTTCTTGCGTATGGCCTCGCGGTTTTCCTCGCGCTCCTCGTCAGCCACTTCGGCGTTCAGGGTGCGCTGGAAATCGGTGGAGATTCGCCTGAATTCTCCCATGTACTTGCCAACTGTTCTGGAAGCCTTGGCGAGGTTCCGTGGTCCAAGCACAAGCAGGGCGACCAGGATGATGACGAGAAATTCGGTGCTGCCTATTCCAAACATCCAAAACGCTCCGAAAAAGGAATTAGAGATCCCGTATGCAGTCCGGCGTTCAGGCCGGGACAATTTCCAGTAGCGGTTTTGGGCTTAGCCACGAAGGGGTGGGATCACAAGCTGCTGTGCCCCAGGCCTGCCGAAAACCGAACAGTTAGACTAAACGATCCTTCCGAGAGGCGCAAGCGTGTGCAAAAGGCCGGCCGGAAAATGCGCAATACTGGCCGCTCCCGGCTTTGGAGTAGCTGGTGGAGGCATTCATGAAGGGCAAGGAAGGATTTGTCACAGGTAGTCCCCTTCTTGTCAGGATAGCTTCTGTCGGGCATACTCAAAGGGAAAAGAACGGGTGCGCAGGAGGGAGAGTCCTGCGCAAAATGTCCCGGTTTTCGGGACCGGCGGATGGCGACATCAAGGGCAGCATACAGGAGGTCTGCCATGGACATCAGAGAATGGTTTCTCATCGGACTGGAAAACAACTGGCTTTCCCTGCAGAGTATCCCCCAGGACATGCGCACCGAGGATATGTACGGGTCTGCGCTTGAGCGGGGACTCATATCCCTGGCCGACGTGCCCTTTGCCTACCGTACCAGAAAGCTGTGCATGGCAGGGGTCGAGCATCAGGGCTGGGAGCTTTCCGACGTGCCCCTTGGCATGCGCGACAGGGAGATGTGCCTCATGGCCGTGAAGGCCGACGGCATGGCTCTTGCCTGGGTGCCGGAAACATTGTGCGATCATGAAATCTGCCTTGAGGCAGTGAAAAACAACGGCCTTGCCCTGCGCGAGGTGCCCTTGCGCTGCAAGAACGACGAGATTTGCGCAACAGCCCTCAAGGGCAACGGCGAGGCCCTTGAGTGGCTTTTGGAAGACAGGAGAACGCCGGAATTTTGCCGCATGGCAGTAGAAAGCAATGGCATGGCCCTGGCCTTTGTGCCCGAGGCCCTCAAGACAGAGGAGCTGTGCACCATCGCAGTGCAAAGGGACAGCAGCGCCCTGCGCTTTGTTCCCTGGGAGCTGCGCGAAAAGATGCGCGCCCTTGTGCGAGGGGAAAATTCCCGTTAGACCCTGCAAAAAAGCACCTTCCCAAACAGGGGGAGAGCCCTTCTTTATATAATCGGCCCCGCAGGCCCCTTGTCGCTTTTATTTGCGCAAAGGGTCTTGCGGGGCTGAAAGTTTCAGGCAAGAAAATGGCTCGAATGTGGTCTGGTCTCGCAAGGCAATCTTCTGTAGAAACAGGCTTTGGGTGTTCATGTGGCAGACCTGCCAGTGCCTTGTCCGAAGGTCGATACTCTTGCTTTCCCCAAAAGACTTTCAGGTCCGGTTTTTTGGGCACTGGCATTTCCTGAGTAACAGGAGGCAGTCTGCTCTGGACACCCTTTTTCCATCTTTTCGCACAAGGCCTGGGGAAAGAAGCTGCAGGAGGTTTGTCCAATGAGAAGTGATGCTGCAAAGGAAAACAGGCAAAGGTTTGCCAAAACCTTCCTTGACGATCTGAGGGCCACGGACCCGGAATTTTGTGCCATGCACGACAATCTGGTCTATGGCGAAATCATGGACCACGGAAGTCTTACGGACGAGCAGCGCGTTCTTGTCCTCCTGTGCTCCTGGACTGCCAGCCAGACCCTGGAGGGCATGGAGGACCTTGTCCTTTCAGCCCTTCGTCAGAACATTGCCCCCCTTGTCATGCGCGAGGCCATCTACCAGTGCGCCCCGTACGCCGGCTTTTTGAAGACAGCCCAGGCCCTGCGCCACTTCAACCGCGCCCTTGAGGCCAGTGGCGTGACCCTCCCCCTCGAGAGCGCAGGCACTGTGACAGAAGAGAGCCGCTTTGCGGATGGCCTTGCAGCCCAGAAAGGCATCTTCGGCCAGGGCATAGATGTCATGCACGCAAACGCTGCACCAGATCAGAGGGATATTGTGGTGAACTACCTTTCTGCCTGGTGCTTTGGCGACACCTATACCCGCAAGTCCCTGGATCTCAAACTGCGCGAGCTTTTGACCTTTTCCTGCATTGCAAGCCTTGGCGGCTGCGATCCCCAGGTAAAGGCCCACGCTCAGGGCAATGCCAATATGGGCAACTCGAAGGAAAACCTCATCGACGCCCTGGCCCAGATGCTGCCCTACATAGGCTTTCCCCGCACCCTGAACGCCCTTGCCTGCGTGAACGAGGTCTACAAGGCCAGGTAGAGCGCCGCAAAGCGGGCTGCAAAGCAGACTTCCGCCAGAGAACAGTTCCCGATCTTGTGCTTTTTGGCTCCTTCGTGCTAGCCTTCATGCCGATGCATGGGCTTTTTCCATGTTGGTTCATTACGTGGGAAGGCCTCAACCATCTAGCAACAGGGGATTTTTTCTTTGAACGAAAATATAGACGAACTCACTGTTCAGTTCGAGGACGACAACGGAACCGTTGTCATAAAGGAGCTGGACAAGGTTGTCCTCTCGCGCGGCGCCTGGACAACCATACTCTTCCGTTATCAGGAGTGGCGCCAGGATCGCGGCGACTATGGCCCGGACAAGTACACCCTGCGCCGCTACAAGAAATCAGGCGGCGTCTACCGCGCCCAGTCCAAGTTCACCATTTCGAGCCCGGACCAGGCAAGAAAGATCATAGACGCCTTGAGCGGCTGGTTGGCCGAGGCCGAGGAAAAGGCCTGAAGCCCTTTGCAAAAGGCGCAAAAACAAAAAAAGACGTCTCCGAAATGCCGGAGGCGCCTTTTTGTTTTGGGCAAACTGGCCCGAAAACTGTGAAAGACTGGAAAAAAGCGTGACGGCTAGAAGACGCCGTGATCGTGCAGGATGAGTATGCCTATGGCAAAGAGGGCGAAGGAGCCTGCAACGCCGCTCCATTTGCGCAAGGCTTCTATACGGCCGATGCAGGAGCCGGCCAGCATGCCGGCAAGGCTTATGGCTGCGCAAACAAGGCCTATAATAATGGCAGGAAAGAGTATGGGTTTGGCAAGCAGGGCAAAGGAAAAGCCCACTGCCAAGGCGTCAATGCTGGTGGCTATGGCCAAAACGACTATGGTCCAGCCCCTTGTGGGATCCACGGGCTTTGCGTCCTCGTCCTCTCCGCTCAAGGTTTCGTGGAGAAGCTTTGCGCCCACAATGACAAGCAGGGCACAGGCAACCCAGTGGTCCCATTGTTCTATGAACTGATGCACGCTCTTTCCCAGAAACCAGCCGATGATGGGCATGAGGGCCTGGAAGATGCCGAAGGCCGCTGGCATGCGGACAAGCTGGCTTGCGTTCGGGCGCTTCAGCGTGACCCCTGTGGTTACAGAGACTGCCAAAGCGTCCATGGAAAGAGCCACGGCAATGGCCAGAATTTCTATGAAATACATATATTGTCCTCGCTTGCGGGCAATGGGCGTAGGGACGAAAAAATGCTGTTACCCCGAATGGGGAGGGGAAGTTTAGCGGGCAAGTTCCGGGCTGGCAAGAAATTTCTGAAATCCGGACAGGGGTTCCTTGAAGTGTGCGGCACGTATGGATGTATATCTGTATATAGTGATTCAGTATATGCAAGAAAATCAAAATCTGAATATTCTGATGAATGCATATTACCGACAACAAAGCTCTTTTGGCAAAAACAGGAATCGCGCAATTGCCCCAAAATCTATCGCGCAACTGTCTAGCATTTATCCAGAGGGCTGGGTGGCAAGGGAAACGTGTCGAAAAAATATGCACCCCGGGCTTTTGCAAGGGGGCAGGGGGATGTGTTCGCACAAGGGTTGGCCTGATTTGAAATCTGGATAGCCTTTTTTTTGTCTCATGCCGAATAGAAAAATATCCCTGCAGACGACATGTATTTTTCAAAAACAATAAAAATTTTTTGTTTGAAACACCTGTTTTTGATGTATATATTTTATGGAAATACAGGTTGAACATTTGGGATAGAAAATCATGTCAGGAGAAATTTCCTGTTTTTGGTAGCAGCTCTTTCAGTGGTGCGGAGAAAATCTCATTTTGGGGACTTTCGGAAACATCCTGCCCGTTTGTGCTTGTCAAAATGGCACACATTGTGCATTTTCCGGGTAGAGGCGCTTGGCCTCAAGCCTTGTGTCATGCGCAGATTTCGGGATGCAGTCACCTGAAGCTGCGGGATCTGCCCCCAGGATCAGATCATATCGGGAAGCGCTCAAGTTTTCTTCAAGCTTTCCGTTAAGAACTACATGATATATCGCCTGTCCCGCCCAATCACCCTTCCGGCGCATTCCTTGCGCCCTTGGCGGGACACTTCGAAGGGGTTTTTTATGGTATACTGCTTTCGTTCAACGGTTTTCATCCTTGTCCTGACACTGGCCCTTGTCTGCGTGGTCAATGCCGAGGAAGGACAGGGTGGAGAAAAGCCTTCGCCCCTCGCTACCATGCGAGACAGCCTTGCGCAGTACGGCGAAGGCGAGAGTTCCCAAACTGTCCGGGACGAAGCGCAGGAGCAGAGCGGCTACAACGGCTGGAACTCGCTCTACAACTGTCTTGATCAGCTGCCTAATGAACAGAGGATCAAGGCCAATGCCATTGTGAGCGATTCCCTGCCCAAACTGCAGGAACTCGACGGGCAAATCCACTGCAAGGTGGATGAGCTGCAGGCTCTGACCTACAGCGACAACGCAGACCCGGAGGCTCTTCCCAAACTCGGCCTTGATCTGCAGAGGCTGCGCAACGAGCTGCGCGCGACTCTTGCCGCTGTGAATCTGCGCCTGCAAAGGGAGGCCGGAGTGCAGCTGCAGCATCCCATGGGCCGTGGCTGCCAGTCCATGCGCGTCTACGGCCAAGAAATGCAGCAGCAACAGCAATAGCTTCGGCGCACATATTCCAGGTGACGAGAAAGAAGGCGCCAGTCTCCAATGGGGAGACTGGCGCCTTCACGTATGTCATTTGTTCGGACTATCCTTCATAGAAGGCCTGGTAGGCCTTGTAGGATGCGTAGACGTCCACCACGCTCGAAAGCTCAAAGGGGCTGTGCATGCTCAAAAGTGCCGGTCCGCAGTCCAGGACGTTCATGCCAAGGGCAGCCAGAAAGAGGGAGACAGTTCCGCCGCCGCCCTGGTCCACCTTTCCGAGCTCGCCCGCCTGCCAGGGAATGTTGCGCCCATTAAGGAGGCCGCGCATCATGCCCACGAATTCGGCATGGGCCTCGCTTGCCCCGTACTTGCCGCCGGAGCCAGTGTACTTTTCGATGCACACGCCATAGCCAAGGCTGTGGCTGTTGGTCTTTTCGTGCACGTCCTGGTAGTCGGGATCAAGGCCTGCTGTCACGTCTGCGGACAGGGCATAGCTTGCAAGAAGAACGTGCCTTAGAGGTGTCGCAGGCTCGTGGGCCTGCACAACGTCCGCAAGGCAGTACTCGAAATAGCGGGAGCTTGCGCCCGTGGAGCCCTCGGAGCCGATCTCTTCCCTGTCGCTCAGAATGAGGACGCAGTTCTCGCTGTCCCTTCCCATATCCGTCAGGGCACGCAGGGCCGTGTACACGCAGATGCGATCGTCCTGGCCGTAGCTGCCCACAAGGGAGGAATCAAGGCCCACGTAGGATGCCCTGCCAGCCGGCACGACCTCGACTTCGGCGCTGACAAAATCCTCCTCGCTCACACCGTACCTTTCAAGCAGAAGGTCGAGGATGGCTGTCTTCACGGGTTCGGAAACCTTCTCCTCGTCCGCATTCAGGGGCATGGAGCCCAGGATGACATTGAGCTTCTCGGCCTCGAAGGCCTCGCGCACGGTCTTGGTGGCCTGCTTCTGGGCAAGGTGGGGGAGAAGATCCTCTATGGTGAACACGGGCTCTCCTTCCTTCTCGCCAAGGCACACGTTCACCACCTCTCCGTTGTCCCTCACGATGACGCCATGCAGGGCAAGGGGACGGGCCAGCCACTGGTATTTGCGCAGGCCACCGTAGTAGTGGGTCTTGGCCTGGGCAAAGCCTGCCTGCTCCATGATGGGGTGGGGCTTGAAGTCGAGGCGCGGGCAGTCCGCATGGGCTATGATGAGGCGCACGCCCTCCTTCAGGGGCCTTGTGCCCTTTTTGAAGGCAAAGAGGCACTTGCCGTTCAGGCTTGTGACATAGGCATTGCCCTTGGGATCGTCCCCAAAGTCCCTTGCACGCAGGAAATCCCTGCAAAAGGCCACGGTCTCGCGCTCTGTCTTGCAGCGGGAGAGAAAATCGATATAGGAGTCGCAAAAGGCGCGCACCTCCTTCCTTGCGGCCTCGTCCTTATAAACGGACCAGGCGTTTTTCGGCGCGTACGCTGCCCTGGATTTGAGTTCGTCTGCCATGGTTTCTCCAATCATACTGTCTTCAGTATTGAGTGTCCGTTTTCCGGAAATTGTCCGGAAAGCGGGTTTGTGTGTCCTGTTTATCCTGCAATGTCTTTGTGGGGATCGCACAAGGCCCTCTCCACAAGGTGGGTAATGGTTGCAAAATCCTCGTCCTCGAGGGTGCGCGCGTCAAGCAGGAAGGCATTGTCCTCTATCCTGCCTATGAGGATTGGGCGCATGCAAAGGAAGCGCTTGCGCATGTCCTCAGGCGTTCCTTCCTTCGGATGAATGGCGCACAAAACCGTGGGCAGGGGGTATTCCGGAAAGGCACCTCCCCCGCAGCGCGAGTTCCCGTCTACAAGGCTAACCTCGCAGGCATCCCCTGCATGTTCGCGCAAAAGCTCTGCAAGCCTTTGCGCCCTTGCGCCAATCTCGTCCCTGGAAGCAAGGATGCGGGCAACTGTGGGCACAGTCTTTCTTGCCCGTTCCGGGTCAAGATAGAGGCGCAGCGTTGCCTCGAGGGCTGCGTAGCAGAGCTTGTCGCAGCGCAGGGCGCGCAGGAGCGGGTTTTGGCGAAGCCTTGCCACAAGATCGTTTTTTCCGACAATGAGCCCTGCCTGGGGGCCGCCCAAAAGCTTGTCCCCGGAAAAGAGCACAAGGTCGCTTCCCTTTGCCACCGCCTCCTGTACCGTGGGCTCTCCGGGAAGGCCGGCCGCAACAAAGTCCGTGAGCGAGCCTGAGCCAAGGTCGTTGACAAGGATGAGACCGTGCTCGTGGGCAAGATTTGCCAGCTCCTCTGTGCCTACTGCCTTGTGGAAGCCGATGACGCGGAAGTTGGAGGTGTGGACGCGCACAATGGCGGCTGTTTCTTCGCCAATGGCAGCCGCATAGTCCTTCAGATGGGTCCTGTTGGTTGTGCCTACCTCGCGAAGGTGCACACCAGTAGCACTCATGACGTCGGGAATGCGGAAGGAGCCGCCTATTTCCACGAGCTCCCCGCGGGAGATGACAGCCTCCCTGCCCTTGCAGAAGGTGTCCATGACAAGGAGCACTGCCGCAGCGTTGTTGTTGACAACAAGGGCGTCCTCGGCACCGGTCAGGGTGCGCAAAAGATGTGTCAAAAGGCTGTTTCTGCTGCCGCGGCCACCCGTTTGCGTATCGAGCTCAAGATTTGTGTAGTTTGATGCTGCAAGCTCAAGAGCCTGCCTTGCCTCTGGAGCCAGGGTGGAGCGTCCGGAGTTCGTGTGTATGACAACACCTGTTGCGTTGATCACCTTCTGCAGCCTTGGGGCAATGTAGCGAGCCACATGGCGGATTAGGTGGGAAAGCCTAGTCTCAAGGGACAAAAAGGCGGGATCCGTGACCAGCCCCTTTCGCAAGCGCAGGCGCATATTGTCCCAGTAGGCGGATACGGCTTCCCGCAAAAGGGCATGGGGTGCGTCCAAAATGGCTTTGGCGTCTTCGTCCTGCCTGCCGTCCAGGGCCCTTGCCAGGGCATCGAGGCTCTTGTCCATGGAAGGGATGGCGCGAAAGAGGGTGGATGGATCGGGCATGGTGGTCTCCGTATGTGGGCTAGGCTTGGGCTGGCGCTTTCAGGGTGTCGGGCCAGACAGCAAAGAAGTCCCCAAGAAGATAGAGCGAGCCTGTCACAAGTACAGGGGCCGAGTCCGGAAAATGTTGCGGAGCTTCCTGGTATTTTCTGGCAAGGCTTGCAAGGCATGTTTTGGGGTCCGGGTAGGTCGTGACCTTTGTGACGCCCAGGGAGGCGAGATGGGCTTGCACTGTTTCGGGCTTTTCCGCGCGCTCGCCTGAAAGCATTGGGATATGCCAGGGAAGGTGTGCCAGCAAGGGGGCAAGCAGGGCAAGAACGCATTTCCAGTCCTTGTCTGCAAGGCAGGAAAAAACCACGCAAGCTGGCATGGGAACCCTCCCTTCCTTGAGAGCCTTTGCAAGGGTAGCCATGCCGTGGGGATTGTGGGCCCCGTCCAGCAAAAAGGCAGGCCTTGGTCCTTGCCAGTCACTTTGCCCATCACTTTCCTTCATTGCTTTCACAAGCTGCAGGCGACCAGGGATAAAGGCCCTGGCAAGGCCCCTTGCAATGGCCACCTCGTCGGGAACAAGGGAGAGTTTTTTGGCAATCTCCCTAAAGGCAGCAAGGGCTGTTGCCGCGTTTTCCAGCTGATGCGCTCCGGCAAGACCAGGGCAAAGGTGCTCCGGCAGGGGAGACGCTTTGGTCAGGGGTGCTGCAAAGGATCTTGCACGCTTTTGAATGACCTCCATGGCCTCGGGCACCTGGCTTGCCGTGATGACAGGTGCGCCTGAGCGTATGGCATGGGATTTTTCCAAGGCAATTTCCGCAATGGTGGAGCCCAGGATGCGCACATGATCGAGGGCAATGGGTGTCAGGACAACGCAGTCTGCGGCTGTGGCCGTAGTTGCGTCGTACTTCGCCCCAAGGCCTGCCTCGAGAATGGCGCAAGCAACGTTATTTTGCGCGAAAAGCTCAAGGCCAATGACAGTCACAAGCTCGAAGTAGGTGAGGTCCGGACAGATGGAAAGGGCCCTGTTGGCAGGTTCTACCCAGTCCTCAAGGCTTGTCCATTTCCCGTCAATCTGTACACGTTCCGCAGGCGTGTAGAAGTGTGGGGAGGTGTAGAGGCCTGTTGCCACCCTGTGTTCGCGTAAAATGCAAGCCAGAAAGGTGGCAGTCGAGCCCTTGCCGTTTGTGCCGCAGACCTGGATGGTGAAATAGGGGGGGCTTGCGAGCCCCATTTCCTTAAGGACCCTGTCCATGCGTTCAAGGCCAAGGTCCATGTGAAAGAAGTTGAGCCTGTCGAGATAGGCCAGAAGATCGTCAACTGAAGCAAGATATGTTTGTGCCATGGTGTTATTGATGAAAGCTGTTTTGATGGAAGCGGGAGAAAATATGGTGCAGCGCGGGTGTGGAGGCAGATGGGAGTGAACATCAAGAGCAGTCTTTGTCCTTGCCACCTGCAAGGCCAGACCCTTCGGGCAAAAGAAAAATCTTGACAGAGGGACCGTTTTGCTAGAAGTAAGCCTTTGTTGCCGCCTGTGGGCTCGTAGCTCAGTTGGACAGAGCAGGAGCCTTCTAAGCTCTTGGTCGGGGGTTCGAATCCCTCCGGGCCCACCATTTATCCCCAAGCGGCATATGTCTGCTCCCACCGGGAGCATTTTTTTTGCAAGAGAGGCCTCGCCCGGGTGTTTTTTCGGACGAGGCTTTTTTCATGCCCCGCAAGATGCAGGGAAGAACCCCAGGCTATGTCCTGCACTTCTTTTCCAGGGTGAGCAAAAAGACTGCGCCCATGATGAGCGCGCACCCGCCCCAGCCTATGGCCCTGAAGTTTTCGTCAAAGAAGAGCCAGACCCAGAGGGTGCCGAGTACCGGCTCTATGTTGCCCACCACTGCGGACTGCACCTGGGTGATGCATTTGAGGCTCAGGGCCAGGAAAATGTAGGCCAAAAAGTTTGTCGAGACGCTCATGAGTCCGAGCAGTCCCCAGACCTCTGCGCTCTTTCCCAGATCCAGGGGGAAGATGAAGGGCAAAAGGACAAGGGCGCTGCCAAGGAAGGCGTAGGAATAGATGGTCTGGGCCTTGTATTTTTGCACAAAGTAGAAGGTGAAGGGAAAGTAGGCCGCGTAGCCAAAGCCCGAGGCAAGGCCGCAGAGTATGCCTGCCCAGGAAAAGACGCCGCTGTGGCTTCCTCCCGAAAGGCTCACAAGGACTACGCCAGCAAGGGCAATGGCAATGGCAAGAAGCTTTGTGCGCGAGATGGCCTCGTGAAAGAGCACGCGGGAAAGGACAGCCACCCAGGCAGGAGCCGTGTAGAGAAGGACTACGGCAGTGGCGCCACCGCTCATTTCTATGGAAAGCTGAAAGGCGCCAAACATGAGGGCGCCCAGCAGGCCGCCAAAGAAGAGTATCCTGACACCATCCCTGAAGGGAACTTTCAGGCACCCCTTGACGAGAGAGTAGGCCACAAAGCACGCGCCGCCAAAGAGCGAGCGCCAGAAGGCCGTTTCCAGGGGCGAGGTGTGAAGCTCGAAGAGCAGGCGGGAAAAGGGGGTGATGAGCGACCAGAGTGCTGCCGCAAGAGCTGCGTAGAAAAAGCCCAGCACAAGGGTCCTTTGCGAGATGGGAGCTGGCATGGCAGTTATGGATCAGATGATGGTGGTATAGAGAATTCTTGCCCCGGCAAGCCTTGCAAAGAGAGCTCCTGCCTTTTCAAGGAGAGGTGCGAGAGAGTCTTTTCCGCAAAACGCGTAGACAACAAGGAGGGCCCTTCTTGTGTCCTGGGTCACCATGGTGCGGTTGCTGTCGCTCACAGGGCTTCCGAAGGGGCCTGCATCGTCCGAGAGCAGGGGCATGTTTTGCAAGGGCAGGCTGCCCTTGCCAAGGCCCTGATAGGTTTCCCCCTCAAGGCCAAGCCTCAAGACAACGTTTCCGGCAATGGCGGCTGCGTCGTAAATCCCGCAGGAATGACCGCACTGGAGGGAGAGGACGTTGTTTGTATCGACCAGGGAGTTGATGCGATAGATGTCCTTGCCCTGGCGCAATCTGCGGTAAAGAGCCTCAGAGGAGACGCGATAGCGGCCGGGGTCGGTGCCAAAGGCCTTGAAGGCGGATCTGGCCTCCCCGATGCCTGGCATTTGCGCAAGGGGAATGGTGGAAAGATCCTTCCGCAATTGGGGCCCAGTCTTCCGTTCAAATTCCTCCCAGATGGAGGAAGTGTCTGCAAATACCCTTGCCTCAAGGCCCATAAGCCCCAGGGCCGTGTTGGGCCAAAGAGTTGCAAGGGCTGGATCAATGACAAGGGAAGGAAAGTTCTCCATGCGTGCCTCCAAAAGCCTTCGGGAGATTGTCCGAAGGCGGGAAGGGCAAGATAGCCAAAAAAGGTTGTGCCCTCAAGAAAGGCAAAAGGACTGTACAAGCACTGCCCTGAGCCATGCTTTGGGGAGCATGCTCTATTGTTTCACTAAACATGGGAGAGATTTCACTGCCACAACTGAAGGGGCAAAAAAGGCTTTGAAGGGGGAAGCAGAGCATGCCAATAGCGAGGTTTGGGGAAGCTTTTGGCTTTTTGTTTGCAAGAAATACAAGCAATGGACTTCACATGGGGAAAAAGTGAAAGTTTGGCTGGACAAGAGAACAAAACAATGATTATATAAGGTATCAAAACAGCCATTATTTCAGTTTTTTCAGGGAGGGAATCAACGTGGCGAACACGGACATCATGCAACAGGCCATTGAAATTGCTCGTGCACAAGCAGGCGTGCGCCCCATGACTGCAGCAGAAATTGCATCCTATGTCAGCGAGCTGGTGCAGACGCTTGGAAACGTCATGAACCCCGAGGAGGCAAAGCCCAGCCCTGCAGTGGATCCCAAAAGCTCCATTGGCGAAAGCTACGTAACCTGCCTTGAGTGTGGCAAGAAATACAAGGTAATCGGCAACCGTCACCTCAAGAGCCACGGCCTCACCACTGAAAGCTACAAGGAAAAGTGGGGTCTGAAGAAGGACGTGTCCCTTGCCGCCAAATCCTTGGTGCGCACGCGCCGCAAGAAGATGCTGGACATGCGTCTGTGGGAGCGCAAGCAGGGAGCCTAGGCAAGCTGCATTTCCCACATGCGGGGCGTTGCCTTGCAATGATCCTGCCCGCACCTGAAAGTACAAGCCCCTCGCGTGATCATGTATGGACCACGAGGGGCTTTTTGTTGCCCTGCCAGTATCTGATGGACAGGGAAGAGCCACCATCCTGTCACGGGCCGCCTTCGATCAGAGTACAGAAAATCCCTTTGGCAAAAAAAAGTTTTTTGCGCGAGTCCCGGGATATTTGCGCCAAAAAAGAGAAAAAGCTTTGTGACAAAATTCAAAAAATTTAACCCATTACGGTTGACAATGAAAATGAAGTTCAATTACAAGAGCGCTACAAAATTTGTCATCCGGCTGGTCCCTGGCAATCGAGCCCTGATGTTGTGAGCTTTGGGGTGCGCAAAAGGACAATGTCCTGTGGTGCACCTTTTGTTGTCCGAAAAGGGTTTGTCTGGATGAAAACGACATTAAAATTCCTTTTTTCGGCTCGTGGGAAAGGACGAAATAAAGGATGATTTTGGGAGGAGTTATGGCAACTGAATGCTGCTGCAGTCAGGAAAACAAAGCCATGGAAGCAGAAAACGAGGTAACCAGGAATTCTGTTTCCAGCAAGAGTGAGCTGCGTATCGCTCTTGCCGGCAATCCGAACTGCGGCAAGACAACGCTGTTCAACACCTACACGGGTGCCCGTCAGCATGTGGGCAACTACCCTGGTGTGACTGTTGATCGCAAGGAAGGCAATGTTCATGTGGGGGGCAAGCCAGTCACCATCGTGGACATCCCCGGAACCTATTCCCTGACAGCCTATTCGCAGGAAGAGCTGGTTGCCAGAAGCGAACTTTCCTTTGGCATGGTGGACGCGGTCATCGACATCGCCGATGCCTCTGCCTTGAAGCGCAGCATGCTTTTGACTGTGCAGATCATGGAAATGGGCATGCCCGTCGTTCTTGCCTGCAACATGATGGACGAGGCCAGAAAGGCTGGCGTGCACATCGACATGAAGCGCCTGTCCCAGCATCTGGAAGGCACCCCCTGCATGCCGCTCGTTGCCCGCAGCGGCGAGGGCGCCCAGGAAATCCTGCGCAAGGCAGTGGCTCTGGGTGAAAAGGGGCGCATGGAGCCTTTGCGCATCAGCTACGGACCCGAGATCGATCCCGTCCTTGGTCCCCTGGAAGAGCGCCTTGCCAGGGAAAAGGCTCTGACCAACCTCTATCATCCCCACTGGACCGCCATAAAGCTTATCGAAGGCGACCAGGAGGTCATCAAGACCTTCCGCGAAACCCATGGGGACATAGCTGACGAAATTCTCGAAATCTGCGCGGAGACGGAAAAGCGCGTGCGCGAAGTGCGCCATGCCTCCTGCGAGTCCGTGATTACGGACGCCCGCTACGGCTACATCAACGGCCTTCTGAAGGACGTGGTAAAGCAGGATCCCGGCAAGGATCGCCTGGCCCTCTCCGACAAGCTGGACAAGGTTCTGACCAACGTCTTCCTTGGTCCCATCATCATGATTGCCGTGCTCTACGCCATGTTCTACATAACCATAGAATATGGCGCCTATCCCCAGGGCTGGGTCGAAGAATTCTTTGGCTGGCTGGGCGGCATAGTCGACGGTGCCATGGAAGATGGTGCTCTGAAGTCCCTCATTGTTGACGGCATCATCGGCGGTGTCGGCGGCGTTATCAGCTTTGTGCCGCTTATCGCCATCATGTTCGCCCTCATAGCCTTCATCGAGGACAGCGGCTACATGGCCCGCATCTCCTACATGATGGACCGCATCTTCCGTATGTTCGGCCTGCACGGCGCCTCTGTCATGCCCTACATCATCGCCGGCGGCATTGCGGGCGGTTGCGCCATCCCCGGAGCCATGGCTACCAGAACCCTGCGCAGCCCCAAGGAAAAGCTGGCAACCCTGCTGACCCTGCCCTACATGGCCTGCGGCGCAAAGGTTCCGGTCTTCTTGCTCCTCATTGCAGCCTTCTTCCCCGAAAATCCGGCCTTCGCCTTCTTCATGGTTCTTGTGGCCGGCTGGCTCTCCGCTCTCTTTGTGGCCCTTCTTCTGCGCCACACCATCATCAAGGGCGACTCCACTCCCTTCGTCATGGAGCTGCCCCCCTACCGCCTGCCCACCATTTTCGCCATCCTGCTCCACATGTGGGAGCGTACCTGGATGTATCTGAAAAAGGCCGGTACCGTTATCCTTGCCATCTCCATCGTTGTCTGGGCAGCCCTGACCTATCCGTCCCTGCCCGATGACATGGCCAAGCCCTTCAACGACAAGATCGCCCAGATTGAGGAAACCATAGCCAGTGCCAAGGCCACCATCGAAAGCCTGGGCGGCACGGTTCCCGCAGAGGAAGAAGAGGGTGAAGAGGCTGCGGCTCCTGCAGCAGAAGCACAGTCTCCCGAGCTTGCAGCAGCCATTGCTGCCTACAAGGGAGCCGAGGAACAGCTGACCAACGCTCAGAACGAATTGGCAGAAGAAGAGCTCCGCTACACCTATGCTGGCCGTATCGGTACTGCCCTTGAGCCCTACACCCTCGTTGCCGGCTTTGGCTGGCGTACCAACATCGCCCTTGTGGCCGGCGTGGCAGCCAAGGAAGCCGTTGTATCTACCCTTGGTACAGCCTACTCCATGGGCGAACAGGATCCCGAGGACGCAGCTCCCCTTGGCGAGCGCATGAAGCAGGATCCCGGCTTTGACAAGGCCGCAGCGCTCTCCCTCATCCTCTTTGTGCTCATGTACTCCCCCTGCTTCGTGGCCCTTGTTGTCATAAAGTCCGAAGCCGGTAGCTGGGGATGGCTCATCTTCAGCATGGTCTTCAACACGGCCCTTGCCTTTACTGTGGCAACCATTGCCTACCATCTCGGCAAGAACTTCTTCTTTGCGGCATAACGCCTTGGGGGCGGGGTATTGGAAGCTGCCCGCCCCCTTGCAAACAAGGCGAAATTTCATCAATACACAGATTTTTCATTTTGGGGTTTCATAAAAATGAAAAAGTTAATGACTCTGATTCTGGCTGCCGGTCTCTTTTTTGCCGGAACAGTTCCTTCTGCAAACGCCATTGAATTCAAGGCCCAGGGCGAATGGCTGATGGGCTTTGGTGCTGGCGATGCAAGCATGATCAACAAAGCTCGTGAGAATCGTGCAACAAGCAAGAGCAAGTACAACAACGACGACAAGTTCAGCGCCATGCAGCGTGTGCGTCTGCAACTCGACGCAGTGGCCTCCGAGAACCTGTCCGGCACAGTGCTCTTCGAGCTGCTTGAATCTACCTGGGGTCAGGCCGAATCCGGCGGCGCCCTTGGTGCTGACGAAAAGATCGTGGGCGTGCTCAATGCCTACATCGACTGGGCAGTGCCGAACACGGATCTGAAGGTTCGCATGGGCCTTCAGCCCATCGAGATGCCCAACGTGGCCGGCGGTTCCAGCATCCTGAACACGGATGCCCTGGCTGCCGTGACCCTGAACTATCAGTTCAACGAGAACGTGGGCGCCACCCTCATGTGGGGCCGTCCCTACAATGACAACTATTCTGCCTGGGGTGCTGATCACAGCAACAACAAGAACAATTTCCTTGACAATGTTGATCTGATTGCCCTGTCCGTGCCGATCACCTTTGACGGCATTGAAGTGACCCCCTGGGTCATGTACGGCATCATCGGCCAGAATGCTGGTCGCTCCTATGAGTTAGACGGTGAAGATCCGGTATATACAGGATCGACTGATCTTTTCTCAGTAAATTCTGGCCTTGGTCATCCAATTGACTTCGAGCGCCGCCATGCCAATACCTCCGCCTTCTGGGCTGGCCTGCCCTTCAAGCTTTCCCTGTGGGATCCGCTGAACATCGAGGTTGACCTCAACTACGGCTACGTGCAAAGCGCTGGTCGCGGAGACATCAAACGTTCCGACGGTACTTGGAAGCGCATTGATTCCAAGCGTGAAGGCTGGCTGGCCAAGGCGTTGATCGAATACAAGATGGATTGGGGTACCCCCGGCATCTTTGGCTGGTATGCCTCTGGTGACGACAGCAATGTGAAGAACGGCTCAGAACGCCTGCCTGCCATCGAGGCCAAGGGCAACTTCACCTCCATGATGGGCGACGACAACTTCGGCTGGGCCTCCAACAGCTGCTTGTACGACAGCACCCTGAACTACGCTGGTACCTGGGGCATTGGCCTGCAGTTGAAGGAGATGAGCTTCCTTGAGGATCTGACCCACACATTCCGCGTTGCCTACTGGGGCGGCACCAACTCTCCCGAGATGGCAAAGTACGCCAATGATCCTACTGCCTGGAACAATCAGGGCGACTTCGCTATTTCCGATGGTCTCTATCTGACCAGGAACGATGGCCTGCTCGAATTCAACCTTATCAACTCCTACCAGATGTACGAGAATTTCGAGATCAATCTCGAACTCGGCTATATGGTGAACTTCTTCGATCAGGATACATGGAAGAAGGCCGGTCACGATACCTATGCGGCCTATGAAAAGCAGGACGCCTGGAAGGCCCAGCTCATCTTTGCCTACACCTTCTAGTCAAACTCTCTCCTAATCCGGCAAGAATCGTGTAGCTAGACTGTTTTCCTTCCTCATGACAAAGGGGATCTCCATATCGGGGATCCCCTTTTTGCATATGTTTTTTTGAGAGACAAAAAAAGAGCATGGAATGTTCCATGCTCTTTGCGACAATATGAATCTGGCAATCTTTAGGCGTCTGCTTCCGGCATCTGGTCGTTGAGCTGGGAGCGGAGCTTGCGGGAAAGCTTGAATGTGGCAACCACGCGTTCGGAAAGAGTCATCTTTTCGCCAGTCTTGGGGTTGCGGCCAGGACGCGGTTTCTTGAGTCTTGCCTCGAACTTGCCAAAGCTGGAGATGAGAACGGCTCCGTCTTCCACAAGGCCGCGCTTGAGCAGGGAGATCAGACCCTCAACGCCCCTCTTGGCCTCGTCAACCGTGAGCCCTGTGGCTTCCCTGACGTTGTCCACAATGTCCGCCTTGACCAGAGTGTGTCCGGTCTTGACCGGAATTGGTTTACGCCTGATTTTCTTAGTCATGCCAGCCCTCCTTCGTGCGTAGCAAGTAGCATGGTTGCAGTCTGCCCAAATTCCCAAAAAAGTCAAGTTCCCGGCAATATATACAAAAGGTTTGCCGCTCTTCTTTTGCGGAGAGGCAGGGGGAGGGCAGTTTTTCTCGTTTGGGCAACCCCTGTAGGATATGCACAAGAGGGCCTTCGGGAGTATGGTGAAGAGCAGGGTGAGCGAACGGAAAAGTTTTTTGGAAAAAAACTGTCTTGGGGCCCGACTCTTAACATTTTTTTCACGGCACCTGAGCCAGAGTGCGTCCATACAATGATTCGGAACAGTGAATGGAGCAGTGAAACAGGGCACCGCAAGGTTTTCTCAGCCCCATCAACAACAATTCTGGACCAACAGACAAGGCGCAAGCCATCAACATTTTCATCGCAAACCAGTACTTCAAAAAACAGCACTGCAAACCAATGAAGGAGTATTCCATGAAGACCATCGCCACCATCGCTCTCGCAGCCGGTATCGCCCTTTCCCCCGTTGTCGCCGAAGCAGCCTTCCAGGGCCCTGCAGCCACCCCGGATTCCGCAAACAACATGACAGTCAGCGATGTTCTCTCCTTGAAGCTCGACCGCGAACACGTGTGCATGACAGGCAACATTGTGAACAAGGTCATGACCGACCACGAAAAGTACACCTTTAAGGACGCAACCGGCAGTATGGTCATCGAGATCGAGGACAAGGTCTTTGCAGGCCAGGAAGTGACCCCCGAGACCAAGATTCGCATCTGCGGCGAAGTGGACACCGAAACCTTCAAGCCCAATGAATTCGACGCCGAAGGTCTGCAGATCCTGCGCTAGACATTCTGCCAGGGGCTGAAAGCCCAGGAAGTATCCCGGAAAAGGAAAGGCCCCCTTCAAGGGGGCCTTTGTTGTGCAAGATACGTGCAGAAAGGTTTTCGTTACGGAGCCGGAGCAGAAGGTGAAGAAGGCTATTTAGAAGGGATCGAATTGTGCGTCCATGTTGTCCCAGAACTCCTTTTTGCCAAGGTCAATGCCCATACTGTCTAAAAAGCGCAGGCTCTCCACACTGGAATAGGTTTTGCCATTGTGCCAGATGATCACGTCCCTGGCTGCGCTGTCGCCAGGCATGACAAAGCGATCGTCCACAAAGCCGAAGGGAAAGCAGATGGATGTTCCGTCGCTTTTGAGGCGTCCAAGGAAGATGACCTTGATGTTGCAGTAGTTGGGGTATTCGCGCACGAAAAGATGCTGATCAAGAAGACCCCAGGCCGTGTTGGTACAAAGGCCTTCGAGCAGGCTTTCCAGGGTTTTTAGGGAACCGTCCTTCATGGGTACGGCAAAGTTCTGGGCCAGAGAGACCACATAGCGCTCAAGAACGTCCCGTTTTTTCTCGAGCAGGTTTTCCAGCTGTTCGTAGCGTGCCCCGTGATCCAGCAAGGTGTAGATGAAGCCGGGGTAGTTGCTGGTTTTGCTGATGTGCTTTATGGCTGTGGGCGTCACATGCATGGGATTCCAGGTGTGCAGCCAGGCGGAAAAGGCAACCAGCATGGGTGTTTGCCCATTGTTCATGGCGGCATTGGGATCTGCCTTGGCGTGCAGAAGGTAGCGTGCCGTATCCGTATTGCCCACAAGTGCTGCAAAATGCAGAAGAGTGACACCCTGCAGGTATTCGCTCTGGTGGCCGTCGCTTGTGAAAAGCCCAAGGAGCCTGCGCCTCAAGGCACTGCCAAGCTCGCTTGTGTCCTGCCCGGGGCCCGGGAGGGCGCCCAGGGTGAATTTTGCCTGGACCGAGAGGCCTGCCTGTTTCAAAAGATAGTCCAGAATGCCCGAATCCGTGTGCACGGCCGCAAGCCACAGGCATTCTTCCGTGAGCTCAGCGCCCTCGTTGATGGCTGCCTGTATTTCCCTGCTGCTGGATCTGCGTATGGCCTCGTGCAGCCATCTTGTGGCATCTGTCACGATCTGTACGCTGTCTGTGCCCCTGTTTTCTGTTGGCTGTTGCGTCTTCACCTCTTCAAAGGGCAGATCCGCATCCCTTGGGCCAGCCGCAAAGCTTCCGTCCGCAGCAAAAGTGCACTGCAGGAAAGAGAGCAAGAAAAGAAGAGACAAAAGTGGCAGAAGATATGCTTTCGGTATGGACATGTGCCTTCCTGTTGTTTGCGATGGATACATTTTTCATAGCGCAGATACAGGGCAAGGAAAAGGGAAATGCCTTGATCCTGCCCGGATTGGCCCAATAGTGCGAAGGAGAGGCCCCTTGTCCCATATTTCATGCAAGAGTCGGGCCATGGCAATTTGTTGCATAATGTCCTTCCCTGTGCTCTAATGGGCCAGCAAAATTTTTGGGGCCAAGGCCCCAACCCGCTTTGGATGAGGGGAGAGTTATGCAGTATATCAAAGCACTGGCTATGGTGGTGTTCTTCTTCCTGGCCATGGTGTTCCTGTGCCAGAACCAGGTGCCGCTTTCCAAGGACGTTGCCCTGCAGCTGAATCTCATGCTTGTGCCGTCCACTTCCACCGTGACCCTGCCGTTTTACTTTGTTGTCATCGCGGCCTTTTTGCTTGGCATCGTATGCTGTTTCCTGCTCCTCATGTGGGACAGGGTCCGCATGAGTGCCAGGGCAGTGCGCGCGCAGTGGCGTGTACGCTCCATGCAGAGCGAACAGCTGCAGATGATCAGTCAGCTCCGTCAGCTTGCCCACTCGCCAGTGGAAGAGCGCCCGGCACTGCTTGAGAAATTCAGGTCCGGCTACGAGGCCCGCAAGAAGGCCTTCGAGGAAGAGCGCAAGAAGAAGAAGGAGCTGGACATCAAGCAGCTGACCATTGATGCAACAGCCAGCCCCACGCCCACAACAAATGCCTAGGGACAATACCCGGGAACTGAAAAAATTCTTGCAAGCTTTTGCAATTTGACACAAGAAGGCCTGAGAAATCGGGCCTTTTCTTTCCTGTACGAAAAACAGCCTCTCCGGCAAAATCCTGCAAGGCTTGTTGCCGGCAACCTCCAAGCTCTCCATATAACTATGAAGGCAACCAACACTCCTCCCACCCATGTCGTTCTCTTCGTGCTTTTCATGGTCTACATCTCCTGGGGCACGGTCTATCTTGGCAACAAGCTGAGCCTGGAAGTGGCAGGCCCCTTTGTTGTCTGCGGCGTGCGCAACATTCTGGCAGGCATGCTCATGCTGGCCTGTGCCAGACTGAGCAGAGGCTCCTGGCGCAGGATTTCGCCCAGAGACTGGGGTATGCACTCCCTGTTGGCTGTTTTGCTTGTGGTGGCCTCGGGTGGTCTGCTTGTTCTCGGTCAGACCATGGTCACCTCTGTGGCCACGGCTGTCATCATGAGCTCGACGCCCATCTTCATGCTTATTGGTGCCTTTCTCTTTGCAGGAGAAAAGCCCCCGAACCTTCCGCAGTGCATAGGCATGATCACGGGCGCCTGCGGCGTCATCTTTCTGTCCTGGCATGAGCAGAGCAGCGGAAGTGCCAGCATCTGGGGTGTGATCTCCCTTCTGGGCGCTGTCCTTGGCTGGGTTTCCGGCTCCCTCATCATGAAGAAGGTCCCGGTCACAAGGGAGCTGTCCATGCTGCAAAGCACTGGCCTCATCCTCTTTTTGGGCGGCGTTGAAAGCTTTCTTCTGGGACTTCTTCTGGGCGAGGCATCAACCTTCCATCCGGAAAACATCAACGCTGCCAATGCGGCAGCCTTTGCCTGGATGGTTGTGGGGGGCTCCTTCATTGCCTACTGGAGTTACTTGTGGCTCTTGGCCCACGTCGCGGTCTCCCTGGCAGTCTCCTACGAATATGTTGTGCCAGTCATAGGCATCTTCCTTGGCTGGGCCCTGGCAGGCGAGACAGTTACCACGAGCACCATTGCTGCCTGCTGCGTGACCATTGGCTCTGTCTTCCTTGTTGTGCGGCACAGGCACAGCTTCAGGGCCTACGTCCGCCACTATTTTGTGCGCAGGGCAAGCTCTGCTGCAAAAGGCAGGGGCCAGGCCTAGAGTACGAAAAAAGAGCGCTTCCTGCGGCAAGGGTCCAGTGTCCGAAAATGAAAGCCCTGTCTTCCTCAAGGGGAAGGCAGGGCTTTCATACAGTGTGCATGTGTGAGTATTTGCCCGATCAGAGGCCAAGCTTTTCACATGTTTTTCTGAAGGGCAGAACAACTGCGAGATCGCGGCTTTTGTCCTTCCTGGCAAACTCCGCCTCGCAGGAGGGGCAGAGCCATTTGTCCCTGTCCTTTTCGAGCAGAATGAGGCTTTTGTCTGCAGCGTGGCACATGGGGCAGAAGGGGCCGCACTGGCCCTTGTCCGTGTCCAGCATGAGCAGATTGTCCTGCATGCGCAGCCTGTGCTCCGGGTCGGCTCCAAGCAGATGCTCCAGAGTCTGCACGCGCAGCCCCAGGTGGCGGTTTTCCTCCATGAGGGTAAAATAGCCGGCCTGCAGAGCCAGCAAAAGATCCCTGGCCTGGTCTGTTTGTCCGCTTTTGAGCAGATCCTTGAGTTCTGTGAAGGCAGCATTGGAAATCATGGTGACGCGCTCGTTTATTCGTGTGAGTACATGTGGTGAGGAGAAAAGTGCAAAGACAGTTACAGTGACTGCCTTCTCAAACTTCTTTTCGACTATCCCCGGGGAAATCTTAAGTGCCTGAAAAAAGGTTTTCGAAAAGAAGAACCTCTCTTTCCCTTCCCAAGGCGGATTTGCTCCTCCGTCTCAGCCTCCACCTTATGCTCCTCCCTTCTCTCCCTGCCCTTTGTCCGCAGCGCGCATTTTGGCAAATATCCGTCTGCAACCCTCCAAGGCACAAAAAAAGGCCTGCCCGAGAAAGTCGGGCAGGCAAAATGTCCTAGCGTGGTCTTGGGCCGCCATGGCCGCCTGGACCACCCGGGCCACCGGGACCAGGTCTGCCATGGCCTCCGCTGGGCCTTGGCGCAGGACGCGGACCTCCGCCTGGTCTTGGCCCACCTGGTCTCGGACCACCGGGTCTTCCACCGGGACCAGGTCCTCCAGGCCTTGGTCCTGGCCTTGGACCTGGCCCAGGTCTTGGTCCTGGCCCAGGCCTTGGTCCTGGCCTTGGACCCGGGCCTGGTCTAGGTCCTGGGCCTCTGCGCGGTGGAGGCGGTGGTGGCCTTCTATGACGCGGCGGTGGTGGTGGAGGCGGAGGGCGATGGCCGCCGTAATAACCTGGCTGTGTACAGGCGCTCAAAAGGCTTGAGCCCGCAAGTGCACACAGCGCGAGAAGAAATCTGCGTCTGTCCATAGGATTTCTCCACAAGAGTTGCAAAAAAGCCATAGGCAAAGACAGGTACGAAACCCGGCTTTTGCCTTTCTTCGCATGTCTTTCTTCTAGCTGCTCCCATGGGTTCTGCCAAGAGCCCCAAATGCGCAAAAAATGGGGAAAAGGACGCGCAAGGCGCCATACTGGCCGCTTGGAAGGGATATGAGGGGTAGGCGAAATATTTTGCGTGCAAGAAGGGCAGGTTTCCTCATCCCCTCACATTCACTAGCCTTCCTTCTTGGCTGTCTTTCTCCCTGCGCCGGGTTTTTCCGCTTTTTGGGCTTTGTCCGTTTTCCCGGGTTTGGAAGGGTTCCAGATCACCTGGAGAAAACCGCCCATTGTCTGCTTTACGACCAGTTCTGGCGGGATGCGCACAAATGCCCAGCGGGCTACAATGCCAGCCTTGGTGCCAGGAAAGGTCCCCTGTCCGCACAGGGACCAAAACTCCCTTGTCTGTGTATGCGCCCACCATGTTGTGCGCGATTTGCGTCCCATGGCTCCCTCGGGATCGAGGATAACCTGCAACAGCCTTCTGCCATAGCCCGCAATCTGCAGGGTCAGATCGAATTTGAGCACCTGGGCTCCCTTGGCAGGCCCTGTGCGTATCTGCCAGGGCTGGGGAGAGCCGTAGGTCACAACAGTAGCTGTCACGGGCTTGCCCTGGTTGATAAGGCCCTGCCGTATTTCTGCGCGCTCCCTGGCAGCTTCTTCTTTCTGTGCCTTTTCCTCGGCTTTTAGGCGGGCGTCCTCCTGAAGGCGCTTTTGTCGCACGGCCTCGCCCTTGAGAGTCAGTTTTTCCAGGCGCGCAAGGTCGATTGCACGAAAGCTCTTGCCCTTTTCCTCAAAGTCGTAGAAGGGGGCCTGACACTGCGGGCAGCGCAGGACGGATACATCGGGAAGGATGCCCTCGCAGTAGGGGCAGCGCCTTGTCTCGTCGCCTTCCTCATCCTCGTTTCGGGAAGAGAAACCGGAAATGTCTCCCACAAGCTGTCCCCCAAGGCGTATGCGCGGGGCATTGGGGGAACCGTGTCTGTAGATGTTTCCGGACAGATCCAGCAACAGGCAGTCCGTCTTTCCTTCGGCTATCCTGAGTCCCCTGCCAACCATCTGCACGTAGAGGGCAGGAGAGAGGGTTGGCCTGCACATGAGAAGGCAGTCCGTCTGCGGACAGTCCCAGCCTTCGGTGAGCATGCCAACGGAACAGAGGACCTGCACCCTGCCATTGGCAAAGTCCTGAAGGACCTCAAGATTGGTCTGCTGGCCTGCCTTGCTGTCAATGGCGCAAGCCGCAAAGCCTGCCTCGCAAAAGCGCCGTGCAAGGGCCCTTGCGTGGGCTATGCTCACGCAAAAGACTGCTATGTGCCTGCGCTCCTTTGCGTGAGTCTCGATGGCCTTTACGGCACTGCCAAGGTGCAGGGGCTTTAACAGTGTCTCTTCCAGGGCGTCCTCGCGAAAGTCCCCCGATGCGCCTACTGGCAATTGCGCAAGGTCCTCGTCTGGCTTGCAGGCAAGGGCAGTGAGGGGGCAAAGCCAGCCCTGTTCCTGAAGATGGGCAATGGAGATGTGCACATCAAGGCTGTCCCACCATGTGACACTACCTTCCGAGGCTGCTGGGCCGTAGATATAGGTCTGCCCAAGGCGCCAGGGCGTTGCCGTGATGCCCACAATGCGGGCATTGGGACGCCTGGCTATGACTGCCTCGATGACGTCCCTGTAGAGCGAGCCCTGATCCTTCGGGGGCACACGGTGGCACTCGTCTATGATGACCATATCTATCCTTGGCAGATCGTCTAGGCGCCGCGCAAGTGTCTGGGGGGAGGCCACGATGATGAGGCTCTCCACATGTCCGGGTTTTTGCACAGAGGCGCACAGGCAGTCCACGTCAAAGTCCGCGTCCTCGAAGCTTGCCTGCATGCGCGTGAGCGCCTGGCGCACAAGTATGGCCTTGTGAGCCAGAAAAAGGCAGCGAAAGCCCCAGTTGTTCGTGTAGTACTGCATGAGGCTCGTTGCCATGACTGTCTTGCCCGCACCGGTCGCGGCCTGCAGGAGCAGAAACTGTTTTTTGCGGGCAAGGGCAGTGATGGTATCCACCGCCTGCTGTTGGTAGGGCCTTAAAGTATCCACCTGATTTTTCCTGTCTGAAAACAATGAGTTGCTTTTTTGCGCGCAGATTGTGAACAAAAGCGTGGCGTATGGCAAGCTGCAAAAAATATGCGTGCAATCGCAGGCTGTAACAAAAAGGTTGCAGATTTTTGGGGTGGGTGGTGTTTGACTTTTTTTTGAGGCAAAGGCTACTGTATTCGTAGGGAATGACAAACCCTGCACCGCGGCACAAGGAGTTTGTGTGCGACGGTGCTTTTGGGACAAGGAGAATGTCATGCTGGAACGCAGAGCGCTTTTGAGAGGTCTTTTCGCAGCTACGCTTGTGGCTGCCGGAACGGTGCTGACGGGTGGTGTGGCCCATGCCGCTCCAGGGGATCACGCAAGGCCTGACCCAGGCCCCAAGGGACATCAGTCAAAACCTGCCCAGCACAAGCCGGCTCCTGCAAGGCCGGCGCCTCGACCGCAAAAGCATGAGCCCCGTCCCCAGCCAAAGCCAAAGCCGCAGCCAAAGCCGGCTGTGCGCCAGCACGGCAAGCCCGACCCCGAACCGGGCCGCAGGCCCAGGTAGGCGGGGAAACTGTTCCCTAACAAACCCCAAGGAAAACAGACAAACCCATAACTCTGTCACTCGACAGGAGGGTCATCTATGATTTCCAGACGCAAGTTGCTCATTGGGCTTTTCGCAACCGGCGCAACCATGGCCGGAAGCCTCCTGGCAGGCGATGCCCACGCTGATCCGAGACATCGCCCCGGCCCCAGACCGGGACCGAGACCCGGCAGACCAGGACCCGGCCCCAGACCCGGACCTGGACCAAGACCAAGGCCCGGCAGACCAGGGCCCGGACCGAGACCGAGGCCCGGCAGACCAGGACCCGGGCCAAGACCAAGGCCAGGCAGACCCGGACCCAGGCCAGGCGGACCGCGGCCTGGAGGCCCCAGACCCGGACCGAGACCAGGTGGCCCGAGACCCGGACCAAGACCAGGTGGCCCGAGACCCGGTGGACCGCGGCCTGGAGGCCCCAGACCCGGACCGAGACCAGGTGGCCCGAGACCCGGACCAAGACCAGGTGGCCCGAGACCGCCCAGGCCTCCGAGATAGGTCGCAAGCCTTTTTGATACTCTGACAACAAGGCCGCATTTCCCTTTTGGGAGTGCGGCCTTTCGTTGTGGTTTTCGTCAGGGCAAAGGCAAAGGGGTACGGAGCAAATCCGTACCCCTTTGGACCTTGTTTTACTTGCACAAGGACGAATGTCTGTTAGCGCTACTGTCCAGGAGTCTGCGCCATGGACATAAAGAGCTTTATACGGTTCAAAAGGTTTGCCTCCGAGCTTCCGCCCTCGTAGTCCATGGCCATGAGGTTGGCGTCCGCGCACAGGCGCTTGATTTCCTTGAACACGCCGCGGCCAACCACGTGGTTTGGCAGACAGCCGAAGGGCTGCAGGCACAGAGCGTTGGTCGTTCCCTGGGAGATGAACTTCAAAAGTTCCGCGGACAAGAGCCACCCCTCGCCTGCCTGGTAGCCAGGGGAGATGAGCTTTCCTGCGCTGGCAAAGAGATCCTTGAACTTTGCCACCTGCGGGAAGGGAGAGCCTGCCAGGGCCCTGCGCAAGGCATTGCGCATGTGATCGAACTTCTGGATGAAGTACCAGCCAAGGAAGGCAGGCAGGGCCTGGCCGCCCAGCCTCTGCCAGCGGTAGATGGGATCCGAGAAGCAGTACAGGAAGAAATCCACCATATCCGCGAGAACCGGCTCGCCGCCTTCCTGTCTTGTGAGATCCGCGATGTGGCGGTTGGCATCAGGATGGTAGCAGAGCAGGATTTCGCCCACTATGCCCACTCTCGGACGCTTGTCCTTGTGCATGGGGATGCTTGCGAACTCCCTGGTCATGGCCTGCATGTCTGCGTCGAGATCGCGGCTTTTGCCAGCTGCGAAATCCCGGGTTATGGCGTCCACCCACTTTTTGATCAGGGTGTCCGTGTCTCCCTTGTTGATCTCGTAGGTGTAGGTGTGCTGCGAGAGCCTTTGCACCATATCGCCGTAGAGTATGGCCCTGAAGGTATTGTTGAAGAGATCGCGCGTGAAGGTGAAGCCAGGCTGGTAGGAACCGGTCTTGCTCCTGAGTGTCAGGGCAGGCACGTTGTCAAAGCCTGCCTCCTTCAGGGCGCGCTTCAAAAGGCCTGGGTAGTTGGTGGCTCTGCAGGGGCCGCAGGTCTGCGAGAGCAGAAGTGCAGAATGCTTCGGATCCACTGCGCCGCTTTGCAGGGCGTTGATAAGCTGGCCGATGACCACCTGGGCCGGATAGCAGGCGTCGTTGTTCACGTATCTGAGACCTGTCTCGATATCCTCGTTCGAGACAGTGGGCAGCACATGGAACTTGTAGCCAGCACCCCGAAAAACGCTTTCCGCAAAGGCAAAGTGCACTGGCGACATCTGCGGAGCTATGATGGTGTGGGTTGCCCGCATGTCCTTTGTGAACACAGGCGGGTTCAGAAGATAGGAATCTGCTTCCTGCTTCCTCTTCTTTCTGCGCTCCTTCCTGCGCTCCTCGATGGAGGCGAGCAGGGATCTTATGCGTATGCGGGCAGCACCAAGGGACGGGCCCTCGTCGATTTTGAGCAGGGTGTGCATCTTGCCTGCACGATGCAGGATTTCTGCCACCTGATCCGAGGTAACAGCGTCTATGCCGCAGCCAAAGGAGGTGAGCTGGACCAGTTCCAGATGCTCCATGGCTGCCACGACCCTGGCGGCCCGATAGAGCCTTGAGGGGAAGGTCCACTGATCCACGACGCGCAGGGGCGTTTCCTCGTCTGCATCCTCGAAGAGGGCAGCCATGCTGTCTTCGCTCAACACCGCAGCCCCAAGTGAGGTGATGAGGTTGGGGATGCCGTGGTGCACAAGCGGATCCACGTGGTAGGGGCGACCGCACAGGACAATGCCTATGCCGTCCTTTGCCTCCACCTCTGCCAGAATGCGCGAGGCCTCATCCCTGAGATCCTTTCTGTAGGCCGCCTGGGCCTCCATGGCCTTTTTTATGGCCTTTTTGACCTCCCTCTTCGGGATGTCGAATTCCTCGGCCAATGTCCTTGCCATGGAGGACATGTCCTCGGGATTCAGATAGGGGGTGTGCAGCTTGCTCTTGCCCTGCAAAAGCTCCTCTGTGTTGAGGCGCACAACCTCCGGGTAGCCGCAGACAACAGGGCAGCTGTAGCAGTCAAAGGCTTCCTTGCCTTCCATGCGCTCGCGGGGAATGCAGGGATAGAAGATGTGGGGAACCTTCTGTTCTATGAGGTAGTTCACATGCCCGTGGGCAAGCTTTGCCGGGAAGCACACTGTCTGCGAGGGCATGGAGGAGATGCCAAGGGAATAGATGGCCTTGGAGGAGACAGGCGAAAGCTCCACACGATAGCCTAAGGTCGTGAACAGCGTGAACCAGAAGGGGTAGCGCTCGTACATGTTGAGCACCCTGGGAATGCCAAGGCGCCCGCGGGGGGCCTGGCTTTCGGGCAGGGGCGTGTAGTCGAAGAGGCGCTTTTCCTTCCAGGTGTAGATGGACGGCATGACAGGCTTTGACTTGTCGCGGATCTCGCCGCCGCGCTCGCAGCGGTTTCCGGAAACAAGGCGCTGGCCGTTGGAAAAGGTGTTGATGGTCAGATGGCAGTGGTTGCCGCAGTGTCTGCAAAGCACAGCCTTCGACTTGAAGGAAAGGTTGCGCAGATCCTGGGCCGTGAGTGTGCAGGGGGCAAGGGTATCCTTGTGCTTCAAGCACATCAGGGCAATGCCGTAGGCTCCCATGTGGCCGGAAAGGCTTGGGCGCACCACCTCGCGCTCAAGCATGGTTTCCATGATGCGCAAGAGGGCGTCGTTCAGAAAGGATCCGCCCTGCACGAGCACGTGCGCGCCAAGATCCTCTGGCGAGCGCAGGCGCAAGACCTTGTAGAGTGCGTTGCGCACAACAGAGTAGCAAAGTCCTGCGGCAATGTCCGGGACGCTCGCCCCTTCCTTTTGAGCCTGCTTGACCTTGGAGTTCATGAACACCGTACAGCGGGAACCAAGGTCCACGGGGTGTTTGGCAAAGAGCGCTGCCTGCACGAAAGCCGGCATGGACATCCCAAGGCTTGTGGCAAAGGTCTGCAAGAATGCGCCGCAGCCGGAGGAGCAGGCCTCGTTGAGGCGCACGTCCGCAACAGCCCCGTCCTGCACTGCAAGGCACTTCATGTCCTGGCCGCCAATGTCTATGACATAGGTGCAGTCGGGTTCCATGAAGCAGGCTGCCTTCAAATGCGCCACTGTCTCCACTTCCGAAATCTGGGCGTTCAGGGCTGCCTTTGCGAGATTTGCACCATAGCCTGTTGTGCCTATGCCCCTAAGGTGTGCTGTTTTGGGAATGCGTTCGAGAAGATTTATGAGATAGGGGATGAGGGCCTTTAAAGGATCGCCGTCGTTGCGGTTGTAGGACTGGTCAAGGACTGTGCCCTTCTCGTCAATGAGCACGCTCTTGACCGTGGTGGAGCCAAGGTCAACACCAAGGAAGAGGTCGCCAGTGGCAGTTTCCAGCGGGGCCTGCAGTATGGCGTCCTTGGCGTGGCGGGCACGAAACTGCGCGTAGTCTGCCTCGTCGCGGAAAAGGGGCGGCAGTGCCTGGGTTATCTCCATCTTGTCGCGGGCCGATTCCAGGCGTTCCAGCAGGGTGGTCACTGGCAGGGGATCGCCACCTTCGGCCTGGGCCGAGAGGGCTGCGCCACGGGCCACCATGAACTGGCCTTCCGGGAAGGTCAGGGTCTGCTCCGGTGTCAGCTTCAGAGTCGCCACAAAGCGTTTCACAAGCTCCGGCAAAAAGTGCAGGGGTCCGCCAAGAAAGGCCACGTTTCCGCGTATGGGCTGGCCGCAGGCAAGGCCGCTGATGGTCTGCTCCACAACTGCCTGCAGAACGGAAATGGCAAGATCCTCGCGCGAAACACCCTCGTTCAGAAGGGAGACCATGTCCGTCTTGGCAAAGACGCCACAGCGCGAGGCTATGGGGTGTATGGTCTTGGCCCTTGAGGCCAGTTCGTTGAGGCCAAGAGTGTCCGTGTGCAGAAGGGTTGCCATCTGGTCTATGAAGGCGCCAGTGCCGCCTGCACAGGCCTCGTTCATGCGCAGATCTATGCTTCTGCCGAAATAGAGGATCTTGGCGTCCTCGCCGCCGAGCTCTATGGCAACATCGGTCTGGGGGGCCACCTTTGCGATAATGCGCGAGGAGGCAATGACCTCCTGGATAAAGGGGAGGCCCAGGATCGTTGCGAGGTTGAGGGCAGCCGAGCCTGTGACAGCTCCCTGGACTGTGAGGCCCGGGTAGAGTGTGTTCAGCTCTGTCAGTATGTCTGCCAGAGTCTGGCGCGAGGCAGAGCCATGGCGCTGATATTTTTGAAAGAGAACCTCGCCCTGGGCGTCGGTCAGGACAGCCTTGACCGTGATGGACCCAAGGTCGATTCCCAGAAAGTGTGGGGCGGGCATATATCCTTGCTCCATGGAGGGGGCAGCAATTGTGCCCCGGGGGAACTAGAGAAGTAAGTTTGTAGTGTGGAAACGCTTGCGCAAGAAAGGTCCTGCGTCCGCTTCCCTCAAATGGCTCATGGCTATCCGGAAGCGTCTCGTGCAGTCCTTGAAAAAGCCTTCTGATGAGTCTTGCTCAAGGATAGCACACAAGGGGGAGAAAGACAAAAAGCCGTTTTTGCAAACAAGCCAAAAAGGCAAGGGAAAGTATATACGCGGCCTGCCATTGAGGCAAGAAAACAATAGCCATTCGCATTTGTGGCATTTGCCCGACAGACATCGGACGCCCCGTTTTTGCAGGATTGGGATAGACGTTCTCTTTTGCACAGATGGGCAAAGAAGTGTATGGTCACGGACAAAGGAGTGGGGCCATGTCAAAGCTTAAAGATCGGATACTGGAAAGCGCCTGGGAGCTCTTCCGGGAAAAGGGCTACGAGAAGGTAAGCCTAAGGGCAATAGCCGAACATGCAGGCACTACGGTAGGCAATCTCACCTACCACTATCCCCAGAAGGAGGATCTGCTCCTTGCCATGCAGATTTCCACGCAAGGGGAGATTTTGGCCATAGTAGGCTCAGTGCCGGACACACCCGAGGGCATTCTGGAGGAACTCTATGTTCTGGCAGAACAGGTGGAGCAGAAGATGCTTGAGCGGGCCTTCTATTTCAACAGCCTCTTCCGCCTGGCAGAGGATCTTCCCTCTTTGCGCGACAATATGGAGCGCTCCCACGAGCTGTGCTACGCAATCTACGAAAAGCGCTTTGAGATCCTGCGAAAGAAAGGCTACATCCGCGAGGAGATCCCCGAGACAACCCTCCACAATCTTGTTACTGCCCTGATATTCTGCTTTTCAAGCTGGCTTGCCATGCGGGAAAAGTTCCACAGCCGCGCATCCTCCACGTCCATTGCAGCAGTAGTTCGCGATCTTCTTTTTTTGTGTTTTACGAAAAAGGGCAGGGACTATTGGGAAGAGCTCGCCAGAAAGTACGGATAGCAGGAAAATTTCCCTCGGACTGCAATACATTCCACAAAAGCAAGGGGGCCATCAGATGTGTATCTGATGGCCCCGAATGTTTTGTGCAGTCAGCGACTGCGCATGGAGACTAGAAGGTGTAGGCGAAGATCAGCTGGGCCTTGTAAGCGTCCTGCTTTTCGTAGGCTTCACCCAATTTGCCGCCAGCGGACCTCTTCCAGGTGTCCTGATCGATAAAGTTGATCATGTAGCCCAGTTCCAGGTTCACTTCCAGGTTTTCGTAGATCTGGTAGGAGTTCACAAGGTTGAATTCGAGGATACCGTCGTTGGTGGTGAGATAGTGCTCAACATCGCCAATATCACCATCCTCGTAGTTGGAACCCCAGCTCCAGGGGCTGTTGGCGTACTTTGCCATGGTGGGGGAGTTGGTACCGCCCCAGTAGACAGCGCGGAAGGTGTGCTTGAGATCCTCAAGGAAGCTCATGTCGCGCACCTGCAGGCCAACGCCCCAGGTACCTGCGTAGGAGAGGTTGCGGTCATAGATTCTGCCGGAGCTTGCCCAACCCCAGTTGCCGTCACCCATGAAGGAGGTGAAGTTGCCGCAGGGGGAGACGCTGGGCATGCGCTCGGAGCCATTGCCGGGATTGCCGTCGTCACCGGAAGAGTACCAGCCGAGGATGCCGGGGGTACCCCAATCCATCTTGTACTCGACCAGGGCCTTGGCCAGCCAGCCTTCGCGCTCGGTGCTGTAGCGCTTGTCATGACCGTAGGAATCAGTCATCCAGCCACGCCCTTGGCTTTCCACATAGCCGTAGTTGATGTCGAACTCGATGTTCAGCGGATCCCACAGGGTGAGCTTCACGGGCAGACCTGCCCAGAAGGCGGAGGTGGTAGCCTTGCGGCGAACGAAATCATCCTCGTCGGTCATCCAGCGTCCATTGCCGGGGCCATAGCCGCTGGTGGTGTAGAAGTTGCGGTAGTTGTCGTTGCCGTAGCTTTTGCCACCGCGGAACACATTCTGGCCGAGGGTGCCGTACATGACCCAGGGAGTGGCCTCGATGCCCTCGAACTTCAGCGGCACTGCCAGGGAGATGAGGTCCATGTTGTCGAGGTAGTTGCTCTTGTCGTTGGGATGGCTGGTTCCACCGGCAGTATAGTTGTCGTTGTAGGGGCGGGCCCAGGACAGGGTCAGGCCCACGTTCTCGTTGAACTGGTAGCTGGCAACGACAGCAGCCACGTCATCGTCCAGGACAGCGGAGCCACCGGCTGCATTGGGCATGGCAAGGCCCTGGAGGCCCATACGCACCTTGAGTTCGGTGTTCGGCACAGCCCAGTCGATGTAGGCGCGCTTGAGTTCGATGATGGTCTGGTCGGCACCAAGGGCGCCGCCGGTTTTGGCCTGGCCCCAGGTGGTGTCACCGATTTCGAAGAACACCGTACCGGAAAGGCTCTCGGAGGCAATGGCGTCCAACTGCAGACGGATGCGCTGGCCGGCAGAGAAGATATCCTCGTTGTTGGCCTTCTTCATTTTGCCGTCCTGACCGCGAGTTTTGTTCACAAGGCTGCCGTCAGCTGCGTTGAATCCCATGAGCCACTGGCCGGAGGCCTTGAACTCGATGGCTTGAGCTCCGCTGGCAGCGGAAAGGACAAGACCTGCTGCCAGAACAAGAGTAACAAGACGTTTCATAAAATTGCTTCCCCCAAAGTGTGAATTTGCCCCGCAGGGCGTCTTGTTCCGCATCTTCCCGCTCCTCTTTTGGGATAAGGACAAAGGCCCCGCAGACAGGCCCATAGGCTCGTGGCTGCAGTGCCGTTTCAGGAAAACGCAGGGTATTTGCATCATATACACGAAACGGAGTTTTTTTAGCAAGCTTTTTTTCTGCCATGGTTGGGCAAGCTCTTTCTGCTGTGCGCAAGATGAAGGAGAATTTTTGGAAAAAGCTTGTCAAAGCATGTTCACTGTATGCAATTTTCAATAAAATTGCGGAACATGCTCGTTCTTTTTGGTGTTTTTACATCAATATAGTGGAGAGAATAAAAATAATTGTCCGCCATGTCTTTCTTTTTCATGTGCGCGACAAAATTTTTTGACAAACAAAAAGGGGTACGGCTCAGCATGAACCGTACCCCGATATTTCCTGAATGATGTCTGCCAGGAGGCTACAGGAGGCTATCAGATGTAGTCCTGATGCACGTTGGCAAGGCCGCCAAGGGTCATGACCTGCAGGAACTTTACCGATGCGTCGTCAATGGGGACCAGGGCAAAGCGCTCCTTGCAGTAGGGGCAGTTGATGGACACTTCCTTTGGTGTCGGAGGAACGCGCACGGTCTTGAGGCAATGAGGGCATACATAATGGATGGCGATATCCATGCCGCTCGGATAGACCGGGTCGTTCTTGCGCTGCAGCATTGTCTTCTCCCCCAGGTGTTCTAATTTTCCACAAGGCTTGTGCCATTCATCTCTTCCGGAATGGCAAGGCCCCAGAGGTCCAGAATTGTGACAGCCACGTCAGCCAGCTTGCCGTCCTTCAGCGTGAGGCCGGGATTTTCCGTATCGAGCAGGATGCAGGGCACGGGATTGGTGGTGTGAGCCGTGTGCGGCTTTCCTTCCTCGTCCAGCATCTTCTCACAGTTGCCGTGGTCCGCAATGAGGATCATGCGGCCATGACGAGCGCGCACTGCCTCGACCATGCGGCCGACACAAGTGTCCACTGTCTCGCAGGCCTTGACTGCAGCCGGAATGATGCCCGTGTGGCCGACCATATCTCCGTTTGCAAGATTGCAGACAACCAGATCGTACGTGCCTGCGCTCCACTTTTCCACAAAGCGGTCCGTCACCTCGACTGCGCTCATGGCAGGAGCCAGATCGTAGGTTGGCACGGATCTCGGGGAAGGCACAAGGATGCGGTCCTCGTTTGCAAAGGGTTCTTCCACGCCGCCGTTGAAGAAGTAGGTCACGTGCGCGTACTTCTCCGTTTCCGCAAGGCGCAGCTGGCTAAGGCCTGCCTTTGCCACCACCTGTCCCAGGACATTGGGGATATCCTGGTCCGGGAAGGCCACGGGGATGGTGAGGGTCGCATCGTAGCTCGTCATGGAGGCCACAGCGCTTAAGGATGGAATGGTCCCGCGCTCGAAGCCGTCGAACTCCTGCGCCGTCAGGGCGGACACTATCTCGCGCATGCGATCCGCGCGGAAGTTGAAGAAGAAGACGCTGTCGTTGTCCCTGAGACCCGGGCCTTTTGCGCTCACCCAGACAGGCTTTACGAATTCGTCAAAGACCTTTTCGTCATAGGACGCCTGCAATGCCTTTTCGGCACCCAGGATCCTGGGTCCCTTGCCGTGGACCAGGAGATTGAAGGCTTCGGAAACGCGCTCCCAGCGCTTGTCCCTGTCCATGGCGTAGAAGCGGCCGTAGATGGCAGCAATTTCCTGGTCGTCGTACAGCGCAAGCTTCTCTTCGAGAGCCTTGACGTAGCCCATGGCGCTGTCCGGGGGCGTGTCCCTGCCGTCGAGAAGGCAGTGGACAAGGACAGGCACGCCAGCCTTGTGGGCAAGGTCGCAGAGGGCAAAGAGGTGGTTGATGTGGCTGTGCACACCGCCGTCCGAGAGAAGGCCCACAAGGTGCAGGGTCCCCTTGCTCTCCCTTGTCTTGCGCAAAAGATCGCTTATGGCAGGGTTTGTCGCAAAGGAGCCGTCCTCTATGGCAACGTCGATGCGGGTCATGTCCTGGTAGACAATGCGGCCTGCACCGATGTTGAGATGCCCCACCTCGGAATTGCCCATATACCCTTCGGGAAGACCCACTGCGCGGCCCGAGGCCGTGAGGCGGGAATTGGGGCAGCTGGCAAAAAGAGCGTCCATGTTGGGTGTCGCGGCAAGGGATGTCGCGTTGCCCGGCCCTTCGGGGGCAATGCCCCATCCGTCAAGGATGAGGAGCAGGGTGGGGGTGAGGTTCATTCCTATTCTCCCTTGGGCTCTCCGGCCTGTTCGGCCATGGCCTTCAGTTCCTCGCGGCTTTGCGGCACGCTCCACAGGGCCTCAAGCTTGTAGAGACTCCTTGTGTCCTTCAAGAAGACGTTGACCACAAAATCGTTGCAGTCGACTATGATCCACTGGCCCACATTGTAGCCGTCCATGCGCAAAAACTCGTAGTTCTTTTCGCCGCACAGCTGGTTCACACCGTTGGCAAGGCTCTGGGCATGGCGCACGGAATTGGCCGTGGCCACGATCATGATGTCCGTAAAGGAGCCACGGCCTGTCAGATCGATTTTCTCGATATCCGTTGCCTTGTGTTCCTCAAGCCAGGTGATAACATCCGCTGCCTTTTCGGCTGCGGGCAGTTCGGAATATTTCTTGGGTTTTGCTGTGAGTGTATTGGGCATTGCTTTTTTCCGTTGCGGGTTGCGAACAAAAGAGCCCTGTTTTCCAGCCAGTCGGGTAGTGCCCTCTTGATCAGTATGGAAAAACAAGGCAAAATTCCAAATCATAACTCCTCCGAGTTTATCCCATGTGCAATGAGGTGTAAAGCCGTGCTGTTCGACATCAAGAATGAAACCCTCCCCAGGGAGGATCTGGCCAAATTGCAGCTGAAAAGGCTGCAGGATGTGTGCCGCCGCGTCTACGCGAATGTCCCCTTCTACAAGAAGCGCTTTGACGAAATGGGCGTGAAGCCCGAGGACATTCGTTCCCTGGACGATCTGCGCAGACTGCCCTTTACCGTAAAGCAGGATTTGCGCAACAACTACCCCTACGGCCTCTTCGCACTGCCAAGGGCCAATCTGGCTCGCATCCAGGCTTCCAGCGGTACAACAGGACAGGCCATCGTGATGGGCTACACGCAGCGCGATCTCGACAACTGGGCCGAACTGGTTGCCCGCTGCATGTGCGCAAGCGGCGTGACACCCACGGACATCGTGCACGTGGCCTACGGCTACGGCCTCTTCACCGGCGGCCTCGGAGCCCACGACGGCGCCCAGAAGCTCGGTGCCATGGTTGTGCCAGCCTCGGGCGGTGCCACCCGTCGCCAGGGCCAGCTTCTGCGCGACCTTGGCGCGACAGTGCTTGCCTGCACGCCCTCCTTTGCCCTGCATCTGTGGGAATCCGCCATGGAGATAGGCATTGACTTCAGGGAACTGCCCCTGAAGATCGGTATCTTCGGTGGCGAGCCCTGGTCCGAGACCATGCGCCACACCATGGAAGAAAAGATGGGCATCGACGCCCACAACATCTACGGCCTCACGGAAATCATGGGCCCCGGTGTTGCCATCGACTGCATGGAACACAACGGCATCCATCTGTGGGAAGACCACTTTATCGCGGAAATCATCGATCCCGAGACAGGCGAGAACCTGCCCGAGGGCGAGGTGGGCGAACTTGTCATCACCACCATCACCAAGGAAGGCGCACCGCTCATCCGCTATCGCACCCGCGATCTCACCTCCATTGACACCACACCCTGCCGCTGCGGTCGCACCCATCTGCGTCTCACCCGCCTTGCAGGCCGCACGGACGACATGCTCATTATCCGCGGCGTCAACGTCTTCCCGCAGCAGATCGAGAGTCTGCTCATGGAAATCCCCGGCCTCTCCCCCAACTACCTTATTGTTGTGGACCGCAAGGGCACTCTCGACACTATCGAGGTCCAGGTGGAAATCACGCAGCAGCTCTTCAACGATCGCATCAGCGACCTTCAGGCCCTCGAAAAGCGCCTGCAGGGCAATATCAAGGAATACTGCGGCGTGACAGCCCGCATTCGCCTCATGGAACCCCATTCCCTGGATCGTTCCGGTGGCAAGGCCACCCGTGTGATCGACAACCGCCCCAAGATGAACTAGGCGTGCAGAAAAAATTTGGTGCCAAAATCGGCCAGTGAAGCCATTTTTGACACTTTTTCAACAAAAGTTTGCCAAAAATGAAAAATTTTGCTTGACGAGAGGGCCGGCTTCGCGTAGAAGCTCTTTTCGCACCGACTGAGCGGGAGTAACTCAGTGGTAGAGTGCAACCTTGCCAAGGTTGAAGTCGCGGGTTCAAATCCCGTCTCCCGCTCCAGAACACAAGGCGGAATAG
>NZ_NFJC01000050.1 GCF_002159665.1 Desulfovibrio sp. An276
AATGCCATGAGTCCCCCAAGCCTTAAGAAGCCACCTATTGGGTACCATCTTATCAGGGGTTGCTCAAAGGGGCTAGATCAAATTTACAGGGCTACGACTGAATGGATACGCGCCGGACAACGGCAGGCCGCAGCGTCCGTTCCGCTTTATTATTCGTCCGGTCTACGCCACGGATACGGAGGAACGTGCTGAGAGATTCAAAGGTAGCTTCAAGGCGTGACGCTAGAATGCCGAGTCCATCGCTCCGCTTTGAAAACTCCTTGAGTAGACGTCGTGTTCTCATGAGCCAGCCCTGCCACACACCCCTGGTCAGGGTTTCTGGATTCATTTGGGTGGGGCGGTGAATCTCTTTGTAGAGACTTTCTCCGCCTCGGGCTATGTCTGGATCGGGGTCTTCCCGGAGTTTTTGGGCAGTTCGAAGATGATGGGCAAGACAACTCTGCCTCTTCTCTTTGGGCCACGAGCGATACAAGGCATAATCATCAGAGATCAGGATGCCTACCCAGGCTCCAATAAGCTCATGGAAGGCTTCTCTGCTCCGGTGTCGGTGGATATTGAAGAAAACGACCAGAGACGAAGCCATAAGCCACAGCCAGTATTTGATCGCTCCAAGTGGACCAAACATGGGCCAACTGGTTTCATCGACATAGTTAATAGGGGTCTCACGAGCGACTTCGCCGATTTTCTCCCAGTGTCGTTTCAGTGTCCGGCTGCAACGATCAATCAGCCTGTCCAGCCCTCCCAGGGAGAGAGGAACCGATTCCCCTTCTTCCGTGCGAAAGAAGTCGGACTTTGTCAAAAAATCCAGAAGTGACCGCCTGGTGCACCCCAGAAAAGCCGATGCAGAGCCAACGAAAGCTGTGAAATTTGGTCCGTAGCCGGTAGAGTACTCAGCAGGGACTTTGGCCTTGCCTTCCTTGGCACAATTGGCGCAGCGCCCCTTGTACAAATTAAAATGGATGACATGGAGCAGGATATCAGGCAGTTCGCAATGCTGGTGAGTGTAGAAAGAGCGCAGATCCACGAACTCTTCACAACCACAGCTGCACCTCTCGGGGAAAATTTCCCTTATGTCCTGCGTCTTGCGGAGTTCCTGGCGATTGCCCTTGTGCCCTTTTTGGCCTCCCTGCTTGCATTTGGGCTGCTCTTCCGAATCTGGCTTGGAATTCTCGCCCTGGTCCTCAGCTCGTGGCTTGTCTGAATTGTCTTCGTCCTTCTCCTTGCCTCCTTTCCCTCTGGGTCTATGAGGATCCTGTGACGGGGAGATCCCTGAATTACCACTATTTATGTTCAGTTTACGCTTGAGTTCTCTGACCTCCTCCTCAAGCTCCGCAATACGCTTGTCCCTTGCCTCCAGCTCATCACACAAAATAAGGACAAGCTTAGTGAGCACCTCCACAGTAGCGACTGCCTCGGGAGGCCATTGGGCCATAGACTCCTTGCTTGGGAGCTTGGCAAGGGTGGCTTCGACTAGTGCTCTCATAGCAGATCTACGTAGCAGAGTTTGGGTTTGGCGGCCAGTGAAAATTACGAGAAGGGGTAGCCGAAAGGCCTACCCCCTGAACGGATACAAAAAAACGCTAGAATCTGCTTTAGATCCTAGCGTTATTGTTGCCAAATTGGCGTCCCCAAGGGGATTTGAACCCCTGTTGACGGCGTGAAAGGCCGGTGTCCTGGGCCGACTAGACGATGGGGACGTATTCAATTTTTCTGCCAAGCTTGGCTGGGCTACAAGGACTCGAACCTTGATTATCGGAGCCAGAATCCGACGTCCTGCCAATTGAACGATAGCCCAATCACTCAGCGCGAAAAATGTTGTATGCGAACTGAGGCTCTCTGTCAACAAAAATTTTGCATTTTTGTAAAACTTTTTTTCTCAGCCAGCCCAAACAGTCCTCGGGTCCGCCTGGCTGGCCGCTTTGAGAGTCTCTTACACACTGTTCAATGTTACGCCCAGAGCACCATGTTGGTGTCGAAATCACCCTCAACGTCCGGGGTGGTGGGCAATATACGCACGCCATAGGCCTGGCGCCCGCTCTTCCTCGTCACAAAGTCGCAGGCGTAGACAAGGCTATTGTCAGAGGTAGTCCGCTCGTAGGAAAGCAGGACCACTCTGGGCTTCTCCACAAACTCCCGCCCGTCGTAGGCGCCCACGACCAGCTGGACCAGGAGCTCCTCCTGCTTCATCTGACCGGGATCCAGGCTCACAGTCACGCGTATGGGCTGCCCCGCCTCGCAGGTGTCGCTGTCCATGCCGTCTATGCGCAGAAGACCTACCTTGACGCTTGCAAAGCGCGTGGCGATGTCCTTCTTCCATTCCACTATGTGGCGCACGATGCTGTCGTCACCAGCGAGCTTCGCGTACCTCTCGGCTACGGGCATGTAGTAGTCGCGCAAATAGTCGCGTACCATGCGGTGTGAGCTGTAGGCGGGAATGAGGGTGCGCATGGACTCCTTCATGGTCTTTACCCAGCGGGTAGGAATGGAGTTCTGGTTGCGATAGTAGTAGAGCGGGATAACCTGCTCCTCAAGAAGCGTATACAGAGCCTCTGCGTCGTTGTAGTCGCTCTGCGTGTCCTCCTGGGCCATGGTCGTGCGCACGGGTCCAATGGTCCAGCCGTTGGAGCCATTGTAGCCCTCGCACCACCAGCCATCAGAGATGCTCAAATTGAGCACGCCGTTGACCGTAACCTTCTGTCCAGACGTTCCAGAGGCCTCATAAGGACGCCTTGGGGTATTCAGCCACACGTCGCAACCCTGCACAAGCAGGCGCGAGATGGCAAGGCTGTAGTCCTCAAGGAAGAAGATGCGACCAAGGAAGCGCTTGTCCGTGCAGTAGCGGATAATCTCCTGCATGATGTCTATGCCCTGATTGTCGGCAGGATGTGCCTTGCCTGCAAAAACCAGGGCGACGGGATGCCTTGTGTCCGACAGCAGGTTTTGCAGGCGCTGCAGATCAGCAAAGAGCAGGTTTGCCCTCTTATAGGGAGCAAAGCGGCGCGCAAAGCCTATGAGCAGGGTATCCGTGGAGAGCATGGAGATGGCCTGGTTGATGTCCTTTCTGTCCACGCCCAGCTTCTTGTAGAGGCTTGCCACGGAAGAGCTCATATATTCTATGAGCGCCATCTTCTGCAGATTGTGCACCTGCCAGATGAGCTTGTCCGGGATGGAGTCGAACTTGAACCAGCCCTGGGCGCCTGCCTCCATGTCCACCCAGTTTTTGCCAAGAGCCCTTCTCAGGAGTTCCACCATGGGAAGGCCAGCGTAGGAGGCCATGTGCACGCCGTTGGTCACATGCGAGATGGGGATTTCCGGAACGGGAATGCCCTTCCAGAGTCCCTGCCACATGTGCCTCGACACGTCCCCGTGCAGGCGACTCACGCCATTGGCCTTGCTGGAATTGCGCAGGGCAAGGATGGTCATCTCGTAGGGGGAATTGTTGCCCTTGTCGTACTGACCGGTAGCAAGGAATTCCGTGGGGCTGATGCCAAAGCCCGAGATGTAGTTGGCAAAATACTTGAGCATGAGATCCGGGGCAAAGCGCTCGTTGCCGGCATCCACAGGCGTGTGTGTCGTGAAGACACAGCTTCCTCGCACAAGCTCTCTGGCCTCCTCGAAGCTCAGCCTGGTCTCCTTCATGATATCGCGTATGCGGCGCAGAATGAGGAAGGCAGAATGTCCCTCGTTCATGTGGTAGACAGCTGGCTGAATGCCCATCTTCTTCAGGAACACGGCACCGCCCACGCCAAGGAGGATTTCCTGACGTATGCGGAAGTCCCTGTCAGCCACATAGAGGTGATCCGTTATCTTTCTGTCATCCGGTGTATTCTTGGGCACATTGGAGTCGAGCAGATAGAGATTGATGGTACCCACCTTCAGACGCCAGACACGGGCGTACAGTCTCCGCTCTCCGAGCTGCAGGCTGATTTCCATGGGCTCGTCCGAGGGGGTACGCACCTCCTCCAAGGGCAGATCAATGGGATTGTTCTCTACATAGGTTGCAATCTGGCGGCCGTTCTTGTCTATCTGCTGCTTGAAATAGCCGTAGCGGTAGTAGAGACCTATGCCCACCAGGGGGATGTTGAGGTCACTTGCACTTTTCAGATGGTCACCGGAGAGCACGCCAAGACCACCAGAATAGATCGGGATGGATTCGTGCAGCCCGTACTCTGTGGAGAAATAGGCTATGGGATGTTCGCTCGAAATCTCTCCGCAGGGCTCGCATTTTCTTGCCATATACTGGTCAAAGGCCTTCAGAGTCTCCTCGTAGAGACTCATGTAGGCAGCGTCCACCACAACCTCCGCCAGAGCCTCGGCGCTGGCGTTTTCCAGGCATTTGATGGGATTGTGGTTGCTCTTTTGCCAGTAGTCCGGGGCAATGCGCGAGAAGAGCTCCCAGCAGGCAGGATTCCAGCACCACCAGATGTTGTTGGCAAGCTCCCTGAGCCTTGCGATGGGCTTTGGCAGGGCAGAATAGGAGATGAAGGAATGCAGGGTGGGCGTTACGGACGCACTGCCGCTGAAATAGGCAGTTGTCCTGTCCGAAATGCAGGCCTTGAGCTCAAGCCCTGCGTCCAGGGCCTTGGCCACGGCAATGTCGTAGGCTTTGAGATAGTAGGAGAAGAAGGACGACCAGTCGCACAGTGCAGCCGTTGCACGCGCTGCCTTGCACAGCTCAATCTGCTCTTCCTCGGAGAGGGCAACATAGTTCTCAATGTACTTCTGGAGCCCCCGTACCACGTCCGCGTCCCTTTGCTGCCGTCTTGGCACAATGGCGACACCGCTCTCGTCGTTGCTGCCCTGGCAGTGGGTGCGTACCCAAAGGCCAAATCCGGACAGGTCCGTTGTGACAGTGGGCACGCTGTAGGCAATGCTCTCCTCTGGCGTGTAGCCCCAGGGCTCGTACCAGGAGGGGAAGCAGCCAAGGTCCACGCCAGTGAGCAAATCACTGTAGCGCAGGTTGAAGAAGCCGTCGCTGCCATTCAAAAGGGCCGGATTGAAGACCACGTACACATGATCCTCTGGCCTGTTGGCAAGGCCAAGACGCTTGCAGGTGGTGAGGATGGGATCCTGGGCCGGGTTGTGCACATGATGGGAGGTTATCCAGTTGCCACCGTCCGTGGGAAGCTTTGCGGGATCCCCGCTTACTGCGTCAAGATTGACTCCAGAGTGCCCGCCCATGACAGCGCATATGGCAAGGACATGGGTCTGGGAATCCCCAAGGCTCTTGTTGAGCTCTGCAAGGGACTGCAAGAAGACGTCAATGCCCTTGTTGACAAATTCGTAGCGTCCGGAAATGAGGACAATCTTGGTCTGCTTCGGAAGCTCGAAGCGCAGAAGTTTCGAGCAGGAGTCCAGGATGCTCTTGCGGATGAGGGAGGGTTTGACGCGATTTGTGCTGTAGTCCGGGATAACGCGCAGATCAAGGCCGTTGGGCGTCACGATGTCGGGCTGGCGTCCGAGCACAATGCCTGCCTCGTCCCCGGTCAGGCTGCTCACAGTGGTAAAGCAGTCCGCTTCCCTGGCAGAAGCCGTTTCCATGGAGCACTTGGCAGTGATGCCGAGTGCTGCGGCTTCCTGGCGGGGATTGATGGGATTTTGCATACTGTTGCCATAGAGGTCCTTGCCATTGCCGCACATGCTGCGACCAAGCATGGTGGCATGGGTGGTAAAGACAGTCCCTATGGTCGGGCAGTAGCGCTTCAGATACAAAAGGCCTGCGCCGCACATCCATTCGTGGAAATGGGCCACAGCAGGGGCGCCCACGGGTTCCACAAAGTGCTGGTAGATGGTCTTGATCACCTCGCCACAGGCAGTGGCGAACATGACAGGCTCCACATAGTCCCAGCCGCCGGACATGGAGTCCACGTGGTAGTCCTTCCAGTACTCATAGAGAAGCTGGTTCTGGTTGTAGCGGTTGCGAAAATCAACCAGGATGACCTTGGGGTTGCCGGGAATAGTCCAGTGCCCAAGGCGGCATTTCATGCCATGAGCTTCAAGGGTCTTGCGGATGGGCTCCATGGACGGACCAAAGTCTTCCTCGAACTCCGCGTTGTTGCCCAGCTCCGGCCCCAGAAGCCAGTAGTTCTCGCCAAAGTTGTCCACAGCCTGCAGGGCCTTGCTGCTGACAACTGCGTAAATGCCGCCAACCTTGTTGCAGACTTCCCAAGAAGTCTCGAAAAGTGTAATATTGCCGTAATCCATATGTGCTCCAGATAAAACTGTTACATTAATATATTACTTATATATTTCATAGAAATAACTATCCATTCAAAGAGAATAAAAAAATATTTATTCAATGATCCAATTTATATAAATATAATTTTTATGCGGATATCAAAATTATTATATATTTACTATGTATATTTTTAATAAAAAACATAAATCAAATATTTGTTCTTTAAAGAAATAGTTTTTATACGATTCTGCCAATCTTAAATTTTTTAAACAAGTATATCTTACGATCCTCTATTTTTAAGAATGGGATTTTAAACAAACGATAAATAATTGTTTGTTTAGATAAGAAATAATTTATAATCATATCATAATAATAGTGTTTTTCTCCATCAGGCATATTTATTCTTGATATTGTATTATATAAAATCCTTTTTAGGGAGTTATGTCTATCTAATATATTTTTATTCTCTCGACTATGACTATTTGAACGTATAATATATGTTGCTAATACTTTATCTATAAAACCACATTGATAATGATATGCCATAGGCAATAATATTTGCCAGTTCTGTCCTCCTCGATTTTCGTAAACAGGCAATTTAACAACTGAAAGAAAAGATTCTGTATGAATCATATAAAATGGATATGGCGGAATATTGTTATTTTTAATAAGATCTTCAAACAGGCTATTATTACTTTTATCTATTTCTCTAAATTGAATTCTGTTTGGCGAATATGGAGAGTCTTCATTTGCTATAGCAATTTTTGCATAACAAAATTTATACTCATTATGTGTTTCTAAAAAATCACAATATCTCTCTAGAAAGTCTGGATAAATAATATCATCACTGTCAATTTGAGAAAAATATTTTCCCTTAACTTTTACAAGTGCATGGTTTATAGCAGCTGATTGTCCTAAGTTACTTTCATGTTTAATATATATGAACTCCCATCCTTTTTCTATAATTTTATTTTTATATGACAAAATAATACTTTCAGTATTATCTATACTACCATCATTAATAAAAATATATTGAACATTTGAATATGTTTGAGACAATATGCCTTCAATATATGGTTTAATGTACCCACCCCCGTTATAACAAGGTGTTATTAATGATATTAAAGGTTTTTCTTTATTCATTATTATATATCCTTTTTGTTGTTTTAACTATTTAAACAAAAATAAATTTATTAATCTTTTTTTTATAAATCTTGCACACCTTTTTAAGAAAATGTATTTCTCTCTTATACAATGATTTATCAGCTCTATTATATTTATATTACATTGTCTATTTTTAGAAAAACTATTCATAAATTTTTTATAGTTATTATGTCTTTTAGCTGGTTCTTTTAGTATAGGATTTCCATTTACGATATCTGAGAGCTTAACATTTTTTTTAAATTCAAATCTTTCATTTACACTATTAAAAAGATATTCACCTTTTTTAGAATTTATTAATACAGCAGACATTCCATTATTGATATCTCGTTTATCATCTATTACTCGATATCCCCAAAAATCACCAATTGAAATATCACCACATCGAGATGTATTGGCGAAAGGACAAACATAACATGAACAACGTAAATATAAATTTTTTAAAAAACCTCGATAAAAAATATTTTCTTGATGATTTTGAGAAAACTCTTCACCATTTTTTCCAAGTATTGTTAAGCTAAAATTTTGCCACCCTTTATTATTTAATGCTATGTTTTTACCTATATTTTTATCTCTAAAATTAATACTTATAATATCTTTTGTTTCGATAATTTCATTGATATATTTTTTCCAAACCAACGGGCTTGGAACTCCATGACAAAAAATATCAATTGTGTACAGATTTTCATATTTTTCTTCTAAAAAAGAATATAGTCCAGCCACTTGACATGGTGTTCCTGAAAAGAGTACGGACTCACCACTTTTAAGAACATTTTTTATTTCACTATATACTTTTTTAGTATTAGACTGGAGATACTTACTTGTTTTTAGTTTTAATAAATCTTTTTTATTATCTACCAACACATGGTGTACTAACCATTCATTATCAAATGCTGCGCCACAAACTACCCCACCTTGTTCTAAAATATACTCACTTAATACTGTAAATGCTCCTCCACTTGAACTTTCTTTTGCAATTTCATCATTTGAATAAACCGCATAACATTTTTGACTATGTATGTTATCTCTAATTTTAAAATTTACAGGGCAATGTGTAAGACATACACCACACTCTATACATTTATATTCATCTACAAAAGGATACAAAAATCCTTGATTATTATATTTCATTTTTATCGCATTTTTCGTACATATTTGCACACATGAAGCACATCCAAAACAATTATTTTTTATTATATCTATATTATTTTTTTTATTATCCACAGATTGTATCCTTGCAATCATAATCTACTTAAGTTTTTCAAAAACCATACAGTTCTTTTACGTACAGTCTTGACAGTTGTAAGAACATTCGACAATCTTGTCTACTTATCAACATATCCTTGGTAAAAGAGCTCCTTCGAGCATGCCCAAGTAGCGCTCTCCGCCAATGCGGGTGCGCAGGATGACGCGTCCCTCGTTTTCTTCTGTCACCTCTCCTATGCAGCAGGCCTCCCTGCCAAACTCGCTCGTTTTCATGGCTGCCAGGGCTCTCTCCGCATACTCGGAAGGTACTATGCAGATGCATTTGCCCTCGTTGGCAAGGTAAAGAGGATCGAGGCCTAGGAAGGAGCAGCCCCCAGACACTTCCGGATGCACAGGGATGTCCTCTTCCCGAAGCACCATCCCTACCCCGGACTGCTGCGCAATCTCGTTCAATGTGGTGGCAAGCCCCCCCCGGGTGGGATCACGCAGGACATGGACATCTGGCACTGCTTCGAGCACTGCCTCGACAAGGCCATTCAAAGGTGCCGAGTCTGAGGCGACATTGCTTAAGGAGAGGTTCTCCCTTGCGGACATGATGGCAAGCCCGTGGTCACCCATGGCGCCACTGACAAGGATAACGTCCCCGGGGCGCGCATTATGTCCGGAAGGTGCGGGTGTGCGCACAACCTTGCCAATGCCCGTGGTGTTGATGAAGAGGCTGTCGCAGGCGCCCCTTGGCACGACCTTGGTGTCGCCTGTGACGATATGGACATTGCACTTTCTGGCAGCCTCGGCCATGTCCGCCACAACCCTTTCCAGAACGTCCAGGGACAGGCCTTCCTCGAGGACCATAGCACAGGTGAGATACATTGGCCTTGCACCCAGCATGGACACGTCGTTGACTGTGCCGTGCACGGCAAGGCTTCCTATGGAACCGCCTGGGAAAAAGAGGGGAGTCACCGTATAACTGTCCGTAGACATGGCTATAGGGCCCTCAATGTCGAGGAGAGCCGCGTCGTCCATGGTGTCCAAAATAGGATTTTTGAAATGGCGGACAAAAAGGGAGCTTATGAGACGCTGGGAAGCGCGTCCGCCGCTTCCCGCGTCAAGAAGAAGACAGTTGTCCATTGGTATACCTTCAGTGCTGCCCGTTAGTAGAGCCGCCAGATGAGCGCTGCCTGGCGCCCACAGTTGCGATCTTCGCGATAGGAGAAAAAGGAAGCGGCATTGCTCGCAGTGCAGATGTCAATGCCGTAAATATTGCGTTCAGGAATGCCCGCCTGCACAAGCTGGTCTCTCGTCATGCCCCAGAGATCCATGGTGCTTGTGGCAAGGTCCAGGTATTTTGCAAAATACCCGCCCCACTCGACGCCAAAATGGGTGAAGCGAGCCCTTGCTGGACCAAGGCTTGGGCCGCGTACAGCTACACAGTCGCAAGGCTTAATATTGTAGGTCTGGCAAAAGGAGCGCACGCCAGTGAAAGGAAAGAGCTGCCTGTTGCCGCGCCAGCCCACGTGCAGGGCAGCGATGTATTTTCCGGACTTGTGGGCAAGAAGCAGGGGCTGGCAGTCTGCGGTCTTGACCATGAGGGCAAGGCCTGATTTTTGCGTAGCAAGGCCATCCGCTTCCAGGGTAGCCTTCTCGTCCACCCTGGCACATGACGGCTCAAAGACAATTTTGTCTCCGTGCACCTGATGCACTTCGGCAAAGGAGGAGACACCTGTCAGGGAAAGAAGGTCCTTGCGGTTTTTGAGAACTGCCTTTGGGTCCACATTGTCCCTGAAGACAATGGTTCCCTCGGACGGGTCTTCATATGCAGGCGTTCTCATCTGAAAGAGGCAGCCCACGTTCTGTATGCCAGGAAACATGAAATGAAGTGCTCGAACGGCCACGAATCTTCTACTCCTGAATGCTTTTGTCCGGATTGCCCTGCGTCTTGTCTGCAGCAACAAGGCCCTTTTCGCTGCAGATATGGGTCATGGGTATATCCCACGGCTCGGCAGTCCAGGGCGTGACTATCTGAAAGGAATAACAAAGGCCAATCCTAGTCAGAATACGCGCTGCAGTAAAGAAGCGATCGTAATAGCCCCCGCCATAGCCCATGCGATTGCCAGCCAGAGAAAAGACAAGGCCAGGTACAACGCAAAGGTCAAAGTTCGCATCCTCGGCACCTAGTCCCGAGAGTTCCGGCATGGGTTCCAATATGCCGAAGGCACCTTCTCGAAGCTCGTCCGGAGATGCAATCTGCACAAAATCCATTATCCCCTTCTCATTCTTGCGCATCCTGGGGAAAAAGACCTTTTTCTCGGCCAAAAGGGCATGGGCCAAAAGCAGGCTTGTGTCCGTCTCGCCCCTTGTGGCAGCGTACAGGGCGACACTTTGAGCTTTCTGCCACATGTTTGATGCCAGAAGATGCTCCTGCGCCAGCAAGGAATCCTCTTGCGCCTTCTCACCAGACTGTTCAAGACGCCTTTGGCGCATGCGTCTTCGCATATCCATAGATCTGTCTGTTCCTTCCATGTATTCCTCCCCTTGCGTGACGCCCTGCCCTTCAAGCAGGCAGGCACAAAATTTCGCCTTCTCTATCGTTGTGGGCTTACGAAGGTCAATGTGTCCGCATCCTTGGCCCAAACAATCCTCTTGCAAAATATCCAAAACTACGTAGTCTGTGCCCATGCTTCAAGGGCAGCTGCCTTTGCGCTCTTCCATCCCGCATGATCCCTGCTTAAACCACACATTCACGGATAGTTGCCGCATCCTTACAAGGACTCGCCTGTCCCGGGGTTGCAGGTATCCCGTAAAGAATCGTGCAGGATGGCTGGCCAGGGAAAAAACAGAACACACACGCCATGCTCCCAAAGGGACAGGGTCTGTTTTTTTGCCTTGGTGCCCTCAAAAGCGCTCCTTCCAGCCAGGAGAAAGAAGGGCTGCAATTTTTCTTTTGTCCGGGGAGGAATCTCCGGACCCTTCAGGATTTTGTATGACAGACAATGAAAGAGCACCTGTGTCGGAGACACCAGCCACTGTAACCGAGGCCGCGGAAAAAAAGCCCAGGCCTCGCAGGACCACGCAAACAAGGACAGCGCGCAGCGCAAGAATCACAAAGACAGTCAAAAGGGCGCCTACTACACGCACACGAAGTACAGTCACAAAGGCTGCCCCAGAGAACGAGGCCCCGGAGAACGACAAAATCTCCCTTGCGGATTTCATGGCAACTGTTTCCTCTTCCGATCCCAAACAGGAAACAGGCCTTCTTGCCAGGGACGCAGACCAGGACAATGTCATGAGTGGCGCTTCCTTTTTCGAAAGCATAGCCAACAAGACTCTCTTTGCGTCTCCCCAAAAGACCGAAGAAGCGGCAAAGGCGGCTGCCGAAACTCAAGCTTCTGAATCCCAAAGCCAGGTAAGCCAGACTTTGGAGAATACGGCGGACTTAAGTGACGGTGCCAAACCCAAGGCCACGCGCCCAGTTGCCAAAAGGGGACGCCCGCGCAAAAAGCCGCAAACAGCAGTGGACGAGGCAGCCAGTGTCGCGCCTGCTCCAGAAAAAATCGAGGAACAGGCCCCAAGGACGACACCCGAAAGCAAGGTCTTCCAAAATGCCCGGGGCTTTTGGGCTCTCTTGAAGCAGGCCGACAACGAAGCCAATGAGAGCGCCCAGGGGGACGATCGCCAAGACTCTTCCTCAAGAAAGTGGAGCGCCTGGAGCGGCTGGGACGAGCCAGAGTCTCACTCCGACACCAAGGATACCCCCTCCGAAGCTGTAAGCCTCTGGGGCAGAACTGCCCACAAGAATACTCAAGTGGATGAGGTACAGAAGGAGCCTTCCGAAGAAGAGGTGCACAACACCCCCTCCCCCCGACCCTTGTCCGTGCAGGAAAAGGACGAACAAACACCTCACGCCTCCACGCGCAACGAGGAAAGTGTCGCAGAACCGGTCTTTACAGAAGACACAGGCCTTCTGGCCGACCTTCCTGTTTCTGACTTCTCTGAGGACGACTTTGGCCCCATGGACGCTCCCGAGACCTATGTCGAGGGAGAGCCAAGCCATTCTGCCGATCGGAATTTCCTGGACGAGACGAATCCGAACGCATCAAGAGACGCTTCCTCAATGGACGCTTCCATTGACGAGGCGGACATCTTCCCCGAAGCCGCGTTTGCGGACGAAACCCTCCCTGAAGAGGTGCTAGGCGAAGGTGAGGTCGAAGAGACAGGCGAAGAGGAGGCTGTCCCCTCCTCCAAGCGCCGTCGCAGGGGCCGCAGGGGTGGCAAGAGCCACAGGAAGGCCCAGGCTCTGCCCGAGAGCGAAGCTCTTTCAGAAGAGCCGGCATTGACTGATCGAGAGGAGCCTGAAGTCCGTTCTGACGCCCGTTCCGAGGCAGGCGTACGCCACGCAAACAAGCGCCGCATGTACATCAGCATTCTTCCCGGGGAACAGGTTGAGGTTGCCATCACAAGCAACGGCATACTGGACGAGTACTATCTCGATATGCTCCACCAGAAGAAGCTCAAGGGCAACATCTACCGTGGTATCATCGTCAACATCGACATCAATCTGCAGGCCGCCTTCGTGGACTTTGGTGCGGAAAAGAACGGCTTCTTGCAGATAGACGAGATACACCCGGAGTACTACACCTCCTCCCAGGAATTTGTGCGCGGCAAAAAGTACCCGCCCATTCAGAATGTCCTGCGTCTCGGACAGGAAGTGCTGGTGCAGGTGGTCAAGGAACCCAACGGCAGCAAGGGCGCCTTCCTCACAACCTGGATTTCCCTGGCCGGCCGCTTCCTTGTGCTCACCCCGGGCCAGGAGCAGATAGGCATTTCCCGCAAGGTCAACGACGAGGGCGAGCGCCATCGTTTGCGCGAACTCATGAACGGCATTGACCCTGGCGACGACCTTGGCGTCATCGTGCGCACAGTGAGCGCAGGTGTGACGCAGGCGACCCTCAAAAACGATCTCGCCTACCTGAAACGCACCTGGAACGAGGTGCGCCGCCACGCAACTGGCGTGACAGCCCCTGCCTGCGTCTACAGGGAGCCCGGCCTGCCGGAGCGTGCAGTGCGCGACTATCTCACGGACGATGTGTGCGAAATCTGGGTGGACAACGCGGACATAGCTGGACGTATCCGGGACACTGTCGCCATGCTCTTTCCCCAGAAAAAGGATCTGGTTCGCGTGCACAATGACGCGCGCCATTCCCTGTGGGAACGCTTCAACTTGAGACGCCAGCTCGATCAGATCTACAGCCGCGAGGTGCTCATGCCCTCCGGCGGACGCCTTGTCTTCGACCAGACAGAAGCTTTGATGGCCATCGACATCAACTCCGGCAAGATCTCCTGCAAGGGCAATTTCGAGAACATGGCCTTCAAGACCAACATGGAGGCTGCGGAAACCATTGCCCGCCAGCTCAAGCTGCGCGACATTGGCGGACAGGTGGTCATCGACTTTATCGAAATGCGCGAGCACAAGCACGTGCTTGAGGTGGAGCGTACCCTGCGCAACGCCATGAAAAACGACAAGGCAAGGCACGATGTTGCTCGCATGAGCTCCTTCGGCCTTCTGGAGTTGGTGCGCCAGCGCACAGGCACATCGGCCATCTCCATTTCCATGGAGCCCTGCCCTGCCTGTGGCGGCACAGGTCTGCGCCGCAATCTCGAATGGCAGTCCCTGCAGGCCCTGCGGGACATTGCACGCCTTCTGCGCTCAAGGGCTACCTCTCCCTGCCGCTACGAAATGACGCAGGAACTGGGTCTCTATGTCCTGAACCACAAGCGCGATTCTCTGAAGGAACTGGAAAAGCAGTACGGGAAGAACATTGAAATCATCATCCGACCCTAAAGCGGAAGCAATGGACATCTCTGGGCAGGGCCAGACCTTTGGCCCTGCCCCCGAGGGCAACCATCTGCTTATGCACATGTGCTGCGGGCCCTGCGCCTGCATCTGCCTGAAAGTCCTTCTCGAGGAAGGCTGGAATATCACAGGCTTCTGGCACAATCCCAATATACAGCCCCTGGCAGAGTATCTGCGCCGCCGCGAGGCTGCGGAACAAACCGCTGCCTATTTTGGCATAGACATGGTCTATGACGACGCATCCTGGGATCTGACTTCCTGGCTAAGAGCAGTTCAGGGACGGGACATGCCTCCCGAGCGGTGCAACTACTGTGTCACTTCGCGCATGGAGGCGTCCTTTATAAAGGCAAGGGAGCTTGGCTGCACCCATGTCTTTTCAAGCCTGCTCTATTCCCGCTACCAGCCCCACGAGGCCATACGGGCTGCAGGCGAAAGGTTGGCTCAAGAAGAGGGGGCACCAGCCTTCCTCTACAGGGATTTCAGGCCGTACTGGCAGGCTGGCATAGATCTTTCAAAGGAAATGGACATATACCGTCAGCCCTACTGTGGTTGCGTGTACAGTGAGGCTGAGCGCTACGCGAAGAAACTGGCGCGTCTTGTGAAGAACGCTGGCTAACAGAGGGGTGTGGTAATGTATGGTGATCCTTTTGAGAACATTCCTGTGGAGAAGCTTGTGGCACTCTTTCGCACAGCAGATGCCATGCATACGTCACGAGTGAAGATACTCAAGGCGCACTACAATTGCCCCGGGCATGCGGCAACGGCAAGAGAGCTTGCCAGACTCGTGGGCTACAAGAGCCATCAGGGGATCAATCTGCAGTACGGGAAATTTGTGTAATCCCTGGCCAAGGAGTATGCGGATCCTGAGATTCTGTCACATTGTCAGCACTTCTGGCTTCTTTTCCTGATGACCTACAAGAACAGGAAGGCAACTCATGAAGAAGGGTTGCTGACTCTTCGGGACAATGTGGTACAGGCCCTAAAGGAAATTGGCTGGTAGTCACTGGCGAGGAGAGAGAGAACAGAGAGACATGAACCTCGTTGACGCCATTATACAAGTTCTCACTGAAGCCGATGAACCGCTTCACTTACGGGATATTACCGAGAGAATACTCGGGCAAGGTCTCTGGCAAACCAGGGGAAAAAATCCTTATGCTTCTGTCGGCGCACGACTGTACGAGGACATCAGAGAAAAGAGCCCGGATTCTCTCTTTGAGAAGGTTGGCCCCAGTGTCTTCTCTGTGAAAAAGAAGAAAACTACAGAGGACAGGACGACTACTTCCAATCATGGAGATAGTTCTCAAGATGCGTCAGCCAATCCAAGGAACTCGTTCGCCAGCTGTGCAGAAATGGTGCTTGAACGCTTTGCAGACAAAAAGCCCATGCACTACAGGGAGATTACAAAAAAGGCTCTAGAGCAGGGATGGTTGAAAACAAAGGGCAAGACGCCTGAAGCAACCATGTATGCAGTGATCCTCACTGAAATCAAGCGGCAGCAGGAACGGGGAGAACAAACCCGCTTTCTTCAGAAGGGAAAGGGGCTGGTTACCTTAAGCAAATGGGAAAAACGCGGACTTACTGCCAGTGTATCCATTCAGTCGTAGCCCTGTAAATTTGATCTAGCCCCTTTGAGCAACCCCTGATAAGATGGTACCCAATAGGTGGCTTCTTAAGGCTTGGGGGACTCATGGCATT
>NZ_NFJC01000051.1 GCF_002159665.1 Desulfovibrio sp. An276
GGCCGCCCGCAGCCTAATTAACGAATCCAGGGTGCACGTGCTTCTGTGAGAGCATTCTGGAACTTTTGCCAGAATGTCCCGCCGTTGATTCTCATCAACGGACTTGAGAATCTCGCGGATGAAATACCTTGCGCCTATGTTGTAGGACGCGGACAAATCACAGTTGTAGCGCTTTCCACCAGCATACTCGTCTATGGGCGGTTCCTTGGGAGCTGCGTTGGCGTTCTTCTTGATGGGAAGCTTGCACATGCTGCGGAAAGTACACAAGCTGTAGTTGTCCTTGTCCCTGCGCACTGGCCCGGAGCCATCATACGCCAGCTTCGACGTATTCCACGCGCAGACACGGGCTATACGCATACCATTGCGGTGTGCCCTGGACGTGACCATTTCCTGTACGTACCGGGCTCTCCACAAATGCAGTCTCTGTCGATATCTTTTTCCATGAAAATCAAGGAATTCCATGACAATCGCGTCCGCGGAATATTGCAAGGCGACTTCTATGACAAACCTTGCGGTCTTTATTGAAATTGCCTTGTTGATACCCTTGGGGCCAGCCCAGAGATTGGGCATTCTTCTGGCACCATGACGTTGCGCGTTGCGTATTTTGCCCAGACCATGCTCCAGAGAGTCTTCCTCGCTCGGCAGTTGGAGAAAATGTCTACCGATGATAGTGCCATCCGAGAGCATGGCTGAACAAACGCACGCGCTGTTGATGCCAAGATCAACAGAGACAATTGTTTGCTGATAAATTGTTTTTTTGGGCTTGAGCTCAACCTCCTCGGTAAAGGGAAAGGCAAGGGACCAGACTTTTCTGCTCTGACGGCAGAGAGTCGGGACGTGTTCTGTACGATGGCAGCAGTAACGCTCGAGGTAGTCTACGTCAGACTTGCGAAGCCTGACTTCCATCCAGTCCCAGGTATTGCGGATAAACACCTTGATGCGGGCACTGTACAGGCCGTTGCTCTTGTCACGCACAAACATGTTCTTGTGATACAGGGGAGGAAAGACACGTCCGGCCCGGGGAAGCCCGGGAGGATTGCCATGCCTGTTCTTTGTCCATGTCTCGAGGTGTGCCATGTATGACGAGACCTGACCGTAGGCGTGACGAATGGCTGCGCGTCGCAGATAGCTTGGAAACTTGTAAAATTTCTCTGAAAAATCATAAGGCGTATCCGGCCTGTTCTTTGTCCGAATACACAGCTGTTCCATTGCCTTGATCTGCTTCTGTTCCGGCATCTCCTTCACAAAAACGCTGTCCCAGCGTTTCAGGACGAGCGCAATGAAAAAATCGACAGCCGCGCGATACAAGTCGAGCGTATCGATACATGCCTGACGATTTTCTGATTGCTCTCGGCAATCCGTACCTTGTAGCTGGAGACAATCTGCATTGTGCCGTCCTCCCGGCTGATGCGCAGAGTTGGTGGAAGAAGCTGTTTGAGACATAACAAATACTTCTCTCTTTGGCAATCTCGAAATAGCTTATTAACCCTCAAATAGAAGATGGGTTTTGTTTGTTTTGCGTATACAACATGTTATACGAGCTATCACAGACAACCTGCCTGCTAACCCCATTCTTATACGAGTGGGGAATGCGCAGGCAGAATTGGTTCAAAAAAAGGACTGCCAGTTTTTTTGTTGCCTTGGGGCTATTGGGGATTGGCCTTCAGCACTCGCGCCCCTGCCGGATCGCCCTTTTTCGTGCGCTTGCCACTAGGGGCTTGATCCTGTAAAAAGAGTGCATTCCATTACTTGTCAACTACTTCCCGGGTATGCCCCGGGGGACACATTTTTTTCAAGGAGTTTTGACACGATGCGAGCAGCCTCATTGCTCTTTCCCGGACAGGGCGCCCAGGTTCCGGGCATGGGTCGCGACGTGGCGGATGCCAGTTCCGAAGCCATGGACATGTGGAAGAAGGCCGAAGCCATAAGCGGACTGCCCCTGCGCGAGATCTACTGGGAAGGCGACGAGGCGGCCATGAGCGACACAAGGGCCCTGCAGCCTGCCCTGACCGTGGTGAACCTGACCCTCTGGCAGGCCCTTTCCCGCAGCGTGCGTCCCCTGGCCTGTGCCGGTCACAGCCTTGGCGAATACAGCGCCCTTGCCGTGGCCCGCGTGCTCGATGTGGAGACCTGCCTGAAACTCGTCTCCCTGCGAGGCCGCCTCATGGCCGAGAGCGATCCGGACGGCCTAGGCGCCATGGCAGCCATCGTGAAACTGCCCCTGGAAAAGGTGCAGGAGATAGTGGAAAAGGCCAAGGCCGAGAGCGGAGAAGTTCTGCTTGTCGCAAACTACAATACCCCCGGCCAGTACGTCATAAGCGGCACAAAGGACGCAGTGGCGCTCGCCTCCTCCATGGCCAAGGAAGTGAAGGGCAGGGCCCTGCCCCTGGCCGTGAGCGGCGCCTTCCACAGCCCCCTCATGCAAAAGGCCGCAGACGAGCTTGCCAGCCACATGAAGAAGGTGGTCTGGGCGCGTCCCATCTGCCCTGTCTACAGTAACGTGACAGCCGGTCCCCTTGAGGACGGCGAGAGCATCCGCGAAGCCATGCTTGTGCAGATGACCTCGCCCGTGCGCTGGATCGAGATCATGCAGTCCGAGGCAGCCCACGGCCTGCACGACTTCATCGAAGTCGGTCCCAAGGCGATTTTAAGCAAGATGGTCGCCCGCTGCCTCGAGGGCGTGGAAACGGCAGGCCCTGTCACCACGGCCGTTGTCAGCAAGCTTGAAGAGGCCACAGCCTAAAAAGGCTTTCCCAAAAAAAGTTCAACCCAAAGAAAATACCTATCGTCGCAGGAGAGACACGCAATGCAAGCATACAGCACAGTCCATTCCCTTGTGGGAGAATTTCTGCTCAAGAAGGGCCTTGCCTGGCCCGAAAAGGCAGTCATCGAACCCGCCAGGGATCCGAAGCACGGGGATCTGGCCACCAATGTGGCCATGCTCCTGGCAAAGCCCCTGGGCATGCCCCCGAGGGAGGTGGCAGCGGAGCTTGCGGACTTTGTGCGATCCTCCTGCGAGGATATCGTGAAGGTGGAGATTGCAGGCCCGGGCTTTTGCAACATCACCTTTGCCCCCTCCTTCTGGCAGAAGGTTGTCTGCGACGTGGAACAGGCAGGCGCAAAGTACGGCAACACGCAGACAGGCGAGGGCAAAAAGACCCTTGTGGAATACGTGTCCGCCAACCCCACAGGGCCCCTGCACGTGGGCCACGGCCGCGGCGCTGCCTGCGGCGACAGCCTGGCACGCCTCCTTCGCAGGGCAGGCTACGATGTGACTACCGAGTACTACATCAACGACGCAGGCCGTCAGATGCGCCTTCTTGGCCTTTCCGTGTGGTACCGTTTGCGCAACATGGTGGGCCGCCCCATGGAAGAGCCCACGGACTGGTACAAGGGCGAGTACATCAAGGACATAGCCCAGGAAATGCTTCTGCAGGATCCCGATCTTGCCAGGGCAAGCGACAAGGAGGGCGAGGAGCGCTGTTACGAGTATGCCAAGGACGTTATCCTTGAGGGCATACGCGCGGACCTTGCCCATTTCCGCGTCGAGCATCAGGTGTGGTTCTCGGAAAAGAGCCTCTTTGACGAGGGAAAGGTGGACGCTGCCTTCAAGGCCCTGGACAAGGCAGGCTACCTCTACGAGAAGGACGGGGCTTTGTGGTTTGCCACAACCAGGTTCGGGGACGACAAGGATCGCGTCCTGCGCAAGAAGGACGGTACCCTCACCTACTTTGCCTCGGACATAGCCTACCACCACGACAAGTTTGCCAGGGGCTATGACTTTCTTGTGGACGTGTGGGGCGCAGACCACCACGGCTACATCCCCCGCATGCGCGCTGCCATTGCCGCCATGGGCCGCGAACAGTCCCAGTTCGAGGTGGTGCTCATCCAGCTCGTGAACCTGCTCATCAAGGGCCAGCCCGTCAGCATGTCCACCCGCGCAGGCACCTTCGAGACTTTGGCGGATGTGGTGAAGGAAGTGGGTGTCGACGCTGCCCGCTTCATGTTCCTCTCGCGCAAGATGGACACAGCCGTGGACTTCGATCTCGATGCCGTGAAGGAACGCAGCATGGACAACCCTGTCTACTACGTTCAGTACGCCCACGCACGCATCTGCGCCATCATGCGCAGGGCAGCCGAGCAGGGCATAGGCATTCCCCAGCTGAGCAGCGAGGAGGCTCTGGCACCCCTGGACAAGCCCGAGGACATGGCGCTTTTGCGCAAGATGGAAGTCTTCCCGGACATGATTGCCCAGGCAGCCAAGAACCTTTCCGTGCACCAGGTGAGCCACTACCTTTCGGAGCTGGCCCAGCTTTTGCACAGCTACTACAACAAGTACAGCATCCTTTCCGCAGACGACGAGAAGACCGCAAGGGCGCGCCTGGCGCTTTTGCGGGCCGTAGCCCAGGTTTTGGCCAACGGCCTGGATCTTCTGGGCGTGAGCGCTCCGGAACGCATGTAGAACCATTCCCAGGGAGGAGAAGATGGCGCTCGAGATGCAATCTTCCGTGCAAAGAACAAGGACCAGGGACGGCGCAAGCCGCATCAACTTCTCCCTGTCTGCCGGTGCCCTGACCCTGGTGGGCCTTGCCATAGTGCTGGTTCTTGGCTGGTGCTTCTACATGGGCTTCATGATCGGCAGAGGCCAGAACCCAGAGGAACATTTGCAAAAGATAGCCGCCATCTGGCAGGGGAACAACGCTGCAGCCACAGCAGGGCAGGGCGTCCAGGCTGCCGGTACAGTGCCTGTGCAGGCCCCTGGCGAGGTGCAGACACCAGGGCAGATGCCCGCAGCTGCCCAGATGCCCGGCCAGACGCCAGCCCAGGCAGCAGGAAAGCCTGTCGTGCCTGGACAGCCCGTGTTTCGGACTTCCTCCGCAACCGCTGCCCCTCAGGCAACGGCCCAGGCCACCCAGCCTCAGGGGGCCAGGGCGGAAAAGGCAACTGCCAAGGGGCCTGCCACCTACACCTATACCTACCGCATGGCTACCGTGCGTTCGCAGCAGGACGCGAGGAGCGAGCAGGAGCGCTACGAGGCCAAGGGCTTTCGTGTGAGCATTCGCAAGAGCGGAAACTCTTGGGCCTTGCAGCACACCTTCAAGGGCACGGACGAGGACGCAGCGCAGTTCTTGCGTGACGTCAAGAGTGCCGGCCTTGGCGAGCCCATGCGCATCTCCCGCAGGAAGAACTAGGGGCAGATATGACACGCTTTTTCGCAAGCCTTGGCGAGCCTTTTGAGCGCGCCCTGTGCTTCATGGGATCGCTTGCCATCTTCCTTGGCAGCGGCTTTGTCCAGATCTTCACCTCTCCGCGCATCTTTGTGCGTTCGTTTCGCCAGATACACGTCATAGGCTTTCAGTCCCTCTTCCTCATCGTGCTCATCTCGCTTTTCTGCGGCATGGTGCTTGGCCTGCAGGGCTACTACACCCTCATAAAGTTCGGCTCCGTGGGCTTTCTTGGCTCAGTGGTCTCGCTCTCGCTCATACGCGAGCTTGGGCCAGTGCTCACGGCCATCATGCTGACAGGCAGGGCAGGATCGAGCATGACAGCGGAAATTGGCGTCATGCGCATAAGCGATCAGATTGACGCCTTGGACGTCATGGACATCAATTCCGTGTCCTATCTGGTCTCGCCGCGCCTTGTGGCCTCCATTATCTCCTTCCCGCTTCTGACTGCGGTCTTTGACGTGGTGGGCATAATCGGCGGCTATCTCACGGGTGTTGCCCTGCTCGACATGAACCAGGGCGCCTATTTCTACCGCATCTCCTCCTCGGTCACCATGACCGACATAGGCTGCGGCTTTCTGAAGGCCCTGGTTTTCGGCATTCTGGTCACGGCTGTCTGCTGCCATCAGGGCTATTTTGCGAACACTCGCAAGGACAGTGTGGGCCCGGAGGCCGTGGGCAACGCCACAACCTCTGCCGTTGTCATAGCCTGCGTGCTCATTCTGGCTACGGACTACGTGCTCACCTCTCTCTTCCTCTAGGGGCTTATCCATGGCGACACGCTGGGACATTGACATACGCGGGCTCAAGGCAGGGTACGGGGATCACGTTGTCCTCGAAAACGTGACTGGCGTCCTTCCCGCAGGCAGCATTTCTGTCATCCTGGGAGGCTCCGGCTGCGGCAAATCCACCCTGCTTCGCCAGATCATAGGCCTCTCCCGCCCCATGGCAGGCGAGCTTCTCATAGGCGGGGAAGACATACTGCGCCTGCCTGCTGCACAGTTTCGCAAACTGCGCCGCAACATGGGCGTTCTCTTCCAGGACGGGGCCCTTCTTGGCGCCCTCACCCTGGCACAGAACGTGGTCCTGCCCCTGTCCGAGCATCTGCATCTGACAAAGGCAGAGCTTCGCGACGAGGCCATGCGCGTTTTGCAGCTTGTGGGCCTTGAGGACTTTGCGGACTACTACCCCAACGAGCTTTCCGGCGGCATGCGCAAGAGGGCAGGCCTTGCCCGTGCCATCGTGGCCGATCCGCGCATCCTTTTGTGCGACGAGCCCACCTCCGGCCTTGACCCCATCACTGCAGCGCGCATGGACGAGCTGCTTCTTTCCATGAACGAACGCTTCCCGGACATGGCCATTGTGGTGGTGAGCCACGATCTGGCAAGCCTCTGGGCCATAGCCGATCAGGTCATGGTGATACGGGACGGCACATCCATTTTCTGCGGAAAGCCGGACGATTTGAAGCAAAGCACAGACGCTTACCTTGTGCAGTTTCTCGAGCGCAGGGCGAGCGCCCCGGATGAGGTGGAAGCCCCGCAACAGCAGGCCGGCCGCGGCATGGCTGCCAGGGTGCGCACCATCCTTGGCAAATGGCTTGCCCGCTAACCCCTTGCGCGCCATGCGCGCGAGGCATATTCTGAAAATCCCTTTGCTTCCTTTTGAAGCAGGGCAAATAGACACAACACACAAATGGGCCCTAGAGGCCAATTGTACGGGATACCCATATGGATTCGAAACGCTCCGCCGCAGTCGGCGTCTTTGTGCTCGTAGGGCTTCTTTGCGTGGCCTACATGACCATCAAGCTGGGCAAGATGGAAGTCTTTTCCGACGAGGGCTTCGAGCTCAAGGCAAGCTTCACCAATGTCTCGGGCCTGCGCGTGGGAGCGGACATTGAAATGGCAGGTGTTCCCGTGGGCAAGGTTGCGGCCATCGAGCTTGTGCGCAGCGAGACACAGACCACTGCCATGGTCACCCTGCGCTTCGAAAGGGATCTGCAGCTTCCGGACGACACCATTGCCTCAGTGCGCACAGCAGGCCTCATAGGCGACAAGTTCATCGATGTGGCGCCCGGAGGATCCATGGATATCCTGGAGGCCGGGGACACCATTGTGGACACGGAGCCTGCACTTGATCTCGGCTCGCTCATTGGCAAGTACGCCTTCGGAGGCGTGAAGTAGGGAAAGGGGGGCCAAAGCAGTGGCACAAGAACTCCCTCGCCGCCTGGCTCGCATACAGCGCGCAGCGTTTTGCGCCCTGTTCCTTTTGCTCGTGCTCTTATTTGGGGGCAGGGGCGAGGCTTTTGCCGCGTCTGTGACTGCGAACGTGCCGGATCCCTCTCTGGCCCGCCAGATGCTCGAGACCTCCACGGATCGCATACTCTCGCTTCTGAAAAACCCAAATTATGTGAATCCCGCGACCCGCGCGCCCCTGCGCAGGCAGATCGAGGACGAGGTCTACCACATCTTCGATTTTCGGGAATTTTCCGCCCGCACCCTGGGGCAGCACTGGAGAAGCTTTACTGAGGCCGAGAGGGCAGACTTTACCCAGGCCTTTGCGTGCCTTCTCTTTTCCACCTATCTGAATCACATAGACGGCTACAATGGTGAAAGTGTCCGCTTTGTTTCCGAGCGCGTCTCCTCTACGCACAGGCGCGTGGAAATAGCCACGGAAATCACCATGTCCGACGGGAAGATCCTCCCCATATCCTATCGCATGATGTTCAAGGAAGAAGCCGCAGGCGCAGTCTGGGTGGTCTACGACGTCTTCGTGGAAGGCATAAGCCTTGTCAACAACTACCGCACCCAGTTCCAGGAAATTCTCATGAAGTCTTCGCCAGCGCAGCTCATAGAATCCGTGCGCGCCAGGGCGTCGGAGGCAGGTTTCTAATGGAAAAGCAACACACTGTTTTGGGCAAGGTCCTTTTCCTGGTCCTGCTTTTCGCCCTGAGTCTTGGTGCAGGCCTGACAGCCCAGGCAGCCGAGAACGAGGGTGCCGTGACCGCACGGCCCATTGTCGCCAATCCTCCCAAATCCAATGCCGCTCCTTCGAGCGTTTACGGACAGACCTCGTCCAAGAGCCTTCCCATGGACGGCATCGTGGTCAAGGAAAACAAGTCCCTGGACATGCAGATCGAGGACGAGCTGGACGACTACGACGATGAGCCAGTGCAGAGCATAGCAGACCCCCTGGAGGGCTGGAACCGCTTCTGGTTCGGCTTCAACGACATCTTCTACGTCTACGTGGCAAAGCCTGCCTACACGGCCTGGGAGACCATCACTCCCCATCAGGTGCGCGAGGGCCTTAGCAACTTCTGGCACAACCTGCTCTTCCCCATGCGCTTTGTGAACAATCTTCTGCAGTTCCGTTTCATGGAGGCAGGAGTCGAGTTCGCGCGCTTCATTGCCAACTCAACAGCCGGCATGGGCGGCTTTATCGACGTTGCCAAATACAAGAAGCCCGTGGTGCCGGTTCACCCCGAGGGCGAGGACTTCGGGCAGACCCTGGGGCGCTGGGGCATACCGCACGGCTGCTACCTTGTCTGGCCCTTCATTGGCCCAAGCTCCGTGCGCGAGACCTTCGGCTGGGCAGGCGACTACTTTGCCTATCCCGGCTTTGCCGTGGGCTACGCCTGGAAGGCTCCCTGGTACGTCATTTCCGGCATAGAAGTGGGCTTCTTCTTCAACGATCTCGACGACGTTTTGCCCACCTACATGTCCATCCGCGATGCTGCCGTGGATCCCTACATCATGATGCGCGAGGCCTGGGTGCGCTATCGCGCCATACAGGTGGCCCGCTAGTGGCAGGCCTTATGCTTGAAAATCTGGGCGTCTTGTTTCGCGACGACGAGATGAGACGCCTTTTTGCCGTGCGCGACATAAGCCTTACCCTGCCAGAGGCAAGCATCACCTGCCTTGTGGGCGAATCCGGCTGCGGCAAGAGCCTCACGGCCAGGGCCTGCATGGGCCTTGCGCCAAGGAAAAGCGAGCTTCTTGGCCGTGTCCTCTGGAATGACAAAAACCTTCTTGAGCTTTCCGAGCGGGAGTGGCAGAAGCTTCGCGGAAACCGCATGGCCATGATCTTTCAGGAGCCCATGACGGCTCTGAACCCTGTCCTCAAGGTGGGCGTGCAGGCTGCGGAGCCTTTGCGCTACCACAAGGGCCTTGGCAAGGCAGAGGCAAGGGAAAAGGTGACAGAGCTCTTTTCCCAGGTGGGGATTCCCTCGCCCGAGGAGCGCTACGAGCTCTACCCCCACGAGCTTTCCGGGGGCATGCGCCAGCGCGTGATGATAGCCATGGCCCTTTCCTGCGAGCCCGAGATCCTGCTTGCCGACGAGCCCACCACCGCGCTTGACGCGACCATACAGGGGCAGATACTCGCCATCCTGGAAGAACAGTGTTCGCGCCGCGGCATGGCTGTTCTTCTCATTACCCACGATTTGGGTGTGGTGGCAAGGACTGCGGAAAGGGTGGGCGTCATGTACGCAGGCCACCTTGTGGAATGGGGAAGCGTGGCCGAGGTTTTGCAAAACCCTGCGCACCCGTATACGCGTGGTCTTATGGCCTGTGATCCGGCAAGAGTGGAAGCAGGAACAAGGCTGCCTGTGATTGCGGGCACAGTGCCGCCCCTGGGCGCCATGCCGGCAGGCTGTCCCTTCCATCCTCGCTGCCCACAGGCAACAGATATCTGCAAAAGAGAGGCTCCTTGCCAGAAGAGCTCTGGCGAACACAGGGTGTGGTGCCACTTGGCATAAGCCTTCTTGTGTGATGCCCAGTATTTGCAAAAGCCCCGTGCCACGGATAGTGGCGCGGGGCTTTATACAAGCAGGACTGTTTCCTGTTCTGTATATCACAGCAAGACTTTACTCTGTGTTCTGTCCTTCCTCGTACGCCAATTGCATGTACCTGTCCGATTGGGCAATAGCTGCGTCCAGTAAGGCAATGTCGCCTATTTCTTCAATGGATTCTCCCTGCAGAACTGCTGAGCCATTCCCGGATTTGTGAATTCCGAAATACATGGCTAGTTTCAATTCCTTTTGCATTTGCAGTATCATGAGTTCTTTCAGGAAGAAGAGACTGTGTGTGGCAATGACTATCTGCATACAGGAACTTGCCAGAACAAGGATTTTGGCAAGCCTTTTTTGCAGGAGGGGGTTCAGTCCTGCCTCGGGAGTATCCATGAACAGGACAGTATCCTTGCGGATTTCGCCATTCATGAGGAGATAGGCAAGCATGCCCAGTTTGCGTTCTCCGATGGATGCAAGGTGCGCTTCAAGTTCTCCTCTGCTCTTTGAGACGAAAAAGAAGCGGTTTTCCCTTTTCACGATTTTTGCGCCAAGGATGGCTTCAATCTCCCTGATGATCCCGAATATCTCCTGGAGAAGCTTTCCCTTCAGGGGAGCGTTGTTCAGGGCCATTGTCAGGGAAAGATACGTCGCATCAAAGGCAAGCTCCCTTTTCTCGATAGCACCCTGAAAGCCTGCAAAGACAGAAAGGATTTCTCCAGGGGGAAGAAAAAGCACGGATGAGGGCAGGGGAGGATAGTTTGCCCTGTCTATATGCACTCTTTCGGAGCTTCTGCCCGAGAAGTAAAGGCTGATGGCTCCGTCTTCACTCCAGGTTACCTCAATCCCGGCTCTTGTGTCCCCTTGCGTTCTTGAGACCAGCCTTCCCAGACTTTCAGCCCCGAAGACACCGACAAGTTCTTGCGCAATTGCCCGTTCTGCCACGGTTTTTGCGGGTCTCCTGTTTCCAGGGGATCCAAGGCTGTTCAGCAGGGAATAGCCCAGCTTCAGAAGATGGCTTTTTCCGGCCCCGTTCTCGCCAATGAGGACATTGAGGCCAGGAGAAAACTCAAGCCGGGCGTTGGGAAATACCGTGAAGTTTTGCAAGTGTAGCGTCTTGAGCATGGACTACTCCCGAAGATTTGCGGCATTTGCCCTGGCGAAGGGGAGGGAGAAGAGAGTGGTATCTGCGAATACCACTCTCGTGTCAGTCAGCCTTCTACGCGCTTAAGCGCAGAAAGACCATGCCGCCAATAAGCAGAACCATGCCAGCGTAGGCAGCGGGCTTCAGCTTTTGCCCGAAGATGAGCCAGCCGCTTAAGGATGTGCCGAGTATGCCTATGGCTCCCCAGGAGGCGTAGGCAATGGTGAGCGGCAGGGTGCGGACAGCCAAAGAGAGGCAGAAGAAGGCAAGGCCCACAAGCAGCAGGGCTATGACGCCCCAAAGGCGCTTTTTAAAACCGCAGCTTTTGGCGAGCATGACGTTGGCGGCTATGTCGAGCGCCGCGGCAAGGGCCACGAGAAGAAGGGCAAGAGTCATTATTTTGCACCTCCTTCGGCTGTCTTGTAGTCTTCCGATGCTTTGGAGGACGTCGTTTGGGTTTCTTCCTCATCCCCGTGGCTTGTCCCCTTGTGAACCAGAAGGGCGCCTGCCAAAACGCAGACAAGGCCAAGGAAGCGGGAAAGGGAGAGCTCTTCGGAGAGGATGAACACGCCGGAGAGGGTGACAAGTACAAGGCCCAGGCCCTCCCAGAAGGCAAAGGCCACCCCAACGGGAAGGCCTGTGGTGGCGCGTGCCAGGCTGAAGTAGGAGAGGGCTATGCCAAGCCACATGATGCCAAGGCCCAGGATTTCTGCATGGGCAAAGGTCCAGCGGTGGGAGAGTGTCATGATGGTGGTTGCGGCAACTTCCAGCACTATGGCTGTCACAAGCCACAGCCAGTGGGCAAGGGTTGTTTTTTGCAGAGACATTTCCTTTTCCTTGCGCAACGCGCAAAAGCCCCCGGGACCTTGGGTCCGGGGTGAGTGTGCAAAGGGCCATGGGGATAGAGTCCCCAGGGCGCGCGAGTGTTGTACAAGGGGAAATGACTAGAGATGCGCGCGCCAGTAGCGCTCGCACAGGCTCAGCGCACGAGCCGAGCGGGAGGAGGGAAGAGGAAGGAGTGGGAAAAGCATGATGGATTGTCTGGATATTTGGGAAGTCTGTAGGCTTGCCCTAGCGTCCGCTCAGCCTGTCCGATGACATGCGGGGTTTGGCATTTTTGCGCGGATGCGTGAACCTTGGCGCAGGCTGGGCCTTTGCCCTGTTTTGTTGCACCCTTTGTTCTGCAGCCCGCGCCTCGCTCATTTTGGCCCTGTATTCCCCGGGGCGCACGGCTGGCGTGTGTACCCCGCGGGTCTGGTTGCGCGTGCTGGCAGGTTTTTGCATGAGTTCGCAAAGAAGTCTGTCTGCGATGTCGGAGCCCTGGGCTCCTTGCGCAGGGAAGGGCAAAAGCAGTGCCGCAAGAAGGATGCCTGCCGCAATGCGGGCTCTCTGTCTGGAATGAGACATGGCTTTGGCTCCCGGGACAAATGATTGATGCAGTATAGCCGAGCCTTGCCATGGCGGGCAAGCCCCCGTGCGAGGCGAAAAAGACTGCGTTCGGGTCAGAGGAGAAACAGTGGGGCAGCTCTCACGGCCTCAGTGCTTTCCTCCTTCAGATCCCTGGTAATGGAACAGAAGAAGTCGGAGCCCCAAAGAGTAATGCCATACAACGCGCAGGCAAGAGGAGGAGGGGTGTCTTGTGGTACGGCTGCCTGTTTTGCCGCCTCGTAGTCCAGCGACTGGAGCCTCCTTGTGAGTGCTTTCTGCAGCGTTTGCAGGGTGAGTTCCCGAGCCAGAGGATGGTTTGCAAGGGCAAGCCGTTCCCGCAAATAGGGCATGTTCACTGGCACCTTGTGCGAATGCAGGGGGAGGTAATGGATAAGCGCCCTGCCGATGCACTTGTGCTGCGAGGAGGCGAGAAGCTCGTACATGGTGTCCGCCAGTAGTGTTGGCAGATCGCACATCCGGACAAAACATGGGCAGGGGCGGGCATTGTGCCCGGTGACAAAACAAGCGTGGCTTCCGGGAGAGGGCCGTATGTTCACAACAATGCGCAGGGGCGAGTTCAGGACATGCCCGTCAGCCTGGAAATGAAAAATGATGCTGCGCGGGTCGGACGCATCCCAATCCGGCACCTCTGTTGTGGCTGTGAGGCCAAAGGCACGTATCCAGGTGGAGCATTCCTTGTGATACGGAACAGGGTCCACAGCCTCGCAGCTTCCTTCGCACAGGCAGAGGTCCAGCTCATCGGGAATTTTGAGGAGTTCGTGAAAAAAGTACATGGCGCTCTCTCCGTACAGGGCCCCAATCTGGAAGAATCCGGCCTTTGAGAGAGCGCACATGAGGATTTTCAGCAGGAGCGCCCGAACTGCATGATCCCTTCCCCACGGCTTGTGGCTGGACAGCCAGCTATCGACCAGGGCTTGAAACAGCGGTTTCATGCCCTTTTCCTCCTTTTCAGATATCGTTTGAGAAGATCAAGGTTTCTCGCGTGATAGAGGGGAGCTAGTTCGCACAGTGTCGTGGAATTCAGGGCCAGAAAGTCTTCCTCCTCGACGCGCATGTCCTCGAACAGCATGTATTCCAGGTCTTTCTGATTTTTCATCGGCTTGAGCGTGTAGAGCTGATCACAAAGGGCTTTTTCGGCAGAAGCAAGAAGAAAGGGTGCATCATACTCGTCGCAGACCATGACCTCCCAGGGAAAGGCCTGCGCCGGGACGTCACGGAAGAAGAAAAAGCCTATGGATGTCTGGATAATTTTTTCTTTCCTCTTGCAGAAAGTTGCGGATGTACACGAGCGGACGGCCTCCGGAATGAGATCATAGTGGGAAAGCGCGTACTCGAAGGAGAGATAGGAAGGACTGCAAATTTGGCCAGCTACGTGCGGCCCGAGTACGGAGCTCTTGTCGGAGTAGAGTCCACGCATGATGCGGACAATCTGGCCGTTGCGCACCATGCGCTCAATGCGATGATGCGGATCCGCAAACCTTTTGAGTTCCTGCAGGAGCATCTGCGTGTTTTTGAGCACTTTGCGTCCCTCTGTTTCCATGGCGGATTTTCACAAGTAATTGTGGAAAAAACTCCAGTTACTGGAGCGAATATGATCTTTTTAGCCGGTTTGCCCCTGTTTTGTAAATTCTCTGGCCAGAATCAGGTTTCCGTCTCTGCCATCAGCAAAAAAATCTCCGCCTGAAAGCGGGGCAGAGTGGCATCCTTGAGAACGTTGTTGAGAAGATATAGGCAGGCAGTCTTGGCTTTCCCAGGTGATACGTCTCCTGCGGTGGCGCATGCAATTTGCCAAAATGCGCTGTTAAGCCATTTCATCTTTTTCGGATACGTTGGAGCAGATTGACTGATCTTTGTCACATCCGCCAATTTCCCTTGAAACATTTGCTCCACGCTCTTCAATCATTTTGCCTATTGATTCGACATCATATTCTATCTTTGCACGTTCTTCTGGTAATACATAGGTGTCATCATAATAAAAATCATCAAAATCTGTGCTGGACATGGCATGTATTCCTCGCATGAATTCCTTGGGAGTTTTTGCTGCCTGCTCTGTTTTTTTGATTTGTTCTTCTTTTGCAGGTTATAAAGTAAAACATCTTTGTTATTGGTGTCAATGGACAGCAATGGTTGGAAAGAGGATATTCACAGGCTGGAAGCCAAGTCCTCTACCTCAAAAAAATCCCCGCCCTGGTTACAGGGCGGGGAGATGATATCACTGAAATGGATGGTTACTTGGCTTCCGCGGGAGCTTCAGCCTTGGGTGCCTCGGCCTTCGCAGGCTCAGCCTTGGGCTCTTCAGTCTTCGCAGCCTCAGCCTTGGGCTCTTCGGCCTTCGCAGGTTCAGCCTTGGGAGCCTCGGCCTTGGGCTCTTCGGCCTTCGCAGGTTCAGCCTTGGGAGCCTCGGCCTTGGGCTCTTCGGCCT
>NZ_NFJC01000052.1 GCF_002159665.1 Desulfovibrio sp. An276
GAACGACATCTACAAACTCCTGAAGGTTCACCCCGCAAAGGAATACCCCCGCGTTGGAAACTTTTAGGGGGCACGATGTGTGGTAAGAAAATCTACCCGGGAACTCAGGGTAAAAGTTTATACTCGTCTCTTTTGCTGCGGGCTTCACTCAGTCCTGTTTCCGGAGCATAACCGCATATAAGTTTGATCACGGTCCGGCTTCCCTGCTTTCTACCCCTGTATAGCCACTTGCCCTGATTTTTTCCGGTCACTTCCAATGTCAGTGATCCACCGTCTTGCAGAATACATGGATTCCCGGCACGCAAGGCTTTGCTCACTACTGGAGCAGTGAGAATATTAAATTTTTTCGACATGATGCCAACCTCTTAGACGATATTGGTATCCTTTTTGGCCTAAAAAAGCCTTAAAATGGGTATCCCTCTGAGAAAGGGATACCAATACGGATACCAAATTTCAGAGACGATTGGCAATAAACGGGCAGGAATAGATGGGCTTAGACGGTCTAACTACCTAAAAATAAAAGGGTTTTGCTACTAATGGACAGTAACAAAACCCTTTAGATTTCTATGAGTGGCGGAACGGAAGGGACTCGAACCCTCGGCCTCCGGCGTGACAGGCCGGCGTTATAACCGTCTTAACTACCGTTCCGCGAGTGTTCATCGAACACAGGAAAAGACTTCTACGCAAAAGACAGGCTTCTGTCAATAGTCTGGCGGCAATTTTTTTGAAATTGTTTGCAACATACCGGAACAAAAAACATTTTGGGGCTCTTCCGGGCCTGCACATCCTTGCTCCAAAAAAAGGCTTGATCCCGGGGCACATGCTGGTAGTCTCTTGGCTGTGCCTCACATTTGGCGGATGTTCCGCAAAAGGTGCGGCTTTGGCCGCAGGCCATGGAGGGAGTTTATGATCCTTGACGAAGCAGGACTTGCCAGACAGGCTGCGCTGGGCGAGGACAGCCGCCACCGCTTTTTGGGCGTGGAGCTGGAGGAGAGGGAGCTTGCCTGCGAAATGGCAGCCCTTGCCAATTCCGCTGGCGGAGAGATCTTTCTGGGCCTTGCCGAGGATGGTTCCATGCCGGGTCTGGCCGGAGCCATGATCGCGCGGGTGAACAAGACACTCCAGAGGGCAGCCCAAAGCCTTGTGCCACCCCTGGTTGTGCGCACAGGGAATATCCTTCTTGCAAGCGGGCGCGTTGTCATCGTGGTGGAAGTGCCTGTGAGCAGAAAGCTTGTGCTGGACGATGCGGGAAAGGCCTGGGTCAAGGTTGCGGCAGGGCGCGTAGCACAGGCCCCGGACGAAGCCTGCGGACATTTCCAGTCCTTTCAGAGCGATGGCAAGGCATCTGACAAGGCAGGCAGGGAGAGCCCTTTGGAGACCAAAGGGGCTTCTTGCGACGGTGCTCCGGAAGGGGACGAGAGACAGGAAGAAAAAAATTTTTCCTCCTTTGACCCGGAATCTTTCGAGGGCAGAGAAGCAAGGGAAGTTTACAGACTTATCGCAAACGACAAATTTGTGACCACGTTGGAACTCGCGGCCCGCATGGGCATCAGCAAAAGGACGGTCATCAAAAGAGTGGCACTCCTCAAGGAGTTGGGGGCCATAGTCCGCTACGGGTCGAGCAGGGCCGGACACTGGGTGTGCGTGCCGGAAAGGGCCTGTCAAGAGGGGATTTGCGCCCCTGAGGCCGCCAAAGCTGTGGACGATGGGAGCAAAAGTCGTTAGAGTGCATCTCGTGATTCCTCGCCATGCGCTGAAGGCATGCGGAAGAGGTATCCGATCTGCTCGATTTTTTTGTGATCGTTTTGTCATCTGTCCCTTTTGAGCGTGTCATGCTGCATCAGTTTATTGTATAGTTCGGGAAAAATTAGTGCTTGACATTGCATTTGTGCGAATTTTGAAAGGTTTTTGTTTGTAGTACGATACGGAAACAACGTGTTTCCCCTGCAGTTCCCAGAGAGTGAAAAAATATTTTTCAAGAAATTATCAAGCTCAAGACTGGGAACGGGCTCTCCTTGCCCTTTTTTCGGGCCTTCGCCAGTTTACTTTTCTGTCACAAATTGTTACTTTTTCGCCACTGCGCGTCCATTGGACCCGTGCTTTTTCCCGGTGACCTTTCAACTCGAAACAAGGCACCTTTTTTTTCCTCCACGGCTGTCCCCTGCTGGCATCGGACCCAGAATCAAAATTTAAGGATCCTTCCACTCTATGACCAACTGCTGGAACAAAATACTCAACGCTCTCTCCGCCAAGGTGGACGACTTTGACTTCAAGGTCTGGCTGGCCCCGATAGTGGCGCAAACAGGAGAGCGCAGTCTGACCCTGTGTCTGCAGGGGGCCAGCAGCTACATGCTCCACAGGCTGGAGAAGAAGATGGGAGGACTTATCCGCCAGGCCGCAGCCCAGATCTTCGACTGCAGGCCCGACGAGGTAGTCATGAACATTGGCGGGGCAGCCATGCTCCCGGGCCTGACCGATGCCCGATCCGCCAATGCGACAAGAGACGTGCGTGCAGCCGGATCTGCCCCTGTGCCCGGGACCAGGGAACAGGGTGTGCAGGCCAAGCCTGCAGGGCAAGCGTCTCAAGCCAAGGCTCAGCCCCAAGCTCAGGACAAGCCATCGATCAAAGAACAGCACCAGCAGACTGCAGCGACCAGGACGAGCGTCAGGGTTGGCGCAGCACCTGCAAGGATAGCCAGGGCCCAGGGCGCAAGAAGCGTTGCCCAGACTAGGCAGACAGTCCAGGGTCAGATCGGCACACAGTCCGGTACAAAAACCGCTGCAAAGCCGTTTACTGCGACTGACAGGATTGCACAGGGCACTCCCGGGCACGGAGAACCCCAGCACGCCTGCCAGGAAAAGGCCACGGAAAACAGGGCCCAGGCAAGGCAAGTGGAAGCCGGCGCAAAAGGGGAAGGCCAGACAACCCGAAGCCAGACCGAGGCAGGGGTTGCCCAAAAGGCCGCGCCCGCAGCGTCCAAGACTGCAGCCTCCACTGCGACTCAGACACCCAGGGTAACAGCTATGGCAGAGCCCTCCCTGCCACTGACAGCCCCTGCGATGGCTGCTTGCGCGGCACCGGCCGCTGGCAGGGCAAGGGCCGCATCGGCCGGCATGGCTTCCTCTCAAGCCTCTACCCAGGCCTCCATGTCGCCCTTTGTCGCTGCCTCCATGCAGGCGCAGGCCTTTGCCTCGCCCGTGTCCGCAGTCCCCATGGGCGCCATGGTCACGGACAATGGCGTAAAGGCCTCTGCCATGCAGGCCATGGGGGCGATGGCAGGTTCGCTTACCGGGACCATGGGAGCCATGGGCGGTTCCATACCGGGATCCATGACTGGCTCCATGCCCAGCATTACCACTGTGGGTGCTGACGGAAGCCGCAGCACCTACACCATGGCGGCCCAGCCCCTGGTCAGGAATCTGCCCCTGGATCAGGCAGCGACCCTGTCCGGCGATGCCCTGAACCGCAAGCAGTGGCGCTACACCTTTGCGGACTTTGTGGTGGGGCCGACCAATGCCATGGCCCTGACCGCAGCTCAGGACGTGTGCAGGCCCAAGAGCTTTGTGGAAACACTCTTCGTAAGCTCCGAGCCAGGCCTTGGCAAGACCCATATCGTGCAGTCCGCTGTGCGCCAGATTCTGGAGGACCGCGGTCCCACAGCCCGCGTGGCCTACCTTACGGCAGAAGACTTCTACGCCCGTTTCCGCATGGGCCTGCGCAACGACAGCCTGGACGATTTCACAAGCCGCGTGCGCGCCCTGGATTTCCTGCTCATTGACGACGTGCAGTTCCTTTTCGGCAAGCACAAGACCCAGGAACTGCTCATGTCCCTGGTGAAGCAGCTGCAGGGCAAGGGCAGCAAGGTGGTCATCACAAGCCGCTTCATGTCCAAGGACCTTACGAAGGACCTCGACTCGCAGCTTGTGTCCCTCATTGCCTCGGGCGTGCAGGCCAGCATGGACGCGCCAGACTACGCCATGCGCTGCGAGATTGTGCGTCGCAAGGCAGCCAGCCACGGCATATCCCTGGACGAGGAAGTGGTGGCCCTGCTTGCTACCCACCTTGAGGGGGATGTGCGCAGGATCGAGTCCTGCCTGCAGACGCTCTTTTTGCGCATGAAGGTCATGGGCGTTGGCGCAAGCCCGGATCTCGCCCTGGAAGTCCTGAGCAAGTTTGGCTGCAGCCAGGACAAGCAGGATGGGCCTCTTCCGACCTTCGAGGACTTTATGGGCTGCGTGAGCCAGTGCTACGGGCTTACGGAAAGCCAGATCTGCTCCTGTATCAGGAGGCGCAACTTTGTTGAGGCGCGCAACGTGCTCTTCTACCTTGCCCGCAAGCACACGAGCATGACCCTGGCCCAGATAGGCGCCAAGGTGAACAAGCGCCACTCGACTGTCATCAAGGGCATAGCCACCATTGAGCACAGCCTGACCTCACAGACCAAGTCCGGCCGCCAGACGGCCCACCTTGTGGAGCTCATAGAAAAGAACGCGGGCTGCGCAAGGTGTGCGTAACAGATTTATCGGGAGCGGGGTGCCTTCGAGCACCCCTTTGTTTTTTGTCATGGGGATCGAAAGGAGGATATATGAGCGTGAACGTGGAGGATCTCGGGGTCGTGACTTTAAGCGAGAATGCGAAGATAGTGCTTGCCCAGCGCTACCAGAAGACGGATCCCGCAACAGGCGAGAAGGAGAGCGTTGAGGGCATGTTCTGGCGCGTGGCAAAAGCCATTGCCTCCTCCGAGGAAAACTATCCCACCTCGCCCTGGAAGGCTGAGGATCTGGCCCTGCGCTTCTACGAACTCATGGCTGAGGGGATCTTTTTGCCCAATTCTCCGACGCTCATGAACGCTGGCCTGCCGTTGGGCCAGCTCGCTGCCTGCTTTGTTTTGCCCGTGGGCGACAGCATCGAGGAAATCTTCGATGCCGTGAAGTTCGCTGCCATGATCCACAAGTCCGGCGGAGGCACTGGCTTTTCCTTCTCAAGGCTGCGCCCCAAGGGAAGCCGCGTGGGGACTACGGGCGGCGTGGCCTCGGGTCCTGTGTCCTTTTTGCGCATCTTCAACACGGCAACCGAGCAGATAAAGCAGGGCGGAACGCGCAGGGGAGCCAATATGGGCATCCTGCGCGTGGATCATCCGGACATACTGGAGTTCATCTCTGCCAAGGAAAAGGATGGGGAGTTCAACAACTTCAACCTCTCCGTAGGCCTTACGGAAGCCTTCATGGAGGCGGCCGAGAAGGGGGAGGACTTTGATCTTGTGAACCCGCATAACGGCGAGAAGGCCGGCAGCCTCAATGCCCGAGAGGTCTTCGACCTTCTGGTGCGCAAGGCCTGGGCGTCCGGGGATCCGGGCATCGTGTTCCTGGACCGCATCAACAGGGACAATCCCTGCCCCGCTCTTGGCGAGATAGAGGCCACCAACCCCTGCGGCGAGCAGCCCCTGCAGGCCTACGAGGCCTGCAATCTGGGCTCCATCAACCTCTCCCGCATGGTGTACACAGATGAGGAACGGGCAAGGCGCGCCAAAAGCGGCCTTGACGCCCTTGAGGCAGGCCTTGACGTGGAGAAATTGAAAGAGACTGTGCGCCTTGCCGTGCGCTTTCTGGACAACGTCATAGACGCCTCCCTCTACCCCCTTGAGGTCATAGGGAACACAGTGCGCGCAAACAGGAAGATCGGCCTTGGCGTCATGGGCTTTGCGGACATGCTCTTCGAGCTCGGCATACCCTACGCATCAGCCGAGGGCCTTGCCGCTGCCGAGCGCGTCATGAGCATAGTGCAGGAGGAGGGCAGGGCTGCGAGCAGAGAGCTTGCCAGGGAGCGCGGTCCCTTCCCGAACTTTGCAAAATCCGTCTTTGCGAACGGGGAGCCTCTTCGCAACGCAACTGTGACCACCATTGCGCCTACTGGCACCCTGTCCATCATAGCCTCCTGCTCGTCCGGCATAGAGCCCCTTTTTGCTTTGGCCTTCACTCGCAACGTTCTCGACGGCAAGAGGCTCACGGAGGTGAACAGGCATTTTCTGCGCGCCCTTGAGCTGCGCGGCCTCTACTCCGAAGAGCTGGTCGAGAAGGTGAAAAGCCAGGGCACTGTGAAGGGCCTTGGACTTCCCGCGGATATGGAGAAGGTCTTTGCCACTGCCCAGGACATTGAGCCTGCCTGGCACGTTGCCATGCAGGCAGCCTTCCAGAAGTACACGGACAACGCAGTGTCCAAGACTGTGAACCTGCCCCACGAGGCAAGCGTGGAAGACGTGCGCGACTGCTATCTCAAGGCCTACAGGGACGGGTGCAAGGGCGTCACCATCTACCGCGATGGCTGCAAGAGCGTACAGGTGCTCTCTGCCGGAAGCAGCGAGGCCGACAAGCCTGCCAGTGCGGAAGAAGGGGCAGGGCATACGGCCCCGGCATCCGGGAACACGGACGCTGCACCCGTGGCAGAGTCCAAAACCTCGCGGGAAGTGGCCAGCAGGCCGGACGTCATGTACGGCTTCACACAGCGCGTGCAGACAGGCCTTGGTACGCTCTACCTCACCGTGAACGAGATGAACGGCAAGCCCTTCGAGGTCTTTGCCACCATTGGCAAATCCGGGCACAGTGTCACAGCCAAGGCCGAGGCTATTGGCCGCCTGGTCTCCCTGGCCCTGCGCTCGGGAATAGACGTTAAGGACATTACTGCCCAGCTGCGCGGCATAGGCGGAGAACACCCTGTCTTTCGCCGCAAGGGTCTTCTGCTCTCCATCCCCGATGCCGTGGCCTGGGTTTTGGAGAGCCACTATATGGACGGCAAGACCAACGCGAGCGTCGTGCAGGACATAGTGGAGAACAAGTGCCCTGACTGCGGCTCCCCCATGACCCGCGAGGAAGGCTGCATGGTCTGCCATAGCTGCGGCTTCTCGCACTGCGGCTAGGCTGGCCCTGATAGAAAAGACGCAAAGCAAAAAGACTTGGCCCCGCGCACTCCCTTTTCCCGAAACGGGACAGGGGCAATGCGCAGGGCTTTTTTTGCAGCCCCGGCAGGGCTTTTGAGCATGCGAGCTACATGATGTCACAGGGAGAGCCGCCTGGATGGTGGCGTGCCCTCCCTGGCCTGGTGCACAGGATGGCACACTTTGTCTCTTGTACGAAAAAATTTTTCTCTGCCCCAAATATAAGTGAAATACTTGGGTATTAGGCGGGCAACCTGCCGGGAGAAGGACCTTTTTGGGGGCTTTGGGACCATTGGAAGAAGAGGGATTTGAGCGCCTGCGACTAGGCAGGTATTGGGGGACAAGTCTTGCGTATTCCTGTCATTTTTACTAATACTGAAAAAAGGTTGTCTTTGAAATTTGCACGCGACAAGGCCTCTTGGCGCAGTGATCCCACAGTTTCAGGCCCTTAGCCCAAGGCTGTTTCCCCTACGGCCCGGCTTCTTCCATGCGGCAGGGCATGCCGCGCAAGCCTTGCACGGACAAAGTCCGCGGCAAGGCAGGCAAATTTGCCCCAGGGCAAGGCGCTGTTTCACAAAAAACGGCCTGGAGATTTGGGCTTTTGAAGCCCGTCTCCTCCGTCGCAAAGCCCCCTTTAGCGTCATTCACACACTATTCCTGGCTTCGGGAGGTCCATATTCAGGGCACAGGCCCAACTTGATACCGCAATTGCCGGCCTGGCAGGGCTTCATATTCGCAGCCTTCAGGGCCAGGGCTGAGTAAGGCCAAAGAGCCTTTTACGCAGCTTTTTTCAGATTTTGTCCCGGCCAGTTTTTTCACAAGGCCCCAAGGGCCGTACTGGCGGATCTCGCGCAAGGGGAGATGTCCCCATGCGTCCCGCCGCTATTCCACACAAAGGAGGATGGCGTATCCTTCCTGGTTTTTGGCCAGGGGGCGCCCAATCTCACATGAACAGAAGCGAATTGTGCACGCAGCTTGCAAGGGAATGCGAGCTTTCCATGGAAGACGCCACCGCCATCGTGAATGTCTTTTTCGATTCCATCACCAGGGCACTGGTGGATGGCTCGAGGGTTGAAATCCGCGGTCTTTGCTCATGGCAGGTCAAGGAGTACGAGGGCTACAACGGGCGCAATCCCAACACGGGCGACACAATCCAGGTCCCCCGCAAGCGCCTGCCCTTCTTCAAGGCTGGCAAGGAACTGCTTGAGCTCTTGAACGAGGGAATGCCGGAAAATACCGCAAGGCTCTAGCCAGCGTCTTTCGGCCCAAAGCGCGGGCAAGGCCTGCCGGCTTTCGCCCTCAACCATTCAGGTCCGAAGCATGCGCCGCTTTCATTCTTGCGCCCAGGATGGCGCAGGGGAGAGCGGCGCGCTGCATTTCTGGCGATTTGTGCCCGATTGCTGGGGCTTGAGGGGCGAGCGAAAAAAGTGTAAAAAACCACAGTCAAACTGGCAACAATCCGGAAAAATCCGTATCCGCGGAGCAGGGAAACAGTGCATTTCTGAAAAAGACATACAAAACCCACAGGGGAACAGGGACCACACGCGTCTGGCTTGCGCAGGACGCAAGGTGCCCGGCAAGCCCTGCTCATGGCCTTTGGGCCTTGCGGAACGGGAAAGATACACAAGTCACAGCAAACGGCCGGGAGCCGGGAAAAAGCCGGGCCTGGAAGACAATGCTGGAAGACAAGAAAGGAGCAACAAGTGCAACACGATCAAATGGTAGGAAAGTATTTTCAGGAAGGAAGAACAAGCTGGGTGCCCGGCAGCTTTTTCACGATGATTGGGCCTGAGTGCCGTCTTGATCTTTTCTGGGACAATATCAGCAGCGAGGACGTGTGGCGCGTCTCCAACGGCAAGGTGTCCTTCGGCGTGTGGTACAGCGAGGACAGGGATCTCTTTTTCCTCTACCGCTTCGAGGGCTGCCACTGGTCCGACACGGTCTTTTCGGCCATGACCCTGCCCGAAGAAAAGCGTATCAGGCCCCCCTTCATGCACGTGACCGAGAAGCTGCAGCTTCTCATCACCCTGGTTTCCACTGAAACCGGCAAGATCATGGCCTGCAGGACGCTCACCTTCTCCCATCCGCTCTCCAAGAAGCTCTGCCTTGCAGTGGACAAGCATTTCTACGCCAACTACATCAAGACCTGGAACGAGAGCAATTTTGTGGAGCGCGTGGCAAGGGTGTACCAGACCTACCCCCTGCCGGAAATGATTACCAAGGCCCAGGGCTGCATTCTCTGCACGGGTCAGGAAAACGTCCTGCATCCGCCGTACCTTGCCTAAAGGCTATAAAAAATCACGGGGGCGTATGCCCCCTTTTTCGTATCACGTGGGGGTAAACAATGCTTGAGCCTTTGAGCAAGAGTGCCGGCTATGCCTGCAGGAGTGTGAGACTGCCGCAAAAGGAGGCCCTTTCCAGGGAAAGGATGCTCGACGCTTTGGACACGTACTTCGAGGCAAGGGGAGAGGCAGGACTTGATCCCTTCTGCGCAGAGCTTTTCTGGCCTGGAAACTCACATTCCATGTCCGGCACCTATGGGGAGGAAGTGCGCAAGGCCCCCGAAGAGTCTGAGAGTCAGTCGAAAAAGGGCAGGACGACCAAGGGAGGCCTTTCCTGGTCCCTTTCTCTGGACGAGAAAAGGTGCGCTGCCCTTGCCCGCATACCCGGTGCGCCAAAGAAGAAGCCTTCCTTGCGTCTGACAGAGGAAGATCTTGTCTTTTTGCTTCTTGTGGACGAGGCCCTTGCCATGGCCGAGACCGGGGAAGACGATGCAGGCCTTGCCTACACCCTTGTCCTTGACGAGGGCTCCTTAAGCTTTTTCGGGGACAAAACCTGGGAGATTTTGTGCAGGTTCGCCTGCCTCTCGCTTACTCTGCGACAGGGAGAGAAGACGATCTTCTCCAACCAGTATCTTCTGACCAGGGTGACAAGGACCGAAAAGGGCTATGAGCTGCAGGTAAACCCTGTGGCCCTGGCAGCCTTGGGAGTTCCCGCAAACGAGGTTCTGGCAGACTGGGTGGCTCTCTGGAAGAAGCTGGGGGAAAGGCCCCTGCCAGGCGTGCTCACCCTCATGACAACGCTGTATTCCAGCCTATTCGACTGGGACGGGGCTGACGACGAGCCTGAGCTTGCCGAGGACGAGATAGCCACCATGCTGGGGCTTAAGACAGTGGAAAGTGTCCGTGGGCTTGCTCCGCTCTACGCCCAGATAAACAGCCTGCCTTGCTGGCGCGTGGAACGCTTCGCGGAAATAGCCAAGGACGCCTGCTTTGGAGAGGGCGAGGGCATAGTGCGTGTGGAGCGCTTTGGCGACGCAGGCTGGGAGTAGCCCCTGGGATCACATGTGACTGCTACGGCCGCAGGCTGCCTTGTCGTACCAGAGGTGCGTTCCTCCTCTTGAGCTTGCTGCCGAGCACCGTGATATATCCCAAGGTAATTTTGCAGCAGCTTGCTGCAAAATTGTCGAGGGAAGGTCAGCTGTCATTTTGGGAGGAGGGGAACCATGTTTTTCCTGCGCCTGCCGTTAGCCTACCTTGTGCCGCTGGATGGGGGGGGGAGCGTTCCGCCCTCGTCAGTCTGCTCTTGGCTTAGCTCCAGGCGAAAGGGCACACAGAACTTCTGCAACGTGCGCAGACTCGGCGGCTCTACACCGATGGTGTCCTCCACAAAACGGTACATAGTCGAGCAATTGCCCTTGCAGGCGTAAAACAGCTTTTTGAGCTCCTCCCGCTTCGCCTCCATAGCGCGCCACGCGAGGCCGTGACGCCCCTTGAGGGGAGTATTGCGCTGATAACGCCGCACTGTGTTGCGAGAGACGCCCGTCAGCCTCGCCACTGTCTTGATTCCATTGCCTTCGCTCAATAGAACCTTGATTTGATTGATTTTGTACTTGTCCAACATGTTGGGCTCTCCTGTGCATAAGTCGGTTCCGTGTTGTGCTCTTGTTCGTTTGTTTTTGGAGTATTCCTTCGCCCTACAGCCGCCACATCCTTAAGTGCAGGAAAAATATCCAGCTCTTCTCTAGTTGTGGTTTCGGACAAGTTCTATGATTTGGGCTATCAGCAAGAGTGTTAGGAAAAACCACAATATTATTGTCTTGTTTGGTATTCTCAAGAGCGCTCTCCTGTCTTATAGAACTAGTTTATCCATATCATATACTGTTAGTTCGATATACTCTGTTGAGTAGAAGTATAAATATTTAACATGATTAAGACAGGCTATAATATCTTGAAGCATAGTCATGACAGAAATACAAGAAAACTATAAGAGGATTTATTGATTATGCATAGGATGCAATAGCATTATTTTTTACAGAGTTAATTGCAAATATCAGATTTTTCTGTTGAACTGAATCAAAGTCAAACAGCTTTGTAGGCTTGTCGAAGGGTGGTTTTGTCAGTACGGACAGATCTTCAATATATCCATTCTGTTCGATATAGAGAATAATCTTCTTTACAAATTCAATCTGTCGAGAATTCAGAGAATTATCATTGATGAACTCGGAAAATGCGTGACGTACAGCTTCATGATCCAGCTTGGCAATCTTGCGAACGAGCAGGCCAAACGGAGTATCCTGAAAGGCTTTATAGTAATCCTCACGCGTGCCCAGCTCCTGCGTGAAGATGCGTTCCAGCTCTTTGTAGTCTTCCGGGGTCATGGGAATATTGTGTGTCAGGTTGTAGATGGCCGGAGAATCCCGGTGCTCCTCAATATAGCGGTTGACCTTTTTTTCGTAATTCTCGAACACGTCCTCTGCATACAGGATGTCGCCTTCTTCGCTCTCAAGCACAGGATCATTCAGATTTGTGATGATGGGCGTTTTTTCGTCTCCGCCCAGGAACTGAATCAATGAGCGCAGCTCGCGTCGGATATCTTCAAGCGTACGAATATTGATGTCCTTCCAGAAGTCTTCACGGTCTATCTGCTTGAGCAGATCCAGTTTTGCCGCCACTTGCGGGAGGCTTGTCAGCTTCTGAAGAGCCCGAACTGTCTTGACCAGGGTGGCAATATCAGACTTTTTGCGCGCATTGTTTTCCAGCACGTCCAGCATGAAGCCGTACATGAAATTGTCAAAGCGCAGAGCCAGGTTGTCTGGCTCGTCGTAATGGATAAGCGGAGCAAGCTCCTTCTCCAGATTGTGAAGATCCTCCTCGGAGAGGTTGGCAAATGCTTCGCTTGTCTTGAATTTTTCTACATGCTTGAGCGCAAGCTGAACTGTGAACAGTTCGGTATTGAGCGCGGCCACGTGCTGCTGGCAGTCGTCAAGCAGTTCCTTGCGCCACAGCTGAAAGCTCTCGTCGCCAAAGGCGCTGTCTTGGAACTTAGCCATCAGGCGAACGCGTTTCCTGAAGATATTCTCCGAAAGCGACGCCTGTGCTGTGCATTCCAGGTCTTTCTTGGACTGTCGGAAAAATTCGAAATTTCCGCAGTAGTCGAAGATGAAGAAATATCTCTTGCCGGTATATGCCCCGTCATTCCCGTCTACGCATTCCAGGCCTGGGCAAAGGCGGGTACCTCGCCCAATCATTTGCCAGAATTTGGTTCTGGAGCGGACTTTTTTGAAGAAAACGAGGTTGACGCATTCGGGAACATCGATACCGGTGTCCATCATATCCACGGAAACGACAATGTACGGGGGCTTGTCGGCGATTTTGAAGTCGTCAATGACAGTCTGGGCATAACTGTCGTCACACACGACGCGATTGGCCCATTTGCCCCGATACTGAGGGTAGAGTTTGTTGAAGCGCTCAAGGATGTATTCGGCGTGCTGCTTGGTTTGCGCAAAGATAATGCTTTTGCCAATGCGTTCACCGCCGTTGACCTTGATGCCTCGCTCCATGAGATCCTGAAGGACTGTGTCCACGGTCTTCTGGTTGAAGACGATACTGTTGATTGCCTGTGATGGTACGAATTCCGGCATGATGCCGTCCTCGGTAAAATCGTCTTCGTAGCGAGCCTTATCTTCTTCGGAGAGGTCGTCGTAGGTGATGCCATCCGAAAGGAACTGTGTTTTTACCTCATAATTGTAGTAGGGAACGAGGACATGATCCTGTTCCACTGCGGTCTGGTAGCCGTAGGCGTAGGTAGGGACACCAGTCTCCATGTCGAAAAAGTCATACGTGTTTCTGTCCACCTCGGTCTTGGGCGTGGCAGTAAGACCCACGAGGATGGCGTCAAAATACTCAAAGATGTAGCGGTATTTCTTGAAGATGCTTCTGTGACTCTCGTCAATGATGATGAGATCAAAGTGTCCAGGGGTGAACAGCACGCTGCCGTCCTCATTCTTGGCCCTGTCAATGGCGTTCATGATCGTCGGATAGGTGGAAAAGACGATGCGAGCCAATCTGTCATCTCTGTTGGAACAGAGATTGCACAAGGACATGTTCGGCAGATATTTCCTGAAATCGTTCTTCGCCTGTATGACCAGAGCCGTTCTGTCGGCAAGGAAAAGCACGTTTGTGATGTGGTTTCCCTTGCTGAGGACATCTGTCAGGCTGGCAGCAGTGCGGGTCTTGCCCGTACCTGTGGCCATAACGAGCAGATGCTTGCGTCCTCCCCTGCTTACTTCTTCGCAGACAGCACGGATGGCCGCCTGCTGATAGTAGCGGTCGGTAATGTCTGGATCGATGGGGATTTCATCTAGGGGCTGCTTTGTGGCACGGCGGCTCATGAGGCGCTCAAGGTCGGCCTTGCTGTGGATGCAGCTTACCTTGCGCTGTGGGCCTTCAACATCGTCCCAGAACCACGTGTCAAAGCCGTTGGTGGTAAACATGAAGGGGCGTTGTCCGTATTGCTTTTCAAGGCTGTCTGCGTACAGTTTTGCCTGGATACGCCCAGTATTGGGATCCTTGCAGGCCTTTTTGGCTTCCACTACAGCCAGGGGCTTGCCGTCACTCCCCAAAAGAACATAGTCGGCGTAGCCTTTTTGGCCTAGACCGCCAGCCATGTTGTCCACCTCGAACTCCTGGAAAACATCCTTGTCGGGACCTTCCAGCTTCCAGTCCATCTTGAGGAGCATGCCATCGATGTAATTCTTTCTGGTCTCAAACTCGGAAAGATCTCCAATCTTTATGGTACGAGTCTGCTGATTATGGGCCTTTTCCGCAGTGTAAATGTCCGCCATTTCGGCGAGCTTTTGGCGCAGAGTTTCCAGCTCTGCGTCTTTTTGCTCAAGCAGGCTTTCCTGTTCCCTGATCTTTTGAACGTCCAGAGCAACGCGTTCACGGGGAACTGCCTTCTCATCAAACTGGCGGGGCTGGTACTCCTTGCCGTAGGAATAGTCTATCCACTGGATGAACTCGAAAAGTCCCTTGAGGATCATCATGGCGATGCCGGGAGGAACGGACTTGTTCGTATGGACGGCGATATTTCCAAAGTCCACAATGTTCTTGATCTTGTCGAACAGCATGGGGACAAGCTGTTTTCTGAAGGTGTATTCGTGGATAAGGGCGGAGAGATTGTCCCTGTAAGGCCTCTGTATGGTTTTGTCGACAGCATAGACCCACTTCACCGCCAGTTCGAGCGCCTTGCGACAGCCGATCACGCACATGGCCGGAGATGAAGCAAAGACTTTTTCAGCTTCCTCTGCAGCGGGTGCGAACATAGCGAATTCTTTGGAATCATTAAGAAAATCGAAATTAGCCATACAGGTGTCTCCTTTGCGCAAAGAGAATATCTGTGAACCTTTTCAGTGTAAACTGGCAGAGAAATTTTGATTTGTCGACCTGTTGGA
>NZ_NFJC01000053.1 GCF_002159665.1 Desulfovibrio sp. An276
TCTGTCATTCTCCTCTTATTTCCATATTTTCAATATGTTAATGTGGGCGAAGGTTGTGTAGTAAGTACTCCTACTGGAACACTCACATGAATTTGTCAACACGCCCTAATCTCGGAATACGGACTTGGACATACTTGAGGGACGCCGCCAAAAAACTTTGGGAGCGTCCCTTTTTGCTACCCTGATGCCCGCGCTATTTGGGCATCAGGGGGCGTCACGGACAATTGGGCCAGCTATTCGCCGGCCTTGAAGTTGTACACTGGCCGTATGATTTTCAGCACATCGGCTGTGGGGCCGATATTGTCCAGAATGTTGGACATGTCCTTGTAAGCCATGGGGCACTCGTCCAGGGTATCCTTGCCGATAGTCGTGGAGAAGACATTGGCCATTTCCTTCTCGAATTCGTCCACGGTGAAGGTCTTCCTGGCCTGGGTCCGGCTCACAAGACGGCCTGCCCCGTGCGGAGCGGAATAATTCCAGTCCTCGTTGCCCTTGCCAAGGCAGATGAGACTTCCGTCGCGCATGTTGATGGGGATGAGCAGCTTTTCGCCCTCTTTTGCCGAGACTGCACCCTTGCGCAAAATCATGGTTTCGGTGTCAATATAGTTGTGGATGGTTGTGAACTGTTCCTCCACGTGCAGATCCATGCCCTTCAGGATCTCTTCCACCATGACCCTGCGGTTGAGCACAGCGTAGCGCTGCACAATCTTCATGTCGTGTATGTAGGCCTCGAAGAGCTCGCCCGTGAGGTAGGCCAGATAGGCTGGCACATCCGAGACGCGCCTTGCCTTGATCTCCTTCAGAGTCTGCTGGATTTCCGCAGCCCTGCCCTCAGCCTTGAGCCTGTCTATGACATCCTGGATCGTCTTGTAATCATTGCCGTTCAATGCCTTGTCAGCCAGATCCTGGTAGTAGTGTGCCACTTCCAGGCCAAGGTGACGGCTTCCGGAGTGCACGACAAGGTACATGTTACCCTCGTCGTCGGTATTGATCTCAATGAAATGGTTGCCGCCGCCAAGAGTGCCAATGCTTTTTTCTGCCTTGCCAATCCTCACAAACTTGAGGCAGCAAAGATCCTTGAGCTCAATCTCGTCGCACCTCTCATGCGGCTTTTTGCGCGCGGCGAAGCCATAGGGAATCCTCTCGCGGATGACCCTGTCCAGGCGCTCGAGATCAAGCTCCCTTTCGGCAAGGCGTATGGTCTCCATGCCGCAGCCAATGTCCACGCCCACGAGGTTTGGCACTATCTTGTCGGTGATGGTCATGGTTGTGCCAATGGTGCATCCTGCACCTGCATGAACGTCGGGCATGAGACGTATGCGGCTTTCGGCAACAAATTCCTGATCGCACAATTTCTCGATCTGTTTCAAAGAGATCTCGTCCACGTTGTCCGTGAAGATCTTTGCCTCGTTGTGTTTTCCCTTGATTTCTATCATGTCTTGTGCCCGTACCCGTCCGCATCTTGCAAAAAAACACAGGGCACGGCCTCCTTGTTAGCCGCAATCCACCCTTTCAGGCGCCATAGAAGACGCCCACAGCATGTATTTCGGGATTGGGGTTGAGGGTTTTGGCGAAGGGACAATCTTTGGACAGGCGCAACTCTCAAGCCTGTTGAGGGAAGTATGGCAAAAAAACCGATGCTTGTCGATCTTTTTGCGTACTTGTGTATTTCATGCGCAGATCCTGCGCCGCACTGGAAAGCAGGGGCCAATCCTGCTACACCCTATTGAAGCCCCTCAACATCAAACGCCCCTTTGGCATGCGCAAGGACAAAAGCCCCATGCAGGAAACAGCAGACAAAAAACCCCTGTCCCAGGCCTTTGCGGACACAGCCACGCAAAGGCAGATCGAAAACGATGGTACGCATTCTCCCTCCTACAGGACACGGGAAGAGGAGATACCGCGCAGGCGCAACGCGGAAGAGACCAAGAAGCGCATCCTCGCTGCCGCAAAGGAGCTTTTCTCGCAAAAATCCTACAAGCAGGTGGGCACAAGGGACATAGCTGCCCTGGCCGAGGTCAACGTTACCCTGATACACCGCTACTTCGAGTCCAAGAAAAAGCTCTTTTCCGAAGTGCTCATGACCCTTGGGGACAATGTGGAGCACGCGGAACTTTCTAGACAAAGGGCCAGAAACCATATTGCCGACTACTTCGGAGCAGGTGTGGAAAATCGAATGAAGGAGTTGCGGCTTATACTTTTGTCCGCCACGGACGAGGAAGTCTCTGACGTTGTCTCGGATTTCTATGTCGAGCGCTTCCAGAACGTGCAGGGACTTCTTCCCGGAACCCACGTCAAGGAGAAGACCTTCTTGCTCTTTTCCCTGCTTGCCGGCATCTCCCTCTCGACGTCCTTCCTCAAGAACGAAAACATGCGCGAGCTCGACACCGACTACCTGAAGCGCTGCCTCGACGAGGCGCTGGAGAAGATCTACTCCTGATGGCGTGCTCAACTCTGTCGAGGGAGCCATTTGCGAAAAGGCCCAAGATCAACAAAAGCCCCTGCGGAGGGGGCTTTTGCGTCTCTTTCTGTCCGAAATGGGGCCAAAATCGGGACCGGGTCTAGAAGCCGTACATGAGGCCAAGGCCTATGGTGTACTTTTCCGAAGTCTCGACCATGGGGCTGTTCGTCACTTCCTTGTCCAGGAAAAGGGCCCTGAAGGAGGCAAAGGCGCTCCAGTTTTCCGTGAAGCCGAAGCGCGCCGTCACCTGACCGTATGGTGCGACTGAACCCGAGGGATCGTATTCGCTCAGGCCGCTTCTTCTCGATTCGCCAAAGTCTACGCCATAGTAGTAGTCGGTGTAGTTGGCATCATACCACTGCACGCCGACTGTGGGGATGACACTGAGTCTGCCGAGCACAATTGGGTAGGAATAGTTGCCATCCACGATCACGCCGTTGCTGTAGCCCAGAACGTCCATGGAGCCCGTGACAGAGAGAATACCGTAGGGGGAAAGCAGGCGCGCGTTCAGGCCTGCCAGCATGCTTGAGTAGCGGTCGTCCAGGCGGCGCATGGCCCAGCTGTCGCTGTTGCCGGCGTAGAAGTGCTGGGAAAGATAGGAGAGCTGGACGTTGAACTCGAACCACTCATTCTTGAAAAGGTGCAGGCCGCCGGAAACACCGCGCAGATAGAAATGCTCGCCCTCGTAACCAATGAGAGGCAGAAAGGTTCCGTCTGAGCTCATCCCCTTGTACTCATTGCTTGTCCACGATCCGCCTATGCCAGCGTTGAAGCCTGCGAGATAGGACGAAACGGATGCCCTGGCAGCCGGATCCACGGACCCGTCGTTGCGGGCAGGACTCTCGGCAAGGACAAGGCCTGGTGTCAGGACAAACAGGAAGAGAAAGAGAGCGAACAGACGGCGCATGTGAGCCTCCAGGGGCAGCGGATTGGCTTGTAGCCCTGCCAGGACAGGCATGTGGCAGAAAGAAGAGCCCTGGCAGGGCCAAAAGGAAGTATGGAATTCGCGCACTATGCAAAATCCGGGAAAAGTAGTCAAGCGATTACATAGCACTGTTTTCGGCATCCCGGGGGGAGTGTCTCCCGTCGGGGATGAAAAAATCCCCGGGGAAAGCCGGGGATCCAAAATGTGCGGGAACGCTACGGTCTTTTGCGCACAGGGCGCCTGGGGCTCACTCTTCTGGCAAGCCTTCCCGGGGCAGAGGCAAGGGGCTTGGGCCTTGCGGCCTTCTTCTCGCCGCAGCCACTCTGGGAGAGGCCGTGGTCCGGGAGTTTTTCGAAATTGTTCATGCCCCACACAAGGACCAGCACGTAGGCGCCGGCAAAGATGGAGATGAAGGTATCGTAGGGGGCCGTGGCCGAGAGGGCCAGCCGCATGAGCAGTGTTGCTATGACGTAGCCGGAATTGCGGAAGACCGCGTGGAAGCAGGGCATGTAGCGCTGCGCTATGAGCACCAGGGCAATGTCCGCGAAAATGAGCACCGTGTAGACAGTGCCGAAGAAGTTCTGCTCAACGCCGGTGTTTGTGAAGATCCACACGTCGCGCACGCCAAGGCCCACGTAGATGCACAGCAAAAAGAGCGCCAGAAGCTTTTTGGAAATCGCGTAGCGCAGGCGCATGGCAGGTTCGCGGATGTAGTGGCCGTGGGGGGAGATGTTCAAAAAGACCCTTAGGGCAATGAAGATGAAAAGCGCCCCAAGGGCGTAGGCGCCTATGTTGACAATGGGCTCCCAGTGTTTGGCAACCACTATGGGCTCTTCGAGATGGGCCAGCTCCTTGAAAGCGTTGCGCAAAAGAATGAGCGCCAGGATCTCGAACTGCTTGCCCACGGAACGCGAGAAGGAGGACGAGATACTGAAGATGAGACTTATGAGCTCAACAATGAGGATGGTGGTGAAGGCCAGATGTATGGCCCAGATGTGCTGGTTGGGCACGAGGGAGGCCACAGGCTCAGGGATGAGCCCCACGCGCTTGGCCTCGATGGAGGCCAGGCCCAGAAAGTAGATGACAAGGGTAATGAGCGCCACAAGGCGCATGGTCGCCCTGCTCTCCCACCACTCCTCGAGATGGTCGTAGACCTTTGTCAGCCCGAGTATGAATCCTGGCATATATGTTCCTGCCTTGTTGTTTTTCTTTGTGTCCTTTTGTCCTGTTGTCCAGGAATGCTCGCCTTGCGTCAGGGGCCCAGCAAACCGTCAATCAGGATTGTCTGTCAGGCCTTTTTGCGTTTCGTCGCCGCTCACGTCAAGCCCCAGGGACTTCCAGAAGTTCAGGGTTTGGGCAAGGCGCAGTCTCTCGCCGTTGCGGGTGACAGGGAAGCGCATGTCCTTGAACTCGTTTCCGGCAATGAAGAGCACATTGTCCAGAAAGACCATGGGAATCCTGATGCGGGCGCCGTCCCGGATCAGATTGCCCTCGAAATTGACCACAATGGTGCACAGCTGGCTTGCCTTTGTGTTGAGTACGTCAAAGCGCGCAAGGGACCAATGCGTGCGGGTAAAGTGTGCCTCCAGAAAGTCCTTCAGGGTGATGCTTCCCTCTCCATTGGGGTTTGGCAGAAGGAAAAGCTGGCAGTTGCTCACGAAGATCTTCTCGTAGAGCTCCCTGTTTGCGCGATAGTGGCTCTCTATGGAGTCCGTGCCAAGGCCGTGCAGCATGAGCAGGCGGATGAAGTCCAGGAAGCTTGCAAGCTCGAAGCGGTAGTCCGAATTCCAGACAGCCTCGTTCCAGGTGTAGACCCAAAGGGCCCAGGCTATCTCCAGGGCGTTGACACCGGAAGAGAGCCTTTGCGAAATGTCCGCGCCCTGGCGGATGAGGTAGGAGGCAACCTCCGTGTTTCCGGTCACTGCCGCAAGATGCAAAAGGCCTATGCCCGAAAGCCCCCTGGTGCTTTCAAGGGGCCCCAGGATGTGCTCTGGCCCGTGGAGGTGGCGCAATATCTGCCTGTCCACCTCTGCTCCGAAATCCCCGGATTTGAAGGTGGATTTGACGCCGTAGGGCCCCTTTTGCAAGAGAAGCTGCAGGGGATAGCTTGTCCTGTAGCCCTCGTTGCTGCGAAACTGGGCTGCCTCTGCCAAAAGGTCCGGGGTAACCGGATATCCGGACTCAAGAAAGAGGAGCAGCACTGCCTCCTTGTCGAAGAAGCGCGCAAGGGCAGTGCTCTTGCGACGCCCATGCAGCAAATCGTCGTCCACAAGCAGGGCACCCTTGCGAAGCAAAACACGCAGGGTGCGCAGGGCTGCCTGACCGCCGTCCTTGTCGCTCTCGGGCTTGTACATCTGCACTGCGTAGTCGAGCATGCGCGAGACACAGCGGCTGCGCGTAGCGTCCGCAAAGGCCACGCACTGGTTCACGTCCGCGCCAAGGGCTATGGCAAGCTCGGCCTTGCCAGCGTCGGATTGGGTGATGGCGTAGAAAAGATCCCTCGAAGCTGCGTTGACCTTTTCCTGGCGCTCGGTCTCCTCAAGGCGTATGGCTGCCTCCTCCCAGGTCTCGGCCAATGCTTCGCCCGAAAATCCGCAAAACGGGAGGGGTGTTGGGGCAAGCAGAAAAAGAACCAGTATCGCAAGGACCAGTGTCCGGGACAGAAGACACAAGCATGCCGAAGGTGTAAAAGCCCCCTCATGGCGTCCCTTCCCCGGCATGGAGAGGTATGGTGTGCAATGTACCTGCATGGTTCTCATCAAGGCTGCCCTTCCCGAAATATTTGGGATGACGAATTCGAAGCGCAGGAACCCTAATCTTTCGCCATCCTGCGCGCAAGTGGCATATCAGCCCTGTTGCGAACAAGCGCCCTTAGGGGATGCCGCAAATGTTTCTCAAAGTCTCTCCAATAGCCCGGATTGAGGCCGGTATTTGCGCATCGCAAGAGTTTGGACACCTTGTAAATGAACGCCCTGTCGTGTATGAAGGAAACCGGGTTGTACAGGCCTTCACGTCCTGCCAGAAAAAAACAAATGCGAGGCGTGGGGCTTTTCCCGAGCATACGTCCAGTACCGACCCGGATTGCGGGTCCATTCCCAACACGGCAGGAAAATCCGGCCTCATGGCCCTTTCCCGCAAACCACCCATTCTTGTCAATGCCCCATCCTGTCCTGTCAAAGTTGCGCCGCGCAAGCTCTGCCCTGGGTTTCAGCCCGGACAAGGTGCTCTACATACTCTCGGATTTTTTCTGCCTCACAGGCTCTGTGGCCCTGGCCTACCTTGTCCGCATGCTGGGCGGAGACTACCTCATCCATCCGAACACCATCTCCACGGTCTTCACCCTGCTCCTCTTCTCGCCTGTGGTTGCCCTGGTCATGGGCCTCTACACAGCTACCCTGATGCAGCCCTCCCACGTGGTGCTCTACAGGCTCTTCTGCTTTGTGACGGCCATCTTCTCCCTCATCTTCGTGGTTCTCTTCTTCTCGAAGACGGGGTTCTTGCATTCGCGCGCGGTCTTTCTCATAGCCTGGGTCTTTGCCTGCATTGCAGTGCCATTGGGCCGCCTCTATGTGGCCAAACTCTTTTGCAGGCGCGAATGGTGGGGCGCCCCCCTGGTTTTCCTCAACTACACAAAGGCCGGCAAAAACATCTGGCACTATTTGCGCAAGCATCCGGAAAAGGGCTTTCGTCCTGTGGCCTTCGCAGAGCTGGACGATCTTGTAGCGAATCCGGACAACAGGCAATTCGAGGAAATACAAAAGAAATTCCCGGGCGCTGTTGCCATGATCGTGACCGGCATGAAGAAAATCGATCACACAACGCTCTCCAGGGTGAACACCTATTTCAGCCGCATCCTCATCATGCCCGCAGCGGAGGACAACGAGCCCATACTTCACTTTCTGGTGAGCCCCTATGTGCTGGACACAACCACGGGCTTTTTCCTGCAGCAGAGGCTGCACGACAAACGGCGCCTTGCCATCAAGAGGGCCATGGACCTTGGCCTGTGCCTCATGGGTTCGATTGTCATCCTGCCCCTTGTGCTTGTCCTGGCACTTCTCATCCGCCTCGACAGCAAGGGACCCGTTTTCTACAAGCAAAGGCGCATTGGCCGCGGGGGCCAGGAAATCTATGTGCACAAGTTCCGCACCATGGTGCCCAACGCGGACGAAATCCTGAAGGACTACCTTGCCAGGAATCCGGAAATGGCCAGGGAGTGGGAAGAGGACCACAAGCTGCGCCACGACCCGCGCGTAACGAAGATAGGACACTTTTTGCGCAAGACGTCCCTGGACGAGCTGCCCCAGCTCTATGACGTTGTTCGCGGCACAATGTCCCTTGTGGGACCAAGGCCCATAGTCGAGGACGAAAGGGCCAAGTACGGCTCTGTCTTCAACGACTACATCCGCGTGCGGCCGGGCATAACGGGACTTTGGCAGATATCCGGACGCAACGACACAAGCTATTCCAGACGCGTGGACTACGACTTCTACTACGTGTCCAACTGGAACGTCTGGCTGGACATCTGGATTCTGGTGCGTACTGTGCCTGTTGTTCTCTTTGGCAGGGGAGCGTATTAGAAAACAAGGCAAGGGGCCCAAAAGTCCGGATATCCAAAAAAGCCGGAACTGTCTGCCCCTGCGCACCCAAGGGCCCGGGGGAAGACATGTCCGAAAACCAAAGCACACACGTTACAAGCCAGGGAGGAAGCGTGCGAGAGCAATTGTCCGCCTTTTTTGCCCTCAGGCACACCAACCCTGCCCTTTTCTGGCAGAGGTCTCTCTTCTGGACCTTCTGGTTCCACATGGCCTTCTTCGCAGTGGGCTACGGCTTTCGCGAGGTCATGCCCATCCTAAGCCTCATCTGCCTTGTGATGTACTACCGCTATTCCTGGAAGGAAAGCGTGTTGCGTACCCTGCCGGTGAAGCCGCTCTTTGCAAGCCTGTGGATCATGATGTTCATAGGCGTGGCCTTTTCCATAGACTCCTGGGAGAGCTTCCTTGAGGTGGGCTCATCCTTCAACAAGGGCCTCATCCTGCCCTTCATAGCCATGGAGTGCGTGAAAAGCCTGAAGGATCTGAAAAGACTTGTGGCAGCCCTTGTGATTTCCTTTTTCTGGGTGGGCCTAAGCGGCATCTGGCAGGCCATCACGGGCTTTGACTTCCCCATGGGCTATCCCACCCATGCAGGAAGGCTCACGGCAGCCATTGGCGACTACTGCGTCGGCAACTACCTCTCCCTTGTGCTGATTCCGGCCCTTGGGGTGTGGTTCATTTTCCGGGAACTCTTCACCTTCAAAAAGTCCCTGGTACTGCTTTGCGTTGTGCTTGCGCCAGGCCTTTTCACCCTCTACGGGGCAGCTGCACGCAGCGGGCTTGTGGCCCTCATGGCTGCTGCCCTTGTGTGGTGGGCCCTTGTCATGCGCTTCTGGCGCTGGAAGGTTCTTGTGCCGGCAGTCCTTGTTCTCGGGCTTGCGGGCCTTCTGTTCTTCCACGACGCGTCCGGCCGCATGAGCGTGCAGGCCTTCCAGGACAACGGGCGCTGGGATCTGTGGGACTTTGCCCTTGCGATATTGAGGAACTGGCCCATCTTTGGTGCTGGCGCGGACATGTACAACACGGCCTTCCGCTCCCTGGGACTTGTGCCAACCAAGGATCTCATCACCATAGAGCATCCCCACAACCTCTATCTGGACATCCTCTGCTCTTCGGGGCTCGTGGGGGCGAGCTTCGGCTTTTTCTTCCTCTTTGGCATGCTCTGGTGGCTTGGCAGAAAACTTTTGCCAAGGCTGCGTGCAATTGCGGATCACTTCGGGGAAAACGCAGCGCAAGAGGCGCAAAGAAGTGACGCGGACATTCCCGGAAGGACGAGTACCTACTGGCAGATAACAGGCCTCTTTGCCCTTGGCTACCTTGCCTGGCTCGTCAATGGCGTCACAGGCCACGAATTCTACCGCATGTGGTGGCTGGCCCAGGCCATGCAGGGCCTTGGGGTGGCTCTTGGAGCCATTGTGATGGGCGAAAGGTGCGCGAAAGAAGAAGGGGCCGAGAACTCCTGACATGAACGGAGTCATGCAATAGGGAGCGAACAAGACGTGAAGCTGGACGAACAAAGTCTTATCAGGGCTAAACGCCTGTTCGAAAGTGGCGACATCGACCGGATGGAAGTCGGCACAATAAAGGATCTTTGCGCTATACACAGGTATCTTTCCGAGGACCTGTACGATTTTGCGGGTCAGATCCGCAGGATGAACTTTGCCAAGGGCAACTACCGTTTCGCCAACTGCCTGTATCTGGAAAGCACGCTGGCTGCCATTGATAAGATGTCCGAAACGGCTTTTGAGGAGATCATCGCAAAGTACGTGGAGATGAACGTTGCCCATCCATTTATGGACGGAAACGGGAGAGCTGCTCGCATCTGGCTGGACATGATCCTCAAAAAACGCCTTGGGAAGGTGGTCGACTGGCAAAAGGTGGACAAGGCCAGATATCTGCAGGCCATGGAGCGCAGCCCCGTCAGCAACCTGGAACTGAAGGAGCTTCTTGAGCCATATCTGACAGATCGGATAGATGACCTCGATATGATTCTCAAGGGCTTGGAACAGTCGTATTACTATGAAGGCCATAGAAATGAACTGCCATGAGATGCTGAACCCTGATATGGAACAGTGTTTGCTCTCGCAGAAGGCGCAAAAGAGAAGCCTGCCATCTTAACGGCTGCATGAGCAAACAGGGTTACCGTATTGCGCAATTGTGTCCAAATGGTATAGGACAGCACTACATTATTCTCTTTAAACCAATGAGGAATCCATGATTACAGGCGCCATCAAGAACAAGGTCGATCAAATCTGGCTCGATATATTTTCCGCCGGACTTGCCAATCCCCTGACTGTCATTGAACAGCTTACCTATCTGATGTTCATCCGCTCTCTGGATGCCAAGGAGCTGGAAAACGAGAGACTGGAGACACTCGGCATTCCCGTCAGCAAAATATTTCCGCAAACGTCCTCAGGGCAGTCCATGCGATGGAGCAAGTTCAAGCATCAGGCTGCCCAGCATATCTTCGACATTGTCTCGCAACGTGTGTTCCCGGCCATCAAGGCCATGAAGGGAGGCAAGCTCCCGGATTTTGACGAACGGGGAGAACTCATCGAACTGCCAAACGCAGACGGAGACTCTGCAGAAACAGCCTTTGCCCGTTTCATGAAGGATGCAGTGTTTCTCATGCCAACGCCGCAAGTCCTGCAAAAGGTCATCACAGGTCTGGACGAGCTGTACGAGCATGACCTTGCTGGGCTCGACATGCAGGGCGACTTCTATGAGTACATGCTCAGCAAATTGTCTACTGCGGGCCGCAATGGACAGTTCCGCACACCAAAGCACATCCGTGATATGATGGTGGCACTCCTTAAGCCTACCCCGGACGACACCATTTGCGATCCAGCCTGTGGCACTGCGGGCTTCCTCATCTCGGCTTCCGAGTATATCCGCTCCAAATACGAAAGCACCATGACGCCTGAGCAGTGGGAGCATTTCGCGGGACCGGCTTTCACTGGCAATGATACCGATCCTACCATGCTGCGCCTGTCAGCCATGAATCTTATGCTCCACTCCATCGACAAACCGGACGTGAGCTACAAGGACAGCGTTTCAAAGGAAAACACCGTTTCTTCCAAGTACACCATCTGCCTTGCGAACCCTCCCTTCAAGGGAACTATCAATGCCACAAATATAAGCGACAACCTGAAGGCAGTCACCAACACCAAGAAGACGGAACTGCTCTTTCTTGCCCTGTTCCTGAGGCTATTGAAGAAGGGTGGGCAATGTGCCTGCATTGTCCCGGATGGCGTACTTTTTGGTAGCAGCAAAGCGCATGTGTCCATCCGCAAGGAAATCGTGGAAAACCACCAATTGCGGGCAGTCATCTCCATGCCATCCGGCGTGTTCAAACCATATGCTGGCGTGTCCACGGCGGTTCTGGTTTTCACAAAGACGGCAGCAGGTGGCACGGACAATGTCTGGTTCTACGATATGGAGGCTGATGGCTTCTCCCTGGATGACAAACGCTCTCCGATAGAGCAAAGCGACATTCCGGACATTGTGGCGCGTTTCTCCAACCTGGAGGCCGAGAAAGACCGCTCCCGCACGGAAAAGTCCTTTTTCGTGGACAAGGCCGAGATTGTGGCCAATGGTTACGACCTCTCCATCAACAAATACAAGCAAGTGGAATACAAGCCTGTGGAATATCCTTCCACTCAGGAGATCATGGCCGAATTGCATGAGCTGGAAATGCAGATCTCAGCAGGGCTGGGCGAGTTGGAGGAGATGCTGTGATGAAAAGGGTAAAGCTAGGAGATTCCTCTATTGCAGAAATTTTTTCTGGGCAGCCAGCTCCACAAAATATAAAATTTGCTTCTTCTGAAGGTTTCCCTTTTATTAGAGCAAAAAGTCTTGAATTTTTATGCTCAGGAGGCTCTGAAGAGCAGCTAGAGCATATAGATGTAAAAACTGCAAAAAAATATAAATTACGACTTTTTCCTGCTAATACGGTAATTTTTGCTAAAAGTGGTATGTCTGCCAAAATTCCTCGAGTTTATAGATTAAAAGGATATTGCTATCTAGTTAGTCACCTTGCAGCTATAATTACTCACAAAAATTTAAGCTCTAAATATCTAGAATGTTATCTTAAATATAATCATCCCAGTTCTTTAATTTCAAACGATTCATATCCTTCAATTCGTTTGAGCGATATCAAAGAATTTGAAATTTGTTTCCCTGAACTTCATGAACAACAAAAAATTTCAAAAACATTGAATTTAATCAGTTCATTGATAGAGATGCGTAAAAAGCAAATCTCCAATCTTGACCATCTCGTCAAATCCCGATTTAAGTGTGGTGGTCGAAAGCTGGAGAATACCAAACAGAGAAATATTCCTAGTCCCTACGGCAAAGCACATGTAGCTATCTACCAGTATCCCCAACTTATTGCAGGATGAAGGGGAGGTGAGGTGGCATGAAAAAATTTACTCTTGGTGATGTATGTCAGAAGGCTTCTTCTAACATAGCTCAGAAAGATTTATTAGAACGCACAGGTAAATACCCAGTCTTTGGAGCAAGTGGTTTTATTAAAAATATAGATTTTTATCACCAAAAAGAAGAATATATTGCTATTGTAAAAGATGGGTCAGGTATTGGACGTACAATGCTGCTACCAGCATACTCATCAGTAATTGGAACAATGCAATATTTAATTCCCACAAAAAAATATGATATTGATATTAGATATCTATATTATGCCATATTATATATGAATCTTTCCAAGTATTATAGTGGATCAGCAATTCCACATATTTATTTTAGAGATTATAAAATAGAGCCAATCAATATTCCTTGTATTAATAAACAAAAGAAAATTTCAAAAAAATTAAATTCAATTGATGTTTTAATAGAATTAAGGAAAAAACAACTATTAAAATTAGATATTCTTGTCAAATCCCGATTTATCGAGATGTTCGGGGATCCGATTACTAACAATTTAGGATGGGAACAAGCAGAACTATGTGAAGCTACTAACAAAATTGGCTCAGGAGCAACACCTAGAGGAGGTAAAGTAAGTTACTCAAAAGAAGGAATTGCATTAATTCGAAGCATGAATGTACATAATGGAAGATTTGAATACAAAGACTTAGCACATATTACTGATGAACAGGCAAGACGTCTTGATAATGTAATAGTTGAGGAAGATGATGTTTTCATAAACATTACTGGCGCTTCTGTAAGTCGATCTTGTATTGTTCCTAAAGACGTTCTACCTGCTAGAGTAAATCAACACGTTGCAATTATAAGATGTATTTCAAACAAACTTCATCCTATATTCGCAAATATAATGTTTCTACATGACCGTTTTAAGAAATATTTACTTGATATCGGGGAAAATGGTGGGGCAACACGTCAGGCAATCACCAAACAGCAATTGGAAGCATTAACCGTCATACTTCCCCCAATAGATCTACAAAATCAGTTTGCCTCCTTCGTCCAACAGGTCGACAAATCAAAATT
>NZ_NFJC01000054.1 GCF_002159665.1 Desulfovibrio sp. An276
AAGCAGTATATCGAATCCCAAAGAACTCCCAACTAAAGGCAAACTTGCCAAGCTAGGGGCGCCTTATATCCTCCCCCTGAAGGGAGAGGTTTTACGGCGCGCTTGATAATCATGATATGCCTCCCTTTAGGATCTCTCGTTTTTCATGAACGATCTTGGTTTCGCACATGGATATGAGGAGCTTTTGTAGGATTTCCTTCATTTGAGTAGAAGAAAAAACGATATCCTCCAATGATCAAAATGGCTGGCATGGGTTCTCCGTTTTGTGTGAGAATATCGATTTTTGAGAGCGTCGTCTACCATTGGCATAACGCTAGGGGCTAAAATACTTGTACATTTGGGCCAACAACTATCCACTATTCGTGCCAGACGCGGGCATTGGAATTGCCCACAAGGCAGATGACCTCGTAGGAGATGGTGCCAAGCTTCTCGGCCCATTCCTGTGGAGTCACAGGTTTGACACCTGGGAGAGCCTCGCCGCCCAAAAGCCAGAGCTCGTCTCCGGCCTTCACATCTTCCATGCCGCTTACGTCAAACATTGTCATATTCATGCACACGCGCCCCACAGAGCGCACCCTCTTGCCGTGGAGAAGAGCGTCCAGCCTTGATGTGAGTGCGCGGGGCAGGGCGTTGGCGTATCCTGCACCTGCAACGGCAATCTTCATGTCGCGGTCCGCGTGGAAAAGGTGGCCGTAGGAAATGCCCTCGCCCTTGCGTAAGGAAGTTACCTGCAGGATGGGAGTGGAAAGGCTCATGGTCCACTCAAGGTTTGCGCCCAGAGTTTCCTTGCTTGTGCCGGCAAAGGGATTGCCGCCGTAGAGGACAACGCCCGGGCGGGAGATGTCTTCCATGTTGTGCCTGTAGGTTGTGTCCAACACGCCAGCCGAATTGAAAAGGCTTGCCTTCATGTCCGGGAAGGCCGCGGCAAGGCCTGTTGCCATGCGCTCGAAGCGATCTACCTGTACCAGGGTGTAGTCGTGCCGCTCAGGGATGTCCGCGCAGGAGCAGTGGGAGAGGGCAAGCCTTGGCACAAGATTTTGGTTTTGCCTGATCTTTTCAATCACTTGCGGCAGTTGTTCCTCGCGAAAGCCCTGTCTGTGCATGCCTGTTTCAAGCTTGATGGCAAGGGAGAGGGGGTGATCCTTCGTTGCCCTGGTACTTGCAGCCTCAAGCTGTTCCATGCTGCAGACAAGGGGCATGAGCCCATTGGCTGTGACAAGCTCCCAGTCCTCGTCTGTCACCTGCGCCATGAGAGGTACTATGTCCTGTAAAAAGCCTGCCTCGCGCAGGGCACGGCCCTCGTCCGCGCAGCCAACGGCAAAGCGTTCGGCTCCCACCGACGCCAGGGCTCTTGCGCATTCGAGAAGGCCATGGCCGTAGGCGTCGGACTTCAGGACCGGCATGAGCATTGCGGGATTGCCGCAGCGCAGAAAGTTGCGCTTCAGGGCTCCGAGATCAATGTGGCACAGGGTGTGGGAAAACTTGCAAGGCGTCATTGGCGCGCTCCTGGGGTGGGGCCTCATGGCCCCCTTGGGAATAGGTCGCCTTCTTTCCCCCTTGATTGTATGAACATGTGGCTACGCTTGGGACGCGCTGCCCGGGGGATTTGAAGGTGAAACGCGGGGAAAGTATCCTTTTGGCCCATGTCTTGCAAGCGCGATCTGAGCCACAAATCCCGGCACTTGCTATCAGTGCCGATTTGAGCCACAAAGACGCCTGACGCCCGCTTGCGGGTAAGACCAACAGTACGAAAGGAGAGAGTATGGCTTGTGCCTTGAGCCTCATGGCAACGGACAACAGGGCAAGGGCAGGTATCCTGCACACGGCCCACGGCGACATTCCCACCCCCATTTTCATGCCCGTGGGGACAGTCGGCTCTGTCAAGGCAGTTGCCCCGGACGATTTGCAGGCCATAGGCGCGCCCATCATCCTTGGCAACACCTACCATCTCTATCTGCGCCCGGGCCACGAGCTTGTGGCACGCCACGGAGGATTGCACGGCTTTGCCTCCTGGCCTGGATCCATTCTCACGGACAGCGGCGGCTTCCAGGTCTTCAGCTTGAGTTCGCTTCGCAAGATACGCGAGGAGGGGGTGGAGTTTCGCTCCCATCTCGACGGCTCAAAGCACCTCTTTACCCCGGAAAAGGTTCTCGACATTCAGCTTGCCTTGAATTCCGACATCATGATGATGCTCGACGAATGCGTTCCCTACGGGGCAAGCCGCGAGTACACGGAAAAAAGCCTTGGCCTCACCAGCCGCTGGGCAAAAAGGGCCATAGACGCCTATCCTCCCGGTTCGGCACCAAACCTTCTCTTCGGCATCACCCAAGGGGGCTTCTACAAGGATCTGCGAACCCGCTCGGTTGAGGAGATCTGCGCACTGAACTTCGACGGCTTTGCCATAGGCGGCCTTTCCGTTGGCGAGGCCAAGCACGAGATGTACGATCTTCTCGACCACACGGCAGCCCTTTTGCCAGCGGACAAGCCCCGCTACCTCATGGGTGTGGGAACCCCCCTGGACATAGTGACAGGCATTTCCATGGGCATAGACATGTTCGACTGTGTCTTGCCCACCCGCAATGCCAGAAACGGCACGCTCTACACCTCGGTTGGCAAGATCAACATTCGCGGCAAGAAGTACGCGGAAGACGATGGCCCCCTGGATCCGGCCTGCCAGTGCTATACCTGCAGGACCTTCTCGCGCGCCTATCTGCGCCATCTCTATGTGAGCAAGGAACTCTTGAGCTTCAGGCTCAATTCCCTGCACAACCTGACCTATTTTCTCAATCTCGTGCGCGGCGCACGCGCTGCCATCCTGGAAGGGCGTTTTGCCGAATACCACGCCCAAATCGCTGACCTCTATCCCGACGAATGGGCCAAGGGGCAGGGTTCTGTCTAGGCAGAGGCTCCTGGCAGAAGGGCAAGGACGAGATCAGGCATCGGAAGTTTTTGCAAACGAAATACAAGGAGAAATTACGTTGAGTACTTCTACCCATCGCTGCGGCTGGGTGGCCATCATGGGCCCGCCCAACGCAGGCAAGTCCACCCTGCTCAATACCCTTATCGAGCAGAAGGTCACCATCGTGACCCCCAAGCCCCAGACCACGCGCAACCAGATCGTGGGCATCCTCTCGGAAAAGGATCTGCAGATCGTCTTCATGGACACGCCAGGCCTCTCCCAGGGCCGCGGCCAGCTCAGCAAGACAATGCTGCAGGCCGTGTGGCAGAGCCTGCGCCAGGCTGAAGTCATCATGCCTGTGCTCGACGCCCACAACTACATCCTGCATCCGGAATATCTGGACAAGGATATGGAGCCCATCATCGAGGCTCTGCGCGGCGAGACCAGACCCATTGTGGTTGTGGTCAACAAGATCGACCTCTTTGGCGACAAGAGCCGCATGCTGCCCCTTCTGACAAGGCTGAACGAGCTGTGGCCCGAAGCAGAGATCTATCCCCTCTCGGCCCTGAACAAGGACGGCGTAGAGGGATTGAAGCAGGTTTTGCGGGACAAGCTTCCAGAGCGCGGCCCCCTCTTCCCCGAGGATCAGGTTTCTACCCTGCCTGTGCGCTTCATGGCCTCGGAACTCATCCGTGAAAAGCTCTTCCTGCATCTGCGCGAGGAAGTGCCCTACGGCACTGCCGTGACCATCGAGAAGTGGGACGAGAACACGGAAACAGGCCAGACCCTCATCTACGCCACCATCTACGTGAGCCGCCCCATGCACAAGGCCATGGTTATTGGCAAGCAGGGCGCCATGATCAAGAAGATTGGCACAGAGGCCAGGCAGGACATTCAGCAGCTTTTGGACGGCAAGGTGCACCTTGAGCTGTGGGTCAAGGTGCGCGAGCACTGGAGCGAGGATTTGAACTTTATCGGCGAGGTCGAGCTGGAAAATCTGGGCATTCCCCTGGACGGAAGCGACGGGAATGACGGATATGATCTCCGCAGCTGAGCCGGTGGGAGGTGATTGGTATGGACGCTGAAGAGAGGACGCTTGCCCAGCGCTACGAGGCAGTGCTCGAGCGGCTGGACAGGGCCGTGACACAAGCCTTGCGCAAAAGGGACGAGGTGCGCCTCATCGCCGTGTCCAAACTGCACCCAGCGGCCATGGTGGCCGAGGTTGCTGCTTTAGGACAGGTGGACTTTGGCGAAAACTACGTGCAGGAGGCGCTCGAAAAGCGCGAAAAGCTTGCGACTTTGGGTGTTCAGAGCCTTTCCTGGCACATGATAGGCCATGTGCAAAGCCGCAAGGCACCCCTTGTTGCAGGCCACTTTGCCCTCATCCACACCCTGGATTCCGCAAAGCTCGCCACAGCCATCGAGAAGAGGCTTTGCGAGCAGGACCAAATCCAGAAGGTCCTCATAGAGGTGAACGTTGGAGAGGAAAGCCAGAAGAGCGGCATAGACGCGGAAAAACTGCACGAGCTTTGCGATCACGTGGCACAAAACTGCCCGCACCTTGATTTGCAGGGACTCATGTGCATCCCGCCTGTCTTTGACGCAGGGGAGGCTGCGCGCCCCTACTTTGCAAGGCTGCGCACTTTGGCAGAAGAGCTTCGCACCTACACTGGTCGCCCCCTGCCCGAACTTTCCATGGGCATGTCCGGGGACTTCGAGTGGGCTGTGCTTGAGGGCGCAACCTTTGTGCGTGTGGGCACGGACATCTTCGGACCGCGCCCGCCGAAAAAGGTGTAGGGATTAGGAGCGGGCCTTTTTCGCCCGCTCTTCTTCCAGGGCCTTGACCGAAGGGTAGCCGTAGGCCTTGACCATGGAGTCAAGGTTCTTTTCGGCAAGGTTTACCCCCTTGTCCCTTGCCTCAAGCACATGGCGGTAGAGGGCCTGCAGAGTCTTTTCCCCGTAGGTCAAAAGCTCGCCCTCAAGGTAGGTCTCGAAGGATGTGCCGCGGTAATCCTCGCTTGAGCGAAGGGGGCGTCCGGTTGCCCGCACGTGCGGGTAGAGCCTGTCGCATTCAGCCTCCCAGGCCACGTGCATGTCCACAATGGCACGCACAAGACTTTCCCTTTCGAGGGTGATTGGTGGAAGCTGGTCGCGGATGCCTTCAAATTCCGCAGGATGGGTGCGGCGCATCATGTAGCCATACTTTTCCGCAAGGGGATTTCTGCCTTCCTCGATAGCCCTTTCCAGATCCCTTTCATAGAATTTAAGAGCGTCGTTGGGCCAGTTGGCAAACTGGCTTTGGCGCATGATGGCAAAGGTCTTGGGGCTGTTCTGGCAGTCCGCACGGCCGCCCATGTTGTTCACTTCCTGGAAGAGAGCCCATTCCTTGTGCACAATGCGATCCGTAAGGGCAGATCTGTCCGGCTCCAGGGCCGTGCCATGTTCCTTTGACGCTTCCATATCTCACTCCTTCCTGTCTTCCTGCATATCGGGACACAGGCAATTTTTCATCTTCACTACCCCTTTGCCCCTTGCCTAGCAATGCCGGGCATAATGCACACAAGCGAGGATACGCCATGAGTACAGTACGCGGACTCGAACTGTCCCGAAAATTCTATGAGGAGTGCGGCAAAAAACTCATAGCCAGCGAGCTTGCAGAGCTCGAAGGCCAGATTGCCGCAGGCCTTGTGGGCGAGGGCTCGGAGTGCTTCGGCTTTGACGACGACATCTCCCGTGATCACGACTGGGGCCCTGCCTTTTGCCTGTGGCTGCCAGAGGATGTCCTGGTTGCCAATGCCGAGCGCATAGAGAAGGCTCTTTCCGGGCTTCCGGAAAGCTTCGAGGGCTTCAGAGTCCGCATGAAGCCGGAGGATCGCATGGGCCGCGTAGGCCTCATGCCCATAGAGGGCTTCTACAGGCGTTTTCTCAATGTGCCTTCCTGCCCCAAGACCCTTGGAGAATGGCGTGCCATACCAGAGCACTATCTGGCAGTTGCCACGAACGGTATGGTCTTTTGTGATCCATTGGGCAAGTTTTCTGCCATACGCGAGGAGCTCTTGCGCTTCTACCCCGAGGATCTGCGCCTCAAGAAGATAGCCGCGCGCTGTGTCGCTGCAGCCCAGGCAGGCCAGTACAATCTGCCCCGCATGATGGCGCGCCACTCCTACACGGCAGTGAGCATCTGCAGCGCCCGCTTTACCGAAGCTGTCATCAGCATGCTCTATTTATTGAACAAGAAGTACATGCCCTTCTACAAGTGGGCGCACGCAGGCCTTGCGAAGATAGGCAGTCCCCTGGCAGAGGGTGTGGGAGCCTCCCTGGAACAGCTTTGCTGCCTCACACCCTTGGAAAACACGGCCTCGGACTACGCGGCCCTTATCGAGGACATCTGCCAGCGCCTGGCAGACGAGCTGGTAGCCCAGGGCCTTTCCGACAGCAACGATCCCTGGCTTTACGAACAGGGTCCCACTGTGCAGGCACGCATACAGCACGAGGGCTTGCGGCGCCTTCCAGTCCAGTTTGACTAGAACGCGGCCTGGCCAGAATCGGGCAGGACGAAAAAGCCAATGGCATGAGGCGTTCGTATGGCCTTTGGAAAGAAAGTTTGTATCAGCCCCTCGCAAATCATCATTCTGGGGTACCTGGGACTTATATTCTGCGGCACAGGGCTGCTCATGTTGCCCTGGACCACCAGGGATGGCCTGGGAGCGAGCCTTGGAGATGCGCTGTTCACAGCCACGTCGGCCATCACTGTGACTGGTCTGGTTGTGCACGACACCATGCAGTACTGGTCGTTCTTTGGGCAGCTCGTCATTCTTCTGCTCATACAGACCGGTGGCCTTGGTGTTGTGACCATGGCCATTGCTGTGGCTGTCCTGACCGGCCAGAAAATAGGCTTTCGCCTTCGCTGGGTCATGCAGGAATCCATATCGGCTCCGCAGCTGGCAGGCATTGTACGCACTACGGGCTTCATTTGCCGTATTGTGCTCTGTGTGGAACTGGCGGGAGCGTTCCTTTTGGCCCTGCGTTTTTGTCCCGAAATGGGATTGGGGCAGGGCCTGTGGATGGCTCTCTTTCATGCCGTGTCTGCCTTTTGCAACGCAGGCTTTGATTTGATGGGGGCAAGGCAGGCCTATTCTTCCCTGACTGCCTACAGTGCGGATCCCCTGGTTTGCCTTGTCATTGCCGGACTCATCATCACTGGGGGCATAGGCTTTCTGACACTTGAGGACGTTCGCTGTCACGGTCCGAGATTCCGACACTACCATCTGCAAAGCAAATTTGTCCTGCTTGCCAGCGCCTTCCTGCTTGTCGCAGGCTTTTGCTACTTCTACTGTCTGGAGTTTTCATCAGACCGCTGGCAAATGTCTGAGTCCGAGGCTGTGCTGGCCTCCTTCTTTCAGGCTGTCAGCCCCAGAACCGCAGGGTTCAACAGTGTGGATCTCACGGCATTGAGCCCCATGAGTCAGCTGGTGACCATTTTGCTCATGCTGGTAGGGGCTGCGCCCGGTTCGACCGGAGGCGGCTTCAAGGTAACAACCCTGGCAGTCCTGTTCTTGGCATTGGTTGCCATCTTCCTGAATAGACGGGATGTGCGAGGCTTCGATCGCAGAGTCAGTGACGGCACGCTGCGCAAGGCTTCCGGCATCTTCATGTTTTTTGTGCTGTTGTATCTGACAGGCGGTATGCTCATCTGTTGCCTTGATGATCTGCCGCTCATGGTTGCCTTCTTTGAGGCTGCCTCGGCCATAGCCACTGTGGGCCTGACCCTGGGGGTGACTCCCGAGCTTTCCGATGCTTCGCGGGCAGTGCTGATACTGCTCATGTATTTCGGCCGAGTGGGCAGCCTGACTGTGCTCTTTGCTGTCTCCTCAGGCCTTCGTCAGGATGCGTTTCGTTACCCGGCGGAAGAAGTGGCTGTGGGCTAGGATGAAGACAACAATGGAGGGGGAAAGGTGAAATCCATCTTGCTGATAGGACTTGGACGTTTCGGCTGCCGTATGGCGAAGAAATTCCGTGAACTGAAGCACGACGTGCTTGCCATAGACAATGATGAGCAGAGGGTGAACGAGGCTTTGGACTTTGTCACCAGCGCCCAGATTGCCGACGCGACCAGTGAATCCTTCATACGTTCCCTTGGCGTGCGCGACTTCGACTTGTGCGTGGTGGCCATTGGCGATGACTTTCAGAGTTCGCTTGAGACAACATCCTTGCTCAAGGAACACGGGGCCAGATTTGTTCTTTCCAGAGCCTCGCGTGGGGTGCAGGCAAAGTTTTTGCTGCGCAACGGGGCAGACGATGTCATCTATCCGGAGCGCCAGGCTGCGGACTGGGCCGCCATGCGCTACAGCAGCGACCACATCTTCGACTATGTGAAGCTCTCGCCTGAATACTCCATCTACGAGATAGCCATTCCCGGGGAATGGCTGGGCAAGACGATCATGGAGCTGGCCGTGCGGCAGCGCTACAACGTGAATGTTCTGGGTATCCGGCGGGGAGCTCAGGGGGAAGAGCTTGAGCCCATGCCGCGTCCGGATCACTGTTTCCAGAAGGACGAGAGAGTTTTGGTACTGGGCAACGACAGGGATATGCAGCGTCTTCTGCGCCAGTAGGGAAAAGGAATTTGCTTGTCCCCGTACTGGACGCCAGGAGCATTTGATCGACAAAGCCCCCGCATGACTTGCGGGGGCTTTGTCGATCAAATGGGAATCGGGATCACGAGCCTGGCCTTGGGTGCCGCCTTGTCAGCCTTTTGCCGGAAATCCTGCCCAGGGGCAAAAGCCGCACCCGTCTCCTGGGCTGGACGGCTTGCGCAGTTTCTTCCGCAGTGCCAGCCTTTTGCGGAAGACCTGCCTGAACCAGGGTTGCCTGTACTGTCTCGCCCGTAGTCTCGTCAGCGAAGATCTGCCAGACAGTGATAAATATGGCAGCAAGCAGGGGGCCTGTCACAAAGCCGTCCATGCCAAAGAGCGTGAAGCCGCTCAATGTCGAGAGCAATATGAGGTAGTCCGGCATCCTTGTGTCGCGGCGCACCAGAATGGGGCGCAGGACGTTGTCTGCAAGGCCTATGACGCCGCCTCCGTAGGCTATGAGCACAATGCCGTCCACATAGGATCCTGTGGCAAGAAGATAGAGGGCTGTCGGAAGCCAGATGAGGGCAGCGCCAACCACAGGGATGAGGGAGAGGATGGCCATGGCAACGCCCCAGAGAACGGCAGCCCTGATGTCCAGGATCCAGAAGATGAGGCCGCCAAGAGCGCCCTGGGCCATGGCCACAAGAAGGCTTCCCTTGACCGTTGCCCTCATGACGCCGGCAAACTTGCTCATGAGAAGCTTTTCCCTGTGATCGCCAAAGGGCATGACGCGCACGAACATGGCACTGAGCTTCTTTGCGTCACGCACAAAGAAGAAGGCTACATAGAGGCAGATGGCAAGATTGGTCACGAAATTGGCTGCGCTTCCTCCAAAGGCCATGGTGTATTTGGCTAGGGATCCGCCCACCCGCACTGCGAGCGCCGACAGATCAGAGGAGAGCTGCGTCATGTCGTAGCCAAAGCGCGCAAGAAACTCCTGTATGGCAGGGAAGGATTGGTGCAGCCTGTCCAGAATGTCGCGCAAAACCTGGGGATTTTCGGAAATCTGGCTGTAGAGGAGAAGGGCTTCCTTGGCGCCTGTGTAGAATATCCAGGCAAGGGGCAGGATGATGAGAAAGAGCGCCAGAAGCACTGTGAGGAGTGCTGCGAGATTGGGACCAAGGTGATAGCGCAGCGTAAGGTTGCGCTGAATGGGCGTGAAGACTGCCGCTATGACAACGGCCCACAAAAGGACGTTGAAGAAGGGCAGCACGAGCCAGAAGAAGAGCGCTGTGGCCAGAAGAACCAGACAGAGAAAGGCTCTGGCCTCGAAACGTTGCATGTCTTGAAACAGCATGTGGCAAAATCCCGGTCGGAAGTGAAAAAAAAATGTGTGAGAGACCCTAAGATTTGTCTTGAGCTGTCGATAAGGAGGTTGAAAGGGCGTTGTGCGCCTGCGCCAGGGCAAGGAGAATTCCTCCTGCCTGGGCCACATTGAGGGAATCGAAAGAACGGCTGAAGGGGATCTTCAGCCACATCGAACACCTCTTCGCAACGCCCGGCCGCAGTCCCTTTTCCTCACTGCCAAGAACCACAACAGCGGGAAGCCTCAGCCCCTCAAGATAGGGGTTTTGTACGGGAGCAGCGCCGAACTGGCCGGTTCCGTAGATGGTAAATCCCCTTTCCTCGGCCTCATCCAGGGCCCTGGCAAGGTTCACGGCGCGGGACACGGGCAGGCGACCAAGAGCTCCAGCCGATGACCGTAAGGCTGCGGGGCCAAGAAAAGCTGAATTGTGCTCGGGAAGAAGCAGGCCTGCTGCGCCAAGGGCGTACATGGTTCTGGCAAGCGTTCCCACATTCCCCGGATCCTTGACCTGGTCGAGGGCAATAATAAGGGGAAAGGGCGCAGCCAATGCGTCTTCGAGAAGCCTTTCCAGCGAGACTGTGGGAACACAGGTCAATCTGGCAACCACACCCTGATGATGAGCTGGGGTATTGCCACTACGGCAGAGCCTGTCCAGCGCGGAGTTTTCCACCAGCGTGTAGTGAACATGGTTCTTTCTGCACAATTCCTGGATTTCGGAAAATTCCTGCGAGCGGCTTTGCTTGCGCAAGGCCACGCTGTCGATGCGTTCAGGCGATTCTCTCAAAAGTTCAAGCACAGGCTTGAGTCCGGGGAGAAGGACAGTGTCTCTTGATTCCATGACAGTCTCCGAAGAAGTTGTTTCTCTTGCGCTTTTTAGCTGAAGCAATTTCTTTAGGCAAGAAGATCGAATTTCCGGGTGCGACATGACCACTGCGAACCTTTCCAGTTCCACATTGTTCAGAGTGCTGCTTCTCTGTGTCCTTGCAACCGTTCTGTGTACGGGGTGTTCCTCGAAACAGGGCGGCCTTGACGCGTCCGGCGGTCTTGCTCTCAATGTGAAGGGGGCTCCGCTGACCACAAGCGAAAAGGAGGCTCTTGCCCAGAACAAGGGAAAGATCGCACGCCAGGTGCCCTCCTTTGCGGACAATGTTGTCGAACAGCAGGAAAAGTTCTATCTGCGCGGCGGCCGCAAGACCATGGAAGTTACCTCCAAGAGAGCCGAGCCCTACCTTGCCTACGCGAAGAGTGTTTTCCGTTCCTACAATATGCCCGAAGAGCTGGCCTACCTTGCCATGGTGGAAAGCGGCTACAACCCGAAGGCCAGATCCCGCGCGGGTGCAGCCGGTGCCTGGCAGTTCATGCCCTACACAGGCATGAAGTTCGGTCTTGCTCAGGACAAGTGGCATGACGAGCGTCTGGACATCTACCATGCGACCCATGCTGCAGCCCAGTATCTGAAGAAGCTGCACGACGACTTTGGCGACTGGCCTACGGCCATCGCAGCCTACAACGCTGGTGAAGGCAAGATGAGCCGCGCCTGCAAGGCAGCTGGCGAGCGCACCTTCTTTGGTGTCATGCAAAAGAACGGCAGGCTGGGCGAGGAAACAAGGCTCAAGGCAGAAACACTGCAGTACGTCCCACGCTTTCTGGCAGTGACCTCCATCATGGAAAATCTGCCACAGCTGGGCTTTGATCCCATCAACCCCGAGAGCGCAGACAGGGTAGTGCGGGTTCGCTTGAATCCCCGCACAAACTTGAAGGCCATGGCAAGCGCCTGCGGCATGTCCTGGAACGAATTCAAGACCTACAATCCCCATTTCAAGAAGTCCGTGAGCCACGCAAGCCAGCGCACCAATGCCTACGTGCCCGAGGCACGCGGCTCCATGGCAATGGCCTATGTACGCAATCCTGTACAGGTGTCCGGTACCATGCTGGCAGCAGCGGAGGCTACGGAAACGCCAAGAGTGCGCGCACGCGTTGCAGGCAGGGCAGGCACATATACTCTGCGCCCTGGTGACACTCTCACCAAGGTTGCCCGCAGGTACAATACCTCAGTGCAGGCTATCCTTGCAGCCAACAATCTGCGCGACGCCCACACCATTCACGCAGGCCAGACCCTTGCCATACCCGGCAGGACAACAGCCGTGGCCCAGGCAAGAACTTCCAGGGGTGGTGTGAACACCTATCAGGTCCAGCCGAAGGACAACCTCTGGCAGATTTCCCGCAAGCTCAACGTGAGCGTGGACGATCTGAAGCGCTGGAACAATCTGAGAGGTCAGGACATCCATGTGGGGCAGCGCCTTGTCGTGATGCGCTAGTGAGCTGTTCGTGACGAGCAAGTTCCGCGCTGGAAAATCAAATTCTGAAAAAGGGACATTGTTTCGTCATGACAGGAAGTTGCCGGCTGAACCAACGGGACAGCCGGCAACTTTTTTGACAAAAATGCAGAAATTTGTTGACAGACCCATGCCACAAGCGTAGAAGCCTCCCTCGCGCCAATTGAAAACGTCTTTGACGAACGCATTTGGGGCAGGCTTCAAGCCAGTCTGGAAGGCAGTTTCGAGAGCTTCCAAAAAAAAAGTTCAAAAAATTGCTTGACAGATGAAAATCGAAAAGCCTATAAAGAACTTTCCTGCGACTGGAAAGGAACGAAATTCTTCCGCGAAAAAAAATCGCGAAACGAAAAAAAAGTTCTTGACAGTCGATGAGGAAAAGGGCATAAAGCCCGACGCCGCTTGAAACGGCGGCAGGTTCTGGTTCATTGACAAGTGAATAGCGAATGGGAAGAGAACTTTGAGATTCTGATTTCTGC
>NZ_NFJC01000055.1 GCF_002159665.1 Desulfovibrio sp. An276
TCTGTCATTCTCCTCTTATTTCCATATTTTCAATATGTTAATGTGGGCGAAGGTTGTGTAGTAAGTACTCCTACTGGAACACTCACATGAATTTGTCAACACGCCCTAGTTTTAAGCCTAGACCCTTTGGCAAAAGTGCTAGAAAAAAGGAATTTGGACCTTAATCCTACAGTTTGGAGCCAGGAAATTCAATGCTGAAAAAATGCCCTTTTGGGTACACCCTAAAAGTCAGCCATGAGCTGAATTTGTCAACACGACCTAGCCCTCAAGGGCTAAAAAATGGCTTAACTCCGTTACCCCCTGAGCGGATACCGGAGCGGTTCAACGCCCCGGATAGGGGATGCGGGGTCACAGCATTTCCTGAGCTCGACGCACCTTCTATCGACTCTCTCGAATAAAATTTCGAAATTTTCGAAAAAGCCCAAGTCAGCCACTTTACATCGTTCAGATTTTTCGATAGATAATCAGAAAAATCGAACGGAGCGGAAAGCCTCCCCTCGAAGCGAAGTTCCGCACCCTCTCCTGGAACTTCCGGGCACGTCCGCCGCTCGACGCAAGGAGTACATCATGGCCTACAACATCATCGACCTCAGCCTGACCATCGATCCCTCCCAGAAGTACATCCAGTTCCCCCGTAAGCACCTTTGCAACGCGGAGGAGCCCCTGACCGTCTTCCACACCTGTTCCACAGTGAAGCAGATGGGCTTCCTGTCCACCAACGTCTCCATGACGACCCAGAGCTTCACCCACATCGACGTGCCCATCCACTGCTTCGAAGACGGCTTCGCCAACCACGAACTGCCCCTGAGCATGGTCATCGGCGAGGCCGTGGTCATCGACATGACGCACAAGAAGCCCGGTGAGGGCGTCACCGCAGCCGACCTCGAAGCCTCCGGTGTAGAGGTGCGCAAGGGCGACATCGCCATCATCCGTACCGGCTGGACCGATGAGGCGTGGGGAACGGAACGCTTCTGGAACGAGATGATCTACCTAGAAAACGACGCCTGCGACTGGCTGGTCAAGAAGGGCATCAAGGCACTCGCCCAGGATTTCATGACCGACATGAGCCCCATGAAGCAGTCCGGCGGCAAGGCAGGTGCCGGCTACAACGGCTACGCGCACCGAGAGTTCCTGGGCCGCGACATCATACTCATCGAATGGTGCACCAACCTGCGCGCCATCACCAAGCCAAGAGTGTTCTTCGTGTGCCTGCCTCTCAAGCTTCTGGGAACCGACGGCTCGGCGGCGCGTGTCATCGCTCTCGAAAGCATCTAGCGGATCGTCCGTAAAAAAGGAGAGTGTTAAATAGCGGTTGAATTCACACGTATGGCTCCCAAAAGAATCAACCACTTGGGAGGGTACTGCCCACCGTGGGCTAACACTCTCAAAAAAAAGCATGTCTCCTCCGCCGCCCATCTGTCCCGGCGGCGGAGCGGGACGGGGAGAACGGTATGGCACAAAATCCGCAAACAAAGGTCAACTGGAGCTGGTGGCTGCACACCTTGATATTTCTAGCCATCACGTTCGGCATCAGCCAAATGCCGGCACCCGCCCCGCTGACCCCCTACGGGATGAAGGTCATAGGCATCTTTGTCGGCGTTCTCTACGCCTGGGTGTTCATAGACATCATATGGCCGAGTTTCGTCGGCCTGCTGGCGATTATGCTGTTAGGCATCATGAAGCCGGTCGTCCTGCTCAACAAAAGCTTCGGCGACCCCATTGTCGTCATGATGTTCTTCATCTTCATATTCTGCGCCTGCATAAGCCACTACGGCCTGTCGCGTTTCATATCCCTGTGGTTCATATCGAGATCGTTTGTCAGGGGAAGACCGTATGTCTTTTCCTACGTTTTCCTTGTCTCGATCATGATTCTTGGTGGCCTGACAAGCGGAACACCCGCCGTTCTCGTCGGTTGGAGCCTCTTCTACGCCGTCTGTGACCTGTGCGGCTACAAGAAGGGTGAAAGCTATCCGACCATGATGATTTTCGGTATTGTCTTCGCCGCTCAGTTCGGCATGTCCACCATCCCCTTCAAGTCCGTGCCACTGGCCATCGTGGGTGCCTACGAGAAACTGTCCGGCGTTCCCATCGACTACGGTTCCTACATGCTCCTGGCCTTCCTTGGCGGATTGCTCATCCTCGCCGTCTTCATCCTGCTTGGCAGAATGGTTTTCTCCCCGGATGTCGGCAGGATCCGCAACCTCGACATCGACAGAATCACCAGTGACGGCTCCTTGGTCCTGACACCGGTGCAGAAGGTCATGTTCACTCTGCTGGTGGCTCTGCTTGGCTGCATGCTCGCCCCCAGCTTCCTGCCCAAGGACTTCATTGTCGCCCGCCTTTTGAACTCCATTGGCTCCACCGGCATCTGCATTCTCATCATCGCCATCATGTGCGTGATCAAGGTGGACTCGAAGCCGTTGCTTCCCTTGCGTCAGATGATCGACAAGGGCGTCTCCTGGCAGATCATCTTTCTTCTCTCCTTCGCGCTCCCCCTTTCAGGCCCCATGAGCTCTCCGGAAAGCGGCATTACCGCCTTCCTCATGGAATTCCTGGAACCCGTCCTCGGCCAGGACTCCCAAATTCTGTTCGCCCTCTGCATCGGGGCCTTCGGTGCCCTCCTCACCCAGTTCGTCAACAACACGGCCTTGGGCATAGCTCTCATGCCCATCGTGTTCACCTACTGCTCGGCCCGCAACTATCCTCCAGAGGTGAGCGTTATCCTCGTGACGTTCTGCGTGCACCTGGCCTTCCTCACTCCCGCCGCCAGCTCCACCGCCGCGACGCTACACGGCAATGACTGGTGCTCCACGAAGGACATCTGGAGGATTGCCCCCCTCACCCTGCTTGGCGCCTACCTGACCCTCGCCGCGATGATGATTACAATAGGCCGCTTCGTGTGCTGACGCGGAAACAGAGTCCCTCGACTGTATGACAGACAACGGGACCGTAAGGGTACGACACGACTGCATGTACACTCTGATATGAGCTCTCGACGCCACTCGGGAGCTCATATTTTTTCTCCGCAAACAGGGGAGTGCAACCAATGAACGGACAAACTGCCAAAAAGTACATCTTCCACTCCCTCAAAGCCATGGTCCTTGGTCTTTTCGCCTCTCTGATCATGGGCGTCATCCTCCGGACGCTGGGAAGCGAACTGGAAATACCCTTTCTGGATCGGGTGGGATCTCTGGCCATGGAGGGTATGGGACCGGCAATCGGAGCTGCCGCCGCCTGGAGCCTGGGCGCGCCGCCTCTGGTCCTGTTCGGGTGCGCCTGCTGCGGTCTTGCCGGCGTGCAGGGAGGAGGTCCACTGGGAGCTCTGCTCGCAGGGCTGGCGGCTGCGGAATGCGGTCGACGCGTTTCGGGCAGGACGCAGCTGGACATTCTCGTCACGCCGATCGCAACCCTCCTCGCGGGATGTGTCGTCGCTGAACTCGCCGGTCCTCCCATCGGTTCCTTCATGCGCTTTCTGGGCGGTATCGTGGTCTCGGCCACCCAGGCGCAACCTCTTGTCGCAGGAGCGGTCATCGCCGTCGTCATGGGCATGGCCATGTGCACGCCGTTTTCCAGTACGGCCATCGCCATCATGCTCGACATGCACGGCACCGCGGCCGGCGCGGCCACCGTAGGGTGCTGCTGTCAGCTTGTGGGTTTCGCCATAAGCGGCTACCGGGATAACGGTCCTTCGGGATTGGTCAGTCTGGGCCTCGGCTGCGCCATGCTGCAACTGCCGAACATTCTCAGAAATCCGTACATCTGGCTTCCCCAGATTCTGGCAAGCGCGCTGCTGGGCCCCTTCGCCACCACAATCTTCCCCATGGAAAACATGCCCGCTGGAGCCGGAATGGGAAGCAGCGGTCTTGTGGGCCAACTCGGAACCATCGCGACCATGGGGGCCACTCCGCAGGTCTTCCTCCTCATGGGATTCTTCCACTTCCTGCTCCCCGGCCTTCTCGCCTGGATCTTCGCAGGACTCCTCAGGAAAGCGGGAAAGATACACGACGGGGACATGCGTGTCTCAACCACGCTGTAGCCCGTGCCTGCCATTTTCCGATGCCACGGAAATGCCTTACCCATCTGGGGAGAGGGCGTCAAACAGGGTGCCGCCACGGGCCCGCACCACGGAGAATGTCCGGATCCGGCGCGAGGCACCCCATACACCCGCACCCGCTCAGAGGGCTTTCACGTCGTTCCTCAGCTTCAGTCCGGGGATCGTCGTATCATTCAGCAGGAATTCAATGAAACGGGCAGCCGCCGGCGAGACGTACTGCCGCGGCTGATGGGAAACGACGTACGCCCGATCCGGAAAGAGGTCTCCCAGGGGATAGGTTCGAACCCTGAAACCCGAAGACGTTGTCTGAAATTCATCCAATATTGTAATGCCGTATCCGAGAGAGACATAATTGAGGATCGGAAGAAAAAATCCAACGTACTGCTTGATGTTAAGCTTGTATCCGCATTCAGATATTTTTTCCATAACAAGCTTGTCCAAAGGGTATTCTTTCCAAAACGCTATGAATGGATACTTGATAAAATCCTCTATTTGCATAGGATTTTTATATTTAAGTTCCATATCATCAGGCGTAACAAGACACATTTGCGACGAAAATAGCGGATACTGTTGGGCGTCGTTGGGCAAAATACTTGACAGAGTAATGAGAAGGTCAATTTCCGGAGCGTAGTACGACTTCAGAAGCTGTCTGATAGGCTGCGGCCTAACTTCTATGTTGACATGGGGATAGGCCTTGTTGAACTCGATAATTTTCGAGGGAAGGTAGTAACAGCCTATACCGTAGTTTGCTGCTATACGCAGATTTCCCCGAATTTCCGCCCCGCCATTAATCTGATCGCTCACCTGCTGGAGCAGACGGAAGATCTGCTGGCACAAAACGTAGAGCTGCTCGCCCGCGGATGTGAGCTCAAGCGGTGAACTCCGTCTGTTGAGCAGCTCCGTGCCAAGACGCTGTTCCAGCTTTTTCAGCTGATAGGTAATGGTGCTCTGGGCCTTTCCCAGACTCTCGGCCGTTCTCGAAAAGGATTTGAGATCGACAAGCGTGTAGAAAGTTCTGAGCCAGGAAATGTAATCTCCGCTGAAGTCGTCCATCGATTTACCTTGCTCCTTGTGTGAAGAGCCGTGAGCAGGAGGATGGCGCTTCCTCCCGACCTCCGGTCAACGCGATTTCCAGAAAACGGAAGGTCCTTGCAAAAAACTGGCTCTTCGGGGGTATTTGTGGGTCGGTATCCAATCCCCCGCATTAGCCCTTTTCGCCAAGCATTATTTGAATCTCTGAGGGCTGCCTCAGTTTGCAGTGCAAAGGCATTTTCAGAGAATTTGTCAATAGTACTTGCAAGTTGGGCTCTAAGAGAGCTGGAATTCTGTCTCCCAGCCCATCAAGCCAAATTGCCCCAAGGACAGGGGGTGTTTGAGTTACCCACAACCCCCCCGAAGAGCCTAAAAAGTAATGCTGCAGACAAGACTCAGCAAGGCGGCCAGAGATGCCCTGGACCACAAAAATCGCCCCAGGGCGTACCAGCTTATCAGGTGCAGCCACAAGGCAATGCATCCAGCCTTCAAGATAGCCACTGCCGCGTTGGCACTGGATGAAAAGAAGCCTTCGAGAACAGTCAGGAGATTGGGGACACCGGGATCGTGAATAAATATGGGCGCTACGGGATCTGCGGCAAAGGCAGCAGGATATCTGGCAACTTCAAGGATCTGGGCATAATTTTGCAGATCGCTGTCTATGCCCGCGCCTAGGGGCGAGAGTAGCAATATTCCCTTGCACGCGGCAAGACTGAAGAGAAGGCTCAGGCAGGCAAAGAGGATGTCCCTTGCAGACAGAATACTGTAGCCTTGAGATATGGTACGCAAGAAGTGCTCCCGAATTGATTTTGAAAATTCGTGTTCGGACTCGAAAAAAGTCTGGTGAGTACGGACAGCTACTCTGAAATCCCTCTTCACTCTTGTCAACAGTTTTTGCTCCCAAAGCCAGCTACCAGGCTGCGTATCTGTGTTGTCTAAGGACTTGCGCTGATATAACGCTGTCTTTACAAGTAACATAATTAAAACATTTCAAATAGCTACCATTGTAATGTGTTAGCGTTATTTGCGCGTGAGTCCTAACTTACACTCTGCACGGCTCGAGAGGGATAGGCAGATCCAGCTGCAAGGAGGGTTTGCCTATGCTACATTCCCTTAGGGATTTGCTTATCTCACTCTTCCCACTTGCGATAAGTGAGTGATTATATGTGTTTTCTTCGCTCAGTCTCAGCCGTAAAAAAGGGGCACGAAAGGAGCCCACAGGGGCATACTGTTTTGCGACAATTAGAAATCCCCAGAAACGTCACGAAGAATTCCCCACTTCCGTCAGGAAAGGATACGCCTGGAGAGGAGGGCACACCCTGTGGTAGGGGGAGGGGCCCCTCCCCCTACCACAGGGTGTGAGGCCGCGCGGCTTCTCTCTTGGGGGTATCCAGGGGCTGACACTGGTGGACTTTCTGCTTCAATCTCTCTACTCCCTCAGCAATCATAATTGCTGAGGGAGAAAACAGGATGCTCTCTATGAGTACTATTATGGACATTAAACAGGCTGCTTCGGAGGAAACTTGCATCGCAAAAATAGCAAGGGACACCGGCGTTGACAGGAAAACTGTAAGAAAATATGCGGCTTCTTACTCTGCTTCCATGCCTCCTTTCAAAAAATCAAGAAAATCCAAATTAACTCCATGCGAAGAAGCAATCCGTGATCACTTGGCCTGCACTTGTTCTACGACGGATGCAAAGCAGCGCCTTACTGCCAAGCGCATCCACACCATGATTCTAAATGGCGAGCTCGACGAGAAGCTCCCACCTATGGAGGTTTCTATCAGGACGGTAGAACGTATGGTCAAGGACTTACGTACAGAGCTCAAGATCCAGACCAGGAAGCGTCATTTGAGTCTGCTGCATGCTCCAGGAGATGCTCAGTTAGATTTTGGGGAAGTTGATGTTTTTATCGATGGAAAGACCTGCAGACAATATATTTTAGTGTTGACTTTTCCGTACTCGAACTACCGCCTTGCCCAGATGCTGCCTGCACAAAATTTCGAGTGCCTTGCAGAAGGGCTTGTTACTATGTTTGAATTTATTGGAAGAGTCCCCAACCGCATTCGCTGTGACAATATGAGCACAGCAGTTGCCAAGATACTCCATCGGAGTGACATCGTGGAAGAACACGATGTCTGGGATGCTGTGGAACATCCCCGTCGTCTTACGGACAACTTCCGAGAACTTATGTATGCATACGGTTTTATTGCAGAATTTTGCAATGCCGCTTCTGGATACGAAAAGGGATCTGTGGAAAACGCGGTTGGCTGGTTCCGTCGCAACTTCTTTGTTCCAGGACAAATTTTTAATGGAAACTACAGAGAGTTTAACAAAAAGTTATTTGATTTCTGCAGAAATAAAGCTCACAAGGAGCATTACAAGCATAAGATTCTTATTGATGTACTCCATGATCAAGAAAAGAAACAAATGAAATTACTGCCTCAAAAGCGGTATGTTGTTTGTTCATGGACTAACGTTGTTGCCGACAACACTTGCAGGATATCCGTTGATTCCAATACCTACCAGGGCGACTTCCTTCCCGGCCAGAAGATTGTGGTCAAAAAGACCTGGGATCTCCTGGAGTTCTATACCGAAAGAGGTACTCCACTGGGTACCGTACAAAGGAGCTATAGTCGGGGTAAGGACTTCATCAATTGGCTGACAGAAATGGAATTGCTGTCTGAGCGTCCAAGTGCTTTTAAGAACAGCTCTTTTTTCAAAGTCCTTACTCCGGCCGTTGGTTCCTGGATGGTGAATCGTCCTGCACCGGCCCGTAAGCAGTTTTTTCAGGTCTGCCTGAGCATGTTGAAAGCCGATCTGACCATCGATGACATCTGCAGCAGGTTTGACCAGGCTGTGCGGGAGTTTGGCAACTGCTCGAACGATATCGTCGTCAACGCCCTGCGCGGCATCAGGGACCACAAACCTGATGAAATTCAAAAACTTGTTTTACCTGACTATTTACCTGATCAACACCTGGTTCCTCTTGATATGGGGAGCTACGTACAGGGGGGTGGACTGTGATGACCAATCCTTCCATGGATGCCGACATCTTGCGTCTTGCCACCAATCTCAGAATGGGGAGTGCTATAGCCGAGCTGTACAGCAAGATTCCTTTCACCGATCCTGCCTCGTACGTCCATGGCCTTCTTCAGGCCCTCTGGGATGCCCGTATCAAAGAACGGGTACTGCGCTGGCAACAGCAGGCCGGATTTGAGCAAAAGAAAACGCTCGAGAATTATACGACTGACCATCTCGAGCTTCCCAAAGGTATGGCGCTCTCCTGGTTCACAGAATGTCACTTTGTCGAACAAAAACAGAATTTTATCCTGCTGGGGAACCCTGGCACGGGCAAGACCCACTTCGCTACCGCTCTTGGCATGGAAGCCTGCTCCAGGGGCTATAAAACTTGCTTCTGGCGAATGGCCAGGCTCGTCAATGAACTGACTGCCTCCCAGGACGACAAGAGCGCATACAACGCCCTTAGACGTCGTCTCAATGATGCCTCACTGCTCATCATCGACGAATGGGGCTATCTTCCCACCAATGTCAACGGCACACGCCTTCTTTTTGAGCTCATTTCCGATTCGTACGAGAAGCGCAGCGTCGTCATCACTACCAATCTACCCATGGCCGAGTGGAACCGTATCTTCTGCGACGAAAGGCTCCTCTTCGCCATCATGGACCGGCTTATCCATCATGGCTATCTCATCAAGCATACCGGGGACAGCTACCGTCTAAGCCACTCTCTCATGCGCTAAAAAATTCGTATCCGCTCAGGGGGTAACGGAGTTAAGCCGTTTTTGGGAGTTCCGATGAGGACGTGGCCTGCACAGAATTCTCAAACCCCAACTCCTTGCGCATCTGTTGAGCAACCTGCACGACCGGCCCGTACATGGAGAGATCTTGAGGTAGCCCCTGCAGATGGTTGCTGATACACCTTCGCAGCATCTCAAAATACGGCCACTCTTGTTGCCTGCATGTCTGCTTGAAGGAAAACGAGCGCTCCAGCCAACGGAAACCTGCCTCGGATATCGAACCGAAAGCACTCTTGCGTTTGACGACTATTGCCCTGAGCGCTCTCTCGGCAGTGTTGTTCGTTGGCTCCACTCCGGCAATACGCAGAAATGTATAGAGGGAGACTCCATCTTTCTCAAGGCGCCTGGCAAGAGTGCCGAGGCAATCGTCCCGTTTTTTGAACAAGTTGATGAGTCCCTTCACTCTCATCATTAACGCCCGCCATTCACCCTCGGTGAGCGCCTCTCTGTCGATTTTGGTGAGGCGGCACAGCTCCCTGTACAGACGCAGGCCGCCTTTGGCTATTTCTGCAACAGGATCCTGGGAAAGCTTTTTGGCTGCCCTGGAGAGATGGGCCAGGCAGCTTTGCCTCAATTCGGCTGGCCAGGAAGAATAGACTGCGTAGTCATCAGACGTCAGTATACCGGACCAGTTGCGGACAAGCTCCAGAAAGCCTTCCTTGCTTCTGTTGGTATGAATCATGAAGAAGGTGACAAGGCAGGAGACCATAACCCAAAGCCATACCATGATTTTGCCCGCCGGACCGAACATGCGCCAGCCTGTTTCGTCAACATGGTTGATTGGAACCGTTCGGGCGCTCTCGCCAATCTTCTCATAGTGCGGTTTGAGCGCACTGCTGACACGTCCAAGAATTTGGTTCAGGCCACCATGAGATATCTGAAGCTCTTCCCCATGTGATGTCCGAACGAAGCCCTTGTCACGCAAAAACTCCAACACGCCTCGTCTGCTGAGTCCCAGAGTGATTAGACCTTGTACCAGGGCAGAAAGGTTCGGGCCATACCCTGCCTGGAACTTCCGGGGTGCTTCCCCCTTGCAGACTTTGCCACAATTACTGCATGTCCCTCGATACAGGATGATATGCAAGACCTTCACCAGAATAGTAGGAATCTCAAAATACTGATGCTTGTAGCAAGGCTCCAGATTCTCAATTTCCTGACAGCCACAGGAACAGGGCCCAGGGAAAAACTTCAGCTCCTCATCGGGAGTGACAAACTTCTGCCTGGCCCCAGGATGCCCTTTCCGGGCACCTGTTTTCTTCCCGGGGGTCTTGGGGTTGTCCCTGGAATCCTTGGGAGCCTTCTCCCTGGAGGTCCCGGACTCCGTATCGTTCTCATTATTCTCAGTTCCACCCATGGTTGCAGGAGACGAGCCACCATCACCTGTTTGTGTGCCAGCATTGCCCTGGTTGTCGGTGTACCAGGGTAGATCCTTGGAAGAGGGAATGCCCGAGTTGCCAGAATTGGTGTTCAACCTGCGCAAGAGGGCGTAGTTCTGCTCTTGCAAGGTCTTGACCTGTTCTGTCAGAACCCGAACCTGTTCTCGCAGGGTCCTGTTTTCCTCCTGCAATATCTCTACCTGTCTGGCCAACTGCAGGGCGATGGACACGACAGAGTCCAGTACCTGCACCAGCTCCTGGTGAGGTAACCGTGCCGCTTCTTCCCCTCGGGGGATTGCGGAAAGTATGGCTCTGATATCGGTATCCATACTTGCCCGTATCATAACTCTGGGACGGACGACTAGCCCTCGAGGGCTAAAAAATGGCTTAACTCCGTTACCCCCTGAGCGGATACAAAAATTCCCCACCCTGGGGAGGTTTTCGTGACGGATCTGGGGAATTTTACTTGACGGAACACACATTGATGCCAGCTTGGCAGCAATGCGTACTCGTAGCCTGTCCAGCCAATATTTCGTTGTGAGAAGGAACGCAAAAGCAATGGATCTGGACATGGGGCCACGTCGTGTGCTCATATTACCTCCTTGGCTCTGTGCGCATACAACTGCCCTATTTTTAGGGTATATGCCGAGCAAAAAACAGTTTGATGGAGATATTGGGCAGTACGATTTACACAGTGCCTCGTGGTTTTGTGCCCTGCTGATTCCAACAATGGAAGCAAGGCGTTTCGCCGTTCGGCAAAAGAAAGTCTCTTTTGCCGAAATCAGGGGGAATACAGGCGATGATGCCGGGTGCGTTTATTTCTTTACTGTTTTACTACACAATATACAACCTGCCAGCAGATATATTTGAGGTACAGCAAAATAGAATCCTAATCATATGAAATAATTGAATATGGCCCAGTGGCCCAAAATGAAAATAATAGTGGGCCACCAAAATGTACAGATAACTGTTTGTAATTACTTATATTGGCCCAGTGGCCCAAGTGGCCCACATAAATATATATTCACTGCTGCGTTATCAAAAAAATTTTTCAGGCTACTGATATGCCCCTCCAAGGCGGACAATCTCAGGAATATCAGGTAGTTGTTTGCCGTCGCGCATAGCATCTACAGCATCTGCCCACCACTGCATGACAGCTTTTGTTGGGCCAAGGTAGGTAGTTCGATTGTAGGCCTGCTCGGTCGCCCCACCGGCAACATGGAACAGAATTCTTTCGGTAAGGACTTTGGGAATGCCATGCTCCAAAGCTATGCTCTGAAAAGTCGATCTGAATCCATGTAGGCTTTGTTCTTCCTTGGTAATGCCACTGTTGCGCAAATACTTAATGAGGCTCCCATCCGATATATGTCCTGATTTAGTTGTCCCGGGGAAACAAAAAGGGATGTCCTCATTTGAATATTTACGTAGGTGACTCAGAATTTCTTTTACTTGGCGGGAGATAGGTAGGTCGTATGAACGTCCATTTTTTGTTCTTGGGAAATGCCAAATACCTTCTTCCAGATCCACATCTTCCCATTTTGCTCCTCTCAGGTTTGAACAGCGGAGCGGCACATAGCAAGCTATCTTCATCGCTCCGGTGACAAATGGTCCACTCTGTTTAGCTTCGGCATATTCCCATATTTTAGAGAATAAAGTTCTACAAGAACCTTCAGTAGTCTGGGCCGCATGATGATTTTTTTCTCCCATCTGCCTTGGAAGCAAACTAGAAAGTCGTTCATCAGGACTTGAGTCTATATATCCACAGTCTACTGCATACTGGAAAATTCTACTCAGTAGCCCAGCTACTCTCTTGGCTTGCTCTAAGCTCTTGTTTTGCAGGGGAAGATCAATCAACGGTTTAAGGTGATCTTTCCTTCGTATGTCTGAAATTGGTAGATCAAGAATAGACTCAGCATGGTTCACAAGTCTGTTTGTATCGCCCTGCATCGTCTTGGGTGTTATGTCCTGCCTGGTTGCCAAATATTCCTTGGCAACAATGCGAAAAGTATTCTTATCCAGGTCTTCAAGGCGTTTGATTTCTTCCTTTTCCTGCCTTTTTTGTTGGTTGGGATTGATCCCTTGTTTGAGTAAACCTGAGTTCCCGGGATGTTTTTACTACCACGGGTCTAATTCAGCTGAGGATCTGTACTAGTATACATACTTATCTCTCTGTAAATATAGTATAAAGCTTCAAGCC
>NZ_NFJC01000056.1 GCF_002159665.1 Desulfovibrio sp. An276
TGTTCTTGTCACGCACAAACATGTTCTTGCGATACAGGGGAGGACAGATTTTTCCAGCCCGGGGAAGGCCGGGTGCATTGCCATGCCTGTTCTCCGTCCATGTCTCGAGACGCGTCATGTACGATGACACCGCTCCGTAGGCGTGACTAATGGCCGCGCGCCGCAGATAGCTTGGAAACTTGTAAAATTCCCTTGCAAAATCATAAGGCGTATCCGGCCTGTCCTTTGTCCGAATGCACAGCTCTTCCATTGCCTTGGTCTGCTTGTGTTCCGGCATTTCCTGCACAAAAATGCTGCCCCAGTTTTCCTTCATGCGCTCAATGAAGTAGTTGGTGGCCTCACGATACAGCTTGAGTGTATCGATAAGGAGCCTGGAGATTTGATTGCTCTCGGCAATTCGAACATTGTAGCTGGAGAAGATCTGCATTGTGCCGTCCTCCCTGCTCATGCGCAGAACAGGTGGAAGATGATAGGACTTGATATAGCAGGCATGTCTCCTTTTGACAATAGAAAATTGCTATTATGCACAAAAACCATTGATCTTTGTTTCTTTTGCGTTTACAGGATGTTATACAAGCTACTATAGGGCAACCTGCCTGCGCATTCCCCACTCTTATGAGTGGGGAATGCGCAGGCAGAGTTGGGTCAAAGAGGGGCGCTGGCCCAAGCAGTGTGTTGCTCTTCGCGTCCACAAGAAAGCCGAAATTTCCCAGAAGCCTGTCAGTATTGAGGATGATGGCGTCAAGAACGAGCATGTCTTCCAGAGCATCCCTGAAGTTCTGTCCAAGGGTGCTGTAGTAGTCCAGGACAGCCTGCATTCCTCCGCTTTTCACGACCTCCCACAGGCACGAACGAGATGTCCTTGCTCGTGAAAAGCTCGCATCTGGAGCACAGGGTGCCTTTCCAGCGTGTGAGCGTGTAGGGGATGGCATGAACTCCAAGTACCTGAGCTATCTGCCAGGCGTAGAATTCGGAGTAGGGCTCGTTGCCCGTGTTCGAGGCACCCTCTGTGCCGCCCTTGTAGAGGAAAACCCTGCCATTCTGGCGTCGCCAGCACTTGCGGAGCATGCCGTTGGTTGTGAGCTCAGGGCTTGAGACAAGGGAGCTTCGTTGCCTTGAACCGTATCCTGTGAAGGCAATGGCGGCCAAAACCTTGCTGAACCTGTGCTCGTAGAGATTGCATTCGGCAAAAGACCGGCCAAAGCCCTCGGGGACGATCCAGTAGCTGTCGTTTAGGGAAAGCGCGCGACTGATATTGATGATAGCCATGGTAGAATTCACGCCCAGGCCAAGCCTTGCCAGAAGGGAGTGTACATAGGCTCTGTTGCGCGGGATTTTTCGCCGCCTGAGCCAGCGGGCAAGGCCGCTGGCACTTGTCCCCATTCCCATGGGCAAAAGAGGAAGAGCGTCTTTTTCAATACGGTAGTCGGTGATTTCCGGGAGATCCCCAGTGTCGCGGGCCTCAAAGCGCACAAGAACCCTGTCGAAGAGTTTCAGAATGTATGCTGGCATGGGTGTTCCTCTCGCAAAGCGGGTTGCGTCTATTCGGCCACGAAGAGCCCCAGCCCAAAGTGGGCAAGGCTGCCCAGGGCAAAGGGCACAGGAACAGGCTCGGCAAAGCGCAGGCGCAAGCCGAAGGCCTGCTGAAATCCTTCTCCCTTGCGCTGCGTCCTGAAGTTGGGCCAGGAAAAGAGCGCACCGTTTCGCACAGAGAGGAACGGCAAGGGCTCGATCTCCACTGGTTCCGGCAAGCCCTGATCCCTGCAGGCGCGGCGTGTTTCCTCCTGTACCCAGTCCCACGGCGATCCCTTGCTCGGCTTGTAGTGACGTCCGAAAACAACTGGTGTCGCGCTTATCACAGTCCTGGCTGTGGGAAGCTCCTTCTCTGGTAGACAGTGCAGAAAGACGAGTTCAGCCAGATCGCGTTGTTCGACCCATATCTTGCGCAGGTCTTCCAGGGCATAGCGCTCATCCTGTGTCGGAGTCCGCGGCAAAAAGATGCGCACGTGATCTATCTTGCCGTCCCTGTCCGTATCGCAGGGCCAGTAGTAGGCGTGCCGATGCCCAATCAGGGGCGTGCCGTCTGCGTCCTTGCCGCTGAAAAGCTGCGAAACGCGCGCTGGATCGTTGCCGCAGCACTGTTTGTGGCGGCTCATGAGAGCCGCCCGTACGCGGTCGGCCAAAAACAGGGTCTGCGTCACCTTGAGCAGGGGCATGGAGCGGATGGCGTAGGTCACGCAAACGGGACCTTCCTGGGTTGAGGGCTGCGGGACAGAGGGGTGTTCCTCTACTGTCATGGCATAGGTACACTGTCCGAGAAGGGGGTGGCGGTTCCAGCCGTTTTTGAGCAGGGTGCTTGTTGAAAGTGTCAGCGCCTCAAGCCAGGTGCAGTGGCGCTTTTTCCTGCCTGCTCCCGTGTAGGGAAGGTAGGGGAGCAGATCGTATTGCCTGGGCTCGAGGAGTGTTTGCACATGGATCATTTCCTCAAGCTGGACGCTGTGCGCGACAGGCACGCAGTTCCACGCGCGCCGGTCAGGCAAGCTGTCGCAAACCCTGGCACTTATCCACGATTCCGAACGCCCCAGGTACGGCAGGGACAAAAGCAGCTTTTCCAGGGTCCGCAAAGCCTCTGACCTTGCCATGGGAAGCTCCATATACATGGCGTCTTCCTTGCCCACGCAGACAAAGGCGTCCAGCACAGGCTGCCTCTCGAGCGGATTTTTGCCCTGATCCTGGTAGTATTTGACAGTCGATTTGCCGAAAGGGGGCAGGCTGAAGCGCGGGGAACCGCCAAGCAACAGCAGGGCGTCTTGCAGCTGTTCGTCACCGATATCGGCATGGCGGCGAAAGCGCATGTCCACAAGGGCCCTTGCCAGACGGAAGGGGGACGGAGGCCACTCGGGCTCTCCCTCGTTGACATTGCGGCCCCAGGCTGTCGCGTGGTAGCGCCCTGCGGGAAAAAGGATTTCGAGAACAGGCATCAGGCATCCCCGTCTTCTGCCGCATTGTCGTCCGTGTTCTTGCCCTTCTTGACTACGAGTTTGGCCTTCAGCTCCGTGACCGGAGGAGTGGCAAAGAGCTGGGCGCAATCGGCTATGCACTCTTGCAGCCGGGAAAGGAGCTCTTCTTCGCCAGGCAAAGCGTCGATTCCTGAAAGACGCAGCTCTCCTTCCAGACGAAGATCGCAGGCTGTGCGCAGGCGCAGCCCCCCGTGCAGGAGCCTTTGCATTTTGTAGATGCCAAGACAAGCCAGCAGCTCCTGGGCCTCATATGGAAGCCCCAGGCTTCTTATGCCGTCCATGTCCAGATTGAAGTAGGCGGTTATGCGTTCTGCCGTGTATTCCGTGCGCTGATAGGGCACATTGCCGTAGACATCCTTGTCATAGTCCGGATGGCGCAGGGCCCCCTGGGGATCGAAGCTGTTCTTGACGCCACCTGAGACGGCTTCGCGCACGTTTTGGGCTTCGATAAAGGCGGAAATGAGGCGTGGAGCCTTGATGCGTCCACCCTTCACAATGGAAAGAAACACGCCGTGCAAGAGGGAGTTCACATCGTATTTGAAGATGGTGGCATTGATGCGCTTCCAGTCCAGGGGCGTATTCTGGGAATAGCCAGCCTCCGCGCAAAATGCCTCCTGGAAAGCCTTGTCGGCCATGATGAAGGGCGAGGCCAGGCGATGCGGCTCCACCAGGGACGTGGTATGGAAGGGAGGCTTGTCCTGGCTCTGCAGCTTGGTCCTGACATAGGAGATGCCCTCGAGCTCGGGAATGACAGTGCCGCCTGCCGTGACTATGGTCTTTTCCAGACGGTTGGCCATGGATTGCGCAGATTCCACAAGCAGCATCCTTGTCCCGTCCGGCAGGGTATAGACGGCTGCGCCCAGATCCGCAAAGCCGGTTGGCTGGAAACGCTGTCCCTGTACAGGGACAAGGTCGGCTTCCACGAGTATGCGTCGAGATGTGCAACGATCCGCAAGCATATGAACTCCTTATCTCAGATGAAGAAGGTGAAGCAGGTGAAGCAGGGCAGAGCCATCCACTGGTACGGCAAGGCAGGCGAGAATCGCTGTCGGGGACAGGGAGCGGACGCATTCCGCAAAGGACTCTGGAAGGTACAGTCCGCAGGCGCCGGCGACACGCAGCCTTTGGGCTGCCAGAGAGCAGGCTTCCTCAAGGCGGCCTGCCTGTATCAGCCTTGGAATGCGCAGTTCCGGGTGGAGGCGCTCCCTGTCCAGCGAGGGATTTTTGGGAAGGCTCGTATACAGGAGTTTAAGCACTGCTACTGCATGGGGCAGGCGCTGCGCGACAAGGGGCTCCCGCCACCGAGGGACGGTTTTGAAGTCCTCGACAAGGGAAAAGGCGCGCGCAAGATCCTGCAAAAGGTTCCAGTCGATCCTTCCTTCAAGCAGGGGCACAAGATCGGTTGGGGCGAGTTTGATGGTTGCCTCAAGCGGGTCATCACCGTACCGGCTTGCCAGAAGCAGGCGTTGCAGAAAGATTCTGCCAAGGCCCTCGGCGGCAGTGCCCCTCCAGGGAACATAGTGGGATGATATCTGGTCCCAGCGGCGGAACGGGGCTTTGGGAGACACAGGGGCAAGATGGGCGCGAAAGGAGCCTAATGTGGCTCCTCTTTTCAGGGAGGCAAGCGCAGCCGCAAGGCGCACTTCGGGCCTTGCGTTGTCACAGACTCCAATCCAGTCAGAGGAGAGTCCCGGACAGGGTACAGCCAGAAGATCGGGCAATCCAGGAAGACTGTCCATTTGGGCAAGGGCTCTGCTCACAGCCTGAAAATGCTGAGCGTCCGGCGTGCGGGTACAGGCAAAGACCGCAGCTGCAAGCCTGCGCTTGGCCTTTGTCAGCGAGGAAGGCTCCTGTATTTCAAGACAGCGCTGTTCAAGCAGGCTCCTGATGGGTTCAAGCAGGGCAACGCGCGGCTCAAAGCGCACGGAGAGCCTGCCTGCAGGAAGCGCCACGTAGCTTTGCCCCCTGCGCTCCAGAAGACTGTAGCGCTCGAAGCCGTCGATTCCCCTCTCCACGCCCAGGGTTGCCATGGCGCTTGCGAAATCAAGGCCGTTGCGGGCTTGGCGCCTGCCCACACTCGCGCGCCCCTCGCCTAAAGTGCTGCGCACTTCCCGCAAGGAGGCAGGACGCGACCACAAAGGCATCCAGAGCTCCCCTCTGCTTTGATCGTGGAGCGAAGAAGAGGCAAAGCCTGCCGCCAGTTCCCGTACACAGAAGGGGAAGGACGCCTCGGCAGGCGCTTCGACCCCACGGCGGACAAGGGTTCCGGCAAACAGGAGCGAACCCTCAATGAGGAGCAGAAAGTCCCAGGGATTCACGGGCGCATCGGCGAGATCCGGTCCCATGGCCTGATTGCAGCCGCCGGCATGCCCAGGATCGAATTGTCCTGCAGGGGCCTTTGGCAGATTGCCCACGGCCTCGCCGAACAGGGCTGCTTCGAGAAAGGCCCGGCATTCGTCCTGCTCCAGGGAAAAGATCCTGGCAATGCTGCGCATGAACGTGTTGGAGTACTCGAGACGCCCCTCATTGCCGCCAGTCCCAAGCAAGGGGGCGAACACAGGTTTTTCCCAGGTCAGGATGGAAGCTGCGTCAAGCCAGGGAAGGCAGCACTCTGGCAGTTGGGCGCGACAGCGCTGCAAAAGGGCAGCCTTGCTGTTGCCGAGAATTTCCCTTTTCAGTTTTTTGGCGTCGCCAGGATGGGACGTGCTGTCGAGTTTTCTGAATTCCGGCCAGTTGCGTATGCGGGCGATGGTTGCCCGATACGCTGCCAGACGGGGATTTTCCGAGCCGGCTATGAAATCGATTCCTTCCCTGTTGTCTCCTGGATAGAAGCCGCTGCCCCCGTTCCAGGGCGTGACCACTGGTGTCGGTATGTAGGCAGTGAGAAAAAAGTCGCAAAGCTTTTGCCTGTCGACATCGGAAGACAGAACAAAGAGCCCGTTGCGCCAAAAACCACAGGCCCCTTTGTCCAGTTGTTCGCCAGTGATCCGCAAAATCCCCATAGCCTTGAGATAGGCAGCCAGGGGCCTTGATGTACAGCCGTGAAGCGCGATATCAGGCATGGCTTGTGTCCTCCGCGCTGGCCCGCCAGTCTGCAAGGCGCACGAGCGCTTCCCAAAAGGCCAGACGGAATGGTCCCCAGGTGTCCAGCAGATTGAGCATGCGCTCGGCCCAGCTGGCCCCGTTGTCCGAATAGCCTATATCCATGCAGGCAAGGGAAAGGCTTATTTCAGGCAGATCGTCGACTGCGGGCAATATGTCCTTTTCATGGATACCGCGCGCACTGCGAAGGCCTTCGTCCGCTGTCTGCTCGTTGGGAAAGGCTCGCAGGGAAAGGCGAATCTTTCCGTGGTGTGCTGCTGCCAGATACACGGTCAGATCGTCGTGCCCTGTTTGCAGCAGGGCAAGGGCCGAGGCCAGCTCGTGGCGAAAGCCCGGGCGGGCGTAGGGCAGCATTTTTTCGGCCTTTGCCCACAGCTTGCCTGTTTCGGCAGGCTGACACGCATCCTGGAAGACTTTGTGGGCCTTGCCCCAGTCGTGCCGCAAGGCTGCCGCAAGCAGTGAGGCAACACAAGTGGGCGGCACAGGATTGCCCAGCGCGAAGAGCAGTCCCTGCAGCGCAGAAAGTGTACGAGCGCCGTGTTCCTGCAGGCTCTGTCGTGTACTGTGACTCTCGGGATCGGCGGCGAGTCCTGCGGGAGCGGGCAGGGAGACACTTTGCTCGACAGGCAATACCTTTTGTGTGACATCCGCCTTCCAGCCCAGGCAGGGATCGTAGCCACCTTCCGTGTCCCTGATGAGGACGATTGAGCCTGGCCGCACACGCTCCGCTTCCTGCCAATTGTCGTCCAGATTGTCCCAGATCCAAACCTTGTATTTTCTTGCCTTGAGGAACTCGCGCATCTCGCCAAGGGGAACCGGACACAGTTCCTCACGCGCCGGCCCGGGCATGTCCAATGGAGGCGTTGCTCCTTCCCAGCTGCGCCAGAAGGCCTGCACGTCTGTGTCGTTGCTCTCCCTGATGAAGCGCGACACATCCGTGTCCGCTCCGGCAAGGTCCGGCGTGGTGTCGAAAAGATCAAGAATATCCGGCGCGCGCAAAGCTGCGCAGGCTTTGGGGGCGTCTGTGCAGTGTGGCAAAAGGATGGGCGCTGCGTCCTGAAGCTTGAGCAGTCTTGAGCGCGCCACATTGAGCTCGGCCAGCGTGTAGGGGAGAGCCGCCTTTTCCGTCTTGCAGGGTCTGTCCAGCCAGAAGATGCGGGCAGCGTCCAGTTCTCCAGCCCTGTTGCAGCGCCCAAAGCGTTGTACCAGGGATGACCAGGGGGCCACGTCCGTGACCAGGGTGGCACAGGATATGTCCACGCCTGCCTCCACTACCTGTGTCGTGACCACAATGCGTCCCTCTTCGCCAGGCTCGGCCAGCGCTTCCTCAAGGACGCGGGCCCTGTCGGCCGGACGGAAGCGGGAGTGCAGCAGGGACAGGGGAGGATGCTGCTTCTTTTTCTGGAGAGCCTCAAACAGCGCTGTTGCGTCCTTTACCCTGTTGCGGATCACAAGTGTCAGGGTTCCTTTGCGATGTTCTGCCAGGATGGCGGAGGCAAGCTTTTTGTCGTCTTCCGCAAGCTGGATGAGTTTCTTTGCCGCATGGATGCGCCGCTGTACCTGAGGGAAAATTTTGTCCTCTTCTTCCAGAGTCCTCAGAGAGGGTGTCGGACAGTGAATGGCAAAGTCGACGCTGTTCAGCCAGCCCGGATCCAGAGTTGCGCTGCACCAAAGGGAACGGCAGGGCATGGCGCATGAAAAGCGCCTGCGAAAGGCCTCCAGCTGGGTGGATGTGGACAAGCCCGCGCCCATGAGCTGAATCTCGTCGAAGACCCAGAACGCGTCATTGTGCAAAAGGGCAAAGTCCAGGGGGCAGCGAAAGTGGCTCATGGAATAGCCGCGGTTGAGGGCCCGGGAGAGCAGCTGATCCTGTGTGCCGACAAGGATAGCCTCGTCTTCGGGCCTTGTATCCCAGTCGCGGGACACGTCGCCACCCATAAGCACATGCACGGAAGGGGCATGAGACAGCAGGCCCTTGTCGAGCAGACGTTCGGTCCACTGGCGCACAAAGCCTTGCTGTCTGCTCCACAAGGACGCGCATGGGCAGGCACCAGACAAGCCTTCTGGGCGTTTGCGCGTCCAGATGGCGTCGCTTGTACAGCCAGGCCATGACGATGGCTGCGGTCTTGCCAAGGCCTGTGGGTATCTCCAGCACGTCAGGCCAGGCTAAGTCGGCCAGGCGCTGCTGATAGGGATAGGGGGGCACACCAAGAGCTGCCAAATACCAGTCTATGAGGGGCGGCATAAAACTCCTCTTGCTGAAGGACAGGGCTTTGCGGATCATGCTGTCGGCATTCGCGACAACCGGGATCTGGTGCAAAAATACCGTAGAGTCGTCGCAAGAACAACTATTTTGAATAAAAGGATTTTTTTGTGGGCGCTCCCCGGATGGGCAGTGCAAGGGATGCTTTTGGGGGAGGTTGTCGAAAATGGGCTTTACAACCCGCGTCAGGCCTTGGTAAAAACTGGTAGCGGTGTGTCCCGGGAGTAATCCCGGGCTCCATTGAAGGGCTTGCGCTGGTCCGACGTGGACTTGGAGAACGGTGTGTCCCGGGAGTAATCCCGGGCTCCATTGAAGGAGTTAATGCTCAATCACACCCCGTTGGACTGTTCGTGTGTCCCGGGAGTAATCCCGGGCTCCATTGAAGGGAGCCTGAGCTCGGGCCGCTCGGATATCGCGCAAAGGTGTGTCCCGGGAGTAATCCCGGGCTCCATTGAAGGACAAAGGTCATGGGCTAGGACATAGTCCACAACCGGTGTATCCCGGGAATGATCCCGGGCTCCATTGAAGGGACTTTGAAGATGAAACAGCCCGACTTGCCAGAGAGTGTATCCCGGGAATGATTCCGGGCTCCATTGAAGCAAGTATGGCCTTGCGCCCCAGTATGACGTTGCAGCGTGTATCCCGGGAGTAATCCCGGGCTCCATTGAAGGTCCTGCGTGGTGACGTATGCTCAACCCACGGGAAGGTGTATCCCGGGAGAGATCCCGGGCTCCATTGAAGGAGCAGGGGCGCGGTCAATGAGTATCTGGGCAAGCGGTGTATCCTGGGAGTAATCCCAGGCTCCATTGAAGCATGGCCGACGGCAAGCTTGTGGCCGAGGACCTCTTGTTGCATCTTGGGAGTAATCCCAGGCTCCATTGAAGCAGGAGATGGTTGACGGCCAGCACAGTCTTGCCAAGTGTATCCCGGGAGAGATCCCGGGCTCCATTGAAGTGTGCATACTCTCGGCAGCAGACTGGCATCTGGGGCGAGCTCTCCGGCACCATGAAGCTTTACGTGTATTGGGCGCCCGCCCCGCATGGGGCAGGCGCCCCTCCTCTTATGCAAAAAGTTCAGTTGAAAGGTAGCGCTCGCCAGTGTCGCAGGCAAAGGTGACAATGGTCTTGCCAGCGTTCTCCTCGCGCCTTGCAACTTCCAGGGCTGCGCAGACGTTGCATCCGGTTGAGATGCCCGCGTTGACGCCTTCCGTGAGCAAAAGCGTCCTTGCCGTCTCTATGGCCTTTTGCGTGGGCACGGTGAGGATTTCGTCCATGAGCTCGGGTTTGAAGATGTCGGGTATGAAGCCAGCACCTATGCCCTGTATGCCGTGGGGCCCAGCCTTGCCGCCGGAGAGCACGCAGGATTCAAGAGGCTCAAGGGCTATGAGCTTTACCTCTGGCTTTTTCTCCTTCAGATAGCGCCCTGTGCCCATGATGGTGGAACCGGATCCCACGCCGGCCACAAGGATGTCTACTGCACCTTCTGTTTCCTCGAGAATTTCCGGACCTGTGTGCAGGTAGTGGGCGTCCGGGGTCTTGGGATTGGAGAACTGGCCTATGAGAAGGCCCTTGCCTACTCTGGCAAGCTCCGCTGCCTTGTCCACGGATCCCTTCATGCCAAGGGCTGCAGGGGTGAGCACAAGTTCTGCCCCGAAGGCTGCCATGAGCTTGCGACGCTCCATGCTCATGGACTCGGGCATGACAAGGATGGTTTTTACGCCAAGAGCCCGGGCCGCCAGGGCAAGGCCTATGCCCATGTTGCCGCTTGTGGCCTCGATGATGGTTCCGCCTGGCTGCAAGCTTCCGTCATGGAGAGCCTCGCGTAAAAGGTGCGCTGCCACGCGATCCTTGATGGAACCTCCGGGATTGCGGTTTTCAAGCTTGAGCAGGACTTGTCCTGGCAAACCCCTGCCGAGTTTTTCAAGGCGAAGAAGTGGTGTGTTGCCAATGGCTTCGAGTACGGAAGAAAACATGTGGAACCTCCCATAATATATGAAAAAGCGTGTGATGGCTGTGGGGAAAAATCAGACTGTGGCCTTTGTGTGGCGGATGCGCTCACCCTTGTGCAGGGTGATAAGGGCCGCCTCTGCCGGGACTCCCAGGCGCAGGGCAAAGCCTGGCCAGAGGCTTGCGCCTGCCGTGACATAGAGCGCCATGCCGCCCACTTCGTACCAGCCCCGCACAAAGCCTTCGTTGGCCCTGGCTATGACGCGGGAGAGGCCAGGGCACTGGCCGCCATGAGTGTGGCCGGAAAGCTGCAGCTGAGCGCCAGTTGCCGCATTTGCAGGGGCAGAACCCGGCCTGTGGTCCAGAAGGACGCGGAAGGAGCGACTGTTGTCCTTGGACATTCCTATGAAGGGCGAGGTGCCCCTTGTGCCGCTCACCCGATCGTCAAGGCCTCCCAGCACTAGGTTTGCTCCCTTTTGGGGAAGGGGGATGGCTGTATTGTGCAAGAAGCGTATACCCTGCTCCTTCCAGATACGCATCCAGCGCTTGTAGTCGCTGTAGTATTCGTGGTTGCCCGTGCAAGCATAGACGCCGTGGGTTGCGGAGAGACGCCCAAAGAGTTCGGCAAGGCGTCCCCTCGGAGTATTGTCTGCGCTGCGCCAGGCAGGAGAGCCGTCCGCGAGATCCCCGCACAGGCAGACGAGATCGGGCTTCAGATCGTTAATGTTCTCGATGAGGGTTGCGAGGTTCTTCCTGCTGCTTAGGGGGCCAAGGTGCAGGTCAGCAAGCTGCACAAGGCGTGTGCCCTCCAGTTCCTCTGGCAGATCCGGCAGGGAAATATTCCAGGCATTGATGATGGGTGTTGTGACCGCATTTGCAACACCTGTTCTCGAGACAAGGCCAGCGGGCACAGCAACACTCATGCCGAGAGCCGTGCTTTTGACAAGAAAGGATCTGCGCGAGGGAAGGCGAGGATCGGTCGTTGTGATTTTTCCTGATTCTTTCCCAGCCTTTTTTTTGTCAGCAAGAAAGCGTTTGATACGCAGGCATAGCCTTCCAAAATCGACAAGGAGCAAGCCGAAGAAGAACAAAATCATGGTGGCAAAGGCCCAGATTTGTACTTCAAGGATTGTGGCCGAGACGTTGGGGCCCGAAAGTGATCCGAAGAGGCTGCGCTGTATGTTGTAGATCTGGGAGACGCCTATGGGCAAAAGCATGAGGAAAAGGCGCACAGGCCAGGGGTAGGGTGACCTGAAGGCCTTGTAGGCAAGCCAGAGGGCAGGCAGTATGGGGGCAAGGAAGAGTATGTGCATGGGCCGAATATCCTTGGGTGAATGTGCGGCCAATTGTGAGGAAAAGTTGGGGGCTTCGCAAGGGGAGGG
>NZ_NFJC01000057.1 GCF_002159665.1 Desulfovibrio sp. An276
GTCGCCTGGTTTACGTAAAACCTCACTCCCCGTATTTATCCCTTGCTTTCTGTACTCATTGTCCCTTGCCTCTGTGGAGGAGGTGCCACATGGCAATCATTCACAAGGCAATCAAATCCAAGCCATGGATCGTGCGCTACAAAGAGCCATGGTCAGGTAAAGCAAGGACCAGGTCTTTTCTGACGCAGGCAGAGGCTAAAGCCTTTGACGAGGCACAAAGCCAAGTCTTTGACCGGGAGCGGGCTATCATCAAGGCCACAAAACGACGGCGCAAACTACAGGCAGCCCCGTCAATCACTGTGGCCGACGTCATTGACCGATACTTGGACTCGCTGACGAACCTGCGCACCCGCAAGTCCTGCGCTCACCACCTCAAGAGCATCCGGGATATCTATGGGGAGCGCAAGGCTCACTGTATGACCTTGGAGGATATGGACGCTTTTCTGAAGGTACAGCGTGAGCGGGGCGTGGGCAGGACCACTGCCAACCGCAGGGCAGGGCTGTTGCGGACCGCTTGCAACCATGCTGTCCGCTGGGGCCTGCTCAGCAGCAACCCGCTTGCCAGCATGCGCCTTGCCGCACAGCCCCGACAGACGCCGGATCCGCCCACGCTGCATGAGGCCAAGCTGATCTACAACTCCGCTTCCGAACACGTCAAAAGGGTTGTGCTCTTAGGACTTGCCACTGGTGCTCGCATTGGTCCTTCCGAGCTCTTCAGATTGCGGTGGTCCGATGTGGATCTCGAGCACGCTGTCCTCCGCATGCCGCAAGCTGCCAAGGGAGCACGGGCAGAGGGGAGAGCCGTGCCAATCCGGCGGGATGTGCTCGACCAACTACAGTCATGGTCAATCCAGGACGCTGCTATCCAGTGCCCTTGGGTTATCAACTACCACGGCAAGTCCGTGCGCAACATCGGCCATGCATGGCGCAAGGCTCTGCAACGGGCTGGCATAGAGCGGCGCATCCGTCCCTATGACCTTCGCCATGCCTTTGCGAGCCATAGTTTGGACGCGGGCGCGGACCTCAAGAGTGTGGCCGATATCATGGGCCATGCGGACGAGGCTATGATCGTCCGCTTTTACCGTCACACCAACCCCGAGTCCCTGCGAGCCGCGACTGAGGCCGCTCCGGGACTCAGCTCAAAGGAGAACATCCACATGGAACTCAACGAGATAGTGTACAAGATCAATGATGGACGCCTCTGGGACGTGGAGGAGGCCAAGTATGTGACAGAGGCCCCTGCGAGCAAGCAGGTGATTGCCCTCTACAGCAATGGCAAGCCCGGCGGTGAGGACTACCTGAAGCGTACGCTTGTCTTCTATGGCTACACTGTCGGCCCGGAACTCAAGACGCTGGACGAGGTCAAGGCCGAGAAGCTGGCCGAGATCAACGAGAAGTGTGACGCTGCCCTGAAGGCCATGACGCCGACATATCCCGACAGGGAGCTGCTCACCTTCGACCAGCAGAAGCAGGAGGCGTTAGCATACACTTCGGATCCGTCTTCTGCCTGCCCGCTCTTGTCTCCTTTGGCCGCTGCTCGTGGTGTCAGTCTTGAGCTCCTGTGTCAGAAGGTGATCGCAAAGGCCACTGCCTTCTCCAATATCTCTGGTACCCTCATTGGTCAGAGACAGGCCTACGAGGATCAACTGGATCTGTGCGAGACAAAGGACGCGGTGGCAGCCATTCAGCCTGTATACACACTAAGCGAGGGCGATGCCTAATGCCGGGAGACTATGGGTACGGCAAGTGTGTACTGATTGCCATTGACCAGTTGTGTAACGCTCTGTGTAACGGCTGGCCCGATGAAACTCTGAGCAGCCGCGCATTCAGAGATGACCGTGACGGCGTCCGGTCATGGCCGCGCAAGCTGATTGACGGCCTGCTCTTCTTCGACAAGAACCACTGCCAGGAATCCTACAAGTCGGAGGTTCTCCGGAGGCAAGCGCCGCCGGAGACCAGGTAACAAGAATGCCCCTGTACCATTGCGGTGCAGGGGCTTGAAATCGTTTCCGGCTTGTGTTCTTGTTGCCTTGCAGGGTGCTCATACCCTGCACCTCCTAGAGGAGTGCCCCGTGGTCATTGTTCACAGCCACGGGGCTTTTCTTTTGTCTATCCAGGTACGCCCGGAACTCTGACACGAACTTGTCGAAGGCTTGCGCCGCTTCCTCTGTGGTTGTCTGATACTGGCAGACAACCTGCCAGCCGGAGGCGTTGCGGCCTTCCAGCATGTAGGAGCCACCGAAAAGCTTGCGGACGAGAATTGTAGCGCCGCCTACCCGTGTTTCAAGGCGCTCTGTCTGTAGGAGGGGGTCGAGAGAAGTTATCATGTGTACTTTGGCTTTTGGTTGTAGGGTGGAGGACTTCACAAAAGCGTCTTTGTACATGTATACTCACAATGTCCACAGCGGGAACCCGCTGTCTAAGTCCGGCTTGAGGTAGTACTCTACCGGCCTCTGGAGCTTAGGGATTGCAACCATCTCCAGCGACATTGCGCAACGCGTATTTTTGCTCAAGGGCGGTCCTTCGGGATCGCCCTTTCTTGTTGCCTCTACCAAAGAGAAAGATAACGCATCGACAGTCTGCCGATGCGTCAAGAAAGGGGTGGGATTTGCCATAGTGGGAGCGGCTCATTTTGCCCTGCACCAAGGCGATTTGGTGCAAAGGGGTTGTAAGTTGCTAGGATTTAAGGGTTTGATTGTTCTGTGCGCACAGCCAAGGCGCACATCCCCTGGTCGAGGATGCTCCCCGGGACGTCCTTGATGGCAGTGCCCTCAAGGCGCAGGGCGTCAAGGCAGAGGCTTTTGTCGCGCAAGGGGTGCGGAACATCACCAAGGCTGGCACGCCCGCTGCGTACAAGCCCCTGCCAGACAATACGATCGCGAAAGCGCTCGGGTATCATGGCAAGGCTTGCCCCGCGCGCTGCACCAAGATGGCAGATCTCCTGCTCGCGCAGCCTCAAAGGCACAAGGCCCAGTGCCTGGCCGTCGTTTTCCACAGCTGCCCTTGCCATATCCCAGTCGCAAAGGCGCGAGGGGACAAAGCGCAGGGCCAGGCCGTTGGCACGCACGGCTGCAAGGCACATGTCCCTGTCCACAAGCTTCCTTGGAACATGGCGCAGGGCAAGGCCGTTTCCGGAGACTGCGCAAAGGCACATCTCGCGGGTGACAAGCGCGTCCGGCAAAAGGGCAAGGGCTGCCCCTGCCAGCTGCACGGCCTTGAGGCACAGTTCCTGCGCAAGTTCGCCGGTGAGGCTTGCCAGGGGGATTTTCACGATGTTCGCCGGGCTTTGCGCAAGCATGGCAAGGTAGGCGTCCCTTGCCCTGGCAAGACTGTCCGGTAGGGCCTGCATGAGTCTCCTGTCTGTTGCACGTTGGATGAAAAGGCACAAATCGCACACTATTGCACGACGTTTGCCGCAAGATGAAAAATTTTTTCAAAAATATGCGAAAAGTCGCTTGACTCTATAGTTGCTATAGACACTACCCTGTCACTATCGATGAAAAAGGGAGGGCGGTACCCCCTCCCGACAGGCCACCTTGGAGGAATATATGAGTGAAGCCACCACGGCGCTGTGCCCCTGCGGGCAAAGCCATCCACTTGGATATATATGCGAGATAGGGCGCGAGATCCTTGCAAGGCGCAAGGCAGAGGAAGCCGCGCACGAACATGTCCATGATCATGCCTGCTGTTCCGGCCATGAACACACGCACGATCATGCCCACGAGCACGTTCGCGCATGCTGTGAAACCCACGACCATGCGCATGAACACGCGCATGAGCATGCCTGCTGCGACGCTCATGACCATGAACACGCACACGATCATGCGCACGACCATTGCTGCTGCCACGAGCATGCGGCCATGGAGGAGCTGGACTACGCTGCCCTGGGTTCGGCATCGGACACCCGCGCCATCTACCGCATCGTGAACATGGACTGCCCCATGGAGGAAGCCCTCATACGCAAGAAGCTTGCCGGGATTTCCGGCATCACGAGCCTTGAGTTCAACCTCATGCAGCGCGTGCTTACAGTGAATCATACACTTGCCTCAACCACGGTCATAGAAGAGGCCCTGAAGGCCATAGACATGACGCCAGAGGCCATAGCCACAGACGAGACCTCGGTCTTCAACGTGGCGGGCATGGACTGTCCCGAGGAAGAGCGCCTTATCCGCGCAAAGCTTGCAAACATCTCCGGCATCACGAACCTTGAGTTCAACCTCATGACCCGCATGCTCACCGTGACCCACAGGCCGGGGCTTTTGCCGGACATTTCAAAGATTCTTGCTTCCCTGAACATGGGAGCTCGCCTTGTGCGCGACAAGGCAGCAAGCATGGCAGACGAGACGCCCAAAATTCCCTGGAAGAAGCTTTGCGTGGCAGGTATTCTTGCTGCCTTCTCCGAGGTCTTCCACCTTGTGGAAACCTGGCAGGCAAAACCCTTCGGGATAGACGTGGCCTCTCTCACAGTACAGGGCTTTTCCCTGATGGACGTGCTGGCACTCGCCTTCTCGGTCATTGCCATAGCCCTGGCAGGCCTTTCGACCTACAAGAAGGGCTGGCTTGCAGTCTCCAACCTGAACCTCAACATGAACGCCCTCATGGCTGTTGCCGTGACAGGCGCTGTCCTCATAGGCCAGTTCCCCGAGGCTGCCATGGTCATGGTCCTCTTCAACCTCTCCGAGGCCATAGAGGCAAAGTCCCTCGACAGGGCCCGCAACGCCATCCGCGAACTGCTTGCCCTTGCCCCCGAAAGGGCCACGGTGCGGCAGGCAGACGGAAGCTGGCTGGCCATGGATATTCGCGAGGTGGCAGTGGGAAGCATCGTGCGCGTGCGGCCAGGCGAAAAGGTTGCCCTGGACGGTGTTGTCACAAGCGGCCACTCCACAGTGAACCAGGCGCCCATCACGGGCGAGTCCATGCCTGTGGAAAAGTCCGAGGGCTCCCAGGTGTATGCCGGCACCATCAACGAGGCTGGCTCCTTCGAGTTCGAGGTGACGGCCCTTGCCACCAACTCCACCCTTGCGCGCATCATCCACGCAGTGGAGGAGGCGCAGGCCACCCGCGCGCCCATGCAGCGTTTTGTGGACGCCTTTGCAAGGTACTACACGCCTGCAGTCTTCCTTGTCGCCATTGCAGTGGCAGTCCTTATGCCCCTTTTCACCGCAACACCCGTCTCCTCGGCAGTCTACACGGCCCTGGTCGTGCTTGTCATAGGCTGCCCCTGTGCCCTGGTCATCTCCACGCCAGTGAGCATTGTGAGCGGCATGGCTGCTGCCACAAGGAGCGGCATACTCGTCAAGGGCGGCATGTTTCTGGAACAGGGACGCCTTCTGAAGGCCATAGCCTTCGACAAGACTGGCACCATCACCCGCGGGCGGCCGGAACAGACGGATCTTGTTCCCATGGGCGACCTTGACAGGGAGAGGGTGCACATCCTTGCTGCAAGCCTTGCCTCCCGCTCCGACCACCCTGTCTCCGGAGCCATAGCAAGGGCTGCCGAAGAGGCAGGAACTTCCCTGCAGGCTGTGGAAGAGCTCGAGGCATTGCCTGGCGAAGGCATCTGCGGTGTCATTGACGGGCACAAATGGTACCTTGGCAACCACCGCATGGTGGAGCGCCTTGGCAAGTGCTCGAAGGCGATAGAAGAAAGGCTCTTTGCCCTGGAGAAGGAAGGCAAGAGCGTTGTGGCCCTTGTGGGCTCGAAGGTTGAAGGACTGATAGCCGTGGCGGACACCGTGAAGGAGACAAGCCTCGAGGCCCTTCAGGACTTAAGACGCCTTGGTGTGCGCACCATCATGCTCACTGGCGACAACGAGCACACTGCGAAGGTCATTGCCGACAGGGTGGGCGTTGACGAGGTGCACGCCAACATGCTGCCCGAGGACAAGCTGGCTGTCATAGACAGGCTTGGAGGAGATGGCAAGGTCGGCATGGTTGGCGATGGCATCAACGACGCCCCGGCCCTTGCCAGGGCAAGCGTGGGCTTTGCCATGGCAAAGGGCGGCACGGACACGGCCATCGAGACCGCGGACGTGGCCATCATGGACGACGATTTGCGCAAAGTACCGAGATTCATTGCCCTCTCCCGCGCAACCTACGCCATCCTGGTTCAGAACATAGCCCTGGCCCTGGGCATCAAGGCCCTCTTCTTTGTCCTCACCTTCACTGGCAACGCCACCATGTGGATGGCAGTGTTCGCGGACGTGGGCACCTCGCTCCTCGTGGTCGCAAACGGACTGCGTGCCATGAAAAAATAGCATAGCACAATCATCCTCACGCTGGGGATCCTCGTCGGGTATGCGGCAAGGATCCCCTTTTTGTTGCTCGCAAAATGGGGAAAGACGAGGGAACGATGGTTCCCGCCAGGGATCCGGACAAGGTGACAAGGGATGTTGCCCACAGTGCTTTGGGCACATGGTCCTTGGAAAAAGTGGCTTTGCGGCCTTGAGGGGTATGGGCAAGGCTTTTTTTCGCAGTCCTTGCGCGTGCACCCCCGCGCGTGTTCCCGGGGAACGCTTTTTTGTCCCGGGAACAGCTGATGGTCTTGTGCCATGCCTTTCGCCATTGCTTTTTCACGAAGCCGCTTTTTGGCGAAAAGCCTGGGGTTGAGTTTTTTTTTGATTTGCCTGGGGTTGGGACAAGGGCCTTTAGCAGGGCATGGCGTAGACAGGCTGATGGGGCAAGACTTCGCTTGCTGCCTCAAGCAGCATGTCCTCGCGCACGATCCAGAACCACTGCCTGCCAAGCGTCTTGGCGCTGGGCATGGTCTTGTCGCGCACAACCAGAGTGAGGGGGCCGTTTTCCCAGGGCCTGCTCCAGGGTTCATCGCGCAGAGCGTCGCGCTCGGCATCGAAATGGGGAAAGTCCATGGCTGCGGCAGCGGCAAAGCCTTCCACAAAGGCTTCCTTGTCCGCGTTGCTCAAATGATGAAGCTGAATGTCCATTGTTATACTCCTTGATTGGTTGTTATGGGTTGGATTTTGGGTTTGATTGCAGGTTGGATGGTTGCTTGGACTGCGTTGCCCGGGACAGGCCGGCTTGTTCGTGCGCGGCGCCGCCCTTTGGGAGCGGCTGCGCGCTCGTTGTCCCTTGCGCATTGAGCATTGCCAAAAGGACAAGAAGCTCGCGTGAGTTTAAGGTTCCCATGCGCGCCTCGTTGTCCCTGATCCACAAGAAGGTGGGAACAAAGGTCTTTGCGCCGCATGTGCCGACAAACCAGTCCGAGGCAAGACCCAGCCAGGAATGGACCAGCTCAAGCTCGCCCTGGGAAGGTCTTGTACCTTCCCTTGTGTAGAGGGCAAGGCTTGACGGCCCGCTTCCCACGGGCATGAGAAGCACAGGGAAGGAAAGAGGAAGGCCTTGCAAAAGGCCCTGGGCCCTTTTGCAGTGCGGGCAATCGGGTTCTGTAAAGACCAGAAGTGCCATCGTCCTGTCGAGGGCCTTGTCCTTGTCTTTTGCAAGCAGGACACCCGGAACACGCGCCAAAAGCTCGTCCACCCTGGCCCTGGAAACTGTCCTTGCAGAGGCGAGCTTTGCAAGGATGGCCTCGAGGTCGCGGGGGTTCATGTTTGTGTCGATATCAGGAACTTTGTGTTCCCTGCCCTCGGCTGTTATGCGCAAGGCAGGATAGGCCTGGGCCTCGAAGGCCTTGCGGGCCCCAAAGGGAATGGGGTTCACCTCATCGTCAGTGCCAGCCCTCAGGTTATGCAGTTCGGCATGGGGATACCGGGCAAGAAGCGCTGCGAGAGCGGATTCGAGGTCGGAGCCTGGCATTGTGCCAGACATTGCCTCTCTGAAGCGCTTATGCCCTGCACCCTGAACAATATGTCCTTGCAACTGCGTGTCAAGACGCGTTGCAGGGCCCTGCAAAACTCCGCTTTCGTACCCCGCCGCGTCCGTGACTGGCACGGCGGGGCCGGAAGAAGAGGCGTGGGGGTGCGTGCCCTGGACCTGGCCCGTTACCACGGCAGCACCTCCCGCATGCGTGAAAGCCCCGGACGCGGGCTTCCCTGCAGTGTCGGATAGTGTGTACGTCCCTCTCTCCGGGCCCCTGGCCGTGCGGTCGAGATGGTTGAAGGCCAGAACGCAGACAAGGGCTGTCTGCACAAGCACCATGAGCCCGACCAGGATGAGGGGAACGTCAAAGGCATATGGGGTTCCGGGGCAGGAGCAGCGAAAGCCGCATGACCCGGAGGAAAAGTCGACCCTGGTATCTTGCGTGGATGTTTCGTGCATGAATATCTCCATGAAGCCAGGGCAGGGCACACAAGGGTACGCGACACATGGGACGACCCGTGGCAGGAAGAAGGCACCACCCCTTCCCGATATACGCGGGAAAAGACAGGGCTTGTCACCCGGGATCGTGTGGGGAAAGACGCCCACAATCCATATGTTGCGTTAAGTGTGCTCATGCCCAATGGCCTTAAGGTTGGCAGGTGTCGGATCCCGGACAATAGCGTGACAGTCTGGCGACAGGCCATATCGTCACACAAATGTCGCGTGCGTCCAAACAAAGAATCCATATGAAGAATCCATGCGATGATTCCCCATACGAAGATTCTTCGAATCGTCCTGCGAACGAACAAGGCTGCGAACCCGCTGGCTGAAGCACCTTCTCCTCAGGGGCACTTGCCATGGGATGAACGGATGCGCGCCTTCACCCCGAGGGCGGCATCCCTTGTCCGAAACCCCTTTTGTCATATTTTTCCTGACCTGTCAACACATAGGCAAAGAAAATTTTTCCCCGGGCAGGGTCTTGCAGCCCCGTTTCACGGGTCTTGCCTGTATGGTATTGAAACTTATGAACAAAAATGTATTTGGACTCTCCGTCTCGGGATATCTTGACTTTCATTGCGGCATGCCTGTATTTTATGAAAGTCTTGCGTGCGGCAAGAAGCTGTCACTGTCTGAAGAAAGGGGCCAGCTACCAACAAGTCAGACAGGCGGCACCCAGGGCGACAGAAATTTCTGCCTAAAGCGAGGCAAGAAGATATTGGAGGCAAGTATGCAACGCAGAACACTGTGCGCTGCCCTGCTCCTGTACGCTCTTTTTCCTGGCCTTGCCCTTGGGGCAGGCGAAACACCGGGTACGAACGGCCAGGGAAGAATGACAAGGGACAGGGCAGCCAAAAGGCTTGCCCTTGCAGTGCGCCTTTCCCTTGGAAAACCGTATGTGTGGGGCGCCGGGGGACCAAACGCCTTTGACTGTTCGGGCCTTGTGCAGTGGCTCTACCGCTGTGCAGGCCTTCTCCTTCCCAGAACTGCCCTTGAACAGGGGCGCGGGGGCCGCAGGGCAGGGCAAAGACTTGCCTTCGGAGACGTGCTCCTTTTCAGCTCCAGGGTCTCGCCCTCTGGCTGGCACTGCGGGATGTACCTTGCACGGGGCTATTTTGTGCACGCGGCAGGTCGTGGCAAGGGTGTCATTGTCTCAAGGCTTGCGCCAGGGAAAAAACGCCTTGTCGCAGCCAGGCGCTACCTTGTCTGATGCATACGTGCAGACATTTGGCTTGGGGTCGAGGTTCAAAAACGGGCAACAGTCGTACAATGCATGGCGGAAAGGAGGACAGCCCCAAGGGGCCGCAAGATAAGGGAAACATCGGCTGCGGACAGGCTCATCAGGGAGGTTGCGACAAGCATAGTGGGCCTCATACGCGAGGGAAAAACGGAACGGGACCTGGGGCTTGCAAGGCCCTGGGTACCACCGCAAAACATCATCTACGGGAATCGCTACTCGGGCGTGAACGCGATTTCCCTCACTGCACAGGCAAGGACCAGGGGGCAAAACGACTGCCGCTTCCTGACCCTGCGCTCCCTTGGGAAGCTGAAGGACAGGGAGGGCAACACAGCGCGCCTCAAGGAAGGCGCAAAGCCCTATCTTGTGATGACGCCGCGCAGGGGACAGGGACGGCCTCTTGCGCCAGACGAGGACCCGTCTGCGTATCCTGAAAAGAATCTGGAGGTGAAGGAGGACGGCAAGCTCTGGCTTAGGGGGAAACTCTACTTTGCGAGCGTGCGCGTCTACTCCGTTGCGGACACCACTGCGGACGTGCCACCCCTTCGGGTGCAAAGGTCCACGGTGTTCCTTGAAAACAGCTTTCTCGACAGGGCCATAGCAGCCTGCGGGGCAAGGGTTGTGCACGATTCCCCGGACGGCGCCTATTATTCGAAGCGCGAGGACGCAATCCATATGCCGCCACGGGAGAGCTACGACAATCCTGCCATCTACTACGCGACCCTCTGCCACGAGTTCTTCCACTGGACAGGCGCAAGGGGGAGGGAGGACAGGGTCCTTGGCGGAGGCTTCGGGGAGGACGAATACGCCCGCGAGGAGCTGCGGGCAGAGCTTTTTGCTGCCTTTGCGACAGTGGCCTTCGGCCTTGAGGGTGCGCTTCCCAAGTGTGCAGGCTATATCGGCGCCTGGAACAAGTGCCTGAGAAGCAACCCCGGGGACATACTAGCCATGGCCTCGCAGGCGCAGCGCGTGGCGTCTGCCATCCTGGACCTTGCGGAAGGGGTGAAGCCAAAACTGCCCTGGCTTGTCGGCAGGGATTTTTCCACAGTTCCTGCACCCTTGCGCGAGGCTCGCGAAAAGGGCCTTGACCTTGACGATATGTGGCGCAGGCAGATGGGCCTTGTAGAAGAAGGGGAAGAAAGGGGCGTGAAGGCCGAGAGTTGCGAGAATATGGGGAACGTCAGGAAGGTCAGGAAAGCCGGGAAGAGCCAGAAGGTCTTTGTGGAGGAAGGGCCCTGCAGCGCAGAAAACGAGGATGAGGGCTTTTCTCCCGCGCCCTAGACAATGGGCCGACCATGGCTGGCAGACAGATCGGGTAGGCGGGGGCGATCGCTCGCCCCAACCTCCCACACCACCGGACGTACGGGTCACGTATCACGGCGGTTCAACTAAACAAGGCTTTCTTGGCTCTGAGGCACT
>NZ_NFJC01000058.1 GCF_002159665.1 Desulfovibrio sp. An276
TGTGGACCGCTCTGGTAAACTGGAGTGATACAGTATGAAATATAACCTCTTATGGCAAAGTCGAAGTCAGATTGGCTGATTTTTGATTTTGTCAACACGACCTAGCACTATCGGACAACCAGGAGGGGCCATGTCCAGCTCAGGCAAACAAGTTGGCTATCTCCTAAATTCCCGAAGCAAGATAGTACACAAACCGAGGCAGCTTAGCTTGAGGGGAGCTCTGCCTGAGCATCTACCTTAAACTGCTCAACACTTATCCCCAATGCATCCAGAAGCTTCTGGTGTAGTGCGGTAGGTGCTTTTAAAAGTCTTATTTTTTTATCTTTGCCATAAATGAACTGCAGATTGGCAAAGGATTGAACCAATTGCTTCATTGTAAATTTTCCAAAGTGTTTCGTATCAGCCTTTTTTAATAAAGCTAAAGCACTATACATGCAATTAAATAACGCCAATGAAATAAATTGTACAAACATTTTGCCTTCAGCAGTATAATCATTATGTGTACGTAGTCTGCGTGCATCCATAGTATTTTTCCCTGTATCAAAGGTACATTCAATACATTCTTTATCACGATAATTTAACAAAGCTTCATTTAGTGTCAATGAAATATCAGTTGTAAATAAACAAAACCAACCACATCTATTATACCATAAACGAAATTTTTCATCATCATGACTAATTTTCCATCCATATGAAGAAGAACTATCCTCAGTAACAGAGAAAAATTTTTTAAATTTAAATATTTCCTTAGCAGGGAGTTTACAAGGTTTATCGCGATATTTTTCTTCAAGCTCATTTATTTTATCATTCAGATTTCTATAAGCATGACAAACTTTTGTACTATCAAGTGCAGCCCGATTTTTATCAAAAAAGAACATTAAAACACCTTTAACACCATTATAAGTATATTCTTGTTTAAGACCAAATGTGTTTTCAAAATCAGGGAGCATATTATTAATTGATATATGACTGTTATTATTAATTGCAATATCTACTAGTTCATATAAACTTTTAGTGCGTGATAAGGATATGCCAACAAGAAGCTTGAAACCAAGACTATGCAAGAAATGTATTCGCTTAGAGTCACCAAATCCCCTGTCCATAGTAAAGATTAACCCTATTGACAGACCCATTTCCTTAAGATCTTGTAAAACATACGGTAGTTGAGTAGCGTCATTAAGCGAACCATTGTATAGACAGAAGTAGAGAGGAAGTCTGCTTTTTTGATCTACAAGTAAACCTATGTTAACTTGCGGCAGGTTCTCATGATCACGATTATATCCGTACTCGGCAATCTCTATGTCCTGAGCATATGTTGAAATAGACGAAACGTCATAGAATACAGTACCCTCCTTTTGATTGTGTTTCTTGATCCATTCGACAAAAAACCTTTTTTTGATACCGCGATCGATAGCTGAGAACACTTCGCTGGCACGACGGTCATCCATGTTCAATGCCCCAGCAAAATTACGAGAAATGAAGTCGGGCAAATGCATCAAGGCATTTTGTCCTTCGCAAAACATGGCGGCTATGGCCATGATTGCCCAGAGTAACTGAGAATTGCCCTGCAAGGCCACTTTTAACGCGTCCGTTATACCTATCCTGTCTGCCAGCAACCCAAGCAACAGGGCTGTTCCCTGGACTACTTGTTCTCCTTCGAACAGGACAGCTTGCATGGGATTTGAAACATTTGCCTGATTTGTCCGCGCGCCCTCAACCCTATTTTTGGGCTGTCTCGCAGCCCTCCTTGCTTCTGCCTCACGGCGCACTTCAAGGACACTCTCTGGAATGTTTGTATCTACTAGTGTGTAATAATTGTCATTAGGATACATCCTGGATGTATCAGCAGTTGAAACACAAGAGCCAATCGCTTTGGATTTGTGTGAGGGCATATTGCCGTTTGCCCTGTTACGGAAATGCTCAGTGTAGAGGTAGACCTTCAGCTCAGTCACTTCTCCGGTCTTCTTGTCGTGGACTTTTTGAACATAGCAGCCCCTGGGCGTGGCTACGATAAGATGCCTATATATCATATCTACCTCCGTAGACTATTTTAATAGCCAAGTATTATATAAAATAGTCTACAAAATGTCAAGAAAATTTTGCTTAAATAAAATAATTTTTTTAAGCAAAATCAAATACTAACCAAGGTATTGTTCGTTAGAAAGAGCTTACTGCGAGCGTAGAATATGTTAGACGACCCGGGAATTTAGGCCAAAACGGTATTGCCCTTTTTCCGCACTGCTGATAGACAGCTTCCATCACCTCCTTGCGGGAGGAACGCGAGTAGGATCTTCTGGCTTCCGCTTGCTCGTGCAACCAAGCAAGCCGCAAGGAGCACATGTATTATGGCATGGATTGCCCTTTTGATCGCTGTCGTCACGGAAATCCTCTGGGGACTGAGTCTCAAGTGGGTCCCAACAACTGCGCGTCCCCAGCTGGCAGCCCTTGTTCCCATTGTGTTGAGCTTTCTCAACATGGGACTCTTGGCCTACGCCATGCGTTCCCTGCCCGCGGGCACGGCATATGCCATCTGGACAGGTCTCGGCTCCGTAGGCGTCGCAGTCGGCGGCATGTTCCTGTTCCAGGATCGCATATCGCTGCCGCAGGCAGGCTTTTTGCTGCTGATTCTTGTCGGCGTTGTCGGGGCGCGTCTCACGGTTCCCCAGCAATAGGCAAGAGCGGCCCTTCAAGCTTACCCCGTGACTCGAAACCAGAGCAATCGGGGTCGCTTTGGACAAGCTATGCGCTCTTGAAAACGGCGTCAACGCCTCTTGAGCCCTTTTCCCATTGCCTCCCAGAAGCATCGGCCGTAGAAGAAAAGACACAGTTTCTTTCCCTTCTGTCGTTTCAGGGAGCCATCCATGTCCAAATCCGTCCTCACCTGTGCGTGGAGCATCTTCTGCGTCATGGCTGCGGCCAAGCTGTTCAATTCACTGCAGCTGGTCGGCCTTGCCACTGTCTCCGGCGACGTGGCTCAAACCCTTCGTGCAGACGCAGCAGCCTTGGGGCTTTTGGGCGCAGCCTATTCCTGGACGTACGCGGCGCTGCAGATTCCCTCAGGCATTCTTGTGGATACGGCAGGTTCCCGCCGCTGCATGAGCCTTGCCCTGGTCATTGCCGCAGCGGGAACACTCTGCTTTGCCCTCTCGGAAAGCCTTTTCACTGCCTGCGCAGGGCGCGTTCTCACTGCGCTTGGGCTCTCGTTCGTGTCGGTTCCGCTCATGAAGCTCATCAGCGTCTGGTTCCCGGTACATTTGTTCGGCAGAATGACGGCCCTGGCTCTTGTGGTGGGCAGCCTCGGCTACTGGGCTGCCACGACACCGGTTGCGACCCTCTCCGAGGCCTTTGGCTGGCGAGTGCCCTTCCTGGGAATGGCAGCCCTTCTGGGCATTCTGGCCGTCCTTGTCCATATCATAGTGCGCGATGCCCCGCCCGGAAACCACTCCGCCACAGTGCCCCTGCGGCGCAGGGAAATAGCGGGCATGCTCAAGACCATAGTTTCCAACCGCCAGGTTTGGCTGCTCGGCTTCTGGTACCTCTTGCAGGGCGGCTTCTACTTCTCCTTTGTGGGCCTGTGGGCAGGACAGTACCTGACATGCGTAGCAGGCATGGACGCCACAACCATTGGATGGGTGCTGGCTCCGGCTGCCATTGCCATCATCACCACCCCCATCTTCACCTGGATAGCCGCAGCTACGGGCAAAAGAAAGCCCGTCTTCCTTGGCCTCTCCATCGCAAGCACGCTCCTTTCCATCCCCCTTGCGACCGGCCTTGAGGGCTATTCTGCTCCAATCCTCTGCGCGCTCTTCTTCCTGCTCGCAACGGCAGCCACAGGCGGCGTTGCCGTGATCTTCGACGGCGCAAAGAGCCTCTTTCCGCTTGCCCTCTCAGGCACTGTCTGCGGCTTCATCAACATGTTTCCGCTCATAGGCGGGGCTCTCATGCAGCAGGGCATAGGCTCGCTTCTCGAATACCTTGCGTCCCAAGGGATCGCTGAAGGATCGGCCTTCACCCTTTCCTTCCTTGTCTACCCCATCTGCGCCCTGCTCTCCCTGCTCCTTGCTTGGAACTACAGGGAAATTGAGCAATAGGGCTCTGGGACCGACTGTCTCTTGCCCCACGCTGCGTCGCGTACCATGTGACACAGGACAAGCTTTTTTTGTTGCGGGCCGGGAGAATTTGTCGCATAGAGCAGCCCGGAGGCGGCGCACTCTCCATATCAGACAAAAATCCCGGCGCCGATTTACCCTATTTTGATGAAACACATTCTTCCTGCCTGTGTCCTTTGTCTTTCTCTTGCGGCACAGGTTCATGCCGAACAGCCTGCCCCAACAGACAAGGCAGGACCTGCCCCTCTTGCCGCCTGGCCTGTCTCCACGAGCCTTGCACCTCTTCCCCTGGCTGAACGGGATCTCCCTGCCATGCAGGCTGTGCCCTACCATCAGGTGAGCAGCGAAGGCCACACCCTGGAAGGAGCCATATCCGATGGCAAGGGCAACCTGCTCTTTTGCGATGTGACAAGGCGCGTGGTGCTGCGCCTCGACGCTGACAAAAAGACAAGCGTCCTTGTGCGCTTCGACACAGTGGCCCCCGGAGGCCTTGCCCTGCACAAGGATGGGCGCCTCTTCATTGCCGCCATCAACCTGGACAACAACAGGGGCAGCATACACGCCCTGACAGCGGACGGAAAACTCGAGACGATAGTGGGCCCGGACAAGGGCTATCTTCCCAACGATCTCGCCTTTGACAGCTACGGCGGTCTCTATTTCACAGACTTCAGGGGCTCTGCCACGGATCCCGCAGGCGGCGTGTACTACATCGCCCCGGACGGCAAAACAATCACGCCAGTACTGACAGGCCTTGCCCAGGCCAACGGCGTGGGCCTCTCGAAGGATGGCCACACCCTGTGGGTGACAGAATTTGCCCGCGGCCAGCTCTACCGTGTGGACCTTGCAACACCCACAAGGATCACACCAGTTGGGACAAGCATTCCCTACCGCTTTGCCGGCCCTGCTCCGGACTCCCTGCGCGTGGACGAGGCAGGCAACGTCTACGTTGCGATGTACGGCCATGGGCGCGTCCTTGTCTTCGATGCCTTGGGCATTCCCAAGGGGCAAATCCTTCTCCCGGGCAGGGACAGCGGCGCACATCTTCTCACGACAAGCCTTGCCCTTGTGCCTGGTACAGACGAACTCTTCATCGTGAGTGGCAATCCTCCAACGGGTGCAGGCGCACACGTCTTTCGCGCAAAGGCCATGGCCAAGGGCCAGCCTGCAACGCGCTAGGGCTCACTTCTTCCTTCTTTTCGGGCAGCCACAAAGGCTGCCCTTTTTGCTGCCCAAAGGGCCTTCTTTGCCACAATCAGGCAATCATTGAGAAGAAACGTGTGTGCCAAAAGCGAAAGAATCTGTAGTACATGTCTTCCAAACCCCAAAGAGGAGGGAAAGAACATGCTTTACAGAACTTTTGGCAAGACAGGCGAAAAGGTGTCTGTCCTTGGCTACGGCAACATGCGCCTGCCGGTTGTGAACAACGATTACGGGGTGGTGGATGTGGACGCTGCCATGAAGATTGTGCGCCACGCCATCGACAACGGTGTGAACTACCTCGACACAAGCTGGCCCTACCACAGCACGAGCCTCGAGGGTGGCGGCTCCTCCGAGCCCTTTGTGGGCAAGGTGCTGAAGGAAGTGGGCCGCGACAAGGTCTTTGTGGCAACAAAGCTCCCCATCTGGCTTGTGAAGAGCCGCGAGGACATGGACTCCTTCCTTGAAAACAGCTGGAGCGCCTTGGGACGGACTACGTGGACTTCTATCTTGTCCACACGATCAATTCTTCGCGCTGGGCAAACCTCTTGCAGCAAAATCTCGGCGACTTCCTGGACAAGGCCCTTGCCAGCGGCAAGGTGCGCTACGTGGGCTTCTCCTTCCACGACAAGCCTGCGCTTTTCGACGAGGTTTTGGACTACTACGACTGGTCGTTTTGCCAGCACGTCATGAACTACTACGACGTGAACTTCCAGGCTGGCCTTGCAAGCCTGCGCAAGGCCCATGCAAGGGGCCTTGGCGTAGTCGCCATGGAGCCTGTCATGGGCGGCCTTCTGGCGGACGCCCTGCCCGAGGGAGCAAAGAAAATCTTTGCCGAGAGCGGCATAGACCGTTCCCCCGCGGCCTGGTCCTTGCGCTGGGGATGGGATCAGCCGGAGCTCTCGCTCCTTTTGAGCGGCATGAGCACCATGGCGCAGGTGGAGGAAAACCTGCGCCTGGCAGAGGAAGCCGAAACACCGCTCACCTGCGAGGAGCTGGCTGTCATCGACAAGGTGCGCAAGTATCTCTTCGATCAGTTCGAGATCCCCTGCACTCAGTGCAACCTTTGCTCCTGCCCACATTACATCGCCATCCGCGACAATTTTACCATCTACAACACGACAAAACTCTTCAACATCACCGGCGGGATCCACGACAAAAACTACGACCTCATGCTGCGCAACAGTTGGCAGGAGGCAGACCTCTGCCTCAACTGTGGCAAGTGCGACAACATGTGTCCGCAGGGCATAGACATCCCCACAGCCCTGCGCAAGGTCAAGCGCTACTACGCGCAAAACAGCGCTGCCTGGGGCGCGTAGCAAGGCAAAAACAAAGCCCTTTCCCATGCCACGTCTGGCATGAAAAAAGCCCCGTTTCGCCAAGAAAGCCCTGGCTAAACGGGGCATATATTTTCCGGGACCTCTGCGGCCCGGGGCAGTGCAAGCCTATTTCTTCCAGTTGAAAACAAATTCCTGCTCTGTTTCGGGATGCAGGCTCAAATGCACGGGGCAGGTGTGGGCGCAGCGCTCAAGGGAGGCCTTCTGCTTGTCCGTGTATTCCCTGTCGGGCATATCGAAGATGACCTGGATCTTGCCTATGCGGCGGGGATTGGCGCTCATGGTCTTGGTGATGCTGATTTCCGTGCCCGTGATGTCCACGTCGTGCTGCTGGGCGTAGATGCCCATGATGGTCATGCAGCAGGTGGCAAGGGCAGTGGAGCACAGGTCCGTAGGCGAAAAGGCTTCGCCCTTGCCGTGGTTGTCCACGGGTGCGTCGGTGATGATGGTCGTGCCGCTGGCAATATGGGTGCATTCGACACGCAGGCCGCCAAGATACTTCGCTTTCATGTCTGCCATCTTCTTCTCCTTGTGATTTGGATTGGGCGCAGAGCAAGAGCTATTGTCCGCACCGTGCTTGCTGCCTGACTTCAGGCAATGGATTTTTGATGGATACCCAGGGTATAGCGTTGCCCAAAGGCCGGATCAAGCTACTCTTTTGCCCAGGCTTCGGGACGACATTTGTCTTCGGTCTACAGGGCTGCCATGGGGGGCATGAGTTCAAGCCAGGTCAAGAGCCAGATGGCGCCCATAAGGGAAAAGAGGCTCAAAATGTTGGTCACGGCCACTGTGAGTGAGGCCTGCCCGGGAACTGCCTGGTAGACCTGGGCCAGGGAGGCGACCATGACGGCCGTGCCGGTAGCCATCATGATGACGCTCACAGTGATCATGATCGGATCGCAGTCCAAAAGGCTCAAGGCAGCCAGCGTGACCAGGGGAAGGCCCACAAGGCGCCAGCCCATCATCCAAATCTGGTGTCCCAGGGATATGCTGTGGCTTTTGAAGGCTTCCCTCAAGTTCTTGCGCAGGGAAAACCCCAGGGCAAAGAGCATGCAGGTGGGCGACACGTAGCCAAGCATGGCGCAGGCCTTGTCCAGGGGCTCCCAGAGGGGGATTTCCAGAAAGGCTATGGACAGGCCGAAAACGGTTGCCATGACAAGGGAATTGCCCAGGATGAAGCGGCGTATGAAGCGCCAGATGCGGATGCGCAAGGGTATGACAAAGTTGATGTGCCTTCCGTCCGGCATTTTTTTCTGCCGTGACCAGCCGAGCATGACCATCTGGCCGATGACAACCACCACGTTGCAGGCAACAACCGAGAGCCCTGCCCCGCTCAGGGCCTTGGGATTGTCGGGAAAGAGATTGATGATGACCGACAGGCCCACAAAGCCAGCGTTGCAGAACACACAAGACAGGCTGGAGATCATGGAGGGGCCCACATCCTTTTTGCGCAAATATCTCTCAAGGCAGAAGAAGAGCGCAAGTGCTCCCACCTGTGAGCCAATCATGCCAAGCCACCAGTTGCCTTGCGAAAACTGTTCTGGTGTTGTTGTGGACATGATGTGGAAGAGCAGACAGGGAATACAGATGTTGATGGCAAAGTAGCTTAGGCCATCACCCGTACTCTCGGGCAGGTAGTGGATTCTTTCTATGATAAAGCCAACAAAAATGATGAGGAAGATGGGTGCCAGGGAGGCAAAGATCATGTACATTGGGAAACCTTGGCCTGCGTGATGAAGAAGGAAAACCGGTCACACGCTGGCATATTCGGGCCAGCACCGGTATATTGTGCATTGTGGGAAGGAAAGGCATAGCCCCGTCCCTTGCAAAACTCAAGGCCCTGTGCCCAAAATGACTGTTTCCTTGTGAAAAAAGGCCAAGGACAGCCACAGAGATGCCTACTCACCCTCCGGGGCTTTTTGCTGCTGTGCCTTCAGGGCCGCGACTCTCTTTTCGTCCACAAAGTGCGTCGCGTACCACTTCTCTATTCCCGGATTCCCGCTCTTGCTGAAGCGCAACGGGCGCTTTGCTCCCTTCCCGCCCCATTGCCTGTACTGGCTAATCGAGGGTTTCAGGCCCATTTTCTACGCACAGGAGCGAATCTCGTGCATGGCGCAAGGGAGAGCTTGCTCAGATTGCTTGTGCAGACACGTTCGAGATAGTCCACGCGACCATTGCGCCACTCCTCGTACTTTTGTTTGGTCAGGATGCCTATTTCCATCAGGACATCCACAGGGGCCGTATAGCCGCGCTGACTGATCTGGTTTGCCACTGCAGCATAGACCTTTTGGGTCAGTTCCTAGTTGTTTATGGTAGTTGTTTGTTCCTGTTTTCAGGTTCACCTGCGTACAAAGTGCACAAGTAATATCTTTTGATTCTACAAACAAAAGACGATATTCCCTTGCTCCCTCAAGATGCAGTTTGCAGACTGTATGCATGGAGGGAGAGCGTCACAGGAAGTCTGATTACCAAAATGCGCCGTAAAGCCCAGTCCTTCAGGACGGGGATATAAGGCGCCCGCCAGCCTTTGTCTGCTTAATGTCCTGCGTGTCAGAGCTATAGAACTCTCCCCATGTGCCGAATGGCACACCCCTATCAATGAAACATCGGCGACCCTACCCCTCTGAGGCGTGCTGGCAGTTATTTCATAGAAAAAAAAACAATATACCATATATTAAAAAGCTAAATCGCTAAACATATACTAAAAAAACAGGTAAAGCTCTTGACAGCCACTCAATAATCAAGGAATATTTCCTTTGAAGAGTCTGAATAGACCTTGCCAACCGCTCTCCAGCGTTTGTGACAATCAAAGAGCAAATCGGCATAGAGGAGGATTCACGATGCTGTACCGTTTCAATCCTTTGATATCTTTCGCACAAAAGTGATATTTGCAATATGAAGATTATCCACAAGGGCTTCACTTTTCGTCTCCTGCCAGACAAAAAGACGGAAAATCTCTTTCGGCAATTCGCTGGTTGTTGCCGCCTGATCTGGAATCTTGCCCTTGAAAAAGAGAAGACAGCCCTTGACAAGGGAACAAAATTTCTGGGGTATCACGCCCTGTGTGATCAATTGATGGTCTGGAAGGGAAAGAAAGAATCGGAGGAAGAAGCAAAAGTTTTTCCCTTTCTTGCAGATGTTCACTCCCAGATTCTGCAACAGAGGCTGAAGGATCTGGACCAGGCCGTCAAAAGATTTCGGGAGAGCGAAACAGTCGGTTTTCCGAAATTCAAGAGAAGGGGGCGTGATGACTCATTCCGCTATCCACAGGGATTCAAGCTGGATGAGGGGAACAGCTGTATCTATCTTCCCAAGATCGGTTGGGTTCGCTACAAAAAAAGCCGGGACATTCAAGGCACACCCAAGAACGTAACGGTTTCGCTTGAAGCGGACCACTGGTACGTATCCATCATTGCGGAAATCGAGATTCCCGATCCTGTACACCCGTCTCAGGAGGCCGTTGGTCTGGACGCTGGCGTTGTACGCTTGCTGACACTTTCGGATGGCAGCTTCATAGTGCCTATAGACGCCCTGCGCAAATACGAGGAGAAGATAGCCAGTCTGCAACAGGAGTTGAGCCGAAAGGAAAAGGGGTCTTCGAACTACAAAAAGGTTCAGGCTCGCATAGCGAAAATATATGATAAGGTTGCCAATACTCGCAAGGACTATCTGCACAAGGTGACGACAGAGATCAGCAGGAAATTTGGAATTGTAGTAATTGAAAATTTGCTGGTCAGGAATATGACCCGTTCGGCAAAGGGCACTGTAGAAGAGCCCGGACACAATGTGAAGGCCAAATCAGGGTTGAACAAGGCCATCCTGGACCAGGGATGGTACGAAC
>NZ_NFJC01000059.1 GCF_002159665.1 Desulfovibrio sp. An276
TTGCTCCAAATGAATTCGCAAGGTGCGTTTTCAATTGGCGCGAGGGAGGCTTCTACGCTTGTGGCATGGGTCTGTCAACAAATTTCTGCATTTTTGACAAACTTTTTTCATCCTGAGCTTGCAAGCTGTAGGGATCACTGTTTTTCCAAAGCGCGATTTTGTTCTGCTCAGATCTAGGACCAGGAAAAGAAGGAGCTTCCTCCGTCCATGGCGCGTATTGTTCGCATCTCATCGTCTGTCAGGGCAAAGTCGAAAATCTCCATGTTTGCCTTGAGCCTCTCCCTCACTGAAGCCTTGGGTATGACGGCAATCCCGCGCTCAACAAGGAAGCGTAATGCCACCTGGGCTGCAGTCTTGCCGTAGTTCTTCCCAATGTCCGCAAGGACAGGGTCGGACAAGATGTTCCCCCTGCCTGCCCCGAAGGGACTCCAAGCCTGCACGACCGTGCCCTTTTGCTGCAGCCAGTCCACCAGCTCACCTTGCTGAAAGCGCACGTGGTTTTCCAGCTGGTTCACGGCTGGCACCACAAGCGCATTGGCATAGAGCCTTTCGCAGCGCCCAAGGCCGAAGTTGGAGATGCCTATGCTGCGCACAAGCCCCTCAGCCTGCGCTTCCTCCAGGGCCTTGTACATCTCCTCTGCCCCCTCGTAGGGCTCGTGCACCAGCATGAGGTCCACGTAGTCCATCTGCAGGGCCTCAAGACTCTGGGCTATGCCCCTCTTGGCAAGGGCATAGGATGCGCAGGGAGAGTTGAGCTTGCTTGTGACAAAGAGCTCCTCACGGCCAAGGCCGCTTTTGCGGAAAGCCTCGCCCACCTCGCGCTCGTTGCCGTACATTTTGGCCGTGTCCAGAAGTCTGTAGCCAAGCTCCAGGGCGTCGAGCATGATGTCCACACCCCGTTTGCCTGTGAGCGTGTAGGTACCAAGCCCCAGCATGGGCATGGATTGCCCGTTGTTCAGTTGCGCATACTGCATGACCTCTCCTCTCACGTTCGCACCCTGCCCTATTGTTCGTACATTTTGGTCTCGTAGGTGTCCACACGCACCATATCGGGATCGAGAGCTCCGCGCATGTTTCTGTTGAGACCATTCACAAGGGCCATGTCCTCGTCGGACAGGGCAAAATCCAGGATGTCCAGATTCTGGCGGATTCGCTCCTCATGCACGCTCTTGGGGATGATGGCAACACCGCGCTGCAGATGCCAGCGCAAGACTATCTGGGCAGGGCTCTTGCCGTACCTTTGCGCAAGGGCGCAGAGAGTCTCGTCCTGCAGCACGTGCACTGGCTCGCTGATACCTGCAGCATCGTAGATCATGACCGCGCCCAGGGGCGACCAGGCCTGAGTGGCAATGCCGTGCCTTGCATGAAAGTCCATCAGGGACTCTTGGCTGAAGTAGGGGTGCAGCTCCACCTGGTTCACTGCAGGAACAACCGTACAGGCGTCCATGAGGCGTTCGAGATGAGGGATGTGGAAATTGCACACGCCGATGGCCCGCACCCTGCCATTTGCAAGTTCCTTTTCGAGATCCTGCCAGGCCTCGATGGTGCGCTCGAAAACGTGGGGCACGGGAAAGTGCAAAAGCACCATATCCACGTAGTCCAGTCCCAGGCGCTCAAGGCTTGCGTCCAGGGACCTGCGCGTCTTCTCTTTGCCGTACTCCGTGACCCAGACCTTGGTGGTGACAAAGATGTCTGAGCGTGCAAGGCCGCTTTCGCGTATGCCCCTGCCTACCTCGCGCTCGTTACAGTAGGTCTGGGCAGTGTCCACAAGGCGGTAGCCGGCCCCAAGGGCAGTTCCAACGACATCAGCGCACTCATTAGCCGGGATCTGGAAGACACCAAAGCCTATCTGGGGCATGCGGACATTGTTGTTGAGCACTATTTCCGGTTGTTGCATGGGCTATCCTCCTTATCTTGCCGAACCTGCGGCTGGCAAACCGTGCCTGCCATACTGAACCGTCATACAACAGTCACACAGAGGGTATCTAACGGGGTCGAAAAAAATGCAAATGCCTGTTCTGCATGACACACCATGCCCTGAAAGCATGCCGTGCACAAGGACACGCGTTGTGGAGGCTTTCCATGGAACTCAGAGTTCTGCGCTATTTTCTCACTGTGGCCCGCGAGGGCGATATTGCCGCTGCAGCCAGGGAACTGCACCTGACCCAGTCCACCCTCTCGCGCCGCATAAAGGATCTCGAAGGGGAGCTGGGCTTGCGCCTGTTCGACAGGAAGGGTGCGCGCATGCACCTGACAGCCGACGGCCTGCGCCTGCGCGGACGCACAGAGGAAATCGTGGACATGCTCAACAAGACAGATGCCGAATTTGCAGCACACGACGCACCCGTCGCTGGAGACATACACATTGGTCTTAGAGGGACAAGGGCCTGCCTCCCCTTGTACACCGCCATTGCCGGCCTGCGAGCCGAGCACCCGGACGTGCACGTGCATCTGTATGTTGCAAGGGAGGAGGAACTGGCCGAAAGACTGGAAAAGGGCTTGCTCGACTTTGCCCTGCTCCCCCTTCCCTGCGATCAGGATCTGTTTGAAAGTCTGTCCTTCCCGGAAAGGGAGATGTGGGGCGTCTATTTGCACAAGGACCACACACTTGCGATCCGTGAACGCCTCACTGCGAAGGATCTTGCAAACACACCCCTCCTGCTCCCCTTCCCCCAAAAGGCCTTTGAGAAGAGTGCGCTGCGCGCCTGGTTCGGGGAGACAGGAAAGGACCTTGATATCGCAGGCTCCTTCAACCACATCCCCTGTGCCGAGGCTCTGGCTGCTACGGGAGCAGCACTTGCGCTCTGCCCTGAAGGGACATGCGGGCTGGAGAACCTCTGCTTTCGCCCCCTCTCCCCCAGGCTTGAGACAAGACTGTGCCTTGCCTGGAAAAGGGAACTTCCCCTTTCAAGGCCCTGCGAGGCCTTGCGCATGAAGGCTGCAGCCCTTGGTGCCGCAGCAAGGGGCTAGGGCATCCTCAATCCGGACGTACTCTGGACAGCCCGCCTCTACCCCAAACGTAAGGTGGCCGACAGAGTCCGGGCCTGCATCGCTTCCCTCAAGGCAAGAAAAAGCCCCTCGGGAGAGGGGCATATGCGTGTCTGTGTGAATTTTCAGCTGACTCTGCTGCGCTACCTGGCTATGAGAACAGGTGGCTTGCGTGTATCCAGGCCAATGTGTCTGGTGAGATCAAGAGGGCGGCCTGTCTTGCTGTCCTGTGCAGTGACCTTTTCCAGAATGAGCGTGTTCATGAGATCGAGCGCCTTGTCAGTCGGCATGGGAGCACCCGGAACACCATAGGGCCTGTTGAAGGAGATTGTTGCCTCGCTGTCGGCAACACAGGTGCACATGGACTTCAGCCTGGCAACGCCATGCTGGGTGCGAAACACGACATTGTTCAGACCGGAGGCCAGACCCGCCTTTTTGAGACCACTGTAGTTGCACCGGACCTTGGCATCCATGATCAGAACACCATGCATGTCATGATGATTGATGATGTCCACATCAAGCCAGGTATTGTCGCTTGATTCCTGGATTTCCCTGTAGCCGTAGTGCTGATAGCTTTTCCAGGCCTGCACAGGAGAAACAGCAGACATCTCTGCCATGCACAAAAGACATATACAGACTGCAACAAGAAGAATACGTCTGTTCATAAATGCCTCTGCTTCGTACTAGTGAACAAAACAATAGGCTTCTTCTCTCGATGGATCAAATCTAAACGTCAATATATAATTTTTCTTCTTAAAATAAATTTCATTTTGATCAACAGAAATGGTTGCTCCGCTCACAGTTGTGATAGTGACATCTTTCTGATCCAAAGAAAGCGGTTTTTTATTTCCAAGAGATCTGACAGTTATCATTGTTCCTGATGGCTCAAAATCTATAAATTTATAATTAATTCCTGGATGTACAATAATCTTGTTTCTTTTATCTCTTATGATAAAATATCCATCTAGTGATATACTATTTTGTGGTGTGTAGACAAAAAAGAGTGATTTTCCTTTTTTTTCCAAATCTATAAAAACTTTTCTATCGGAATCAAATTTCACAGAACCAATATTTGTGGAAATTTTCACATCGTCTTTGTTCTGAAAAATCCTGCCTTCCTCTGGACGTTCGTAATAGACAATGACATCACCGCCCATTCGACATCCGAATTCTGTTGCATAATATTTCTTTTTGGGCATCATCTTGGTAGTCACAATGGCGTAGTTTTGGGCAAACGCCTGTGTGCCACCCAAAAGAAGACCAGCACAAAGAATGGCAACTGCCACCAGCAAGCCAACAAGCCGTTTCATGTCAGACTCCTTCATTGCGGGGCTTATCATGGTGCTGATTTCCTTTGCGCAGCCGGCCATGAAAAAGCCCTGGGGCTTTGCGGAGAAACAGGGAAGAGCACAAGTCCCGCTGCTGCGGGAGAATGCCGAATGCCAGCCAGTCCCTGCAGGATACAGGGCTTACAAGATTCAACTACTTGAAAACAATGAGAAGGTCAAAGAAAAGATCATTTTGGGTGCTGACCAGACTGACCTACGGGCTTCACTGATGCACGCAAAACCCGCAGCGAACAAATTTCTTCCCCGGGATGTGAGCGCAAAGGCCGGAGGGCCACGCCATGCGCAGGGCCAGGGCCTCGGGACTTGAGTCAGGATTGCCCTAGGCAGGCAACGAGGGAGAGAGACGATCACGACCCTACCTTCGTTTCCCGGGTACGACTGCCCCTGCCCTGCAGGCCCCTGTGATGCGGCAAGGCCGTGCACAAGGGCCAGTACGGCAAGAAGGATATGGATCAAGGTGCAAAGCATGTAGGTCACCAAAGGAGCACAAGCCAGAACACTATCCAGAGAGCCCATGCCGCGGCCAGCATCTCGGGCGTCATTGAGCCTTCTGTGAGGTCAGGCCAGGCAGGCTCTGAGCCTTGGGCTGGAAAGGGACAGCGTTGTCCGAGCTGGCAGCAGTGCCTTCGGGGCTGGCGTCGAGGCTTTCCTCCCCACTGTCTGCCACACTGCCTTCCCTGGCCCCGGCACTGTCCTGTGCGACATCACGAGCGTCCTGGGCGCTGGCATTGGCTTCCTCCCTTTCGGTTTCTTCCCCCTTCCGGCTGTCCGAGGCAGGGAGTCCGCTGACAGTGCCAGCTGTTTCGACAGGGACACTTTCACAGCCTTGAGCCGTTGCACCTGCATCTACAGCTACGGTGCCACTGTTGCTTTGGGTTTGCACGACTGCGGGATTGAGCTCGTAGCGAACCATGGGTCTGCCGCTCTTTCCGGGCACGGATATGGTGCGGATGTAGCCGTGTTCAATCAGCGCTTCGAGCGCAGTGTTCAGGGGCTTCATGGTGCGGAAACACCCCTGCCCCTTCAGGGACTGAAAGCACTCCCTGGCAGAAAAGACACTCCAGCCGCTGCTGCTGACAGCGTCAAGAACCTTGCGGGCGGAATCTTCCGGATTGTCCTGAAGCATGAGCGCAAAGGCAGCCTTTGCGTGCTCGAAAAGAAGGTCTCCGAGAGCAAGGGCCTGTGCCATCTCCTCTGCGGAGATGACAAGGTTGGTCCTGGGATTGTCGCAAGACACAAGGTGGAAAAGTGCTGCAATCCTTCCCACAACATCGCTTGCAAATATGGTGATCCACTCCTGCATGGGTGCAGCAAGACCCTGGCAGAGCCTGTCGGCTCTTTTCTGGTAGTCACGCCACAAGAGGTCCGCATTCCTGGAAAGGGTGAGGGTACGTGCCTCCTCGGGCTTGTTCCAGGACGCGGGCAAAATGCGCAAAACCCTCCTGAAGAAGGCTTCGACAACTTCCTTGGGCGCCCTTGTTTCTTCTCCGAAAGTGCGCTCAATCGGCATGAAGTAGATAAAGCGCGTAGCAAGGCCCCTGGACTGCAGGATCTTCACCTTCTTTGGATCCGCAAGGGCGTCTGGCTGGGGAGCGAGGGCCATGGAAAGCCTTGGCCACATGCTGTAGGCCCTGTCCTTTCTGTTCACATCGTGGCGGTCTGCATCCCATGCCTTTGCCACAAGACTCTTCGCAGACCTTGAGGAGGCTGCAGAGAAAATGTCCAGGCAATTGTCGCTGGCGCTTGCAAGGGTGAACGTGTCATGCTGCTCGTGCATGGCATCCTCAAGCCCTGCCAGCGTATCGGTCACAAGGCGGGGGACAACGGCTCCTTCATAAAGGCTTGTCTGCAACGCACAGATTTGCCTGACGAGCTCCTGGAGAACCTCCTCCTTCCTCGCCACCTGAGCGTCCACGGCTTCCCTGGAAAGCTTGCGGATGGCCCTTTTGGCGATCATCTTCTGGATGTTTTCCTTCGTGATCTCGGGCCCGACTTCGCGCGCCTGTGCTTCTTCCCATACCCGTACGGGAGCAAGGCATGCCTTGAGTGTCGCACGCTTGCGGCGTACCTGCTGCATGGGAGACATGATGAAAAGGTTGGTGGGCTGGACGGCGCTTGTTCCGTAGAGCTCGACAGAGTAGGTGCTCTGGGCGCAGGTTGCGATTACGGCCAGGGCGCTGGCAAGAACGGTTTCCTCCGGCACCTGCAGTTCGCAGGAAATACCGCGGCAAAAATCCCCGAGAACAGGCGGAAGCTTCGCGCAGTCAAGCTCTAGCAGGGTACGAGTGGCAAAGGGGACGGGTGTTGTCCACTCCTTCGGAGGCTCTGCCTCAGTCATGCCTTTCTCAGACTCAGAACCCGTTGTGGCGCGCCGCCTTGTGGCGGCCTTCTTCCTTGCGCTCTTGCCCGAAGCCCCGGACTTTCGGGTCTTCCCGGTCTTTCCAGACTTTTTGGCTTTGTCGGTCTTGTCCGATTTTTCGGTCTTCTCGGCCTCCTTCGTGCCTTCCTCGGGCACGGACGTATCCTGATTCTCCCCGTCCAGGACAAAAGAGCCTGAATCATGGTCGCCTGATTCGGCCACGTCTGCGGGGGCGGTTGCATTCGTGGGAGCATTCCCGGTTGCATCCATGTTTGGATCGGGTGCAGCGGCCATGCCGGCAGCTTCTGCCTGCATGTCCTGAGCAGCATCCTGTGCTGTCCCTGTCCTGGCATCCTGTATGGAGGCCTGGGGCGATATATCTGTCATAAGGTATTCCTATTCTGTTGCCTGTTCAAAAACTCTTTTGTCCCCTGCCCAGGGCATTTCCCGTTGTCTTTGTGTCACGGCCAAACCGCCTCTCAAGGCGGCTTGAGTCTGTTTTTGGGAACAGTGCGGGAGAGCCCATCCTCATACTGTTTGCACGAAGGATGGGAAAACAAGGGGCCAGAGGACGTTGCCTCAAGCAAATATTGCGTTTTTGTCGCAATATGGCTGTCTGTCGCGGGACAGACAATATATTTGACGTGCCGCAGATTTTGTCGACATTCCGACTCTCACCATTTGGGCCATCCTCTCGCCGGGAGAGGACGGCTGCCATGCGAGATATGAATTATACCGATATGCCAATTTTGTCTAGACGTCTTTCATATAGGCATTTTTCGGAAACTTGTCCAGTTCATCCCAAAAATAGACCAACCAGTCTCTTTTTGATTATGCAATAAAATTCTTGTAATCTCAATTACTTATTAACATAGCAACTTGACAATCTCTTTTAAGGTACCATGGAAACATATTGAAAACATGAAATAAAAATTTTTTTCGGGATTTTTAAAATTTTCTGACATGCTCATTTTGAGATTTGTTTCCCGAACGTGCCGGCTGGCATACAGGACTAGCCCAAGCCCATGGTTCCCTAGGCCCCCTGCTCCGCCCTCTCAGGCGCCAGATGACAGTCCCAAGGCAGAAGGTCTCTCCCTCCCGGGAACTCCCTATCTGTGGCCTTAAGGACAGGCCTGCCTGCCTGAGCGGGGTTGCGCAAGCCCCCTATTCGAGAAAGCCAGGAGGCGCCCCAGCCCCGTCCATATCCGGCACTGGCGCATTGTGAGCGGCAGCTTTGTTGCATCCAGCCTGAGGCCCCTTCTTCTTGCATCTTTCTCAAAGTCAAGGCCCTCGGCAAGACACAGGGCTCCCCTGGCCTCAACGACTATGGCTGATACGGGTTTCGGGCAGTGATGTTCGCAAAATCCGCACCCATAGCAACGCGTCTCGTCCACAACCGGAACCGCAGCCACGTGCCCGGGCTGGACGACAACGTTCACGGCACCGTAGGGGCACTTTTCCTTGCACACCATACAGCGCTTGTCCTCGGCCCAGGCAAGGCAAAGATTCTTTTTGAGGGTAGCTATGCCCACCCTGGCCCATCTCTTCTCGGAAAGAGGCAGGGGCAATATGGCGTGTGTCGGGCAGACAGTACCGTAGCGCGCACACTCTGGCAGACAGGCCCCACTCCTCGGATCAAGGGCAGGGGAAAAGGGGCCTGCAGTGCCTGCATGCAAAGGCCGCAACGCAGGCAGCACGCAAGAACGTCCGGCTCCGGAAGCGAACCCGGGGCGCGCACGGGAATAAAAGGTCCTGCGCGAAGGACGGGGGGGGGGAGCTGCCTGCACTCCTTTTGAGAAGCCCGGCCTGCGGGGCATACCGCAGTGCCCCGTACTCGCAGGCCTGTATACAGGAAAGGCAGGTAGACACTCGCAAGCCATGGCACGATTGCCGGACACACCCGAAGCCTCAAGGCCTGCCGGGCAGGCTGAGGCACACTTGCCCACATCCCGTACATGTGCGCTCCCTGACTATCCTGAACGGGACAAGGCGTGCAAAAAGCGCAAGGAGTGCCCCTGCAGGACACAGATACCTGCACCAGAAGCGTGGCCGCACGCACTCGAGGACTGCCAGGACAAGCCAGAAGACAAGCACGAAGGAAGCCGTCCTGAAGGAACCTTGCTCAATCTGCAGATAGAGAAGGTCTGTGGGATGCGCTGCCTCAAGAAACGGCGCAAAAGCCTCGATCCCAAGAGCAAGGCCCCCTTCCCAAAGGGGCACGAGAAGAAGGGCATAAGGACGCGTGGCAAGGGCTGGCGCAAGGGAAGGAAGAAACTCGCGGCAGACAAGGTGCATGACAACGCCTGCCAGGGGTCGAGCCTCAAGTACAGGTCCGCAGGAAGGCCGACCACTCCGCCGTTGCCGGCAAAAAGAACAAGGGCAAGGACACGAGCAAGGCTCACACCCTGAATGACGCACTGCAAGCGGATCTTCACGGCCTTTCCCCTAAGGCTAGACGACAATCCTTTGCACGTTCAGGTTCTCCACGTCCATGCGCCCGAGGCCACGCGTGGGCGAGAGCTATGTGTCCTACCTTGAGAGGGGCAATGCTGCGGCCATACCACTCGTAGGAGGCAACAGTCAGGGCGTCTGCTGCCACGGGATTCGGGCTTGCTATGACCTCGTTTGGATGCAGCCCCTTGCCTGGACCGTAGGGCTCGTTGGTGCTGAGCACCCTTGTGGCGTCCACCACGGCAAGGTCTGGCTTGATGCGGCTGCACAGATCGACTATTGCCGTGTCGAGGTCGTAGTGCGAGTGCATGCTGCCACGATCAAGGACAAGGCCCATCTGCCCCTTGAGAGAGGCTCACACCTGTGGAAGAATTGGTCTTGGCCACAGGGGCTGCTATGAGCACATCCGCGTCCAGAACGTCGCGCATAATGGCATTGGTGTGCATGCCCCTTGCCCCTCCAGGGTGATCTCGCGATAGTGGAGATCATGTGTCAGGTTGTGGCAAAGGCCCTCGCGCACACCGTCGCAGGCCGACAGAATGCCGGAGGTCACAAGGGAGGAATCCCGGCCAGAGCGAAAGGCGTAGTCCAGCACAAGGACCCTAGCAGCCCCTGCCTCAAGGCACATGCGCAAAAGGGCACACCACCTCTGGGTGGGTGTTGGTTGCGCTCTCAACGTCCGCCACAAAGCGCATGTTGGGCTTGTTGACATCCTCCCCCGCCTAAAGGCGGAGGATTCCCAGCGGAAACAAGCTAGCTTGATCCCTGGGCGGGTTCCGCTTCAACGAGGCAAGGAGCCTCTCCACAGGCTGT
>NZ_NFJC01000006.1 GCF_002159665.1 Desulfovibrio sp. An276
CGTGTGATAGGTTAATCATTTAATTTCAAATAGCTATCATACATTTAGGCCGATGGGTAGATATGAATTTTTGACGTCACCTGTTACCTGATTTCAGGAAATTCACGTACCTGATTTCAGGAAATTCACGTATATTGCAAGTCCACAAAAAAAGGACGCAAGCCTGCAGCCAATTGGTGCAGACCTGCGCCCCGGATCTGGGAAGACAGATGATTTTTAGAGCAGATCGGCCTTGCCGGAGGAGCCCATGACGTCGCGGATCTTGCGGGCCACCATCTTGTAGACGGCTTCGCGGGCAGGCTTCAGATACTGGCGGGGATCAAAGGCCTCGGGATGTTCCACCATGAACTGACGGATGGAAGCTGTCAGGGCAAGGCGGATATCCGTGTCCACGTTGATCTTGCACACTCCCATGCGGGCAGCCTCGCGCAGCATGTCTTCCGGCACGCCCTTGGCTCCGCCCACGTTGCCGCCGTATTTGTTGCACAGCTCGACAAATTCCTGGGGAACGGAGGATGCTCCGTGCAGAACGAGGGGGTAGTTGGGCAGCTTTTCGCAGATGGTTTTCAGTCTGGGGAAATCCAGCTTGGCTTCGCCCTTGAACTTGTAGGCGCCATGGCTTGTGCCAATGGCCACGGCAAGGGAGTCGCAGCCCGTCTTTTCCACGAATTCCACTGCCTCATCGGGATCCGTAAAGCTGTGGCCCTCGGAAACCACATGTTCCTCGATGCCCGCAAGGCGGCCAAGTTCGGCCTCGACCCAGACACCGCGCGGATGTGCGTATTCCACCACCTTCTTGGTCAGGGCGATGTTTTCCTCGAAGGGCAGGGAAGAGCCGTCGATCATGACGGAGGTGAAGCCGCCGTCAATGCAGTCGCGGCACATTTCAAAGGAGGGGCCATGGTCAAGATGCACGCAGACCGGAATGGACGGGTCCTCGGTGAGAGCAGCTTCCACGAGTTTCATGATGTAGGTCTGCCCGGCGTATTTGCGTGCACCGGCGGACACCTGCAGGATGAGGGGAGATTTCTCTTCAGAGGCAGCACGCATGATGCCCTGAATGATCTCCATGTTGTTCACATTGAATGCACCAATGGCAAACTGTCCTGCGTAGGCAGCCTCGAACATTTTCTTTGGGCCGATAAGGGGCATTGGACTCCTCCATTATAAGGGATGCGTTGTGCTAAAAATGCCGTGTACCCGAACAGGGCAGGCAAAGACGTTCTCTGCGGGCCCCTGTTTGAGAACACAATACGGTATCTTGAAATATTTTGCCACAATATGGAGGCGCAGGGAACAAAAAACCGCGTTCAGCGCACGTTGGGAAAGCTTTCTCTTTCGAGGATGCGCAATCCTGCATCATCCGTAAAGTTGAAGCACAGTGGCGTTATGGTGACAAAACCACGATTGAGCAGATCCTTGTCCGAGCCGGAGTTGACCGTCTCCGGGGGAATGCTGCCCACAAGCCACCAGTAGCGTCCCCCGCGCGGATCCCTGCGCTCGAGGTAGCTGTTCTTCCACACGGCAGAAGTCTGCTTGCAGACGCGTACGCCCTTGCTCGAAGAGAGCAGGCCGCGTGGATAGTTCACATTGATGACGCGGCGGGTAGGCATGGCCTGCCAGTTGATGGTTTCTGCAATGCCCACGGCATGCCTGGCCTTGGCCAGAATATCGATGGGATCCTGCTCGTCGTCGGAAATGGCCATGCTTGGCAGATCCTCGTGGCAGGCTTCTGTTGCAGCACCCACAGTGCCAGAGTAGAGAATGTCCGGGCCCACATTGGGGCCTGCGTTGATGCCGCTCATCACAAGATCCGGCCTTTTTTCAAGCAGGGAAGCCAGAGCCAGCTTGACGCAGTCCGTAGGTGTGCCGTACAGGCCAAGCCCTTCAAAGCCCGGCTGCTTGAAGTGCAGGCAGCGCAGTGGCTCAAACACTGTGAGCGAATGACCAACCCCGGACTGCTGTTCCATGGGGGCTACCACATGCACAGTGTGCCCGCGTTCTCTCAGGGCTGTATACAGAGCCATGAGACCCCTTGCGTGTATGCCGTCATCGTTTGTCAGAAGTACGTCCATAACCTTTTCCGTGGGGATTGAAAGCTGTGTTTTGCCATCCCGTCGACACTTTGTCACAAAACCGTCCTACAATTGTGCCTCTCCCTGAGGCTGTGTCCGGGAGCGTGCGGGAAGGGGAAGAGTTCATTTGACTTTTACCCAATTTCGGGGCAACTGCAGCCACAAGGCGCAGCAATGGGCGGTTTCCGCAAAATTTCACTGCCTTTTGTTGTGTTGTCAATCCCCCCGAAGGGCAAGGGAAATTCTGCTCTCCTTGCAGCAACAAAAAAAAGGCCGACCATGGAAAAGGGAATCTTTGTATCGGATATCAATGAATTTACTCCCGTAATTGAAGGCATTTTCGTCACATGTGACGTAGCAAAGCTCAACGACAAGAACGGCAATCCCTACTGGTCGCTGGGCTTGAGCGATTCCACAGGAACAGTGCAGGCAAAGATCTGGTCCCAGCGTGGTGTCCTCCAGCCAAGGGAGTTGCAAAGCCGCAGCTTTGTGCATGTGCGGGGCCAGGCGAACAAGTTCCGCGACAACCTGCAGGTCCGCATCGATGCTCTCACTGTACTTGCCCAGGCGGAGTGCGAGGGATTGCGCCTTGAGGACTATTTTCCTCCGTCGCCCTACGATGGCGAAAAGGGCATGGCAGAGCTCATGGATCTGGTCATGAAGGAAGTCGCAGGCACGCCCTGGGAGCGCCTTGTACAGGTCTTTTTCGGGGATGAGGAGAACAGAAGGGCCTTTGTCAATTCTTCGGCTGCCCGCAGCATGCACCATGCCGGACGTGGAGGGCTTGTGATCCATACCCTCGAGGTCTGCCGCATCTGCCTTGCCATGGCCGATCTCTTTCCCGTCCTGGACAGGCCGACCCTTGTCACCGGAGCCCTTTTCCACGATATAGGCAAGCTTGAGGAGATGCACACAGATCCCTTCGAGGTCTCGTACACCATTCCCGGCAATCTCATAGGGCATATTGTCCTTGGCGTAGCCATGCTGGGCAAGGCCTGCGAGAAGGCGGACATCCCTGCCCCCATGCGCGACCATCTCTTCCACCTTGTCCTGAGCCACCACGGACGCATCGAATTTGGGGCAGTCAGGGAGCCGGCAAGCATGGAAGCCATTGTTCTGGCTTCGGCCGACTACATGGATGCAAAGCTCAATACCATGCAAGGCTTGCTCGAAGACGTGGAGGAAGGGGCGCTGACGCCCATGCAGCGCGAATTTGGCAGGGCTCTCTACAGGGCTGTACGCAGCGATTCGGAGCACAGGGAAAACGTTGCGCCCGTGACGACATCAGCAAATATCTCACGTGCAGCGCGTGTCCCGCAGCCGGAAGCCGCGTCAAACATGGATGAACAGTTCAGGGCAACGCCAGCCGAGTTGCACGCACGCCTCGCAAGGCCTGCTTGCGCCGCCTCCAGGGGAAGGGGGCAGGCGCAGGCAGTAGAGGAGCACAGTCAGCCCGTGAGTTCTTCCGAACCGCCACAGTGGGAAGACGGCTATCTGGAGAGTCTTGCCTACAGCCTGGATGAACAAGGCTCGCACAGGGCCCCAGACACAAACCAGGGCAAGCTACAGGGCAGGCATGCCGAGGAACGGGGCGCAGGCCCCAGGGACTCCCTGCTTGGCCTTCTCGGCAGATAACCGGGAGAGGAAACAATGTTTGTCACCTTCGAAGGCATGGAAGGCTCCGGAAAGTCCACGGCCCTGGCCGGCGTTGCCGAACGTCTTGAAGCCATGGGAATGGATGTGGTTTGCACAAGGGAGCCTGGGGGGAGCGAGCTTGGGCGGACAGTGCGCACACTTTTGCTTGACGCGAAACGCAGCATGGTCCCGGAGGCCGAGCTCTTTCTCTTTCTTGCCGATAGGGCCCAGCATGTGGCCGAAGTCATACGTCCGGCCCTTGCGCGAGGGGCCATGGTGCTTTGCGATCGCTTTACCGATTCCACTCTGGCCTACCAGGGCCATGCCAGAAAGCTTGATCTGCAGGTTTTGGCAAGCTTCAATCAGGCAGCCACAGGAGGGCTTGAGCCGGACCTGACTCTCCTTTTCGATCTGCCTGTCGAGGAAGGGCTCAGGCGTGTCGAAGAGCGCAGGGCACAGTTGGGCGATGAGGGCTACGACAGACTCGACGCCGAGAAGCGGGCCTTCCACGAGGCTGTGCGCGCGGGCTTTCGCTTCATTGCCGAACAGGCACCTTCTAGGGTATGTGTCCTTGACGCAACCCTTTCAAAAGAGGAGGTCCTTTGCGCCTGCCTTGAGGCCATACAGGCTAGGGGGAGCACCGGAGAGGGTGAAGTTTTGTCTTCCGGTTTGAATAGTTTGCGAACACTTTTACAGGCCAGTGTGCCCGGAGAAAAATAATGAGGGAAATTTACGTTTTTGAAAACGTCGATGGCGGACGACTCACACCCCTTGCCAAGAGCGGCGCTGTGGATCCCTTGCTCAAGCAGGCTGCCGAGACGGACAATTTCGAGTGGATGGAACCCTTTATGGCAGCCGGGGATACCGAGCTTGTCTATACAAATGTCTTTCGCCAGCCCCAGAATCCCGGCGGTATAGTTGTCGTCTCTGCCATGGACGAGGTCCTTTTCTGCGCCATAGCCAATACCAATCTTGATCTTGTGGCCGCAGCATCCCATTTTGCCAGCATGGTTTCCAATATCCGCTACGGCCAGGATATCTTCGAGAATATCGAGGGTGAAGAATAGTTCCGGCCAGGCACACAAGGGCACAGGTCATGCAAGCCTTTTCCAGAGCAAGGAATTCCCTTGGCGTGGTCTTCTTTCCCGCCTTTGACTGGGCCATTTCTCCCACCCATCCGGAGAGGGAGGAGCGCCTGCTCTACACGCGCGATCAGCTCAAGGAGGAAGGCCTTTTCGACATCGAGGGCATTCGCGAGTACCGGCCCCGCCTCATGCCTCTCGAGGATGTGGCACGAGTGCATTTTTGCCTGCCCTCCATACGCGATGTTGTCACAGACTCCCATCTTGCCGCAGCCGGAGGTGCCATAGAGGCAGCCCGTCTTGTGCTCGAAGGAAGGGAAAAGAAGGCCTTTGCCCTGGTGCGGCCACCAGGACACCATGCCATGCGCGTGGCCCATGGCAACAGGGGCTTTTGCAATATCAACAACGAGGCGCTCATGCTTGCCTGGATACGGGCCAACTACCGTATCCAGGGAAGGCCCCTGCGTCTTGCCATAGTGGATACGGACGTACACCATGGCGATGGCAGCCAGGACATTTTCTGGAATGATCCGGACACGCTCTTTATTTCCCTGCACCAGGATGGCCGCACGCTCTACCCGGGAACGGGCGCTGTGCGCGAATGCGGAGGGCCGGCTGCGCTCGGGCGCACAGTGAACATCCCCCTGCCGCCAGGGACCTGTGACGACGGCTATCTCTACGTCATGGAGCACGCAGTTTTGCCAATCCTGCGGGATTTTGCCCCGGATCTTGTGGTCAATTCTGCAGGCCAGGACAATCACTTCACGGATCCTTTGGCCAGCGAGCTTCTGACAGCCAGGGGCTACGCGGCTCTCAATACGCTGCTTGATCCAGATATCGCAGTCCTTGAGGGCGGGTACTCCATTCGTGGCGCGCTGCCCTATGTCAACATGGGTATTTGCCTGGCCCTGGCCGGGCTTGATGCCTCTGACATACGCGAGCCAGACTGGGACGAGAGGTATCTGCGTCAGTCCGCGAGGGTTACGGATCAGGTGTGCGCTGTGGCCGAAGAGGCCCTGGCCCAGTATTTCGATCCCCCCAAGGCTCCCTGGCGAGGCAGGGAAGAGCACGGTTTCTGGGTCGAGGACAAACAGATTTACTACGATACGGACGGCATCAGCGAAGGGCAGCGCGTGTATTCGAAGCTCTGCTCCTCCTGTGCAGGCTACACCATGTGGTTTACGCAATCCACGCGCACGGCGCTATCCTTTTGCGTTCTTGTTCCCCGCGATGCCTGCGCATCCTGCCGCAACCAAGCCCATGAGCAAGTCCACGAGGCCCGCGCAAGCGGCAGATTTGCCCATGTCCTTTGCCTGGACGAAACATCATTCATCCCCAACAAATCCTGGCCCCTGGAGGAAAAAACATGGCCCAAGACATCTTGATTATCGGAGCCGGCGGCGTCGGCAGCGTTGTTGCCCACAAGTGCGCCCAGGCGGCCACCAAGGGAGTTTTCGGCAAAATCGTGCTTGCCAGCAGGACAGAGTCGCGCTGCAAGGCAATTGCCGAATCCGTGAAGCAGCGTTACGGCGTGACCATCGAAACAGCACAGGTGGATGCGGACAACGTGCCCGAACTGTGCGCTCTCATCCGTTCTGTCAATCCCTTCATGGTGCTGAACATTGCTCTTCCCTACCAGGATCTGCACATCATGGACGCCTGCCTCGAGTGCGGGGTACATTATCTCGACACTGCCAACTACGAGCCGCTGGACACAGCCAAGTTCGAGTACAAGTGGCAGTGGGCCTACGATGGACGCTTCAGGGAAAGGGGGCTGTGCGCCCTGCTTGGCTCTGGCTTCGATCCCGGCGTTACCAACGTCTTTGCAGCCTGGGTCATGAAGCACGAGCTCGACGAAGTGCATGTGCTGGACATCATAGACTGCAATGCCGGTGACAATGGCCAGGCCTTTGCCACCAACTTCAACCCCGAAATCAACATCCGCGAGGTGTCCGCCCGTGGCCGCTACTGGGAGCGCGGCGAATGGGTGCAGACAGCTCCTCTTTCCTGGTCCATGGACTTTGATTTCCCGGATGGCATAGGCAGCAAAAAGTGCTACCTCATGTATCACGAGGAGCTCGAATCCCTGGCCCAGAATCTGAAGGGGCTGAAGCGCGCCCGCTTCTGGATGACCTTCTCGGACAATTACCTGAAGCATTTGTCCGTGCTGAAGAACGTGGGCATGACGCGTATCGACGAGGTCGAGTACAAGGGCCAGAAGATTGTGCCCATCCAGTTCCTTTCCGCACTTTTGCCCGATCCGGCAACCCTTGGCCCCCTGACCAGGGGCAAGACTTGCATTGGCGATGTCATGCAGGGCGTGAAGGACGGCAAGGCCAAGAGCGTCTACATCTACAATATCTGCTGCCACGAGGAATGCTTCAGCGAAGTGGGATCGCAGGCCATTTCCTACACTACCGGTGTGCCCGCCATGATAGGCGCCAAGATGATGTGCGAGGAAAAGTGGCTGCGTCCCGGCGTCTGGAACATGGAACAGTTCGACCCCGATCCCTTCCTGCAGGATCTTGGCGATTACGGGCTGCCCTGGACCTGCATTGATGTGACCGGCAAGGAGCTTGTCTAGTGGCTCACGAAGAACTGCTTTTGAGTGCAGACGTTCCCTCGCCCTGCTTTGTGGTGGATGTGGACAAGCTGCGCGCAAACGCCGCCATTCTGAACAGCGTGCAGGAGCGCACCGGCGCAAAGGTGCTGCTTGCCCTCAAGAGTTACGCCTGCTGGAAAACCTTTTCCCTGCTCTCAAGGGCCAAGGAGGGGCCCTTGTGGGGAACTTGCGCCAGCAGCGTTGACGAGGCCAGGCTTGGCAGAGAGGAATTCGGCGGCGAGGTTCACGCCTTTGCCGCTGCCTGGACAAAGGCTGAAGTGAAAGAGCTGGTGAGCCTTGCGGACACCATTGTCTTCAACTCCGTTGCCCAGTGGCGCACGTATCGCGATTTTCTTGCCAAAAAGGGTGTAGAGGCCGGGCTGCGCATCAATCCCGAGCACAGCGAAGGGACTGTGCCCATGTATGATCCCTGCTCGCCAGGGTCGCGTCTGGGCATTCGTCTGCGCCATTTGCCGGCAGGGATTATGGAAGAGGGGATAAGCGGACTGCATTTCCACACGTTGTGTGAACAGAATGCAGACGCCTTTGCCCGCACTGCCGAGGTTGTGGAGCGAAATTTCGCTCCATTCCTGGAAAAGTGCAGCTGGATCAATGTTGGCGGAGGCCACCATATCACGAGGGCAGACTACGATATCGACCTGCTTTGCTCGACGCTTACGCGCCTGCACGAGCGCTGGGGGGCACAGATATACGTGGAGCCCGGCGAGGCCGTTGCCCTGAACGCAGGCGTGTTGGTGGCCACGGTGCTTGATATTACCGAGGCGGACATGCCCCTTGTTCAGCTCGATATCTCTGCTGCCTGCCATACTCCCGATGTGCTGGAAATGCCCTACAGACCGCGCATCATCTACGAGCATGGGGACAGGCTTTGCGAGAGCATGGACGAAAACGGCTTCTGGCGCTGCCGTCTGGGTGGCAAGAGCTGCCTTGCTGGCGACGTGTTCGGGGAATATGGCTTTGCCGCTCCCCTGAAAGTAGGGCAGCGCCTGCTTTTGCAGGATATGGCCATCTACAGTATGGTGAAGACAACGACCTTTAACGGCCTGCGTCTGCCCTCCATAGGCCTTGTGGACAGCGCAAGCGGCAGAGATGTCTTCAGCCTGCTCCATGTTTTCGGATACGAGGATTTCCGCGATCGCCTGGCGTAAGCCTTAAATCTGCAGAGGGAAAAATACAACAGGGGGCCCGGTGCAAGCACTTGCACCGGGCCCCCTGATCGTTATGCGCAAGGCGCATCAGAATTCGGGATCGCGCTGGGCTGTCTGGTGGCTCAAGGGACGCACAATGTAGGATTTGCTGCCAATTTTGGGCAGGATCACCTGTTTTCCCACATGGAAGAAGGAAACCGGCCTGCCGGTCTTGGGAGCGTGGCTGAACACCTCACGGATTTTCCTGCTCAGGGAGACAAACTGGCTTGGGGGCGGGAGGATTTTGATGTCGTCCCTTGCGAAGCCATGCCAGGCCACAAGGGCGGGTGTCCCTTCGACACTTGCATCTGCAATAAGGGGAGCTGCAGCAAGGGGAGCAGCCTGGCTTTCAGCTTCGGAGACAATCCTTGTGGCAAGCTCTCGGGCTCTCGCATGCGTGCTCATGCCGACTGTACTCACAGTTGCGGGCTCTATGTGGCCCTTTTTGCGCATAGTCATGTGCAGCGGCGGTTCCGGGTCCACAAAGAGTTCGTTCATGTAGTCGCTGACTGTAACAAACCGGTCGCATCCACCGGCCTTGAGCTGGGCAATGACGCGGGGCATATCATCCACTGTGGTTTTGTGAATATCGTGAAACAGGAAGATGCCGCGCAAATGTCCGCGCGCGGCAATGCGTCCGCGTGGATCACGAAGCTGGGCATAGTCTGCAGGCAGGTGTTTCCAGTCCTCTGTGTCGTAGGACCAGGTGACAATGCGCATGCCAAACTCCGCAGCCATCTGTGCGAGCGCGTGATCTTGTTCCCCATAGGGAGGACGAAAGAGCACGGGTTCGGCTCCACAGGCGCGCAAAAGCCTGTCTGTCTTATCCAGCTCCTCCCATCTGCGCTGCTGGGAAATGCGCCTGAAATTCGGGTGCCGGTAGGAATGGCTGGCAACTTCATGGCCCTCGGCAACGACCCTGCGCACAACATGGGGGAGCTTGGCAACATTTGCGCCGAGCATGAAGAAGGTAGCGGGAACACCATAGTAGTCTAGGGTGTCCAGCAGCTGGGGCGTGTAGTTGGACGGGCCGTCGTCAAAGGTTATGGCACAGAGGTTCTCGCCCATGGTCTGCTCGTAGATGAGCCTGCCATGGTAGGGCGTATAATCCTGTGTCAGCTCTTCCTGCGCTTCGGAAGGAGTACTCTGGGGCATGGTTCCGGTCGCGCGGGCCAGATCTGTCCAAAGACAGGACAATACGAGAAGAGTCGAGAACAGGAAAAGGGAGAAAAATGTGCGTTGCAGCATTGGAGTACCGTCCGCTGAAAAATGACAGGCAGGTTTCTACTATCCCGAAAACAAAACTGCAACTTTTTCCAAACCTGCGAGGCGCCCTGCGGAGGACTTTTTGTCGGAGTTTGCCTGTGTCCGGCGAAAAGTGTTCAGAGGTGGGAGGGGGGCTTCTTGCGCCATGCAGGCCCGTTTGCGAAATTTTTCGGGCAGAGGATGCGTCCCGGAAAATTTTTTGTCACAAAGTTGTTGACAAACAGCAAAAGTCTGCGTATCACTACTCTTCGCATGGGGGCAGTTAGCTCAGTTGGTAGAGCATCGCCTTCACACGGCGGGGGTCACAAGTTCAAGTCTTGTACTGCCCACCACCCCATGTCTACCGCGGAACGGTAGTTAAGACGGTTATAACGCCGGCCTGTCACGCCGGAGGCCGAGGGTTCGAGTCCCTTCCGTTCCGCCAATACATTGAAATCAAAGGACTTTGTTCGACTTTGAAGGTCAACAAAGTCCTTTTTTTCATGCAGTTAGCTTTCATGGGCGTTTGTAGCTGTTCTTCTTCGACCACACGACTTGGGTCGATTTGTGAAGGTGAATGTACAGGTTTTGCCCAAAGCCGCTCTGAGTACCTTAACCCGACCTTCACAAAAAAGCCTATTGTTAACAGCTATAAAAATAAGATCTTGAGTTCCTTCACCAAGAAATTTCCGGCATTCCTTGTCAGCCCCAAACAGTCCACGGGACTGCTTTTGGGATTGTCTGAAGCACCTTGCGTGTTCTAGGGTCTCTCCTTTCATATCGAGCGTTTTACGGTATTTTGTGCGGTACTTCTCACTTTGGGCAGCAGGGAGCCGTCAAAGATACCGTAAATGTGGTGCAACTACGCTGCATAACAAGCAATTTATGCTTCTGTTTGTCTCTGCATCATCAGAATTTGGTATGAGAAACGGTATGACCTGAGACTCGCAGGGCAGTTCACTTTTCTTCCTGTCATACCAATGGCAGGAAGCAGAGGCAGTCACTTATCGGGAAAATCTGGTCTAGGCACAGGTATACACCAAAAGAAGGCTGGCAGTCTCCAATGTATACCAGTCAGGGCAAGCCCTGCGCTGTGCACACTGCTACCCTTCATGGCGCTACACCATTGCCAGAAAGAGAAAGCTTGCGTGCAGAGCGGAAGCAAGGCTCACGAAAAGGCTTTCCGCGTATCCTTGCCAGCTTCTTCCAGCCCAAACCAGTTGCATTCCCTGATGAGGGCAGGCGTTGATACAGTTCCTGCACAAAACGCAGGACAGACCAGGGCTTCCCTTGCGTATTCTGTCCATGTCCAGGGCTCCGTAACGACAAACCCTGGTGCAGGCACCACACTGTGTGCAGGCTTTTGTTATGCGCACGCGCCAGGGAGCAATTTTGCCAGCCACGCAGGCGAGAAGTCCCAGAGGGCAGAAAAGAGTGCAGTAGCATGCCTGGCCATATCTGCGGCTCCAGAAGAGGGCACAGGGAAGCAGGAACAGGCCCAGAAGGAGAGCGCAGGCCATGGCGAGAGATAATGGGGCTCCACTCAATCTGAGCGCAAAGGTGCAGGCAATGACAAGCCCAAGCATGCACAGGCGCCAGAAAAGGGGGTGCAGGCGCTTTTCCGCCTGTCTTTTCCTGTCCGCCGCCGCAGCGTCCCAGGAGCCAAAGTAGCATAGATGGCTGCACCAGGCAGGGCCAAGCAGAAGGATGGTGGCAAGGAAGAGCATCAGCATGAAGCCAGTCTCGCCCCTGTAGATTGCGCCAGCGACAATGACCCCCGGAACAGGGATGTGCAGGGAGCCAGTCATGGCAAAAAGGCCATAGCCCAGGCACGCCAGGGCAAATTGCCCGAAAAAGACCACGGAGAAGAGTCTCCAGATCAGAAGGCGCCTTTTGTGGGCAAGGGAACGATTGCCAAGCCAGTCGCAGACAAGGGCAGCCCAGAAAGCTGCCAAGAGCACCTGCAGTATAGCTGCCCCGGGCACAAGTCTTTCCGCAAGCAGCATGTACGGCATCTTGAGCCAGATGGGCAGCATGATCAAAAGGACAAGCGCAAAGGCCGTGCACTGTCTGCCACAGCTTTCGGTCTTTTTGCAAAACCAGCTCTTTCCGGGGTTGAGGGTAAGGAGCAGGGCAGTTCCCAGAGCCAGGGCAGCAACAGTGCCCAGTATGAGAACAAGTCTCAGCCATGGCGCGCCCATGGCCATGCGAATCTGCATGAACTGGTTGCAGGTCACAAACCATTCGACTGCAATGGCAAGCAGCGCGACAAAGGAGACAGGGCGCATCCAGGCCGAGCGAAACAGGGTGGCAATGCCCCAGACAATGGCGCATGCCGCAAGTCCCGCGAGCCCTGCCCTGTAGCAGTGGGCAGCAAAGAGCAGAAGGCAGGGAACAAGCAAAAGAGGGACAGCTATCTGGCAGCGAGAAGGAACAAGGGGAGGAGTTGCGGGTTCAGGACTCATGGACGGCGTTCCAGGGAACATGGCTCGATGAGGGAAGAAGACAAGGGATGCCCAAAAGGGCTATACCATTCATGGGCGCCTGCAGTCTGACAGTTGCGACAACAGGGTTTGCAAAAAGCAAGAACTTTCTCCACATCCTCAGGAGGTGTGACCGTGAGCGAGGCTTTCATCTACCATCCCATAGGCATTATTCACAGCGAGCACACGGATCCGGCCCATGGGCCAATTCAGCCCTGCTATGCCGATGGCTGTCTGGGAACAGTGGATGTCTTTGAGCAGTATACGCAGGGTCTCCAGGATCTCGATGGTTTTTCCCACATCATTCTTCTCTACCATTGTCACAGGGCAAAGCCCTGCCCCATGCTGGTGAAACCCTTTTTACAGAACGTGGAGCGCGGTCTTTTTGCCACCCGCATGCCGGGAAGGCCAAACCCAATAGGCATGAGCATTGTCCAGCTGCTCGGGCGCGAGGGCAATGTGCTGCATGTGGGCTCCATAGATGTGCTGGACGGAACTCCTCTTCTCGATATCAAGCCGTATTCGCGTCGCTTTGATCGCGTGGACAACACGAAAAACGGCTGGCAGGACGAGGTGGACGACGAAACCGCAGCCTTTCGGGGATGCAGATAGCAAGCAACAAAGGATGCGATCTGATGCCCGGGAAATGACGCGCTACGCTACATTTTGCCGGGTCAGCAACATCTTGAGCTTCTCCACGGCTGCAATGTCGGCAGGAAGCCAGGAAACCTCGTCCAGCTCTTCAGGGGCAAGCCAGCGGGCAGCCTCATGCTCCAGAAGATGGACCTCACCGCTGCGTATGCTGGCCAAAAAGCAGTGCATGGTGATGTGAAAGGTCGGATAGTCATATTCGACTGTCGTGACCAGCTCCTCGGGGACGATATCCACACGAAGCTCTTCCCTGATTTCCCTGACAATGGCCTCAGCCGGACTTTCGCCCTGCTCGACCTTTCCTCCGGGAAATTCCCAGCCGTCCTTGAAGTCTCCGTACCCGCGCTGCGTGGCCAGAATGCGCCCGTTGTGGTGTATCATGGCTGCGGACACTGTTATGTGTTTCATTGCTATTCTCCTGTGAGGTATTCGTATAGTCCCTGTTCAACCGCCTGCTGCAGTTTCCAGCGTATCTCGAAGGCCCTGCCTTTCCCGTCGCGCAGAGTGACATCGTGAGGGGCACCGCAGGCCTCTATTTCGCCCAGGAAATAAAAGCTCTTGGCCTCGTTGTCGTTCTTGTTCTTGCGCACGAAAAGATAGATTGTCGTGTCTTCATACGGATTCTGCCTTGTCATGCGCCTGGCGTCATCCGAGTCTGCCCGCCTGTTTGTCTTGGAGAGGAAGAGGAGCTCCTGCCTGGAAAGGAAGCGGTCTTCGTAGGGGATGGCGTCACTGGGCTTGTCGTAGTTGATGAATATGGGCAGGGTTTTTGTCCCGGCATGATAGAAGTAGCCGCCGATGTTTTGCGCGGGCATAAGCTTGTCCCAGTCCAGCAGCCTGCACACATCGTCGTAGGTGTAGGATGCACCCAGCGACAGCATGGTTGCCTTGTACCGTGCCGAGTAGAGCGCCTGCCAGCGCCTTTCCACGAATGTACAGAGCTCTTCGACCATATGTTTGAAGTTTGCATCCTCAAGGGCCTGCACAAAGCCCGGATCTGCCTCCCATTCTCCATTTGGAGACACTGCAATGAAGGTCATGCCCCATTGTCGCGCTCTGTCCTGCTCTGTGCGCTCAAAGTTGTTGGTCAGCATGTTTTCCACGGATTGCAGATGGGCCTGTGTGGCCTTGTAGCCACATGCAGCGGCAAGCCTGCGAACAAGGCTGGCTTTGAGATGGTGTTCTCCCTCTAGGATGGAACGCAGCACAATGGTTTCCGACAGGCGGACTGCATTTCCGAGTTTTCTGGACAGCCAGGCAATGCGCCTTGTCGCGTCCTGTGTAAGCCGGATCTGATAGTTTCGTTCGACCCTAGCAAGAAAGCTGTGGTATGAGTAGCCTGTGCCTTTTTGCAAGAATTTCACTGCGTCGATTTGCCCGTGCTCCTCGTAGTCTGTCAGATCGGGCACACGGCCAAGCTTGTTTTTGAGGGCCAGATACGCTTCTCTCAGGAGCTCCATGGAACTGGTCTTTGCCCTGTCTATGGCCTGATAGATTCTTTCCTTGGCAATCCTGTCAAAATGGATGGAGGAAATGCCGGGAATGTGCCTGGATTCGACGCTTACGATGCGGCGCAGCCTGTCCTTCCTGTACGAGAGATCGCCGGAAAGGGCCACGGGGATAAGGTAGTTGTTGTCGTAGTCACCGATGAAGTCGAGGACGACCACAAAGTCCTTGCCTTCGTGCTTTCTCAGGCCGCGGCCGAGCTGCTGGACAAAAATGATGGGGCTTTGGGTTGGGCGCAGCAACAGGATCTGATTGACTTCCGGCAGATCGACGCCTTCGTTGAAAATGTCCACGGTCACCAGATAGTCGAGGCGTTCTTCCCCATTGCCAGAGGTGAGCCTGCGCACTGCCTCGTCCCTGACATCCTGACTGTCGTCTCCGGAAAGGGCAAGGGCCTTGTACCCGTTCTCGTTGAGGCCCTGAGCAATGTCCCAAGCCTTTTGTCTGCTTGATGCAAAGACAAGTCCCTTGACTCTTTCCCCGCAGTATCCGTAGTATTTCGCCTTTTCTATGATGTGTCGAATATATTCCTTTTTCTCAAGACGCATGAATTCAGATGGGGTATAAGCTCTGTATTGGCGATCTGTGTTCTGAACAGCAAGGTCACCAATTCCAAAATAATGGAAAGGACAGAGCAAATCGTTCTTCATTGCGTCCTGAAGACGGATTTCATAGACAATGTTGTAGTCGAACAGACCGTAGATGTCGAAGCCGTCCGGCCTGTCCGGACTGCCTGTCATGCCAAGCCAGAACCTGGGCTGGAAATGGGCCATGATTTTCTGATAGCTGGGCGCCCCGGCCCTGTGGACCTCGTCTATGATGATGAAATCGAAGTCCGAGACCGCAAAGTCGTTCAGTTTCCTGGCCAGGGTTTGCATGGTGGCAAAGACGTACCTTCTGTTCTCTTCATGAACAGTTCCGGACATAATGCCGTACTCGCCCTTGTCGCCGCCAAGAACACGCATGAAGGAAGACCTGGCCTGCCTTGCAATTTGTTCCCTGTGCACACAAAGAGCAGGCGTCTGGGCTGAAAGTCGCGGACGGCAAAGGCGGCAGCATAGGTTTTGCCCGTGCCTGTGGCAGAGATGAGTAGGGCGCGTTTTTGTCCCAGCTTCCACGCTTTTGCAAGGCGTTCGAGGAAGGCCTGCTGCATGGAGTTGGGAACAGGCTTTTCGCGCACAGGCATGATCTTTTCACGCAGTTTTTCAAGAGCCCGCATTTGCACAAGACGGGCTTTGTATTCCTGTTCGTAGTCCGCGAGGATATCCCTGGCTGGACGTGTCTTTTCGTGATTCCAGAGTTCGTCGAATTCCTTGAGGACGCTTCTTGCAAACTCGCCTGTGCCAAGACAGACCAGACGCGTATTCCATTCCCTGCTCAGCGAAAGGGCCCTGTCCGTCAGATTGGAACTTCCAACGATCAGCCGCAGGGTTTCGTCCCTTTCGAAGATATAGCCCTTGGTGTGAAAGCCGTCGCTGTTGTCCGGGCCTGTGCGGTAGATGCGCAGTTCTATGTTGCCGAGGCTCAAAAGCTTGTGCAGGGCTGCAGGCTGGGTGAATGACAGGTAGTCTGTGGTGAGGATGCGTCCGGGAACATTTCTTTCTTCGAGCTCCTTCAGAATCTGCAAAAGCGGTGTGATACCCCCGAGAGTGATGAAGGCCACGCTGATGGAAAAGCTCTCGCATCCGGAGAGCTCGCTTTCAAGGTCCTCGAGAACCTTGTGCTGCCCGGGAATGTTCGAAAGCAGGCTGACGCGCAAAAACTCGTCCGATGGATGTGTGACATCCATGAAGGACGTCTTGAGACTTTCTGTCAGCTGCCTTGGGTCTTCCATGGGTCTTGTGCTCCTGTTTGGTCTTCTGCCTGGGTACGGAAAGATTCCTGTCCTGTTGCGAACAGCAAAGACCGCCCGCACCCGGGACTTGTACCAGGCGTGCGAGCGGTCTAGCAATACTTTGAAGAATGGAAGCTATCTTGCGCCCTTGGGGAAGAGCACGACACCAATGGTCTTCAGAATAATGGTAATATCCAGCAGAATGGAGATGTTCTTGATGTAGTAGAGGTCGTACTCAAGCTTGCGCAGGCTGTCTTCCACCGATGCGCCGTAGGGGTAGCAGACCTGGGCCCAGCCGGTCAGCCCCGGCTTTACAGTGTGACGCAGACCGTAATAGGGAATCTGCTTTTTCAGTTCCTGGACAAAGGTCATGCGTTCGGGCCTTGGACCTATGAAGCTCATGTCGCCCTTCAGAATGTTCCAGATCTGGGGAAGCTCGTCTATGCGCACTTTGCGGATGATGCGACCAACGCGGGTCACGCGGTCATCGTGCTCCTTGGCCCAGACAGCACCGTTTTTCTCGGCATCCGTGCGCATGGAACGGAATTTGTAGACAGTGAATTCCTTTTCGAAAAGTCCTACGCGGTCCTGCTTGTAGATGATGGGGCCCTTGGATTCCAGGCGTATGGCAAGGGCCGTGATGAGCATGATGGGCGCGGCAGGGATGAGCAGCACAATGGAAATGAGCACGTCCAAAGCTCTTTTCAGGCGGCGCAGGGAACCTCTGGTATTGAGGTTGAAGCCTTCGGTCTGCAAGAGCCACTCTTCCGTTATCTGCGAGATGGGCAGGCTCTTGACCACATGTTCGTAGAAGCTGCGGATATCGACCACCATGGCACCGTGCAGCTTGGCTTCAAGCAGGGAATGGGCAATGTCGTCGTCTATGGGCGCATCGGGCAGGAGCAATATCATGGTTGCCCCATGCTCCTTTGCGGCCTCAAGCACATTGAAGGGAGCTCCAAGGCAGGGACCTGCGTCCGGATCCATGTCCCTCTCGCCCACGTAGCCAATGATGCGGGCCTTGGGGAGTCCTTCGTTCAGAAGCTGGCGTACCTTGCCTGCCCTGTCCACACCTACGAGCAGAATGCGCAGGGGGTGGGTGAGCTCGTCTGTATTGCGGTTGTATATGTAGCGCCAGGCAAGACAGAGCAGCAGAGAGAGCAGAAAGAGCAGGCTCGTGGTTGTTCTGTCAAAGCGCCAGTGCTGAAATGCATAGGATGCCGTGGCAGAACTGATGATACCAAGCACACAGGCTACCGAGACCCTGCCTATGGTCTCCTTGAAATCCTCGTTGCCGACATTGTAGGCGTCAAGAATGTAGAAGAAGAGCAGGTAAAAGAAGATGGTAAACAGGCAGGCGCCCGTATAGTCCTTGAGGATATTGAGATCCGGCGCAATTGTCAGAAGTTCACAGGCAAGGAGTGCGATGAGTATGCACAAGAGATCCACTGCCTGCAGCAGCGCTCTGCGATAATTGCTGATCATGGTGGATAAACCCTTTGTTTCGTGGAAATGCACTGCCCCGTGTATCCGGGGCCCAGATTTGTCGAATTGTTTTCAGGCCAACGTCCGCTCAGGTAAGGTCAGGGACATGCATGTCGTCCAGGATGCCATTTGCCACCACATTGGCGTCAAACTTTTCTGCAGCAAGTTCCCTGCCACATGCACCCATCGAGACAAGAAGTTCGGGATTTGCGCAAAGCCGTTCCATGGCTTCGGCAAGAGCAGCAGGGTTCTTTAAGGGAACAAGCAGACCGTTCTTGCCGTCCTCGACCACTTCCCTGCAGCCGGGAACATCCGTCACGATACAGGGTCTTGCCATGCTCATGGCTTCCATGATGGCAGTAGGCGTGCCCTCGCGCCAGGAGGCAAGCACGATGACGTGGGCTGCCTGAACTTCGGGGCGCACATCGCTTGTTGCCCCGAGGTAGTCCACGCTTCCCTTCCAGGAAGCTATCTCTTCTTCACCTATGCTGCCCAGCCCCTGCTCTTTGGGGCCCAGGATGCGGAAGAGAGTATCTGGGTACTTTTGTCTGACTATTTTTGCAGCCTCGACAAATTCGCGAAAGCCCTTGGCTTCAAGCAGACGACCTATGCTCAGAAAAACAAGGCCATTGTCCCTGTTCGGCAGAGGCAGGGGAGCAAAATGACTGCAGTCCACCCCTGTTCCCCTGGCAAAGAGCACGCGGGCATTCTTCTTGAGGATGCCGCAGCTGGCAAAGAGCTCTGCATCGTCCCTGTTCTGGAAAAAGACACCTTCGATACCAGAGAGGGCTGTATGGTACAGAACAATGCTCAGCCTGTTGATGAGCTTCTTGAAGAGAGAATCTGCCTCAAAGGCATATCCCAGGCCGGTGATTGTCGCATAGATATGTCGAATACCGGCGCTTTTTGCCGCAAGACATCCGTAGATCACCGGCTTTATGGTGCTGGCAAAAAGCAGATCTATGCGTTCTTTTCCAAAAATCTTCTTGAGTTCAAGAAAGGTTCTGATGTCGTTTGACGGGCTCAGCCCCTTGCGATCCAGACTGTAGTGGCGCAGGTCTACGCCCAGGTCACGAATACGCTGGTTGCTTTCCGTGTCCCCATCCGGGACAAGACACAGAACGCTGTGCCCCCTTGCCTTTGCGGCAAGCATGAGCACGCGCCAGAAGAGAAAGGTAGCTCTGGCCTGATTGCCGAGTACGCAGATGCGCATGGCCTTTTCCTTTGCTGATTGTTTCTGCTTCCTCTTCCCTGAACCGGGAAGGCGGCAGAAAGAAGGGGAAATATCCTTGAGTTGCAAAAGTGAAAGAGCGCCAGGTGATGCTCTGGTATGTCCTGGAATGCGCCCTATTCCGGCAAGGTCCTACCACAAGGCAACCAAGAAGGAAACAGGGAGTCCAAGTTCTTGAAATAAGATGAAAAGTTTTTTGTCCGTTCCAGCAGATTACAAATGGGTTCTGCAATCCGTCAATCTAGCTTTTTTTGCCTGCCTGTGTCACATTCACGAAAAAGAACTGCACTCATCGCAAGTCCTCGCCAGTCTTGTCGCGCCCGCTCTGTTCAAAGGCTGTGCGCGGCAATCTGTGGCAAGGCACAAAGAGGCCTGCCGCCCTGTCAGTGACTGTCTGCGGTGCAGCACACAAGACAACAGACAATGCCCCAAAAGGGGGTTCTGAAGGAGCAGAATCATGGCTGCAAAAAACTACGAGCAACTGTGCTCACAGATGCAGGAGAAACCCGGATACTGGCTTGTGACCGGCTGCGCCGGCTTCATAGGCTCCAATCTGATTGAGCGGCTGCTCAAGCTCGGTCAGAAGGTAATTGGTCTCGACAACTTTCTGACTGGCTATCAGAAAAACCTTGATATGGTGGAAGCCCTTGTCGGTCCCGAGGCCTGGAGTCGCTTCACCTTTGTCGAGGGTGATATCCGTGACATCGATACCTGCCACAAGGTTTGCGAAAATGTGGATCATGTCCTTCACGAGGCAGCCCTGGGCTCTGTTCCCCGTTCCATTGACGATCCTCTTCTGTCCAACAGCTGCAACATCACTGGCTTTCTCAACATGCTGGTGGCTGCCCGTGACGCAGGCGTGAAGAGCTTTGTCTATGCAGCCTCTTCGTCGACCTATGGCGACAGTCCCGAGCTTCCCAAGGTGGAGGACCACATAGGACATCCCCTTTCTCCCTATGCAGTGACCAAATACGTGGATGAACTCTATGGTGACGTGTTTGCACGCTGCTACGGCTTTACCACGGTTGGCCTGCGCTACTTCAATGTCTTTGGGCAGCGTCAGGATCCCTTTGGCGCCTATGCAGCCGTCATCCCCCAGTGGTTTGCCAGCCTTTTGCGCAACGAAACAGTCTATGTCAACGGCGACGGCGAGACAAGCCGCGACTTCTGCTACATCGACAACGTTGTACAGGCCAACCTTTTGGCAAGCTTCGCGGAAGGGAAGGCACGCAACCAGATCTACAATGTGGCATTCGGAGAGAGGACAACGCTCAACGAACTCTTTGATCTCATCAAGGAGGAAGTGATGCGCCACAAGGATGTAGCAAACGCCATGCCCGTGCATCGTGACTTCAGAGCCGGCGATGTTCGCCACTCCCTGGCCAATATAGACAAGGCCAAAACACTTCTGGGCTACGAGCCGCACTTCAATGTCCGCCAGGGATTGCGTCTGGCAGGTGACTGGTACGCAGCCAATCTCTAGTTTTTTTGCCGGGGCCTGTCAGAACGCTTTGACGTTTTGGCAGGCCCTGTGTCTTTTGCGAGGAAACAGCATGGCAGCCAAGAAAATAGTGAAGTTCACCCTGATTGGCCTGTGCGCCATCGTGATTGTGGCAATCGCGGCAGTGTATCTCGCGGGACCGAGCATTTTGGAAAAGGTCCTTGCCAGAGCCAACGAGATTTCCCAGAAATCCACAGGCAAGGCCCTGACCTTTGCCAAGCAGCCGGTTATTTCCATAATCCCCCTTGGGGTGCGTTTTGAGGGTGTCCGCTGGGGAGACGACAAGTCGGACTTGTCCGTCTATGCCAAAAGCGGCCATGCGAGCGTAGCCCTTGGTTCCATATTCAGTGGAACCCCGGAAGTACAGGATGTGGAACTGCAGGAGCCTGTGGTAACCATACGCCAGAACCAGTCCGGGGCATCACTGGGACCGGTCGCCGAGGCTGACAAGGATGAAAAGGCCAAGGCGGTAACCGAACAGCATCCTGCCTCCTCGATGAGCTTGCCGATATCTTTGAGACGGCTTGTCCTGCAGGACGGAAAGTTTACGCTGGTACAGGAAGGGGGCGACGAGATATCGATTTCCAGCCTGAATCTCTCCATACGCAACATCGGGCAGGGAGAGACAGGCGAGCTTGAATGCGACTTTGTTGCTGCCCTGCAAAAGGCAACGGGCGAATACATTGAGGCAAACATGGCTTTGCAAGGCGCGGCAAAGCTTAATCTGCCAGAAATCGGTCTGCCCATGCTGCAGGTGACAATCACGCCGGTGAAGGGGCTCTATGACAGGAATCTGGGCCCGGCTAGCTTCACAGTGAAGGGTAATGTGTCCCTCGCAAGCGGTGATTTTGCCCTGGAGAAGCTTGATGCAGGCATTACCAGCGCCAGGGTCTCCCTGAAAGGAACCGGCAACATGCACAATCCGGCCTTTGCCGGAGACGTGTCCGTGAATGCCTCTCCTGCAAAACTCGCCCTGATTCCGGCTCTCGCTTCCGTACAGACCCTCACGGTCAATGCTAGGGCGGATTTCTCCGACAATGTCCTGAAAATCCCCTCTCTTGCGGTTGCTGCGGACAAGGCGAGTCTCAAGGGCAATCTTGAGTTGGGTCTGTCTTCCCTGGCCATCAGGGGCGCTCTGCATTGCTCTTCCCTGGATGTGAACGCCCTGCTTGGCAAGCAGGGGCAGGAAAAGAAAGACGGCGCCAAGGAACAGGCCCAGGCCAGCGAAGAATCGGCAAATACCGATGAGGATACAGAGGACACAATCCTGCCGGATGTGAATTTGACCATCACGGGTGAGGGCATTGTCTATAATGGCGTGAGCGTGAACAAACTCACCTGCACTATTTTGGGCAAGAATGGCAATTATGCTGTTTCGCCCCTTACTGCCATGGTTGATGGCAGCGCGGCTGTGGATATCAGGGCAAAGGCCAATCTGAAAAACAGCAGTTATCAGACAAGCGGCTCTGTCAAGAATCTTTCCCTTGCCACCATACAAAAGGCTGCGGCGCAGGACTTCAATATTCAGGGAACCGGCAGCTTCAACTGGGATGTTTCTGCACGTGGCAAGAATGGAGATGTTCTTGCAAAGTCCGCAGCAGGCAAGGGACAGGTCAATCTTGTCAGCGTCCGTATTCCCGGCATCACCAAGGCAATCAAGGGAACAAAGCAGCTTTCGTCCATTGTGTTGCCTGAGCAGATAGACAGCATAACAGTGCCCTTTACGCTGCAAAAGGGACATTGCCTGTGGAACGCAAGGCTTGTGAGCGATGGGCTTGGCGGCAAGGGATCCGGTGATCTCGACTATGTTGGCAAGCGCATAGACGCAAATGTCGATGTGACAGTGCAGGGGCAGACAATTCCTCTCAAGATCAATGGGCCCTTGAGCGATATTTCCTACTCTGTGGACATGGAGAAGCTTTTGAAGAATATGGGCAAGGGTCTGCTTCAGGCGCCGCAAAATCTGCGTCCCACTGAAGGTGGAATACGCAAGATTCTTCCCGGGTCTGGCGGCAATCCCTTGAAGGGGCTTTTCTAATGCAATCAGGGGGAGGAATTGCTCTCTCCCCCTTTGGCAAGCAAACAAAGAGGAGCATATATGAGCAATATCACATGGTATGGTCATGCGGCCTTTGGTCTTGAATGCTCAGGCGTGCGTATTCTGATCGATCCGTTTTTTGCCGATCCCCAGATGGCTGCTTTGGCTGAAAAGGGAGGTGTTGACCTCATTCTGATCACGCACGATCATGGGGATCACACCGGTGACGTGGCTGGTATCGCCCAGAGAACGAAAGCCGGCGTGGGTGCCATTGTCGGAACAACGGAGCACTTGCAGGAAATGGGCGTGCCGGCAGAACAGATTCTCTACGGCGGATTCAACATGGGTGGCACCATGGAGTACAGGGGCGTCAAGGTAACCATGACGCAGGCCTATCATACCAGCATGACGGGCTCTCCCGCAGGTTATATAATCACAATGCCTGACGGACTGGTTGTCTACCATGCCGGCGACACGTGCATTTTCAGCGGCATGGCCCTGTGGGGCAAATTGTATCCCATTGACGTTGCCCTTTTGCCCGTGGGTGGGCACTACACCATGGATGCGCGTCAGGCAGCCATGGCATGTGGTCTGCTCAAATGCAGCCATGTTGTGCCCATGCATTACGGAACTTTCCCGATTCTGGCTCAGAACACGGACGAGTTCGAGCAGCTCCTTGGCTCACAGGTCCCGTCCTGTCGCTGTGTACCCATGAAGATTGGCGATACAGTCGAATTCAGCAAATAGGCAATCGAACCTGGTGTGTTTGCGCTTAAGGGCAAGTCTGGAACATTCCGTATTCCTTGGTCCGGCTTCGATTTTTGCCAAAATTCTGCTTGAAAGTCTTTGTGCAAGGATCTACTCTGTGCCCATGGGAATTCTCAGATGGACTTCTGTGCCCGTGGCTCAGCTGGATAGAGCGTTGGCCTCCGGAGCCGAAGATCGGGAGTTCGAATCTCCCCGGGCACACCATCTTTCAGGGACGGAGTATGGCTTGAAGGTCATACTCCGTCCTGCTTTTTGTCCACCTTCCAAAAGAGTCGGAAAGACGTATCATTTTGGTTGGAACCATTGACTTTTTTCAAGGGGGAGTTTGTAATAAAGCCGCTTTGCACCACTTGAGTACTGTCTGTCAGAAAGGCGCTTTCCTCATCTTGAAAGGGTGAGGTACACAAATTTCTGCCCATGCTTGTCGCGTGCAATGTATCGAACAACCATGCGTGCCTTGGGCACTGCAAAACAACTCGAACCGCGGGAGCACCATGGGCACACCCCTGTCCACAGTATCGTCCTTGCCAAAGACTGTGTATTTGGCACTGTGGTTTCCGCTTTTGTCGGAAACATTTGTATTTTATGAGGTACAGGGTTTGTGGAGAAGGGGCTTTCCCGTATCTGTTGTCACTCTGTACGGTGAACGCAAAAAGTATCTGGCAGAACACATGCGCAATACGCAAGTACCTGTCAGGCATCTGGGCATACCCCATATCCTGCCCATTGCTGCAGCCGTTATCGCAAGACTTGTCAGACAGCCTCGCCTGGTAGGCGGCATATTGCGCAGGATTCTCTTTGCAAAATGGCGTGATGCGGAAATGCGCCTGGAAAACTACTGGGCTTTCTGCTGTGGTGTCTATCTGGCAGACAGATTTCGCAAGGAAGGCGTCAGGCACATACACGGGGCCTGGGCATCAGGGCCTGCTACAGCGGCCTGGGTCATACATCAGCTTGAGGGCATACCCTATTCCTTCACTGCCAGAGCTACGGATGTGCGTCCCCCGGACGGCTTTTTGGGGGAAAAGTTGGCGGACTGCGCCTTTGCAAGAGCGGACTCCTCCTTCAACGTGCCGCACATGCGCTCCTTTCTCCCCGACGACAAGTGGGACAAGGTGCATCTTGTGTACAACACCCTGACCATGTCTTCCGAAGGCACAGCTGCGGTGCCGATGCAAAGTCCCTGCAGAATCATCTGCATTGGCAGGCTTATCGAGAAGAAGGGTTTTGCGTATCTCATCAGGGCTGCCATACGCCTTTACGGGGAAGGTGTCCCGGTAGATGTGACCATTGTAGGTGGGGGCGGACTCATGCACACCCTGAAGAGCGAAGCACAGCCCATACACGAACACGTGCACTTTACCGGTGCCCTGCCACACGACAGGATTGCGGGAATGCTTCGCGAAAGTGACATACTGGTCATGCCTTCCATTATTCCTGAAGGAACGGAACAGTCTGACGGGCTGCCTACGGTTATTGTCGAAGCCATGCGCATGGGTGTGCCGGTGGTGAGCACAAGAGTGGCAAGCATAGGGGATGTGGTCATAGACAATGAAACAGGCTGTCTTGTCCCGCAAAAGGACGTCCCGGCCCTGGCAGAGGCCATCAAGGGCCTGATTTTTGACAGGGAAAGAGCCCTACGTTTGGCACAAAACGCGAGGGCTCTGGTCAACGACATCCTTTCCGAGGAAAAGACTTTGGGACGCATGGAAGAACTTTTCGAATCCGCCAGCTGAATGCCTGTCATTGGCTGGCAGCAGTGGTTCAGCGAAAATCCGTGTATTTGTGCGTCTGCAGGGACAGATGCAGATTGTGCTTCAGGCACAGTTTGAAACAAAGTCTTGTCGCTTCTCTGTCCTGGCTCACAGGCTGCAGGGCGATGATGGGGCTTTGTGCGCTTTTGCGATCCACACGTTCGAAAACTTCGGAAAGAAGAAAGTCTGCGTCCTCTTCGCTGGCGATGGGGATCTTTATTTCGTTGGCCCTTGACCAGTTTTCCGCGAGAGGCATCCTTGCCCGCTTGGGCGAGAGGGTGATCCACAGGTTTTCCTCATTGTACACGGACAGGGGCCTTGTGCCACTTGTTTCTACCTGTACGTAAAATCCCCTGCCCTGCAAAAGGCGTATGAAGGGCGCAACGTCCTGCATAAATGGCTCACCACCAGTAAGCACAACGTGGCGAATACTTTTGTGCAGCCCTGAAAGATAGTTGCACAGGATTTCTGGATCCATTGACGTGTACAGGCCAGAGGCAGTCTCTTTTGCCAGGACAGAAAAATCGTTGTCTTTGGTGCGCAAATCTCGTGCAAGAGACATGGCATAGCCTGTGTCACACCATGGACAATGGACATCGCAGCCCTGCAGTCGGACAAAAATGGCGGGTGTGCCGGTAAAGTGTCCTTCTCCCTGCAGAGAAACAAAAACCTCGTTAACAAAAAGTATTTGCATCTCCCACCAAGTTTCAGATCAATACGTTGACAGACAACTATTTTTCCCAAGTAGCGTAGCTTTTTTCTGTTTCAAAGACAGTGACCGAGCTGACAAAGACATCCTTGTCTATGTCATATTCCTCCAATATTTTGGGAAAGAACGTAGTTCCAAGATAGGCTGCCATGTTTTCCGCAGTAGGATTGAAGGGAATCGCGACTAGGGATTCGTCTTCCTTGAGTACAGTCAGTTGCTCTACCAGGGGATCAATGTCGTAGAGCAAGGTCCTGTGGTCCCAGGCTTCGTCCAGGGCGCCAAAAAGAAGGCGTTTTACTTCGCCAAAGTCCAGGATCATGCCCAGGTGATCCAGTTTTTGCGCGGAGAGTGTCAGCAGGATGGTGTAATTGTGACCGTGCAGGCGTTCGCATTTGCCGCTGTGCTCGTAGATTCTGTGGGCTGTGGAAATTTCGTGTTTGCGGGTTATGTGCATCATGGCTGTAAACAAGGATTTGATGGTTCAGGTTGACAGGATGAGAGCCTGAAAGACAAAAAACAACGGACAGCCTGCAAAAACAGACTGTCCGCTGGAGAAAATGTCTGGAGGACGTTAGGCTACAGGATTGCCCTCTTCGGCTTCTTCCTGCTTGCCAAGGCCCTTCATGCCGTACATGGTGGTAGAGCCGGAGGACCAGTATTCGATGACACCCTGCTTGACGAGATCGCTGAGGATCTTCTTCACTTCGCGGGGCTTCTTGTCGGGGAACAGGTCCAGGAAGTCGTTGAAGTAGTGCTTGGACTTTGTTTTAGCCTTGGACTTGAAGTATTCGATGATGACTTCTTTTTCGTCTGCCATGACGGGCTCCATAAGCGTGACAGCGGACAGTGCCCGCTGTCACGAAAGAGTTGAGGGGGACAGGATTAGAACTTGAACTGCGTGCTCTGGCGCCAAGTGTAGTAGGCGGGATCACGGAAGTCATCAATCAGATGATGGCTAAATTCCAGACCTGTCAGCTTGAAGAAGTCCTGCCAGCCGATACGTTCGGCCCAGTCACCCAGACGCTCGTACTTGCGGGCATGCTGGGCGTAGGTGTCGACGATCTTGCGCACAGTGGCGGTAAGGGTAGGCCAGCGAGGAGGCTCGTTGGGGATGTAGGCCACAACGACCTTGGAGAATTTGGGGAAGGTCATACGGTTGGAGACCTTGCCGCCAACCATGATGGCAATACCGTCGCCTTCCTTGTCGGCGATGGGCAGTGCGGGGCACATGGTGTAGCAGTTGCCGCAGTACATGCAGCGGTCTTCCTTGATGGCGATGGAGTTCACCTTCTGGCCTTCAAAGTCAACCTTGGTGGGACGCACGGCTGCCATGGGGCAGGCGGCCACGGCAAGCGGGATTTCGCACAGCTTGTCGGCCCACTTGTGGTCGATCATGGGAGGCTTGCGGTGGATACCCACAAGGCCGATGTCCGAGCAGTGCACTGCGCCGCACATGTTGATGCAGCAGGCCAGAGACACACGCACGGGGGCGGGCAGACGCATGTCCTTGAATTCGTCGAACAGGGCGTCCATGACCACCTTCACAGGACCGGTGGAGTCGGTAGCGGGGGTGTGGCAGTGCAGCCAGCCCTGGGTATGCACAGGGTTGCTGATACCGGCACCGGTGCCGCCCACGGGGAACTTGTAGGAGCCGCCAGCGAACTTGCGGGAGTTCAGGTCGTCTTTCAGGGCCTTGGCAGTTTCAAGGTTGTCGGTGATGAACTCAATGTTGTTACGGGTGGTCCAGCGCACGAAGCCGCCAGTGTACTTGTCGGCGATATCGCAAACTTCACGGATGGCGGTGATGGACATGGTACGGGAGCCAGCGCAACGGACCGTGTAGGCCTTGTCGCCGGACTCGGCCACGTGCATCAAAAGGCCGGGCTCAAGAATTTCGTGGTACTGCCATTTGCCAAAGTTCTTGGCAATGACGGGCGGGAACATGGAGTCGTACTTGTGGGGACCAATGTCGGTGATACGACCTTCCATGGGTTTTTGAGGATTGTAGCCGGAAGAAATAAAGGCCATTTTCGTTTCCCCCTAATCTTAGCGTTGATGACGAGAACGGTAATCAGCGAGGTCGCGCTTGAAGCCGCCGGGAACCTCATCTTCCTTGAAGAAGATGTAGGGGTTGTTACGGGGTTCTTTCACATGGAAGGCCTGGGCCTCGGTGTTCGTCACTTCGAGCAGCTTCTGGAAGGAAGCACGCTTCATCAGTTCGCCAAGACGCTCACGGTTCTTGCCTTCTTCAATCCACCAGTCCCAAATGTTTTCGATGATCTCTTTGAGTTCATCGTAGGGCTGCTCGACCTTCACGAAGGGCACGAGCAGGGAGCCCATCTGGGCGCCGTCAACGACAGGGGCCTTAGCGCCGCAGAGGACGGAAGCGCCGCGGTCGTCGCCGATGTGCAGGGCGCGGGGCATGGTATCGATGCAGTGCATGCAGCGCACGCAGTTGGCATTGTCGATGGTCAGCTTCTGGCCATCCCAGCTCATGCAGTGGCTCGGGCAGCGATCGATGACTTCGGCCTGGATGTCGAACTTGCCCCAGTCACGGCCGCTGTGAGCGCCGGCATTGGGGGTGAATTCGCCGCCCACATAGGCCTTCACTGCGTCCTGATCAATCTTGATGTCGTCGCGCCAGGTGCCCACGACTGCGAAGTCGGAACGGGCCATGGCACAGACGCAGCCGTTGGGACAGCCGTCAAATTTGAACTTGAACTTGTAGGGGAAGGCGGGACGGTGCAGTTCGTCCTGGTAGTCTTCGGTCAGCTGGTAACATACGTCCTGGGTGTTGTAGCAGGCATATTCGCAGCGGGACATACCCATACAGGCAGCAGGAGTACGCAGGTTGGAGCCAGAACCACCAAGGTCGTTGTTCATCTCATGGGTGAGCTGGTAGAACACTTCCTCGAGCTGGGGAGTGGTGGTACCAATAAGAACGATATCGCCTGTGGAACCGTGCATGTTGGTAAGACCGGAGCCACGCAGATCCCAAATGTCACACAGCTGACGGAGGAACTTGGTGCTGTAGAATTTGCCGGAAGGCTGGGCAACACGCATGGTGTGGAAATGGGCCACACCGGGGAACATTTCGGGCTGGTCGCAGTAACGGCCGATAACGCCGCCGCCGTAACCGAAGACACCCACGATGCCACCGTGTTTCCAGTGTGTCTCCATGTCCTTGTAGCTCAGTTCAAGAAGGCCAAGCAGATCTTCACAGCAGTCCTGGGGAATCTGATAATCCAATCCGTCGGGGTTAGCTGCGCGATGGGCGGCCTCTTGTTTGATGTCAGACACAACGCTCGGCCAGGGGCCTTGTTCGAGTTGGTCCAACAGAGGGGTCTCAAATTTCATTACCTTACCTCCACGTGGTTTGGGCAATATCATTTTGGGCCATCTTGGGACTGATGAAATTGTTCTCAAGCACGCCTTTATGCGTAATCTCGGACTTTCCAAACAGACCCATATAAATCAATGAATGCGAAAGCAATAGCCAATTTTTACTGCCTTGGCAACTGTTCTTCATTTTTGCCGCGCAAGCTGTGAAAAAAGTATCATGCTGCTTTCGGGAAGGAGTTTTTTTCTTGTGCATTTGGCCTGGTGCATCCCGCAAAAGCCCTTTTGGGCATTAGTTTCTGGCCTTGACCTGGGCGATTTTCCCGCGAAGCGCGCTGCATTTTGTCTGCAATGCAGGGCTTGAATATAAGGACAATGAACAAGGATACCCGAGCCAGAAAGAAAGTCAACAAAAGTTTTTGAGACGAGTTGTTTCTTGCTTTTAACATATTGAAATAATACAATTATTAGCCGAAAGAGGCCGTTGCGGGCATGCAACTGCAAGTTTTTTTGCTCTGCAAGCTGTGAAAAACAGAACAAGAAGGGGTTTGCGGGATCTGTTTGTGCTTGTTCCCGCTGGATCAAGCCTCGGGGCAGGCTGTGCATACGCTCTGTCTTGCCTGTGCGCTTTTTTACAAAAGTGCCCTGCAGTACGCCTACCAAAGACGCGACAAAGCTTCTTGCCAGAAGCGGGGGGCAAAAGCTACATTGAGGCTCCTTCGTGAAGGCAGAGAATGTCTTCACAGATTCATGCTCAAAGAGGAACTCTCTCATGGAAGACGCAAACGGCATTTACTACTATCCAAACCCCAGCCTGCCCCAGGTGCGTGTCTATGTTCGCAGGGCAGAGGATGGCACAATAGAATTTCGCATGTGGGATGCAGAGCACGATGAAGTGTGGGAAAAGCACGGCTGGATCTCCATGGATGTGGTCAATGCAGCCATCGAGCTCTTCGGCACCGAGCGTGGCGACAACTGGCATCCAGAAGCCATCTATGATGCCTCTGTGGCAGAGGCCCTTTTGCAGGACAAGGAAAGGAAGTGAGCAACTACAGGCTTGCCAGCAATCACGAATTTTTCGTGCGTGATCTCTTGCGCGATTATTGTGTAGTCTACCTTGCTGTAGATGAACAGCAGGTTCGTTGCCGAAAGGACGGCAATATCTCCTACACACAGGTTCGCAATCTGATTGGCGAATCCATGAGCAAGGGAGTTCTCTGGCGTCTGAAGGATACAGCACACTATCTCTTCCGCAATGAAGAAAGCGTCCAGCAGGACAATTCTGCGGCAAGCTATACAAACATAGGCCGTCTTATAGACTGGTGCATAGGCTATGCCTTTCACGAGTGCTGCAAATTGCGCGAGGATGCCTTTCAGGGACAGCATTATGCAACAAGGCTGGTGCAACTTTCCTGCGAAAATCCCCTGACCATGCGTCTGTCTGCCCCGCTCATGCCTCTTGCCGGGCAGACGGCTGAAAGCGTCAAAAGGGAGATCACGCGTATTTTGCATGTCTTGCGGGCAGGAATGCTTCTGCTTATACGTTTTCTTCCCTCTGCATCCGAGAACTGCAGTCTCGCCCGCTGGCTGGCTACGGACGAGGAAAGGGCGCGCAAAACCTTCCAGAATCTCTATCCTGCCCTGCTCAAGGCTCTCTACAAGAACAATCCCGAGCGCATGTACACTCTTGCGGCTGTGGATTTTCTGGATTGCGGCAGAACCTCTGAGGCTATGGCCCTGCTTGAGCACGCAAGGGGCATTGGCTCTTTGGACGAAGACGGGGTCAGGCTTGAGGATGCCCTGCGGGCGCGTGCAGAGGCGACATCTGCCCAAAAGGGACGTTGAGCAAAAAAGGCCCGCTTTTGTCCGGGGCGTGCAGCGTCAACTGGGTACGGGCAAGATACAAATAAAACGCTAAGGGAGGCGGCGTCCTTATCCCCTGTAAACAAGGGGGACGCGCCGAAATTTGATGAAGGCTGAAACTTCTCGATCGACGTATGCTACCGCCATTCTTGCGCTTGTACTGACCATGCTTTTCCTCCTGGCCGGTTGTGGAAGCAAGGAGCCTTCCATACGCACGCACGGACCGGGAGTGGATGAGCCCTACGTGGTTAATGGCAAAAAATACTATCCGCTTCTTTCTGCCGAAGGTTTCGAGCAGGAGGGCATTGCTTCCTGGTATGGCCCGGGCTTTCATGGCAAATCCACCTCTTCCGGGGAAATATTCAACCAGAATGCCATGACTGCAGCCCATACCATCCTGCCCTTTCAGAGCGAGATCGAAGTGACGAATTTACGCAATGGTCGCTCCATTGTGGTTCGCATCAATGACCGTGGCCCCTTCACGGATTCGCGCATCATTGATCTCTCGAAGGCCGCTGCGACAAAGCTCGATATCATAGGCACAGGCACAGCCAGGGTGCGCCTGCGCCATGTGGGGGGAGCAGAAGAGGCAAGAAGACCCTTGCCTCCGGCAGTGCAGCCCGTACAGGTGGAAGGAACGTTCTATATCCAGGTTGGCGTTTTTGGCAAAAGAGGCAATGCCCTGTCCGCCATGCGCAAGACAAGGCGTCTGGACATGGAGTCCAGAGTGGATTACAGGCGCAGCCGCTGGTATGTGCTGCTTGGGCCATGGTCTGATCTCAACACTGCCAACGACAATCTCTGGCGCGTTCGCGATGTTTTCCCCGATGCCTTTGTTGTCAGTGACGACAAGGTTTGATGCGAAAACCCTTTTTTGAAGGAGTTTCTTACATGGCTATGCGTTTATCCCGCTCCATTGTCGGCAAGGCCGAAGCCGATGCCGTAGCAAGAATAATCATTGAGGACGGCTATCTTGGCATGGGCAAGGAAGTGCAGTGCCTTGAAGAGGATATTGCGGCCTATCTGGGCGTGCCGGCATCAAGGCTTGCTGCCGTGAATACCGGAACCGCAGCCCTGACCCTGGCAGTGGATGCCACGGCTCCGGGAACCTTTGGCAAGGGTGTGCGAGGATCAGTCCTTGTCCCCTCGCTGACCTTTGTGGCGTCCTTTCAGGCCGTAACTGCCGCAGGATGCAGACCCATAGCCTGCGAGGTCTTGCCTGAAACAGGGACCATTGATCTTGATGACGCAAAAAAGCGCCTGCAGGAAGACACCTTTGCCATCATGCCCGTACACTACGCCAGCAATCCCTGGGGTGTGGATGAGGAATACGCCTTTGCCAGGGAACACGGCCTCAGGGTCATAGAGGACGCAGCCCATGCCTTTGGCTGCAAGCATGATGGCAAAAGGATAGGCAGCTTTGGCGATGTCGTCTGCTTCAGTTTCGACGGCATCAAGAACATTACCTGCGGCGAAGGTGGCCTTGTGGTTGCCTTTGACGAGAAAGAGGCCAAGATCATACAGGACGCGCGTCTTTTGTCCGTGAACAAGGATACGGAAGCACGTTTTTGCGGGGGCAGAACCTGGGATCCCAGTGTCATGCGGCAGGGATGGCGTTTTCACATGAGCAATATCATGGCTGCAATAGGTCGTGTGCAGCTCTCCCGTTTTGAAAACGAATTTGTTCCCACAAGAAAGCATCTCGCGCAGTTGTATCGCGACTGTCTGGCTGACGTACCCCTGATCAGATTCCTTGCAAGCGATGCGCGCGACGACATAGTGCCGCATATTCAGCCTGTACGCGTGCTGGATGGTCATATGCCAAGGGTTCGTCAGGCCCTGCTGGATGCAGGCATCCCTGTTGGCGTGCACTATAAGCCGAATCATCTGCTTGCCTATTTCCACGATGAAAACGCGGCTCCCTTGCCTGCAACCGAGGCTCTTTTTGGTGAACTCATGACGCTGCCCCTGCACCCAGGCCTTTCGGACCAGGATGTGCAGGATGTCTGCGCTGCCCTCAAGGCAGCTTGCGAAAACCTTTAGTCTTCATGCCGCCCGGCCTCCAAGCCGGGCGACTTCATCAAGGAATACCCCATGAGCGAGAATACGGCCACTCCCAGGGTTTCAGTGATCATGAACTGTCTTGATGGCGAAAAGCATCTGGCAAGTGCCATGGACAGCGTGATGAACCAGAGTTTCCAGGATTTCGAAATTGTTTTCTGGGACAATTGCTCCACAGACTCAAGCCCTGAAATAGCCAAGAGTTATAAGGACAAGGTGCGCTATTTTCGCGGTGAAAAAAAGGTGCGTCTGGGGGCAGGTAGAAATCTGGCCATAGCCCAGGCAAGGGGTGAATTCATAGCCTTTCTGGACTGCGACGACTTGTGGAAACCGACAAAGCTGGCAAAGCAGATTGCGCTTTTCGACAAAAATCCCCGCATTGGACTGGTGACAACGGACACCGAGGTCTTTAGCGGGGACAAGGTCATGCGTCGTGTGTTTGAAGGCGCAAGGCCCGCTCGGGGCATGGTTTTTTCCGAGCTGATCAAAAGGCAGTGGATATCCATGTCCTCGGCCATAGTGCGCAGAAAGGCCCTTGAGGATCTGGTTCCGGGAACAGGCTGGAGCGGCGGCTGGTTTGACGAGGAGCTCAACGTCTCCGAAGAGGCGGATGTTTTCTACCGCATAGCCCACGACTGGGAGCTCGACTATGTGGACGAGCCTCTGACACGCTGGCGTGTACACGGGCAGAACACCACTCTGCGGCGCTTTGGGGAATTTGCCAGAGAAACGCGTATCATCCTCGAAAAGCACAGAAAGCTGTACCCGAACTACGACATTGAACACGCGGACTTGTGCGAACTTCTACAGACAAGGGCCGATTTTGAAGAGGCTGTCTCCCTGTGGCAGAAGGGTGACGGGGCAAGGGCTCGCAGCCTTCTTGCCCCCTATGGCAAGAAAAACAGGAAGATCGTGGCCTTTCGCCTGCTGAGCTACCTGCCGGGTTCGCTTTTTGACGTTGCCGCAAGTATCTACTACAGACTGCCCAAACTGTTTTCCTAATCGTCCTTGCCCACGGTAAGCGCAGCAAGGAAGGCTTCCTGGGGCAATTCTACGTTGCCCATGCGCTTCATGCGGCGCTTGCCTTCCTTCTGCTTCTCCAAAAGCTTGCGTTTGCGGGTAATGTCACCACCGTAGCATTTTGCGGTCACGTTCTTGCGGAAGGGCGGGACGGTTTCCCTGGCTATAACCTTGGTACCGATGGCAGCCTGAATGGCCACCTCAAAGAGTTGGCGGGGGATGGTACGCTTGAGCTTCAGGGCAAGGCTTCTGCCATAGGGATAGGCGCTTTGCCTGTGCACAATGACAGCCAGGGCATCCACAGGATCGCCGTTGAGCAGGATGTCCAGGCGCACAAGGTCGGATTCCTTGTAGCCGACAGGACGATAGTCCATGGACGCGTAGCCCTTGGTCATGGATTTCATCTTGTCAAAGAAGTCGTAAACAATTTCAGCAAAGGGCATCTCGTAGGTAATGATGACGCGATTTGCGGCAGCGTACTGGAGATTCTTCTGTATTCCACGCTTGTCTTCGCACAATTTCAGGATGTTACCCACGTATTCGTTGGGAACGTGAATGTCCAGTTCCACAAAGGGCTCGTAGAGGGTCTGGATTTTGCCAGCATCTGGCAGATGGGCAGGGTTGTGGATCTCCAGCAATTCGTTGCCCGTTGTCAGGCAGCGGTAGATCACCGAGGGAGCAGTGGCTATGAGATCGACTTCGAATTCCCTCTCAAGGCGCTCCTGAATGATTTCCATGTGCAAAAGCCCCAGAAAGCCGCAGCGAAAGCCAAAACCAAGGGCCTGGCTGGTTTCTGGTTCAAAGCGGAAGGCCGCATCATTGAGCTGCAGTTTTTCCAGGGCAAACTTCAGTGCCTCGTACTTGTCTGACTCCGAAGGATAGAAGCCGCAGAAAACCATGGGCTGCACTTCCTTGAAGCCAGGCACGGGTTCTGCAGCAGGATTCAGGGCATGGGTAATGGTATCGCCCACACGTGCGTCGCCAAGCTCCTTGATGGATCCGCACAAAAAGCCCACTTCGCCCGCGTGCAGTTCGGGAATATCCATTGCCTCCGGGGAGAAGACGCCAAGGCGCAGCACCTCATATTCCTTGCCCGTGTTCATGAGGCGCACCTTTTCGTTGAGACGCAGTGTGCCGTCTATAATACGGAAAAGGACCACTACACCTTGGTAGCTGTCGTACCAGGAATCGAAGATGAGGGCCTTGAGCGGAGCATTGATGTCACCCTTCGGGGCAGGCAGGCGCTCTACGATGGCTTCCAGAATGTCACCCACGCCCTGGCCTGTCTTTGCGGAACATTCGAGGGCGTCTGTGCAGTCAATGCCGATAATGTCCTCGATCTCTTCCTTTACAACGTCCGGCTGGGCGGAAGGAAGATCAATCTTGTTCAGAACGGGAATGATTTCCACATTCTGGTCCATGGCGAGATAGACATTGCCAAGGGTCTGTGCCTCCACACCCTGGGTGGCGTCCACGACCAGCAATGCTCCCTCGCATGCAGCAAGAGATCTGGAAACCTCGTAGTTGAAGTCAACGTGCCCGGGGGTATCGAGCAGGTTGAATTCGTACAGCTCGCCATTTCTGGACCTGTAGGGAATGCGCACAGTTTGTGCCTTAATGGTGATGCCTCTTTCGCGCTCTATGTCCATGCGGTCCAGGTACTGTTCCTTGGCCTCTCGGGCGCTGACAAGCTTTGTCAGTTCCAGAATGCGGTCCGCAAGGGTCGATTTCCCGTGGTCGATGTGGGCAATGATGCAGAAATTCCTGATGTTGCTTAAGGCTGTCATGCGTTTTCCCTATGAAGTCTTGTGCGTGCTTTGGCTGCTTGTGCAAAAGCCTGCCCTATGTCGGGCAAGGTCTGATACTATAGCCCCCCATTTCCGTCAAATGCATCTGATACCCGCGAGCAGGGGGCTGGAGCAGGGATAAAGAAAAAGGCCGGAAACGAATTCCGGCCTTTAAAGAGTGGGTCTTGACTCGTCTAGTGACGTGCCAGACTCAGGCGAACCAGGGCACGGTTGAGTGCAGCCTGTGCCCTAGCATGGTCGATGTTGTCGGACTTGTCTGCCAGGCGCTCTTCGGCGCGTCTTTTGGCGGCTTCGGCTCTTGCGGCGTCAATGTCTTCCGCCAGTTCCGCAGATTCCACCAGGACGGTGACCACATTGTTGTTCACATCGGCAAAGCCCTGGTTGACGAACACCTTCTGTTCCTCTCTGGACTCTGTCCTGTAGCGCAGTACGCCGACTTTCAAGGCAGACAGGAGCGAGATGTGATTCTTCAGGACCGCAAACTCGCCAGCCATGCCGGGGCACACGGCCACGGCAACGGGGGTGCTGACAACTGTCCGGTCCGGCGTCACAACTTCAAGAGTAAGTTCGCTCATTGAATACTCCTTCTGTGCCCGTTAAAGCGGCTACTTTTCACTGGCACGACGCTTTTCGGCTTTCTCCACAGCCTGGCTGATGTCGCCGAGCATGTAGAAATCGCTTTCAGCGAGATCGTCGTACTCGCCGTCCAGGATACCCTTGAAGCCCTTGATGGTGTCTTCGACCTTCACGTAGGCACCGGGAGTGCCAGTGAAGACTTCTGCCACGTGGAAGGGCTGGGAGAGGAAGCGCTGGATGCGGCGTGCACGGGCCACGGTGAGCTTGTCCTCGTCGGAGAGCTCGTCCATGCCCAGAATGGCGATGATGTCCTGCAGTTCCTTGTACTTTTGCAGCACCTGCTGGACACGGCGTGCCACCTGGTAGTGCTCTTCGCCCACGACATCGGGGGAGAGGATGCGGGAGGTGGAGTCGAGCGGGTCCACTGCGGGGTAGATGCCGAGTTCTGCAATCTGACGGGAAAGCACGAGCGTACCGTCAAGGTGCGAGAACGTGGTGGCGGGTGCGGGGTCGGTCAAGTCGTCAGCGGGCACGTACACGGCCTGCACGGAGGTGATGGAACCCTTGTTTGTGGAGGTGATGCGTTCCTGCAGTGCGCCAAGGTCGGTGCCAAGGGTGGGCTGGTAACCCACGGCCGAGGGCATGCGACCGAGAAGTGCGGACACTTCCGAGCCTGCCTGGGTGAAGCGGAAGATGTTGTCGATGAAGAGAAGCACGTCCTGGTTTTCTTCATCGCGGAAGTATTCTGCGCAGGCAAGGGCGGTCAGGGCCACACGTGCACGTGCTCCCGGAGGCTCGTTCATCTGGCCGTAGACAAGCGTGGAACGCTCCAGAACACCGGCTTCCTTGAGTTCATGGTACATGTCGTTGCCTTCACGGGTACGCTCACCAACACCGGCGAACACGGAGTTGCCACCGTGTGCCTTTGCGATGTTGTTGATCATTTCCATGAGGATAACGGTCTTGCCCACGCCGGCGCCGCCGAACAGGCCCATCTTGCCGCCCTTGGGGAAGGGCACGAGCAGGTCAACGACCTTGATACCGGTTTCAAGCAGTTCGACCTTGGTGTTCTGCTCTGTGAAGTCGGGAGCAGGCCTGTGGATGGGGTAGTACTTCTCGGCATTGATGGGGCCGAGTTCATCCACGGGGCGGCCAAGCACGTTCATGATACGGCTGACCGAAGCCTTGCCCACCGGCACCATGATGGGATGGCCGGTGTCAACCACTTCCATCCCGCGGACAAGTCCTTCCGTAGCATCCATGGCGATGGTGCGGACGATATTGTCACCCAGATGCTGAGCAACTTCACAGACGAGGTCCGGGGCGTTTACATTGTTTGTGTTTTTGATCTCCAGTGCTGTGAAGATGGAGGGAAGCTTGCCGCTTTCGAACTCCACGTCCACCACAGCACCGATGACCTGGACGATTTTGCCAATATTTTTTTCTTCCATGTTGGCTCCTTACCCATTCTGCGCTTCCGCTCCACCGACGATGTCGATGAGCTCACTGGTGATGGAAGCCTGCCTAGTCTTGTTAAACAGCAAGGTCAGCGAGTTGATAAGATCCGTGCAGTTGCGTGTGGCGTTGTCCATGGCTGCCATACGGGCTGCATGTTCGCTGGCCGAGGTGTCCAGCATTCCCCTGTACGTCTGAACCTTGAGGTACTGCGGCAGGATGACTCCAAGCAGCTGTTCCTCGGCAGGTTCATAGAGGTATTCGCAATGGGGCCCCTCGGGGGCCTTTTCGCTCTCTTCCGTCTGAGGCTTTTCGAAAGGCAGAAGCTGGATGGTGCGCGGAGGCTGATGGGCCATGGAGACAAATTCTCCGTAGACCATGTAGACTTCATCCAGTTCGCCTGTTTCATAGCCGTGAATAACGGTCTGGGCCACACTGCTTGCCAGCGCAAAATCCAGACTGCCCATGCGGTCGCCGTAGCTGTCGAGCATTTCAACACCCTCCATGCGGCGCAGGGCGTCACGGCCCTTGCGACCCACACAGATTGCCTTGATCTGCTGACCCTGGCTCTGTTTTTCACGGACAATGCGGGCTGCTGCATCGATGATGGAGGCATTGAAACTGCCGCACAGGCCTCTGTCGGAGGTGATCACAATCAGGGCGCAGGTCTTGTGCTCCTGATGGACCTCGAACAGGGGATGAGCAGCACCTTCAACCTTGCCTGCCAGCTCGGTGAGGACCGCCTTGTATTTGCTTGCGTAGGGCCGGAAGCGCTCAATACGGCTTTGTGCGCCGCGCAGTTTCGCGGAGGCCACCATGTTCATGGCCTTCGTGATCTGCTGGGTCTTTCCGACACCCGCAATTTTCATCTTGACATCTTTCAGAGAAGGCATGGCACCTCCTTAACTAGGCTGTATAGCCTTGCTTGAAAGACTGTATGGCGCTGTTGAGACTGGCTTTGAGTTCGTCGTCCAGAACCTTCTTGTCCCTGATGGCCTCAAGGACGTCCTTCTTGGTATCGCGCATGTAGGTGAGGAACTTGGCTTCGAAGTCTCTTACATTCTCCACAGCCACATCGTCCATGTAGCCGTTTGTGGCTGCGTAGATGGAAGCGACCTGCTCGTGTGCCGGCATGGGCTGGTACTGGGGCTGCTTGAGCAGTTCCACCAGGCGGGCGCCGCGCTCGAGCTTGGCTTTGGTGGCCTTGTCGAGGTCGGAGCCGAACTGGGCGAATGCGGCCAGTTCGCGGTACTGGGCGAGGTCAAGGCGCATCGTGCCTGCAACCTGTTTCATGGCCTTGATCTGGGCTGCGCCACCCACACGGGAGACGGAGAGGCCGACGTTGATGGCGGGACGCACACCAGCGTTGAAGAGGTTGGGTTCGAGGTACACCTGGCCGTCGGTGATGGAGATAACGTTGGTGGGAATGTAGGCCGAAACGTCGCCAGCCTGAGTTTCGATGATGGGCAGAGCCGTCAGGGAACCGCCACCGAGTTCGTCGCTCATCTTGGCTGCGCGTTCGAGCAGGCGGGAGTGCAGGTAGAAGACGTCGCCGGGGAATGCTTCACGTCCGGGAGGACGGCGGAGCAGCAGGGACATCTGTCTGTAGGCAACGGCCTGCTTGGAAAGGTCATCGTAGATGATGAGGGCGTGCTGACCCTTGTCACGATAGTATTCCGCCATCGTGCAGCCGGTATAGGCTGCGATGTACTGCAGAGGCGCAGGTTCGGAAGCCGTGGAGGAGATGATGGTGGTGTACTCCATGGCGCCGTACTTGCGCAGGGTGTCTGCAACAAGGGCGACATTTGCCTTTTTCTGGCCGATGGCAACGTAGAAACAGTGGATGTCTGTGTCCTTCTGGGCGAGAATGGCATCGATGCACACTGCGGTCTTGCCGGTCTGACGGTCGCCGATGATGAGCTCGCGCTGACCGCGGCCGATGGGGGTCATGGCGTCGATGGCCTTCAAGCCTGTGGGCATGGGCTCGCACACGCTCTTGCGGGCGATGATGCCGGGGGCCTTGATTTCCACTTCGCGGACTTCGCTGGTCTCAACCGGTCCGAGACCGTCGATGGGCTGGCCAAGGGGGTTGAGCACGCGGCCCATGATGGCTTCGCCAACGGGCACGGAGAAGATCTTGCCGGTACGCTTGACCGTATCGCCTTCCTTGATGCCGGTATCAGGGCCGAGAAGGGCAACACCAACGTTGTCTTCTTCGAGGTTCAGAACCATGCCCATGACGCCGCCGGGGAATTCCAACAGTTCCATGGCCATGGCGTTTTCCACGCCATACACGCGGGCGATGCCGTCACCGACATAGAGAACCGTGCCGGTTTCGCTCATCTCGACGCGCTGGTCGTAGTTTTGGATTTCATCTTCGATGATTTTGCTGATTTCGTCTGCTTTGATCTGCATGTGCTAATTACCCCTCTTGAGCGTACTCCTCAGGATCTCCAACTGTGCACGCAGGCTCGAATCCAGGATTCGATCGCCCACCTTAAGGACGACACCGCCCAGGATGGCAGGATCCACATCAAAGGTGAGTTCCAGTGCTGCACCGGCCTTTGCTTCGATTTCCCCGCGAACGGCCTTCTGCTTGGCCGGAGTCAGGGGAATGGCGGTCGTTAGCGTACCGCGGATGATGCCCTTGGCCTCGTCAAGAAGCTTGGTGTAGGCAAGGACAATGCTACGATACCAGGGCAGGCGCTCCTTGTCTGCCAGAAGATAGCAGAAATTGCGCGTGACTGTATCGCATCCTATTTTGTCAAGAATGTCGGAAAGGACCTTCTTTTTTTCGGCAACGGTAAAAATGGGGCTCTTGAAGACATTGTCCAGACTGGAGTTTTCGTCGAGCATCTGATTGAGCTGAACGAACCATTCGCCGCGTCTGGAAATGGCGTCACCGCCTTCCTGCATGCTCACCTTGAAGACAGCACTGGCATAGCGACGGGCAATACGAGTGTCGTTCATTGCAGCACCACCTTTTTCAGCGAGTTTTCAATGAGCTTTTCATGCTTGCTCTTGTTCAGGGACTTCTCAAGGTGCTCGCGCGTGGCATCAATGAGCTCGTCGGCAATGGTGGCACGCATCTGCTGCAGCATGCTCTGGCCTTCACTTTCGGCAGTGACGTGGGCCATGGCAACAATCTGCTGCGCCTGCACCTTAGCCTTGGCAATGATGTCTTCCTTGAGGGCTTCAGCCTGAGCCTTGCTTTCTGCCAGAATGGCCTCGCGCTCTTCTTCGAGATTCGCTATGCGTTTCTCGATTTCGGCAAGGCGCTGCTGGGCCTGCTCGCGCCGCGCAGTCAGATCGTCAATGCCGTCCTTTATCCCCTGCTTGCGTCCGCGGAAGTAGTTGACGCACAGCTTGCCGATAAAGTGCCACAGAATGGCAACAAAGACGATGATGTTGACCACGCGCCAGGCAAAGTCTCCCCAGGGGAGATCATGCCCTTCTGCGGCCATGGCAGGGTCGGCAGCAAGGAGACTCAAGGCAAGGCCCCCTGCGGCCAGCATGGCTGTACACACTAGTTTCTTCCTCAATGCATCCCACCTCCTGTTATGGTCAGACTCGCTCATGGCCCGCTTAACCATTGAGAATGCGAGCGGCGAGCTGCTGAGAGAAGCCCTCGATTTTGCCACGCAGTTCCTTGAGAGAACTTTCCGCCTCGGCATTGAGCTGGGCGCGGGCTGCACCAAGGATGCCCTGAGCTTGCTGCTGCGCTTCGTCAAGAACAGCCTGCTGTTCCTTCAGACCGGCATTGCGGCCGTCCTCGCGGTTGACAGCAGCATCCTGACGTGCCTTTACCAGCTGGGCCTCGTAGTCATCCAGGCTGCTCTGGGCCTTGGCTTCAAAGCCCTCGGCCTCGCTCCCCAGCTCTGCCATCATGGCCTTTCTTTCGCGCATGATTTTGCGAAGGGGTTTGATGAGCAGATAGTTGAGAACGACTATGGAGACCAAGAAGTTCACCAGCTGAAAAAGCAGTGTTATGTTGAGATCCAGCACGTTCCATCCTCCATCTGGAAAAGATTGGCGGGCATTACGATGAACTGCCTTCCACTTGCGTGTACGGCTTCATGGGTGACCCCACTTTGCGGCATTCCGCAGAACGGAAGGCCGCGGGCATGTCCACAATGCCCCTATCAAGTCAGGACCATTAGTCCTTTCCTGAATGCTTATACGATACCCCCTGGTCAAAAGATGGGGAGGGGTGTCAGGTCGCCCGCACTCCCATGCCAGAGCATAGGGTTGCACGCGGCATAAGTTAATTTGCACTTATACTAGACGCATCTTGTTGTGTCAACGAGTTAATGAGACATGCTGCGGTTGTGAGCGTTTTTTTTAAACTTTCTTCCCCGACTTAAGCAAAGGATCTCAGAATTTCTTTTGTAACTTATTGGCAACACGTATCATTATGGTTATTGAACTGGGCTTGTGGCGCTTCGTTACCCTGTCTGCCCGGGGGAGCGCCCCAAATTGCCTCTTTTCTTTATATTTTAGGTAAATCAATAAAAGTACATAAGGGACTTTGGCAATATGCGTACTAATGATGGCGTTTAATCACATATTTAAATATGAAATGCATTGAGAACTTTTTTAAGTTGCAATTGCCACCCGCTTTCCTTCTGTCTGGCGCGTATTACTCTTTTTGTCGAATAGGCGCGCATGCGATCTGCAACTTCTCGTTTATACAGGAAAAGCCCGCTTGAGTCCGATCGGGTCAGCGGGCCTTCCTCGTGAAACCTGGAACAAAAAGGTGTTCTATTTGTCTTTTTCGTGCCTGCAGTAGTGATATTTTTCACGGACTGTCAGGCGGCTACACCTGCTCCCTGTCAGGCAGGATGTGCAGTATGGCGCAGCAGATGTCCTCTGGGCTCTGGTCTGCGGGAACAATACTGTGGCAGGCTTCCTGGTAGAGGCTTTCGCGTGCGGCAAGGACCTCTTCCAGTTCCTCGATGAGCCCTCGTCCTGTCAGCGAGGGGCGTTGAGCTGCGTTGGGGCTTTTGGCAAGCCTTTCGGCCAGGATGGCGACAGGCGCTTTGAGATAGATACAAAAGCCCTCCTTCTGCAGGAGCTTCCTGTTGGCTTCTCCAAGGACTATGCCGCCGCCGGTGGAGACGACGTGCGGGCACTGGACATCGGCCTTTTCAAGCACGAGACAAAGGGCCTTGTGTTCCTCCTCGCGAAATCGCTCCCAGCCCTCGCTGGCGACAAAGTCGGCGATGCTTCTTCCAAGCAGATCCTGGAGCACAAGGTCCGTGTCCCAGAACCTGGCTCCCAGTTTCGTGGCAAGCATAAGTCCTATGGTTGTCTTGCCGCATCCCCTCGGGCCAACGAGAAAGATACGTTGCGTCCTTTGCATGCTGTGCCCCCTACAAAACCGTGATACCGTTTTCTTCCACCAGCACTGTGACTTCCAGGCGTATGCCGAGCTTGTCAGTATAGTAGAGGCCCGGCTCCACAGTCACAGTCATGCCTGGCTCAAGAACAGCCTTCGAGCCCGTGTTGAAGGAGGGCTGCTCGTGGGTGTCCAGACCAACTCCGTGTCCAAGACCATGGGTAAAGTGGTCCGCTACCCCGGCATCCTCGAAAATGTGCTGGGCCTTCCAGGCGAGCTTCGAGAGGGGCACTCCGGGTTCCATGCTCTTTATGACCTCTTCCTGCACCCTTGCGACAATGTCCCTTGTGAGCAAGAAGAAATCGCTCTCCTTCTCGCCAAACCAGAAGGATCTGGTCTGATCCGAGCAGTAGCTGTCCACCCTGCAGCCAACGTCGAGCAAAATACCCGTATTCTCCTGCAGAGGCCTTTCGGAAGGAATGGCGTGGGGCAGGGCAGCGTTGCCCCCAAAGGCCACGATACTCGGGAAAGCCAGCTCGCTTGCGCCGTTTTCGCGGAAGTAGTGCTCTATTTTCCAGGCAAGCTCCCTTTCGGTCATGCCCTCCTTCAGTATGGTCGGCACCCATTTCAGCATTGCGTGGTTCAGGGCAAAGGATTTCTTCAGTGCGGCAATTTCGTCTGCGTCCTTGTGCAGACGCAGGCGTTCCACAAGGCCATTGCAGGGCTCGAGCCTGCGTCTGGCCTGCATGAGGCCTGCCCGACGGGCGCTGACGGAATCAGATTCAAAGCCAATGCGCACTCCGCACATGGAGAGTACCAGGTTCAGGGTATGGATGTAGTTTCTCCTGTAGATGTAGATTTCGTCCTCGGAGAAGAATTGCCTGGCAGCGTCCTCGTAGCGCCCGTCGGTGATGAGGTAATCTCTGCCGGATCTCGTGACCACAAGGGTCCCCGAGCTTTCGTTGAACTGCACGTCGTGCAGTTCGAAGCCAGAGAGATAGTAGCGGTTGCTCGGATAGGTCACTACAAGTGCATCCAGCGCACGCTCTGCGAGAAGTTTGCGCAGGCGTTCGCGTCTTTCGCGGAATGACATATGCTTTGTCCTCATCAACGAAGATTGTTTCCGGCATGTATCCCCACGCCTTGTGGGGACAGTTCCTGTACCCTCTCACCTGCTTGATCCTGACAAGGCAGGGAGAGATTGGCGAGAAGCTCCCTGTTTGCGGCCAGAAAGGGGAGCTCCCTTGCCCTGTCGTAGCGTGTCCACATAAAGTGCTGCCCCTCAAGCCCGCGGGGAGAGCCAGCAAAGTCTGTCACGTGGAAAAAATACAGCAAGACTGCCAGATCTTCCTTTGGATAGACGTGGCGCAGCGTCCTGTAGAGGCTGCAGTGCCTGACCTCAAGGCCAAGCTCTTCCTGCAATTCGCGGCAAAGGGCCATTTGGGGTGTTTCCCCTGCTTCCAGCTTGCCTCCGGGGAATTCATACCAGCCTCCCTGCTCCTTGTCTGCAGGACGCAGACAGCAGAGAATGTCCATGTCTTTCCAGACAATGCCGCAGGAAACGGCGATTTCACGCATGCTTTCTCCTCCCGAAGCTCAGGCAGTTTCGCCCTTTCCTGCTTCTTCCTCGATGGTTCGGATCTGACCCTCGAGCTCCTCGAGATCAAGGAAGAGTTTTTCGCAAAGCAGCTTTAGCTCGTTGTAGCGGGCTAGAAGCGTAGTCGAAAGATTTTTGTCCGCGTAGGTCTCGGGATCGGCAAGCTTGTGCTCGGTTTCCTGCTCTTCCTCCATTGCCCTGTTCAGTTCTTCCTCCAGTTTGGCGTATTTTTCCTTCAGGGGCTTGAGTTTCTTGTGCAGGGCATTGCGGGCCTCTGCCTGTTCCCTGCGCAGGCGCTTTTGCTCTTCCCTGCTCAAGGATTTCGGCTGTGCCTGGGATTTGGCTGCCTGCTGCGGCTGGACAGGTTTTGGTGCGCCCGAAGCTTCCTTTGCGGGCAGGCTGTGGCGCGCCTCGTCGTAGGCTGCAAAGGAGGCGTAGTCGTGTATGCCCTCCCTATCCAGAGCCCAGATTTCGCAATTGGTCTCGCCAAGCAGCCAGCGGTCGTGGGCCACCATGATCAGCGTGCCTTCGAATCGTTTGAGCGCATTGGCCAGTGCCTCGCGGCTTTCCAGATCCAGGTGGTTGGTCGGCTCGTCCAACAAGAGCACATTGCAGCGTTTCAAAAAGAGCGAGGCCAGGACTAGTCGGCATTTCTCGCCACCAGACAGATTCGAGACCTGTCTGTCAAAAAAGTTCTGACCCAGCAGGAAGAGGCCTAGCACGCTCATGAGCTCTTCTTCCGTTGTATGTGGATCACTCATGCTGCGTATGCAGGCAAGCACTGTCATATCCTCGCGCAAAAGCTCCATCTGATGCTGGGCGTAGTAGCCAACCCTTGCGGAAGTGCTTCTTTGCACAACGCCATGGGTAGGGGCAAGGCGTTCAGCCATGAGCTTGATAAGCGTGGACTTGCCACAGCCGTTGTGGCCCACAAAGGCCACCCTCTGGCCATTATAGATACTGAAGTTGAGCCTGGGCCACATGAATTTGCCGTCCGGAAAGTGGAATTCCAGGTCGACTGCGTGGTAGATGAGCTTTTCAGCGTGCGGGGCTTCCGGCCAGCTGAACCTGAGTTCCTTGCGCTTTGGTTCCGGGCGCAGTCCGTCAAGCTCCTTTTCCAGCTTCTTGGCCTGCTTGAGTCTTGAGCCTGCCTGTCTTGCCTTGGTTGCCTTGTAGCGGAAGCGATCCACAAAGGCCATCTTTCTCTGCAGATCTTCCTGCACGGCCTTGCGTTCCCGCTCGCGCTGCAGTTCGTATTCTTCCTGCAGATGCAGAAACTGGGTATAGGTTGCCTTGCGGAAGACCGGTTTCTGGCCTCCGAGATAGAGTATGTGCGTGCTCATGTGGTCCATGAACACCCTGTCGTGGGCAACGAAAACCAGGACACCCTGAAAGCTCTTGAGAAAATCCTCAAGCCACTCCACTGCGTCTATGTCCAGGTGGTTGGTGGGCTCGTCCAAAAGCAGGACGTCTGCGCCAGCAGTGAGCACCCTGGCCAGTTTGGCCCGCTCGCGCCAGCCGCCAGAAAGCTCTCCCAGGGTACGCGTCCACTTTCTTTCGGAAAAGCCCAAGCCCGAGAGCACGGTCTTGGCTCTCTGTTCCGGGTTGTAGCCTACGCTTGCCTCAAGCTCGGCCTGCTTGTGCATGAGTTCTTTGATGCGGGCCTCGTCTCCCTTTGCCTGCGCCTCTTCCCAGTCCAGCCAGAATTCGTTCCAGTCGTGGACCACATCCAGAACATAGGTGATAAGTGGCGTTTCCAGGGCCTTTGCGTCCAGCTCCTGTTCCACATAGCCCAAGCGCACGCCGGAAGGGATCAGAACCCTGCCCGCATCCGGCACTTCAAGGCCTGCAACAAGACGCAACAGCGTTGACTTGCCCATGCCGTTGGGGCCGCATACGCACAAATGCATGCCGGATTCAATGTCCAAGGAGAAGTTGGTAAAAATGTCCCTGCCGCCAAAGGCCTTGGAGATTTCGTGCAATGTGATTTTCATGTGTTTTTGTTCTGTCCCGGATGGGAATCCGTTGTCTTGGAAAAAGCGATTTTTGCGGGGAAATTCGAAACAGCAAGGCCCTCTTCAAGGGCCTTGCTGCTAATAGTACCAGGCTGTGCTGGAACAAGTACTATAAAAGATTGAAAGACTTGTAGCCGGCAATAGTTTCGGCCATGCCGCTTTCAAGGTTTTGGGTAGGCCTGAACCCAAGTTCTTCAACAATACGTCTGTTGGAGGCGACCCAGCCGCACTGGCTGGCCTCGCGATACTTGTCCAAATTCCAGTTCGGCGCCCTGTTGTTGGTGGCAAGGATGATGCGCACCAGTTGCGCGAAACCGGTGGAGGCTAGGGCCGTCATGCCCATGAGCCACAAGGGCAAATGGAAGATATGGGCCCTGCACTCCAGGGCTTTTGCCGCAGCTGCATAGAATTCGGCCATGCTCCATACGTCGCCGTCGCTCAAATGGTAGATGCCGTGGGCCTCGTCCATACAGGCCAGGAAAATGGCCTGAGCCATGTCGTCTACGTGCAGGATGGAAACGGGAAAGCGTCTGCCAACGCCGGGCACTGCGCCTACACCCTTTGCAAGGCCCCTGTACACGGGCAGAAGCCCCAGATCGCCCGAACCATAGATAATGGGGGGACGCAGGATCACGAGGCGGTCCTGGGCTGCGCCGCGAAAGATGTTTTCCGTGAGCACCTTGGACCAGCCGTAGGCGGAAACAGGCTCGCAGGGCTGGTTTTCGCTTCGTCCCTCATTTTGATCACATGGGCCTGCCGCTGCAAGCGAGGAAACAAGGATGACGCGTTTCGGGCCCCTGTCGCCTGCAGCGCGCAGCATGGACGCCAGATTCTGGGCTGCGCCGCAGTTTGCCTTGAGGTAATCCTGCCAACCCAGGCCAAAGAGCAGGGCTGCCATGTGGATAAAGATGTCGCATTCACAAAGGGCAGGGAGGAAATCCTGGCTCTTGCACAGGTCCGTGCGCAGGACACGGACCGAGGAGGGATAGTTTTCCGTATGCGAGGATTTTCTGCACAGCAGTGTAACCTTCGCCCCAGCGCGCAGCAGCATGGGCACAACCCGGCTTCCCACAAAGCCGGTACCGCCTGTGACAAGAATGCGCTTGTCGCGCACAATATCGTAATTCACAACAAGTCCTTGCGATAGATTCTGTACCGCTTGCAGGCTTCTCCGCCGAAATCCTCGATGAGATCGTCCACAGCCGCGTTGTCCTCCAGAACCCAGGATCCTTCAACCCACCTGAAGTCTGCCTGGGAGCGGGCCTGTGCGAGCATGTAGTCGAAAAGAAGCAGGGGAAGGCCAAGCAGGCGGAACTTTTCCCGTATGCCGAACAGCATGATGCGATAGCTTTCGCGTATCTTCCTTCTGGTCACAAGGTAGTGCCAGACTGCAGACAGTCCCATGCGGCCGTTGAGGCGCTTGAGCAGAGGGTTGAAGTTTGGCAGGGCTACCATGCCTCCGGCAGGCTCGTTTCCATGGAAGAAGAGCACGAAAAAGCGGGGATCCAGGAAGGAGACCAGTTCCTTGACCAGTGCCTTGGATTCTGCTTCCGACAGGGGGGAGAAGGCAAAGTTTTTGGCCCAGGACTCACCGTAGATCTGCAGCATGATTTCTACGTCTTGAGCCAGGGTACTCCTTTTTGAGCGTCTGAAGGTGAAGTCCCCTTTTTCCTTCAGTCTGGCAAGCTCGGTTTCAAGCCAGGATGCCACCTTTACCCTGTCCTTGTAGATGTGGTAGGCCAAGAGATCCTGTTCCTTGCGCATGCAGAATCTGTGGAACATCTGGGCGTAGTAGGGCGGATTCCAGGGCATCATGAGCCCCGGGGGCACATCAAAGCCGTCCACAAGCAGGCCGCATGTGTAGTTCGTTGACGGATTCAATGGCCCGCGCATGAAGGTCATGCCCTGACTGTGCAACCAGTTCGCTGCACTGCCCAGCAGTTCTATTGCCGCTTCATTGTCCGGGAGGCATTCGAAAAAGCCGAAGGCGCCGCATTTTTCCTGCCAGTACCGATTGGACTTGTCGTCAACAATGGCAGCAATGCGTCCTACGGGCTTGTTGCCACGCAGGGCAAGGAAAAGTTCACGCCTTGCCGTTTCCCAGAAGGGGTGCTTTCCCGGTGTCAGAAGAGCGATATCTTCCTTTCTGATGGGGGGAACCCACAAAGGGAAATCCCGATAGATCTCCCAGGGAAGGGAGACAAAGGTCTCGAGCTCGCTTTGCGTGGAAACGGGAACTATGGAGACTGGAAGGGGCATCTCAAGATATCGGCGCGCCCCCTTTCGCGTATGCGATTGCGAGGATGCGCCTTCCTCCTTAATCTGGGGTGTTCAGGATTTCACAAGGCTTTGTGCTCGCAAGAATGCGCGCTCGGGTGAACACTGGATTTGCAGTCTCCTGCCCGAAGATGAACCCGCCTTGCCGGTCCTGAAGGATTAGCCGAGCGACAGCATGCCGCGTATGTCGTCAAGGTGGCGGATACCGTATTTTTCCATGGTCTTCGGCAATTCTTCCACGATGTGGAATGCCGCGTCTGGACGCATGAATGTTGCAGTGCCTATTTCCACAGCACTGGCTCCCACCAGGAGGAATTCCAGAACGTCTTCGGCAGAACAGATGCCCCCAATGCCTATGACAGGAATGTTGACCGCGTTGGCCACCTGCCACACGCAGCGCAGCGCCACGGGCTTAATGCAGGGGCCGGAAAGTCCGCCAATGATGTTGGCAAGCCTGGGCTTGCGCGTGCGCAAGTCAACGCTCATGCCGATCAGGGTGTTGATGCAGGAAATCATGTCTGCTCCTGCGTCCTCCACGCTGTGGGCAATTTCGGCAATGCTGGTCACATTGGGAGAAAGTTTGATGATGACAGGTTTGTTCGGGGCGTTTTCGCGCACAGCCTTTGTGACTCTGGCCGCCTGGACGGGATCTGCTCCGAAAATGGAGCCCCCTTCCTTCACGTTGGGGCAGGAAATGTTGACCTCCAGGGCTGCAACACCTTCCATGGCGTTGAGCTCTGCAGCCAGTTCCCCGAATTCTTCTGCCGATGTGGCGTACATGTTCACAATAATGGGAACATCCTTCCAGGGAAGCTGCGGCAGCTTGTGATCGCGAAAGGCCTCGAGCCCATCGTTTTGCAAGCCAATGGAATTGAGCATGCCGCAGGGAGTTTCGGCAATGCGCGGGCAGGGATTGCCGTGCCTGGGCTTCAGGGAAATGCCTTTGACGATGATTCCCCCAAGGGTGGCGAGATCGCCGAATCTGGCAAATTCCATCCCGTAGCCAAAGGTCCCGGAGGCAGTCATGACTGGGTTTTTCATGGACAGGGTGTGCTTCGGGCCCGTAAGGGTGACAGCAAGTTCGTTGTGCTTCACTTTGTGTTCGGCCAGCAGGGCTGTGCCGCCTCCAACATCTCTTTATCCTGGATCAGGTGCAAATGGACGCGCTGCCTTGCCATCAGGCCAGCTCAATCTGGTTTGACCAGAACACCGGTCCCTGAGTGCAGCATTGCACAGGAGCGTTGCGGTGTGCAGGATCCGGCCAGGCGTCCGTTGTGCGAACGACACAGCCGAGGCAGGCTCCCACGCCGCAGGCCATCTTGTTTTCCAGCGAAAGCTGTACTCTCGCGTGGTATTCCCTGGCAAAGCTTTGCACGGTCTTGAGGAAGGGCAGGGGGCCGCAGGCCAGAATGAGACCGTTTTGCGAGGCGTACTCCTTGATCCTTTCCTGCAGGGTAAAGATGAAGTTGTCGAGATCTCCGGGCACTGTCTCGCGCAAGGTGTCCACAGGAATGTGTTCGTTGATGCTGTCTACCGGGTAGCATTCGATTGGATCCCTGTGTCCGAAGAGCATGCTGACATTCCAGGCTTTGGGGTGCTGCGCCACGTAGCCGATGAAGGGGACAATGCCCATGCCTCCGGCAAGCAGCAGGGTGGGAGTGTCTGGCTCGACAGCAAAGCCATTGCCAAGAGGTCCCCAGACCTGTACGGGATCCTGGGGGCGGAGCTGTGCCATCAGCTCTGTCCCACGGCCTGCAACCTGGAAAAAGCAGATGAGGTGTTGCGGACGAATCAGGCAGATGCCGAGAGGGCGTCCCCAGGGAAGCTCCAGGCCAAAGGATTTGGGGCGGATCATGAGAAATTGCCCGGGTTTCCAGTCCGGCCAGTTTGGCGGCGAAAGGCGCAGGGCAAAATATCTGTGTACAGGATCGGCCAATCCGAAGGGGACAAGATCCAGGACGGAGAGTTCACAGCAGTCGGTGGTAGGGACCATAGGTTACCTCGGGAGAAGAGCGGCACTGCAGGGAACAAAGCGGGTGCAGGGCGTGCAGGTGTGCGTCTTCAGTGTATCTTTTTATAGGTCTGCAACGGGGTTCACTATGGCACAGCAGGGCAAAAAAGGCAAAATATCCCATCCCTGCAAAAAGTGTCTGCTCTGAACCATGTAAGAAGGGGAACATTGTGTTTTTCGCCCCAAAATCTTGCTTGTCTCCATCCTATCCATTGGGAAAAAGGGAAAGCTCTGTGGTTCGAATGCCGGAAAAATGACTGCCCTTCATATTGACGCGTTTTGGGGGGAAAGAGTAAGAAAAACTTTCATTTTACACTGCGCCACAAGCCTTTCCTCTGTATGGGGATGGGCTCATGTCCAGACGAAGCCACAGGCTTTGAGCTTTCTCTTTTGGGGGTGGAACACCAGAAAGAGGGGAGACGAAGAGCATATGGGTGCTTTGAGCACAATCTGGCCTTGTGTGGCGCATATCGCATTGACATTTTCAGGAAAAACATGGAGGCGGCGCTTCCTCCCCTGTATTTCGTCAGGGCCTTTGCGCCGGTTTTTTAGATGAGCAAGTTGACTGTTGCGGTCTGTGGTGCCACCGGTGCCGTGGGCAGAGAAATGCTGAACACGCTGCATCAGCGTGCCTTTCCTGCTACCGAAGTACTGGCCTTTGCCTCTTCGAGAAGCGCGGGGAGCAAGGTTGAATTTGGCGACCAGGAACTGACCGTACGCGAACTGAAGGAAGACAGCTTTGAAGGAGTGGATATCGCCATCTTTTCCGCTGGTGGTGCCACTTCCCTCAAGTTTGCTCCCTACGCCGCCAAGGCTGGCTGTGTGGTCGTGGACAATTCCGCTGCCTGGCGTATGGACGATCGCTGCCCCCTGGTCGTGCCGGAAGTGAATCCCGAGGATCTTTCCTGGCACAAGGGCATTATCGCCAACCCCAACTGCTCAACCATACAGATGCTTGTGGCCTTGAAGCCCATCTACGACGCAGTGGGCATCAAGCGCATTGTGGTCTCCACTTATCAGGCTGTTTCCGGTACAGGACAGAAGGGCATTGCGGAGCTCGAAAAGCAGGTTCGCGACCTCTTCAATGCCAGGTACGTCGAATGCAAGGCCTATCCCTACCAGATTGCCTTCAACATCCTGCCCCATATCGATGTCTTCCTCGACAATGACTACACCAAGGAAGAGATGAAGATGGTCAATGAGACACGCAAGATGTTCCATGACCCGCTCATCCGCGTGACTGCCACCTGTGCCCGCGTGCCCGTTTTCTACGGCCATGCCGAGTCTGTAAACGTCGAGACCGAGAAGAAGCTGACCGCCAAGGAATGCCGCGTGCTCCTTTCGCAGGCTCCGGGTGTCAGGGTCTACGACAACCCCCGCGAGCTCATGTACCCCATGCCTCTCATGGGCGCGGGCAAGGACGAGACCTTTGTGGGACGCATCCGCGATGACGAGTCCATTGAAAATGGTCTCAACATGTGGATTGTCGCGGACAATATCCGCAAGGGCGCAGCTCTGAATGCCGTGCAGATTGCCGAGGAACTCGTGAAGCGCGACCTTGTCCGCGTGAACGAACAGGATCGCGACACCTTCCTTGCCTAATCGCCTAAGCCAGCAACGAACGATTCAAGCCCTGTAACGGGGACAAAAAAGTCTGCTGCCGCTTTCCCTTCGCGGGGGAGGCGGCAGCTTCTGTCCCAAAGGACAGAACAGGGCCTTGGGGGAATGCCGTGAAGTGCAAGATTTGCAAGCGTGACGCCGTAGTCAAGCTGCGCGCGCACAATGCCGCCTTTTGCCGCGACTGCTTTTTGAATTTTTTTTCCCGTCAGGTACAGCGCGGGATCGAGCAGGAGCATTTGTGCACCAAGGAGGACAAGATCCTTGTAGCCGTGTCCGGCGGCAAGGACAGTCTTTCCCTGCTCTACGAGCTCACAAGGCAGGGCTATGATGCGACTGGTCTTTTCATTGACCTTGCCATTCCCAAATCCTCGGAGTCGGCCAGGGCCACTGTCGAGGATTTTTGTGTCCGGCAGGGTCTGAAGCTGCATGTGTGCGAAATGAAGAAGGAGGGGCTTGCCATTCCCGATGTCAAGGCAGCCCTAAAGCGCCCAGTGTGCTCGGTCTGCGGCAAGATTAAAAGGCACTATTTCAACAAAATCGCCATGGAAGGCGGCTACACCGTGCTTGCTACAGGACACAATCTCGACGATGAGGTGGCCCGGCTGTTCAGCAACACCCTGCGCTGGGACATTTCCTATCTTTCCTGTGACGGCCCCTGCTTGCCTGCAAGTGGAAAGTTTGTGCGCAAGATCAAGCCATTGTGGCGCCTTACGGAATTCGAGACAGCAAACTATGCCTTTTTGACAGGCATAGAGCCGCATATTGCACCCTGTCCGTACAGTCCGGGAGCCAGCTTTACCACCCTGAAGTCCGTGTTGCAGCGTCTCGAATATGCCATGCCCGGTCGCAAGCTTGATTTCTATCAGGGCTTTATCCATCGCGGTCGCAAGGGATTCGAGAACATGGAACAGGACAGGGGGAATCCCCTGCACGACTGTCCAGAGTGCGGCTATCCGACATCCGGCGAGGCCATATGTGGTGTGTGTCGCATACGGCATCAGCTTGAGGAAAAGAGGGTAGAGGCATGAGGGAATTCATGCGCAAGGCTCTTGATCGGGGTCTGACAGTGCCCAATGTGGCAAGCTATCTCTCTCTTGATATCATGCGTCGCTGGGGTGTTGTGTGGGGCACATGCTGCCTTGGTCTCAAGGCAAGACTTTTGGGCGCAAGCCTAGGACATGGAGTGACAGCCCACGGGCCTGTAGCCATCATGCGCTGGCCTCAAAGCCGCATTGTCATAGGAAATGACGTGCACCTCATCTCGTCCTGGCGCAGGGCAACTGCGGCAGCACTCTCGCACCCCGTGCGTCTGCGCACCTTTGGTCCAGATGCGCTCATATCCATTGGTGAGGGGTGCGAGCTCTCGGGCACATCTATCACCTGCAGATCTACCTCCATTACCCTTGGCAAAAAGGTGCTTGTCGCCCCGGACGTCATCATCGTCGACAGCGACTTTCACGCTCCCTGGCCCATGGAATCGAGGAGCACGGATCCGGGCCTTGAGAACGACAGGCCCGTGGTTATCGAGGATTATGCCTGGATTGGCATGCGTTCCATTATATTGAAGGGCGTTACCATTGGGCGCGGAGCCATTGTTGGAGCCGGCAGCGTGGTGACCAGGGACATTCCGCCGTTTGCCGTAGCCTGCGGTTCTCCGGCACGGGTCGTTAAAATACAGGAGCAGTAAAAGCAGAAGGGGAGCCCCAAGAGGCTCCCCCATCTGTTTTGCAAAGCTGCTGAAAGTCTGGTGGCTACTTTTTGCTGCGCTGAGCCATGCCCATGAGGGCGTGGACCAACTTGGCAGCCGTGAAATCCGCGTGGTGCAGAGACTCAATGGGTGCCAGCTCCACCACGTCAAAGCCTATGAGTCTTCTGCCCTTGAGACAGGTGGCAAGAATGTGCATGGCATCATTCCAGAAGAGGCCTCCGGGGGAGGGTGTGCCTGTGGCCGGCATGAGCGAGGAATCCAGACCATCCACGTCGAAAGTGACATAGACGTTTTGGGGGAAGCGTTTGGGCAGCGGTTTCCTGGGCAGTCCCTTGCGGGCAAGGAAGGCAGCATCGTAGGCAGTGATGCCTGCCTTTTTGCGGAATTCGGCCTCTTCCTCGCTGTAGTCTCTGGTGCCGAACTGGACAAGGGGCAGCCCGCAGTCTTCGACTACGCGCCTCAGGACACAGGCGTGACTGAATGCATCGCCTTCGTAGATGTTGCGCAGATCCGCGTGCGCGTCAAAGTGCAGTATGCCAAATTCCTTGCCTTCGTCGTGCAGGGCCCGGATGGGAGCGTAGCTGACTGTGTGCTCACCACCAAGGGTGACGGGAATTGCTCCGTGATCCAGGGCCGTGCGCACTTTGGCCATGATATCTGCAAATACCGCGTCGAGCGATTGTTCGCAGTTTATAGGCTCACAGGTGTGGAAGCCCAGAGTGCCAGGGGAGGAAATTCCATCCCAGGCCTCGAGCTGCTGCGAGGCCTCGAGAATGGCCGCAGGGCCGAGGTGCGTGCCAGCTCCGTAGGAGACTGTGCGTTCCAGTGGTACGGGGATTATGTGAAAGCCCGCGTTTTCCGGAGTGGTATCGGGAAATTCCGAGGCGAGAAATGAAGAAAAATCCATGAGTCCTCCGAAGAATCTGATGAACTAATTGGAACAAAAAATATTGTTTCCCGTAATTTGTCAATAAACTGTCATAAAGTCAATACAAAAATAATTTTATTGCATAATATAAAAATATTTTAAACATTATTTGTAATATAGTTTTTCAATATATATGATATATATTAATTGATATTACAGTGTTATATGTTGGGTGTTTATTTTTCATACACTTGAAAACCTGTCAAACATGTCTATCTTTCCGACATACGGGCAAGAAAGCGGACTTGGTTGCTGACGCTTTTAGTCAGACGAAAAAATCTGTTTCCCTGCCCAGCTCCAGTACACCCAGGAAAACACATGCACGAGGTACATAATGTCCATTTTCAGTATTTTGAAGTCTGACAGCTTCAGCTCTACCCTGCAGTCTCTGTCCGGCAAGGCCATGGAAGTGGCCGGAACTGTCGGCAAAAATATTCCCCAGTCGGTTCAGGATCTTGGCAACAGAGCCAAGGACGCGGCCGGAAGCGTTGGCAAGAATATCCCCCAGTCTGTGCAGGACCTTGGCGCTAGGGCCAAGGACGCAGTTGGAACCGTAAGCAACAATTTGCCCAAGAATACCGGAACCCTGCTTGGTGTGGGATCCCTTGTTGCCCTGCTTGGCGCAGTCCTCCCCAAGGATGTTGTCAAGACCGCTGCCGTGGTGGGAGCCGGAGCAATTGCCTGGAATTTCTACAAAAAGTGGTCTACCAACAAGGAACAGCAGGCAGCGGAAATCCCTGCTGCGCAGGAAGCGCTCCCTCCGGCAGAAGATCCCGCGGCCATGCTCATGCTCAGAGCCATGGTCTATGCAGCGCGAGCCGACGGCCACATTGATGCTGCCGAACAGGAAAGAATAGGCAAGCTGACCCAGCAGTTTTTGCCTGGCCGCAACTCTCAGGCCATTGTGGACGAGCTTGTGCGGGAACCTCTGAATCTCGACCTTCTCGCCTCCCAGATGCAGTCCCAGGAACAGCGTGAAGACCTCTATCGTCTCTCCTGCCTTGTGCTCGACATAGATCACTTTATGGAAAGAGGCTATCTCGACGCCCTTGCAGGGGCCCTTGCCATAGACAAGGTGCGTCAGGCACTTCTTGAAAAGGAAGCCGAGGACGCCAAGGCCCAGCTCGACGCCATGTAGACATGCGGCAAACTTCCTTCTGATTATACGGATCCGGTGTGACACCCAAGTGCACGCCGGATCCTTTTTTATGCCTGTGCCCTGGGCTTTGTTCATGCTCTTGGGTCTTTTCGGGCATCTTGCAAAATCCGGAAAAATCCGGGAAGAGACAAAAAGGGCCTCTTGGATGCCCGTCCCTCCACGTACAACTCTAACCCAGGGAGGCAGCGCAGTATCCCCTGCGGAAAGCAGGGGCTTTGCACTGTGGTATTTGTGATGAAGCGTTATGTTCTTGCTCTCGACCAGGGAACGACCAGCTCCAGAGCCATTCTCTTTGACCATCGCGGCAATATTGTGCGGATAGCCCAGCAGGAGTTCACCCAGATTTACCCCAAACCAGGCTGGGTAGAACACAATCCCAACGAGATTTTTGACAGCCAGCTTGCCGTGGCCCAGGAATGCGTGCGTGCGGCAAACATCCCGCTGGAAGAGATAGCCGCAATAGGGATTACGAATCAGAGGGAAACAACCATTGTCTGGGACAGGCGAACGGGAGCGCCCATTTGCAATGCCATAGTCTGGCAGGACAGGCGCAGCGCTGCCATAAGCGACGTGCTGAAAAGGGATGGCAAGGCAGAGCTTGTAGCCTCAAGGACAGGGCTTTTGCCCGACGCCTACTTCTCGGGAACAAAGCTTCGCTGGATTCTGGACAATATCCCGAACACAAGAAGCGAGGCGGAAGCAGGACATTTGCTGTTCGGAACCGTCGATACCTGGCTCATCTGGAATCTGACCAAGGGAGCCGTACACGCAACGGATCCCTCAAATGCCAGCAGGACCATGCTGTTTAACATCCACACAATGGACTGGGACGACGAACTTCTTGCCCTGCTTGGCATACCCCGCTCTATGCTGCCCAGCGTTGTGCCCTCTTCCGGCGTCATGGGCGAGGTGCATCCCGAATTTTTTGGCAGGGCCATTCCCCTGGCAGGCGACGCGGGGGATCAGCAGGCCGCAACCTTCGGCAATGCCTGTCTTTGCGAGGGGATGGCAAAGAATACCTATGGCACGGGCTGTTTTCTACTTCTCAATACAGGCAACTCTGTGCGCATGAGTAGCAACAGCCTGCTTGCCACTGTTGCCTGGGAGAGGGAACACGTGACCAGCTATGCCTTGGAAGGCAGCGTTTTCATCGCTGGCGCCGTAGTACAGTGGCTACGTGATGGTCTTGGCCTTGTGCAATCCGCCTCGGAGATTGAGAGTCTTGCGTCTACCGTATTTGACAACGGGGGTGTCTACTTTGTGCCGGCCTTTGCCGGGCTTGGCGCTCCCTACTGGGACCAGTATGCCCGGGGAACCATGGTAGGCCTGACCAGAGGGGTGAGACGCGGGCACATTGCAAGGGCTGCTCTTGAAGCCATAGCTTTGCAAACACTGGATATTGTGCAGTGCATGGAAAGCGACAGCAAGATGCCGCTGGCAACGCTGCGTGTTGATGGCGGAGCAAGTCGCAACAACATGCTCATGCAGTATCAGGCGGATCTTTTGGGGGTGGCAGTGGAGAGGCCTGTCATCACCGAAACAACGGCGCTTGGGGCAGCCTTTTTGGCCGGCCTTGCCACAGGAGTGTGGGAAAGCGAGGAGGAAGTGGCTTCCCTGTGGCGTCTCGAGCGTAGATTCGAGCCTCTCATGGCCGAGGAGCAAAGGCAGGAGCTTCTGGACAACTGGCACAGGGCCGTGGAGCGCTCACGCGCGTGGGAAGAGCAGTAATCTGGCCTTCGGATAGCAAGGGACAGCAAAAAGACAGGGGGAAGAAGTACAAGGACTTCTTCCCCCTTGTGTATATAGATTGCTTGCTGCTAGGCAAAAGTCTTTTTCAGTGCGTCAACACACATCTGACCCATACAGTTGGTTGTGCCGACAGTCGATGAGGATGTGTGGGAACCAAGAACCACGTTGTCAAGCTCATACCAGCGCTTGTCTTCCGGCGGTTCCTTGCTGAAGACATCAAGCCCCGCTCCGTAGATGCGCTTTTGTTCCAGCGCGTCCAGAAGGGCCGCTTCGTCCACAAGTTCGCCTCTGGCCGTGTTCACAAGAATGGCGTTTTTCTTCATGGCAGCCAAACGTTCGCTGTTGACAAGATGCCTTGTGTCGTCATTGAGCAGGCAGTGCAGGGTAATGACATCGCACTCCGTGCAGATTTCATCAATGCTGGCCTTTTTGATATTATATTTGGCTGCGAAGTCTTCATCCATATAGGGATCGTAGGCAAGAATCTTCATGCCAAAACCCGTGGCTCTCTGGGCGACACACTTTCCAACAGCGCCAAGGCCAATAATGCCCAAAGTCTTGCCAAAGATGTCGATGCCTGTTTCCTTGCCCCAGTCCTTTTGGCGGCAGCGGCCGTCAATCTGGACCACCTTGCGGGCTACGGCCAGCATGAGGGCGAAGGCAAAGTCTGCCACTGCATTGGAGTTCGCGCCTACAGTACGGCTCAGGGCAATGCCCCTGCGTTCGCATTCTGCTACGTCCACATTGTCGAGTCCTACGCCATAGCGGGCAATGGCCTTGAGTTTGGAAGCATGGGCAAGGACATTCGCGTTGCAGGGGTCCACACCCAGGATGAGAGCCTCACAGTCTGCGATCTTCTCGCACATTGCCTGTTCGGAGAGGATGGCTCCCGTATCATTGCGAACAATTTCAAAACCCAGGCTTTCGAGCTGCGCAAAAAGATCGGGATTGCTCTTGCCAAAAGAACGGGGGGTGATGAGAACTTTCATTATCAAATCCGGCGCTACCCTGTATGTCTTGGGATATTGCGCCGCCTCCTTGATTGAATTCAAATGCCGAAATATACCTTTCCTGCAAAGGCGCAAACACTTGTAGCCCGCATGGACAGGCAGCGCAATCCCCGCAGAAAGGCTCTTGACGTTCCAGCCAGGGAATAGCTATCTCACAACAAGACTGAGTCGAGACGGACATTCCCGCCTTCTCCAACCAGCGTACACCGGCTTCCCCGGCATCCGGAAATCTTTTGCATCGGAAAAATTTGGGGACTTTGGGCCGGTGTCTTTTTCTTGCATTTTCAGTGCTGGCATCCGGCAAGCTGGGCTTTTTTGCTCTCAAGCCGATACTGCTCTTGTGTGCCAAACGCTGGCACAGCTGTTCAAGGAAATTTGCAAAACAATGTATCTCGCTTGTCTTACTATTTTTTGTCTCTCTATCTTTGCTGGAAATTCAATATTTTGTCGGGCGGCACTGGTGGCCTGCGACATGGGGCCTCTACAATATACTGGTGTGCGGGCGCTCTCTGCTGCGCTCATTCTGGCAATACTGTGCGGCATAAAGGTAATAAAACCTCTGCCGCAAGGTGAAGGCAATGTCTGGCGGGATGCCTGGCAACAGAGTTCTTGGACCGGAGCCTTGGGGCTTTTCATGTACATGGTTTGCTTCTCTACAGGCTACGTTGCCATGCCATCGGCTCCGGGAACACTCATTCTCAATATGAGTGTTCAGGTCTGTATGATTGGCTGGGGCATACTGCATGGTGTTTATCCCAATAAAAAGCAGTATATTGGCTATGCCATAGCAACAGCTGGTCTCATTCTTCTCCTTTCTCCAGGGTTGACAGCCCCGCCGCTTCTCCATTCCCTTTTTATGGCAGGTAGCGGTTTTGCATGGGGGGTCTTTACTGTGGCTGGCAAAGACGCAAAATCAGCTGCTTTGGCTACTGCCGGGTGTTTTTGGCGGGCCGCTTTGCCAGGTCTTTTCTGTGTCATTGCTGGTTTTGTGTTTGAAGCACAACCACAGTCTATGGCTTGGATATTTGTCCTTGCAGGAGGATTGGCTTCATCCCTTGGATATATACTTTGGTATGCCATAGTCCCCAGATATACTCTGATCAACTTATCAATCATTCAGCTGGCAATACCTGTGATTACAGCAATTCAGGGTTTTATTTTTCTTGAGGAAGAAGTAACTGTACGATTTGTGATTTCAACATGTCTGATTTTAGGAGGAATATACCAGACGATAAGAACTAATCATATACATATAAGAAAATAAATTTTGTTAAAAATATTTATAATATAAATTAAATAAAGCCTGGCCATTTTTTTTCTTTTACACAAAGAGAAAATGATCAGGCTTGTTTCTTATTCAAAAAAGTATTTGCAGTACTATGCCAGTCCAAGTGCCTTGGGAAGGAATGTCGAAATCTCCGGAAAGATAATCAGTACAGCCAAGGCCATGATGGCAGCTATAATCAGAGGAATGCAAGAGCGACTGATTTCCTCCATGGATAGCTTGCTTATGTGTGCTGCCACGTACAGATTGACTGCCACGGGTGGTGTGACCTGCCCAATGGCCAAGTTAACGGTCATGACAATGCCGAACCAGATTGGATCCCATCCAAAGTGTGCCATCAGGGGGATCATGAAGGGCAGAAAGACGTAGTAGATGGAGATGGCGTCCAAGAGCATGCCTGCAATAAGCAGTATGATGTTGATTAAAAAGAGCAGAACATACTGGTTGTCGGAGAGCGACAACAGCAGTGAGGAGCCCTTTTCAATCAGACCAACTGTAGAAGCGACCCAGCTGAAGAGACCAGCGCAGGTCACCACAATCATAACAACTGCAGTGGCACGTACCGACTGACCGAAGATCTCCAACAGATCGTTCAGGCTGCGTATTGTCTTGTAGATAAAGATGCCGACAAAAAGTCCATAGAAAACAGTAACGGCAGCAGCTTCGGTCGGGGTAAAGATGCCGCCATAGATGCCGCCAAGGATAACCACAGGCGTCATGATGGCCCAGAAGGATTCCCTGAAAATCTGTCTTATGGGGCGGGTGCGCTTGACGCCGTGATAGCCGCGTCTGCGAGATATCAGAGCAACTGCGGCCAGAATGAAGCCAGCGACAACGAGGCCAGGCAAGAAGCCGGCTGCGAAAAGAGCCGGGACAGAGACGTCGGTGATGCCCCCGTAGACAATAAAGGCAATGCTCGGAGGGATAACGATGGCGAGCCCGGATGTCACGGCAACTGTCGATGCGGCAAATGCCTTGTCGTATCCGGCATTGGCCATACCCGGGATCAGCACCAGTCCAAGGGCTGCCACAGTTGCAGGTCCGGAACCGCTGACAGCTCCCCAGAAGGTACATACGGCAACTGCTGCCATGGCCAGACCTCCGGTTCTTTCACCGACCAGGGCCTCCATGAGATTGATGATTCTGGCTGCAATACCGGCTTTTTCCATAATGTAGCCAGCCAAAATAAAGAACGGAATGGCCAAAAGCGGGAATTTGGCGATACCTGCAAAAAAGTTCAGGGAGAGCATGCCTATGCCCATATCCCATACCCAGACAATCGCCAGAGCGGCAAATCCCAAGGCCACGGCAATGGGTACTTTGATGGCAAGTGTACCAATAAAAACGACCATCATCCAGAAGGCGGGATCATTGAAAAGATTTTCCATTTGTTATTTCTCCCCGCCTTTTTTGAGTGAGCTCACAAAATTTTGCAGGATGCGGAAAATAACCAGCAAGGAAAGGAGTGGTGTGGCGCAGGTGTAATACCAGACAGGAAGTTCCAAAGCCTCCGACGTTGCTTCCAGCTCGATTTCGTCCAGTACTTCCAGATATCCTGTCCAGACGAGAGACGCAAAAAAGATGATGCAGACAATGGTTCCCACTAGTCTGAACAGAAACTGCAACTTGCGCGGACATGCATCATAGAGCATGCTCATGCAGAGGTTGCTGCCATCCCGAAAGGAGCGGGCAGTGCCAAGCAAAACAACCCAGACAAAAAAATTGACTGTCAATTCTTCTGTCCAAGCAAAGGAAAAAGATGTGCAGTAACGGACTACGACGTTAATAAAAGCTACGGTTGCCATTACTGCCAGAAGTATTGCGCCGAGTATGTCCTCAAAACGCTCGTCAAGAAAGCGCCACATTGAATTAAATCCTTGTCGACAAGAGTGATTACAGCGAGAATTCAGGTCTGAAAAATTCACTCTCTTCTAGCTGAAAAATCGGGCCGAAGTTTTTTTCGGCCCGACATACTGATGATTGCTACTAGCGAACAGAAGCCATGTCGGCTTCGGCAGCCTTCACAAGCTCTGCTCCAATCTTTTTGGTCCATTTGTCCCGGACGGACTTGGTAGCATCGAAAAACACCTTGATCTGTTCAGGAGTGAGTCTGGTCACTGTCATGCCATTGCTTTCCATGCAGCCGAACGGATCGCTGATTTCGGGCTTGGCATTGAGGCTTTCGAGATAGCTCAACGCCCAACCGTCATCAATGCCAACTCGGGACAATGCCTTGCTGTACTTTTCGCTGTCTGCCACGCAAGACATGATGATCTTCTGGTCTTCCTCGCTGAAGCTCTTCCAGACCTTGGGATTCACGGAGACAAGCAGGGGATCGATGATGTAGTGCCAGTCACAGTGATACTTCTGATACATCCAAATCTTGATTGGGATGTTGATGCCGTTGGTGGGGTTTTCCTGACCATCAACGATACCCTGCTGGAAGCCTGTGATAGCTTCGGACCAGTTCATGTTAATGGGATTGGCACCCAGAGCCTTGAATGTCTCGATAAAGATCGGGCTGCCGACAACACGGATCTTGAGACCCGAGAGATCTTCGGGCTTGGTAATGGGCCCCTTGTTGGTGGTCAGTTCACGGAAACCATTTTCAGCCCAGCCTAAGACGCGTACGCCCTTTTTTTCCACCGCAGCCTTCATCATAGTGCCAGCCTTGCCTGCAAGGATGGCGTCCATGGCTTTGTAGGGATTAGGCTGGGAGCCAATGAAGAAGGGCAGGGCTGGCAAGTTGAGTTCCTTGATCTGAGGCGACCAGTTGATGGTCGATGCAAAGGCAAAATCAATGCTGCCCTGACGCAGGAGCAAGAATTCGTTGGTTTGTTTGCCAGCAAAGAGCTGACCAGAGCAGTATACTTTTATATTAATGCGGCCGTTGGTGCGCTCGCGGACCAGATCCGCAAAGTAAGCAGCAGAAAGCCCCCAGCCTGTGGTGGGGCCGGGAACGACACTGAGTTTGTACTCTTCTTTATACTTTGCTGCATTGGCTGGCATGGCAATGGCCAGACAGAGGCAGGCACAGGCCACACTCAGCAAGATATGTGAAAGACGCGACATTCAAAGTCCTCCTCGAGTGATAAAATGGGAAGTACGGTAAGAAATACCGAATTATTATGTGAAAGATGCAAAAAAAATTCAAGATCTTAAAGAGGCTGCATGATTTTGGACCACTGCGGGGTGGCACATGAACACGGCAGGAGCATAGAATTCTGCCCTATAGCTGCTTGTCACAATTTTCGGCGCCACAACGCTTTGTCCATATGTCGCCTCTGCACGCTCACCCTGCATGAAAGAGTGACTTGCCTGTGCTTTACCGAGAGTGGTAAATCGCAGTTGGTTCTTCTGGTATAGACGTCAAAAGTATCAGCTACTTAGGCGAACAACGCCCATCGAGGGTTACCACTCTCCAGAAATTATTTTCTTCGATACTTGTGTTATGACTCTCAAATGGAAACCACTTTAGGAATGTCTACGGAAACTGAATGCTTGGAAATTTCGTAGTATCTTGAGGCCGCTTCTAGCTGTCTTTGAATATATGGAAGATTTTGTCTGTTATTCAGGATAGTTGTATATACGTTTAGGCTGCCTTGATTCAGTAAGTCCCGAAGGATGAAATCCCGTAAAAAGCACGGTATGCAAGGATGCCCCCTGAGACTGGATGAGGCGGTTTGAGACGCTCAGGGAATAAAAAAGCAGTCTTTGTAGACTGTTATAGCCTAACAAAGACTGCTTGAAATTTCTTTATGGCGGAGAGAGAGGGATTTGAACCCTCGATACGGGTTTTAGCCCGTATACTCGCTTAGCAGGCGAGCTCCTTCGGCCGACTCGGACATCTCTCCAATTGAGGAAAAGATAAATACAGAAAAAATTTTTTATCGTCAAGAAATTTTTGCACTTTTGTCATTTGCCGCTTCAATGGGGTACGCAACGGAATTTTGTTGCCAGGGAACTGGTGACAGAACCACATGGAATAGTGGGTTTTTGAGTCTTGCATTGGTGGGAGCTACTGAAAAAGTCTGCAGATTTCTGGATCTTGACGAGCGTAGCTGGCTAAGGTAACAACGCCTTTTCCAGTATTCACCTACTTTGTCAGCGAGGGAGATATGTCCGAGGACAACAAAAAAGATGTCGAAGCCAAGGAAAGCGTAGACTTTATTCGTGCCAAAATCATGGCCGACAATGCGTCCGGGCGCTTTGGAGGGAAAGTTCATACCCGCTTTCCACCTGAACCCAATGGCTACCTCCACCTTGGGCATGCCAAATCCATCTGCCTGAATTTTGGCGTTGCCAAAGAATTCAATGGTCAGTGCAACCTCCGTTTCGACGATACCAATCCCACCAAGGAAGAAGTGGAGTACGTCGAGTCCATCAAGGAAGACGTTCGCTGGCTTGGGGGAAACTGGGAGGATCGCGAGTATTTTGCTTCCAGCTATTTCGACAAATTGTACGAGTACGCGGAAGAGCTCATCAAGATGGGCAAGGCCTATGTTGACGATCTCACGGCAGACGAGATCCGCGCGTACAGAGGCACCCTCACCGAGCCCGGCAAGGAAAGCCCCTGGCGCAATCGCAGCGTCGAGGAGAACCTTGATCTGTTCCGTCGCATGAAGGCCGGGGAATTTCCCGATGGCAGCAAGGTGCTAAGGGCCAAAATTGACATGGCCTCTCCCAACGTCGTCATGCGCGATCCCACCATCTACCGTATCAGGCACGCGCACCATCACAGAACAGGCGACAAGTGGTGCATCTACCCGATGTATGATTTCACGCATCCCTTGAGCGACTCCATGGAAGGCATTACACACTCCCTGTGCACGCTGGAGTTTGTGAACAATCGCGAATTCTACAACTGGGTGCTTGAGACTCTCAATGTCTACCATCCCGAACAGACGGAATTCGCCCGCCTCAATCTGACGCACACCATCCTTTCCAAGAGAAAGCTCATCCAGCTTGTCCAGTCCGGCATTGTCAGCGGCTGGGACGATCCCCGCATGCCCACATTGTGCGCCATGCGCCGCCGCGGAGTGCCGCCCGAAGCCCTGCATGAGTTCTGCCGTCGCATCGGCATGGCCAGATCGGACTCCACAGTCGAGTTCAGCCTGTTTGAATTCTGCATCCGCGAGTATCTCAACGCCCACACTGCCCGCTGGATGGCAGTGCTGGATTCGGTCAAGGTTATTGTGGATAACTTCCCTGAAGACGGCGAGGAAGTCTTCGAAATGCCCCTGCACCCCGAGGATCCTTCCTACGGAACCAGAAAGGTTCGCTTCACGCGGGAATTCTACATTGAGCGCGACGATTTTCGCATGGATCCTCCCAAAAAGTACTATCGCCTTGCTCCCGGGAGAGAAGTGCGCCTGCGCTATGCCTTCCTTGTAACCTGCACTTCGGCAGTACTGAATGAGGACGGCTCTGTCAGGGAAATTCACTGCACCTATGATCCTGCTTCCCGCGGGGGACAGAGCCCTGACGGCCGCAAGGTCAAGGGGACTATTCACTGGGTCAGCGCCAAATACGGTGTCCCGGCAAAGGCTAGGCTCTATGATCACCTCTTTGCAATGGACAATCCCAATGATGTCCCAGAGGGCAAGACCTTCCTCGACAATGTTAATCCGGATTCTCTCAAGGAAGTTAATATCGTGCTTGAGGAAGCCATGAAATCTCTTCCCGTGGGAGAGACCGTTCAGTTTGAGCGCATGGGCTACTTCTGCAAGGACAGGGACAGCACAGAGGATTTGGCTGTCTTCAACAGGACAATTACCCTGCGTGATTCCTGGGCCAAGATAGAGAAAAAGGGTGGAATGTAGAAAAATCCATGTCTTGACAAAGTCCCCATGGGGAGCGTAAAGGCATGCAGACGGAGGGACGTTAACTCAGTCGGTAGAGTATCTGCCTTTTAAGCAGAGAGTCGCAGGTTCGATCCCCGCACGTCCCACCAGGAATTTCCAAAGGCACTTCCCCTGTACGGGTGGTGCCTTTTTTGGTATTTTCGACTGCATGGAAAGGCATGCAGACTGCAGATAGTCCTCTCCGTTCTGTTTTCCAAAAACTTGTGTCCATTCCAAGACGATTTCTTCAAGCAAGCAACCTATTGCTGTCCTGCATTCCTTGTTTGCGGGGAATACGGACAAAAGGAACAAGCCCATGTCCCTGAATGATGATTTTCTGGCTATGCGTCGACTTGGCGAAGTGAGCAAGGCTCTTTGCCATCCCAGTTCCCTTGACAAGGTCTGGCAGGAAACCATGGCCGATTCGCCCATGCCCGCACTGCCTGTGCTTGAAGAGATCATGGCCCGTCTGCGTGTGGCTCTTTTTCCGGGCTTCTTTGGGCGTGCCAAGGTCTGGCGTGAATCCATTGAATATCATGTGTCAGCTAACCTTGACAGCATATACAGGCTTTTGAGTGAACAGATCAGGCGTGGCTACTGCTTTGCCTGCAAGGAGCAGGACTTGTGCCGGGACTGCGAGGCACGAGGCAAGGAAGGGGCCATGAGGCTCATCGATGCCCTGCCGAAGATTCGCGATCTGCTCGTCACGGACACCCAGGCCGCCTACGAGGGGGATCCGGCAGCAACCAGCGCGGGAGAAACGGTTTTCTGCTATCCTTCCATGTGGACTATGATTCATCACCGCATTGCCCACGAACTCTACAAGAACAAGGTGCCGCTCATTCCCCGCATCATTTCGGAAATGGCCCATTCGCGCACGGGAATCGACATTCACCCCGGTGCCCAGATTGGGGAATACTTCTTCATCGATCACGGCACTGGTGTTGTCATTGGCGAAACCTGTATCATAGGCAAGCACTGCCGACTCTATCAGGGCGTGACCCTGGGTGCCCTGTCCTTCCCGAAGAATGCCGATGGCACCTTGGTCAAGGGCAATCTGCGTCACCCAATCCTGGAGGACAACGTAACCGTTTACGCCGGGGCAACCATACTCGGAAGAATCACTGTGGGCGAGGGAGCAGTTATTGGCGGCAATGTCTGGGTTACCTCGGACGTTCCACCCCATACCACCCTTACCCAGGAGAAAGCGCATCGTGCGTAGATTTCCCTTTTTTCCTGTGCTCTCTCTTGTGGTAGTACTGATGCTCTGTGCAAGCCTTTTGGCCTGCCAGAGCGTACAGATAAAACCCCGTGGGGAAATACAGGGAGGCATAGGTGTTGGCGGACACAGATAGACAGTGTCTGACTGGATATCAAAAAACAACGAAGAACTGCAATTGGAAGAAAGCTCAATGTATCTCAAGGATAGTTCGGTGAAAAAAAAGAAACCGTTGTGGCGTGAATATCTGGAGGCGCTTGTTGTCGCTCTCCTCATCGCCATGCTGATCAGGACATTTATTGTCCAGCCTTTCAAGATTCCTTCCGAGTCCATGTGCAATACACTCCTGGTGGGAGACCATCTTCTGGCCACAAAATTTGATTATGGCCTGAAGCTTCCCTTTACAGATATTGCCATTCTCGCTGGAGAATTGCCCCAGCGCGGCGACGTCATTATTTTCAAGTATCCCAAGGATCCCGACGTGGACTTTATCAAGCGTATCATTGGCATTCCCGGTGACGTCATAGAAGTTCGCAACAAGCAGGTCTACCGCAATGGCGAGGCTTTGAAGGAAGACTATGTCCGCATTGACGAGCCGGATCGCATCATTCCCGGACGTGACATCTTTGGACCTGTAACTGTGCCCGAGGGCATGTACTTTGTCATGGGCGACAACAGGGACAACAGCATGGACTCGCGCTTCTGGGGATTTGTTCCCAAGAATGACATTATTGCCAAGGCACGCCGTATCTACTGGTCTTGGCAAGGCCTGACCGATATACGCTGGTCCCGCCTGGGACAGGCCATCAATTAGCAGCTTTCGCACTTTGTCCGCCTGTCCTTGTGCAGGCATGAAAAAAGCCCTGGTGCCATATGGCATCAGGGCTTTTTAAATGACTTGTTGCTGTAGCAGAAAACTACTTCTTGCTCACCAGTTCTTGGGCGACCTGAGCAATCTGCAGCTCCTCGTTGGTGGGAATGACAAGAATCTTGACCTTGCTTTCGGGAGCAGAAATGGTGCGGGCACCGCTCGCGCGCTTCAGGTTGGCTTCCTTGTCGAGCACAAGGCCAACGCTTTCGAGGTTCTTGACCACATCCTCGCGCACGAGTTCGTCGTGTTCGCCGATGCCTGCAGTGAAGGTTACTGCGTCCACCTTGCCGTCAAGCAGGAAGAAGTAGGCACCAAGGGTCTTGCGGATGGAGTGGATTAGCATGCGGAAGGCGAGATCCGCCTTCTTGTCACCCTTGTCGCGTGCTGCGTGCAGGTCGCGCATGTCGGAAAGACCGCACAGGCCGAGCAGACCGGACTTCTTGTTCATGAGGGTGTCCATTTCCTCGGGGGTCAGGTTCTTGTTCTTCATGATGAAGGGAACAATGGCGGGGTCAATGGAGCCGCACCTTGTGCCCATGACAAGACCTTCGAGGGGGGTCAGACCCATGCTGGTGTCAAGGCAGCGGCCGTTCTTCACGCAAGACATGGAGGAGCCGTTGCCAAGGTGCATGGTGATGGAGTTGAGCTCGTTCAGGGGCTTGCCCAGGTATTCCGCTGTCTTCTTGGCAATATACTTGTGGGACGTGCCGTGGAAGCCATAGCGGCGAATACGCATGGTTTCGTAGTATTCGTAGGGCAGGGCGTACATGTAGGACTCGTCGGGCATATCCATGCCGAACTCGGTGTCGAACACTGCCACATTGGGGACGCCGGGGAAGAGCTTTTCACAGACCTCGATGCCCATGAGGTTGGCGGGGTTGTGCAGGGGGCCGAGGGGGAAGCAGTCGCGGATGGCCTGCTTGCACTTCTCGTCCACGATCATCGGCTGGGTCACTTCCTCGCCGCCGTGGAGCACGCGATGGCCTATGGCTGCAATTTCGCTCTGATCCTTGATGACACCCTTGTCCTTGTCGGTGAGGAGTTCGATAACGAGCTCCATGGCCTCCTTGTGGGTGGGGAAGGGCTGCTCGCGGATGATTTTTTCTTCTTTGTCCGTATCGGGAGCAATCTTGTGGGCAAGGCGACCCATCTCAAGGCCGATGCGCTCGGCTATGCCGGAGCAGAGCACAGCCTCGGTTTCCATCTCGATGAGCTGGTATTTGCAGGAAGAAGAGCCGGAATTGACAATAAGAATTTTCATAAATGTCCCTAAAAGTTTCTTGAAAGGGGGGCAGGGTACGCTTTCCTGCCCCCCCCCTGATGAGTATGTCTACTTGCTTTCGGCTGCAGCCTGAATGGCCGTGATGATGACCGTGTTCACGATATCCGCAACTAGGCAGCCACGGGAAAGATCGTTCACAGGCTTCTTCAAGCCCTGCAGAACAGGACCGATGGCAATGGCGCCTGCGGCACGCTGCACAGCCTTGTAGGTGTTGTTGCCGGTGTTCAGATCCGGGAAGATGAAGACAGTGGCCTTGCCGGCAACATTGCTGTTGGGAGCCTTGGTCCTGGCAACCACGGGATCAATGGCAGCGTCGTACTGCAGGGGGCCTTCGATCAGCAGATCGGGGGCCTTTTCCTTGGCGATCTTCGTGGCTTCGATGACCACATCCACGTCAGCACCCTTGCCGGACGAACCGGTGGAGTAGGAGAGCATGGCAACGCGGGGCTCGATGCCAAACACCTTGGCCGTGTGGGCAGAGGTGATGGCGATTTCGGCCAGCTGATCTGCAGTGGGGTTGGGGTTCACTGCGCAGTCGCCGAACACAAGTACCCTGTCGCTCAGGCACATGAGGAAGACAGAGGAGACCACCGAGAAGCCGGGCTTGGTCTTGATGAACTCGAAGGCAGGGCGAATTGTGTGAGCTGTGGTATTGATGGAACCGCTCACCATACCGTCGGCTGCACCCAGCTTGACCATCATGGTACCGTAATAGGTGGCGTCGAGCATGACATCATGGGCACGTTCGGGCGTGACACCCTTCTGCTTGCGGAATTCGTAGTAGCTGTTTGCGTAGTTGTCGAGGTCTGGAGAAGTGGCGGGATTGATGATTGTCGCGCCCTCGATATTGGCACCGAGCTTGTGGGCCTCGGAACGGATCTTTTCTTCGTCGCCGAGCAGAATGATGTCTGCAGCGTTGCGGCGGAGCAGAATGTCCGTGGCCTCGAGGATGCGACCTTCCTCGCCCTCGCACAGGACAATGCGCTGTTTCTTCTGGCGCGCCTTTTCGAGCAGGTTGTACTCGAACATGAGCGGGGTCATGCGGCTGCTCTTTTCTGCCGCAAGCTGGGAGGCAAGGGCCTTGCCATCCACATAGTGCTCAAAGAGGCCGAGGGCTGTGTTGATCTTGCGCAGATCGGAAGGATCAATGACACCGCGCACATGCTGCACCAGCTGGGATGCGCGATAGGTGTGGTGCTGGGTGACCAGGATAGGCATTGCCATGGGACCCATGCTGCTGATGAGCTCCATAATGGAGTCGGCAGGCTTGAGGCCACCAGTGAGGAGCACACCGGCGATGCTGGGCTTGTTGGGCGACAGACGGGCGACAAGTGTGGCAAGCAGGATGTCGGAACGGTCGCCAGGCGTGATGACGAGAAGATCCCTTTCCAGATAGTGCAGGAAGTTCTCGGAATGCATGGCGGCAATGACAAAGTTGGACACCAGGGTATCCGTGTGCTGCGAGCCGGTGAGAAATTCCGCGTCCGTGCAGCGGGCCACGTCGTTCAGCGTAGGGCTGGCCAGAGTGGGATCTTCCGGAATATCGTAGATGAGGGGCTGACCCTTTGCGGTGTGGAAGGCAGAGCGCAGGCTGTCGAGTTCGGCTCTGGACAGGGAGACGCGGTTGATGATGGTCGCAGCGACATCGCAGTGCTTCACCATGTCCAGCATGCTTGTCTGAATGGTCTGGCGGATTTCCGGCAGGCTCATGTCCTTGCCGCCAACCACGAGAAGCACGGGGGAGTTGAGGTTGCCGGCAATTTCGGCATTCAGATTGAATTCGAAAACAGGATCCTTGCCGCGGAAGTCCGTGCCAAGGCAAAGAACGAAATCGTATTTTTCCTGCAGGGATTTGAATTTGTTGAGGATGGACTCCTGCAGAGCCGTGGTGGATTCCTTGGCGATGATTTCGTAGGCTTCGTCTTCCGTGTAGGCGAAGGTGTCTGCGTAGTTCTGGTCCAGCTTGAAATATTCCAGCATGAGATGGATGTCGGGATCCTTGTCGTCAAGCTGGGGCAGGGGAATGATGGGGCGGAAAATGGCGATTTTGCCTGTCACGCCGCTCAAAAGCTGCATGACGCCAAGGGCAATGGCGCTTTTACCCGAAGAAGGACCTGTGGCTGTAATATAGAGTGACTGCTTCATAAGGATTTTTTCAGCACCGCTTCCTGTGGGAAAGGTGGCTAACCTCCCTGATCTCCGGTTGAGATGGGTTACGGCCAGGCTCTTTTGCGCCGTTTTGCGGGCAATGGTGTCTGGGATGGGGAGCGTTTCCCCCTTGTAATGAAAAGGGAAACCTGGGGAGACAACGGGGACTTCCCGTGCCCCGGGTCTTTTCAGGATAGGCGCCGCAAGAAGGAATGTTGCGGGCGCTCTCCGGGAAGGCTGTCCTGCTGGAGGGGGAAGTGGCAGGTCGAAAGGAAAAGGGGGTGGAAGGCAGAATTTTGCCCTCCACCCCCGCGTGGAAATGGAAACTACTTGGTTTCGTTGTCGTCGGACAAGGCGTAGGGCAGATCAGCTATCTGCGTGTAGATGGCAGTACGTTCGGCGTACAGGTCACGCAGCTCGCTGTTCAGCTTCTCGGCAGTTGCAGGATCCTTCTTCTTCAGGGCTGCATAGCGGTTTTCGCCAGCCAGGAAGTCCATGATGTCCGCAGTAGGAGCCTTGCAGTCGAGAACGAAGGGATTCTTCTTCTCCTTGGCCAGATCGGGGTTGTAGCGGTACAGCCTCCAGTATCCGGTATCCACGGCCAGCTTGCCTTCTTCCATGGACTTGCCCATGCCCTTGCGGATGCCCTGGTTGATGCAGGGAGCGTAGGCGATGATGAGCGAGGGACCCTTGTAGGCTTCGGCTTCCTTGAAGGCCTTGAGGACCTGCTGCTTGTTGGCGCCCATGCAGATGGAGGCCACGTAGACATAGCCGTAGGTCATGGCCATACGGCCGAGGTCCTTCTTGCCGGTACGCTTGCCAGCTGCGGCAAACTGGGCAATTGCGCCGAGAGGAGTAGCCTTGGAGGCCTGGCCACCGGTGTTGGAGTACACTTCCGTGTCGAGAACGAGCACGTTGATGTCTTCGCCGGAGGCAAGCACATGGTCCAGACCGCCGTAACCGATGTCGTAGGCCCAGCCGTCGCCACCGAAGATCCAGCAGCTCTTCTTGGTGAAGTGCTCTTCCATGTCTTCGATTTCATGGGCAAGCGGGCAGTTGACGTCGTGCAGGCTGGCAATGTTGGCCATGACGGCTTCGCCGTATTCCTTGGACTTTTCGGCGTCGTCCATGTTGTCCAGCCAGTTCTGCATGGCTTCGGTGAGGGCAGCGTCAAGGCCTTCCTCGGCCAGAGCCTGCTTCACAAGGTCGGCCAGCTTCAGGCGGCGCTGCTTCACGGCAGAAGCCATGCCAAGGCCGTACTCGGCAGCGTCTTCGAACAGGGAGTTGCCCCATGTCGGACCGCAGCCTTCTTCGTTGACCGTGTAGGGAGTGGTGGGAGAGGAGGCACCCCAGATGGAGGAGCAGCCGGTGGCGTTTGCAATGTACATGCGTTCGCCGAACAGCTGGGTGAGAACCTTGACATAGGGGGTTTCGCCGCAGCCTGCGCAGGCACCAGAGAATTCATGCAGGGGCTGCTGCAGCTGGGAACCCTTGAGGGTGAAGCGATCCAGGATGTTGTTCTTCAGGCTCACGTTGTCCTGAGCGAAGGCAAGGTTTTGCTTCTGGGTTTCCATCTGGGTGGCGAGGGGCTTCATCACCAGGGCGTCTGCGGGGCAGACCTCGGCGCAGGAGCCACAGCCAAGGCAGTCTTCGGTGTAGACCTGCATGCGGAAATGCATGCCCTTGAGTTCCTTGCCCTTGGCGTCCTTGGTCACGAAGCTTTCGGGAGCGCCGGCAAGCTCGTCGTCAGTAGCCACATAGGGACGGATGGTGGCATGGGGGCAGACAAAGGAGCACTGGCAGCACTGGATGCACTTGTCGGCCTGCCATTCGGGAACCAGAATGGCCACGCCACGCTTTTCGCAGGCAGCTGTGCCAGTAGGCATGGTGCCGTCGGGCCACATGGCGGAAACGGGCAGCTTGTCGCCGCGCTGGGCGAGAATGGGACGGACAACTTCGCGGATGTACTCGTCGTCGTTGTCATGGGTAACCACGGCGCCTTCGGTGGTGGTAGCCCAAGACTCGGGGTAGACGATTTCCTGCAGGGCGTCCATGCCCTTGTCCACAGCGGCAATGTTCATGTTGACGATCTTGTCGCCCTTGCTGCCGTAGGTCTTCTTGATGGATTCCTTCAGAAGCTCGACTGCCTTCTCGAAGGGAATCACGTTGGCCAGCTTGAAGAAGGCGGTCTGCATGATCATGTTGATGCGGCCACCAAGACCCACTTCCTGGGCCACCTTCACGGCATCGATGTTGTAGAACTTCAGATGCTTTCTGGCGATGATGTTCTTCATGGAGGCAGGCAGCTGCTTCTCCATTTCCTCGAGGGTCCAGTCGGAGTTCAGCACGAAGGTGCCGCCGTCCTTGATGCCGTCAAGCAGATCATACTGGGTCACATAGGCTGCCTTGTGGCAGGCGATGTAGTCGGCATGGGAGATGAGGTAGCAGGACTGGATGGGCTTCTTGCCAAAGCGCAGATGGGAAACTGTGAAGCCGCCGGACTTCTTGGAGTCGTAGGCGAAGTAGGCCTGGGCATAGAGATCGGTGTTGTCGCCAATGATCTTGATGGCCTGCTTGTTTGCACCAACGGTACCGTCAGCGCCAAGGCCGAAGAACTTGCACTGGATGGTGCCCTCGGGCACGGTGTCGAGTTCCTTCTCGACGTCGAGGCTCAGGTTGGTCACATCGTCTTCGATGCCCACTGTGAAGTGGTTCTTGGGCTGGCAGCCGAGCATGTTGTCGTAGACAGCCTTGACCATGCCGGGGGTGAAGTCCTTGGAACCAAGGCCGTAGCGGCCGCCGGTGACCTGGATGTCGTCGCCCCTGCCGGTTTCCTTGAGGGCTGCGCACACATCGAGGTAGAGGGGCTCGCCGAGGGAGCCGGGTTCCTTGGTGCGATCGAGAACAGTAATCTTCTTGGTGGTGGCAGGCAGGGCCTTGAGCAGATGAGCTGCGGAGAACGGACGGTACAGGTGCACGCGCACGAGGCCCACGCGTTCGCCGTTGGCGTTCATGTGCTGAATGGTTTCGTCAATGACTTCACAGGACGAACCCATGCTGATGATCACGCGCTCTGCATCCGGGGCGCCATTGTATTCGAAGAGGTGATGACGACGGCCGGTGATGCTGGCCACCTTCTTCATGTTGGCTTCCACAATGGCGGGAACCGCAGCATGGAAGGCATTGCCTGCTTCCACGTTCTGGAAGTAGATGTCGGGGTTCTGGGCAGTGCCACGGATGTGCGGATGATCCGGGCTCATGGCGTTGGCGCGGAATTCCTCGACCTTGTCCCAGGGGACGATCTTCCTGATGTCCTCGTAGTCGATCATCTCGATCTTCTGGATTTCGTGGGAGGTACGGAATCCGTCGAAGAAGTGGAGCATGGGGACGCTGGACTCGATGGCGGAGAGGTGAGCCACCAGGGCGAGGTCCATGCATTCCTGCACGGAACAGGAGCACAGCATGGAGAAGCCGGTCTGACGGCAGGCCATGACGTCCTGATGGTCGCCGAAGATGGACAGGGCGTGGCTTGCGATTGCACGGGCGGAAACATGGAAGACACCGGGAAGAAGTTCGCCGGCGATCTTGTACATGTTCGGGATCATCAGAAGAAGACCCTGGGATGCAGTGTAGGTGGAAGTCAGGGAGCCAGCGGCGAGCATACCGTGAACGGTACCGGCAGCACCAGCTTCAGACTGCATTTCACGCACTGCAACAGTCTGGCCCATCAGGTTCTTGGTCCCGTGGGCTGCCATCTCGTCAATGACCTCGCCCATGACGGAAGAGGGAGTGATGGGATAGATTGCAGCAGTATCGGAGAGGGCATATGCAATCCAGGCGGTTGCATTGTTGCCATCCATGGTTTTCATCTTGGCCATGTCATCCTCCTAAAAAGAGATAGGGAATATACAATATTTCAAGACTTTATTGCGAAAACCAGACTGGTTTTCGCCAAAAACTGAAAATTGCTTGTACAAGAAAGACTGGGTGGCCAGTCTCGTGCGGGCAGAAAAGGACTTTCGGGCCTTTCCTCATTTTTGTTTGGACTCCCCTACCATGAAATTGATTGATTGAACAGTGGGGTTCAAAGAAAAATTTTTTCTGGTTCAACCAATTGAAATCACAAGGAATCTACGGGAAAATGAAGCTGAAAGACAAGCAGGGCAAAAGAAAAATTTCACGTAGTGAACTTGTGCCATGCGCAGGAGCATGAAAACCAGTGCTGCGTATCGGGAGAAAACACAGGCAGGGCACAAGAGACGGCTCAAGGCCATGCAGATTTAAAAAACAGGAAAGGGCGCAGCTTGGGAAAATCCCCAGGCTACGCCCAATACAAGGATGTGGATACTACTGACTACTTGACTTCGCCGCCTGTGGCGAGGAAGGCCTGCATGCCACCCATAGTATGCTTGACATTGGTGATGCCGTGGCGGGCAAGGCAGAGCACTGCGTCATAGCTTCTCAGGCCTGTGTTGCAGATGATGGCAACTGGGCGATCCGTGGGAACTTCCTTCCAGCGGGTATGGATGGCTTCAAGGGAGATGGCGTGCCAGTCGGGATGCTTGGCCTGCACGGCATCGCCTGCCTTCTGCGGACGGGCATCGATGAAGAAGTAGTTGTTCTTGTCCCTGTTCTTCCACAGCTCGGCGAATTCTCCGGCAGTCAGAACCTGGCAGCGGCCTTCGAGCACGTTTTCTGCCGCGTTGCCCACAGCGTTGATGACGTCCATGGCAGCGGCGAAGGGCGGCGCGTAGGCAGCCTCGAGGGTGCTGATGTCTTCGACAGTGGGCTTGATATGCTGCAAAAGTGCAGCCACGGGATCGATGCGGGCCTTGAGCGCATCCGGGTTGGCGCTTGAACCCTGCAGGCCAAGCACGCGCTTTGTGCCCTTTTCAACGACCAGTTCCAGAGCGGTGATGTCGTGCTGGGGGTAGAAGTGGGCCTTGTCGAGCTGTTCGACAAGAACACCTATGGCGTCAAAACCGCTTCTGCGGGCCATTTCCGGAGTCATGCCCACGCCGCAGAAGGCCTTCTTGAAGAGCTTCACAGCCCATGTGCCCACATAGCCCTTGAAGGTCGCGGAGCCACCTGCAAGGTTGGTGCCTATAACGCGTCCCTGGCGGTTTGCCATGCTGCCGAGGGGCAGATAGCCCTGTTCGTTGGTAATGAGGTTCTTGATGGAGCAGCAGTCGCCGCCTGCGTAAATGTCAGGATCCGAGGTCTGCATGTATTCGTTGACCACAATGGCGCCACGGCTGGTCACTTCAAGGCCGGCATCCTTGGCCAGTTGGCCGTTGGGGAGGAAGCCTGTGGAATAGATGACAAGCTGGGCCTCGATTTCCCTCTTGTCCGTGACAACCTTCGCGACCTTGCCATCTGCGCCTTCCATGCGCAGCACCTTTTCGCCAGTGAACACGGAGACATCGTTGCTTTCAAGGTCGTGTCTGGCCATGTCGCTCAGTGTCTTCGAGAGCACGCCAGGGAGCACCTGGTCCATCATCTCCACTACGCTTACCTTGACGCCCCACTGGTCTGCCATGGCAACAGCGGCCTCAAGGCCAATGAAGCCTCCGCCCACGACCACTGCGGAATCCACCTTCCTGCCTTCCATGAGGTGACGAATCGCATCGGCAGCTTCGAGTTTGGTCAGGGTAAAGACATTTTTCAGCTCTGCGCCTGGCACATCAGCGGGCCTTGGCCTGGCACCAGTGGCAAGGACAAGCTTGTCGTAGGGATAGGTTGCCTCTTCGCCAGTGAGCAGATTTTTTGTCGAGACTGTCTTTGCCTTTCTGTCAACGGCCGTCACACGCGTGTTTGTCTTGACCTCGAAGCCCTTCATGTCCCTGAAGTAGGAGGGATCACGCAAGGTCTGATAGGGAGTGGAGCACAGCTCCTTCACGTTGTCCACATCACCGCCCACGAAGAAGGGGATGCCGCATCCGCCGTAGGAGATGAGGGAATTTTCGTCAAAAAGGGTGATTTCACTGTCGGGTGCAAGACGCATGCAGCGGCAGGCAGCCTTGGGACCAAGGGCCACGCCGCCAACGACGATGATTTTCTGTCCCATATCAATGTTCCTTGGGCTAAAGCGTTAATGGCTACGGAACTGGCGTTTGTCGCCAATCCGCACTGTTATTTTTTCCTGATCGAGATATTCGAGCAGGGAGATAAGATATTTTCGCGACAGACCGAAGAGCGTCTTCATGTCTGCCAGGGTGAGATCGTCATGGCCCTCAAACCAGGCAGAAACTTTGGTGAGCACCTCCTCGAAGGCTTGTCTTGAGTAGTAGAGCCCCTCGCGCAGCTTCACAAGCTCTCCCCGTGAGACCAGCACCTTGCAGATGGAAATGGTTTCCTTTTCGCTCGAACGCAGACTCTCCTGGACATCTTTGAGATTTGGCGGAGTGAGGTAGGCCTTTTCGTAGATGGCAAGCATGGATGCACCAAGCCTTGTCTGTCTCTCGTCCAGCTCCATCCCGCGCCCAGGCAGCTTCAGGATATCGCCGCTGGCAATCAGCTTGCCTTCGGCAACAAGACTGTCCACAACCCTTGTTACAAGCTTTGGGGCAAGTGCCCTTGTCCATCCGGCAGCAAGGGCAGATCTGGCAAAACCTTCCATAAGAGGGGATTTCTCGTGCAGTTCGTGCGCTCTGGCAAAAGCCTGATCAGCAAGGGCGGCGAAGGCATCCGCTCCGATGTAGGCCCTGTTTTCCCTGTCGCAGCAAATGGCCCTGTGTGAGGAGGCAAGGATCTGCAGAGCCTTTTCAAGCCTTTTTTGGCCAAGGCCGGTTGCAACGCGCAAGACAGCGAAGGAGGCAAGATCGCTTTCGCGCAGGGCAAGTACCTTGTCGCAAAGCAGGACATCGTTGTCTTCGCCCGAGGCGGAGGCTATGCGTGCGAGATCCTGCAGCAGTGAGAGATTTCTGTCACGTTTGCCATCCTTGCTGCTCATGGACGGTGGCAGGGGAGAGAGAACGACAGCACCCGCCACTGCACGCAGGGGTGAAGCGGAACGGAGCACACAGTGATCGTTGAAGACAGCCGGCAGGGCCTCGTCAAAACGTATCTCGCAAAGAGCCGTCTCTCCCGGCTTGAGCTGCTGGCGATCAAAGAAAAGGATCCTGGCCTGAGTTTCCAGTGTCCCGTGGTGGAAATGCAGCTCTGTCCTGTTGTGGAGAATCATGGGAGAGTCTGCAAGGCAGTGCAGGTCCACAATCCATCGCTGGGAGGGGAAGAGCGTGCCCGGCAGGCAGAGAACATCTCCCCTGCGTATGTCTCCTACCTCAAGGCCCTGCAGATTTGCAGCGCAGCGTTCGCCCGCATGCGCCTCTTCGGTTGGCGTTTCATGGCGCTGCAGGGTGCGTATGTGGGTGGCAAGGCCGCGGGGCATAAGCAGAGCGTCGCTGTCCTTGCGTACCCTGCCCGAAATGATGGTCCCGGTGACAATGGTGCCAAAGCCCCTGAGAGAAAAGACCCTGTCCACAGGCAGACGGAAGATGTCTGAGCGTGCCTTTTGACGCAACGCGTGTGCCTTTGCGGCAATATGGCTGCGTACCCTGTCCAGACCCTCGCCGGTGAGCGAGGAAACGGGCAGAATGGGTGCGCCTTCGAGAAAGGTTCCCTTCAGAAAGCTGGCGACATCCTCCTGCACCATGGAAAGCCAGTCCTTCTCCACAAGGTCGCATTTGGTAAGCACTACGAAGCCATCGTGTATGCCAAGCAGGGAGCAGATATCCAGATGCTCCCTCGTTTGGGGCATGATGCCCTCGTCTGCAGCCACAACCAGCATGACAAGATCCATGCCTGCAGCGCCCGCAACCATGTTTTTTACGAAACGTTCGTGTCCCGGCACGTCCACTATGCCGAGACGCTGGCCGTCTGGCAGATCCATCCAGGCAAAACCCAGTTCTATGGTGATGCCACGCTTTTTCTCTTCTTCCAGACGGTCGCAGTTGATGCCCGTGAGCGCCTTGACGAGCGCCGTCTTGCCGTGGTCGATATGGCCTGCTGTACCGAGAATGAAGGGCATGGAATCTCCTTGAAACAGGGGCTAAAAAGCAGAATCTGTTTTGTCTGATAGTAGCTCCAAAGATCTCCTTTGGCAACAAAGTGCAGGGCTTTTGCCAATGGGAAATGGAAGTTCTGCCAGTTTTGAATCCTGTTTGTCAGTTGGAAGAAGTCTTGATGTCCTTGAGCCAGACTTCGGCTGCGTCAATGAGCGGCTTCGGAGTGGATGCTCCTGCGGTCAGTCCGACTGTTGTCTTGCCGGCAAAGTCCTGTTCTGTCAGCTCCTGTATCTCTTCCACGTGGTAGGTGGTAATGCCGCAGCCTGCGGCAAGGGAGGCCAGACGCCTGGTGTTGCCGCTCTGCCTGCCACCAACAACCACCATGGCCTCCACATCCTTGGCAATGGCAAGGGCTTCGGCCTGGCGTTCGTCCGTAGCGTCGCAGATTGTGGCCAGGACCTTGAGCCTGGGCAATTTCTTTTCGAGGTAGGCACGAATTTCCTCGAAGAGTCCCGCATTTTGTGTGGTCTGCGAGGCAAGGACCCAGGACTGGCCGGAATCGAGTTCCATGCCTTCGAGTGTGGCGAGATCCGTGAAAACATGGCTTTTGCAGCAGGCGTAGGAGATGAGGCCCCGTACTTCAGGGTGATCCGCTTCGCCGAAAAGGAGCAGGGAAGAACCGTCTGCCGTTGCCCTGGCAATGGCCAGCTGGGCCTTCTTTACCCTGGGACATGTGGCGTCGACCAGAGTGGCTCCGCTTTGGCGAAGAAATTCCTCGTCCTGCCTCGGAACACCATGGGCTCGTATGACTACAATGTCGCAGGCTGTCACGCTATCCAGCTTTTGCAGGCAGACAACGCCCTGGGCTTCATAGTCTGTCAGAACCTGGGGGTTGTGGATAATGGGGCCAAGGGTACAGATGCGGGTCTTGCCGGGATTGCTTTCAATAGCCTTGTCCAGGGTCCTCAGGGCAAGGCTGACCCCCATGCAGAAGCCGGCTGTTTTTGCGCGTTTGACAAGCATGCAGATGTTTCCTCCTTCGTGTGCCACAGAGCTCCTACTCCTGCCCAAGGAATTCATCGAGCAGGGTGTCGAGCTGGGCTAGACTTGTGCACTGGCACAGCTCCTGCCTCAGTCTGCGTATTCCCGGAAGTGTCCGTACATAGCGGGGAACAATGGAACGCAGGCGGAAGATGGCATTTTCCTCGTTTCCCAGAGAGCTGATAAGGGCCATATGGCGCGAGATCATTGCCTTGAGTTCTTTCCTGTTTCTTTCCGGCAGCCTGTGCCCTGCCGCAAGGGCGTTGTGTTCGGCAAAAATGCCCGGATTGGTCAGGGCACCCCTGGCGTACATGACTCCGTCCACACCGGTTTCATCAAGACAGCGCATGCCGTCTTCTGCCGTGAAGAGATCGCCCGAGGCCAGCACGGGAATGGAGAGTCTTTCCCTGGCAAGAGCAAGTTCCTCCCAGCGCGCCTCGCCTGAAAAGCCCTGTTTGGCTGTGCGAGGGTGCAGAGTGACAAGACCAGCACCCATGTCCTCAAGGCGCAGGGCTACATCGAGCCACGGTTTGTTTTCCTCGTTGAGACCAAGGCGCAACTTGAAACTCATGTGTCCGGGCTCTGCTGCCTTAATCATGGCCTGAGCGCATTGCAGGGCATTGTCCAGATCGCGGAACATGGCAGACCCGGCACCCTGACGAGCCACCTTGGGAACAGAACAGCCCATGTTCAAGTCAAAGAAGGAGTAGCCTGCGTCGCGGAGAGTATGCACAGCGTCTGCCAGAAAGGAGGCTTCCGCGCCAAAGAGTTGCACGACAAGGGGAGTATCCTGGGGCACTGTGGCAAGGACGCGCCAGGTGTTTGTACCGTTGTAGGCGAGCCCCTTGGCAGAGACCATCTCTGTCACGCAGCAGGCTGCCCCGTACTCGCGGCACAATATCCTGAAGGGCAGATCGCTGTAGCCTGCAAGAGGGGCAAGCCAGGGCTTGTCCCTGCCAATGGGAAGTTTGTCCGGCTGTTTGCCCGGGGAAAGAGGAAAATCGTAGCTGTGCGCCATGCGCGCTCCATAGAATTTCTGTTTTCTGCCGAAAAGGAATGCAGGGCAGGATCGGGAAAGGGAGTGTATACCGAATTCCCTTTCAAGGAAACGTATGCACAGGGAAGATCCCCGATAAGCCTGTAGGTACAGGGGAAAGGCATTTGGGAAAGAGACTCATGATCGAACAGAGAAGCAAGGCACAAGGAAAAAGGCCAGAGTTCTGCCCAATCAAGCGCCAGCGCATTGTTGCTGGTCTTTTGCTTGCGTTCGTCTTTTTCGTGAATGCCATTGCAGGAATAGCGGCAAGGGAAGGAGGGCTTGCTTTTCTTCAGCATGAGAAGCTTGCCCAAAGCATTGTTCGCAATAGCAGTCACTGGCTCAGGGAAGACATTGGTTCCTGGCATGTGTTCGAGACTAATACTTGGCTTGTGGGGCGTGTACGAAGCCATGTAGGGAGCCTTGAGCGATCCCTTTCGGATTTTGGCTACACAAGTGTGCGGGAGCAGGTGGAGCTTGCTCTGGACAATCATATGGCATTTCCTCTCCTGAATGAAGATCTTGTTGGCTATCAGTCCAGTGCCAGAGGAGAACCTCTGAATGAAAGGGGACGCCCTCTGCGCTGGCAGGGCGCCATGCGTGAGCTTGAGGCAGCCAGAATGATGCATGAGCGCACAAGGCAGGAAAGTCCTTCTCCCTTTTATTATGTGAGACAATCCCGCGGGCTTGGTTTCAAAGAGCCTGTACTTGTCTATCTTCCGGAGATACGAAGATTTGCCGCAAGGTATGATATCCCGGTCCCTCTCCTTCTTGCTGTCATGCATGTGGAAAGTGGAGGCAGGCACGAGACAACAAGCAGTCGCAATGCCATTGGGCTCATGCAGGTTCAGCCGGAGACTGCTGGCATCGATGTTCACAAGTATCTGGTAAAAAAGAGCGGAGGATCGTTAAAAAATATAGAAGTATCAAATGTTTATGTGCATGTTAAAGATTTCGAACAGAATATTCGCTATGGAGCAACATATTTGCATCTTCTGGAAAGACGATATTTTTGCAAGGTAAATAACAGGGAATCACGTATGCTTTGCATGATTGCAGCATATAATATGGGACCAGGACGATTTACTAGACTTTTTGCAAATACTACTGAAAAAGCAGTAGAAATAATAAATTTATACAGCAGTATTGGCTTATACGAAGAGATACTTATAAGATATAACTGTAATAAATATAATTATATTGACAGGGTGATTAGTCTCATGTTTCAGTACAGGAAACTTGGATATTAAAATCATATTTGTTAAAATTAATTATTTTGTTATACAGGATTGATTGTAAAATATTTTTTTTTGAATCATTTGTCAAAATAAATGGAAAAAACATGATGGATATGGCATGAACAGCATTTTGCCTTTCCGGTTATTGTGTGCTATCAGCTGCAGCATCCCCAGGGTATGCCTTGTCAGCCAGTGCGAAAAATACCGGCTCAGCCCGATGTTTTGCTCAGCACAGGAAAAAAGGCGAAAAAAATCAAAATATTCCAGACAATTCTGGATGAGGTGTACATCATGTTCAAACGTTTTGTCCTTCTCCCTCTTCTTGCCTGCTGTCTCATGTTCGGAGCCTGTCTCCCGGACAGCCAGTCCAAAAATGAAATCGCTGTTGTCGATCTTGGCAAGCTGATCAGGGACAGCGAGCCAGGCAAGCAGGCCCAGGCTTTTCTTGAAGGTATTCAGGAAGATTTCAATACAAGGCTGATGGTCCAGCAGAAGAAGGTCCAGGCCAACCCCGATGATCAGAAAGCCATGCAGGCTCTCGAGACCATGTATGTGAGCATGCAGCAGCGCATGCAGACCGAAGAGCAGAACGTAAGCAACAATCTGCTTGAAAAGATATTGCAGACAGTGAAAACATTCCGTGAGGCCAAGGGCTACAAGGCTGTGCTGCGCAGCGAGGGCGTGGTCGATTACGACGCGTCTCTCGACGTGACTCCCCTTGTGCTTGATGAAGTTAACAAGCTCAAGATGGAGTTCAAGCCTGTTACCAGCGATCAGCCTACCATCGATCCCGCAGCGGCCGGTGTGGCTCCCAAGGCTCAGGAGGCTGCGCAAACGCCTGCTCCCAAGGCTGCTGAAGCCCCTGCTGCAGAGCAGTCCAAGCCTGCAGGTGATGTCAAGGCTGCTGTACCTGCAGAGACTTCTGGCAAGCAGACAAAGTAGAAATCTCCTGCACCCGTTTTTCAGGAGCGCTCTGTTTCACTTTTCTGAAACAGGGCGCTTTTGCATTTGGCGAGAAAGAAGGACAGCTCATGCAACGGATGCGGGTACGCAACAACCTTGGATGGTGCTTGTGCCTGTACTGGCAAGAGGGCCATCTGCGAGAGCTCCTGCACATTGTACGAACTGTCTGACAGAGATTCTTCCTGATGCACAAGCTCATTGCTCGGGACAATGAAAAAGCCGTGTCCTTTTGGGGGACACGGCTTTTTCATTTATGGCAGCTCTTGGTCTGGCAGTAGAAAACCGCGTCAGGCCAGCAAGGCTGATTCAGTTACACCGTTAGTAGGAGTGGCTGTCGCTCATGACCTGTTCGGGATCCAGCTTGTGCGAGAAAAGCCTGTAGGCCCAGAACTGGTAGATGAGCACGATGGGCACCATGACTAGGGCAACGCCCAGCATGATGGTCAGGGTCAGCTCGCTTGAAGAAGAGTTGAATGCCGTGAGGGTAGCTGCACGATCCATGGAGGAAATGAGCATCCTCGGGAACATGCCCATGACACCAAAGAAGGTCACGCCAATGATGAACAGGCAGCTGCTTGCCCAGGCAAGAAGGATCTTCTTGCGCAGGAGCATGACCAGAATGCCAACAAGGCCTACCACAGCAATCACCGGGATAATGAAGAGCACGGGATTGCTGAAGTAGTTCTTGAACAGATCCGTGTAGAATGCTGTGAGCCACAGGAAGCCGACAAGACAGATAAGGGTCAGGGGCCAGAGCAGATACACGTAGGCCAGAGCCCTTTCCTGCATTTCACCCTTGGTCTTGAAGCACAGCCACAAGGCCCCGTGCAGAGCAAACATGACCAGGAAGAAAAGACCACCGGCAAGGCCGTAGAAGTTCAGGAAGGTGAGGAGATTGCCGTGGAAGACTCCGTTGGCGTCAATGGGAATGCCACGGAAGAGGTTGGCAAAGGCAACGCCCAAAAGAACTGCTGCGGCAAAGTTGGTGAGAAAATGCACCCAGTCCCAGAGGCTACGCCAGGCAGGATGATCGATCTTGTTCCTGAATTCGTAGGAAACTGCGCGCAGGATAAGGGTGAAGAGCAGAAGGAGCAGCGGCACATACAGGGCCGAGAACATCACGGCATAGGTCTTGGGGAAGGCTGCAAAGGTCACGCCACCAGCAGAGATGAGCCACACTTCGTTGCCGTCCCAGAACGGGCCTGTTGCGTTGAACATCACGCGGCGCTCGCCCTCGTTGCGGGCAGCAAAGGGAAGCAGGCTGCCAATGCCGAGGTCGAAGCCGTCAAGGATGAAGTACATTGCCCAAAGCAGAGCCCAGAGAACGAACCATATGGTTTCCAGCATGGTTATACCTCCTCAGGTCCCTTGCGGGCATATTTGATAAGCAGACAGATATCGAGAATGCCAAGCAGTGTGTAGACCACAATGAAGGCAACCAGGGAGATCAGGATATTGGTGGGATCAACCGGGGAGACTGCGTCGGATGTGCGCATGAGGTTGAACACTATCCAGGGTTGGCGGCCGATTTCTGCAACAGCCCATCCAAGGCCCAGTCCAAAGTAGGGCAGGGGGATAAGCCAGGGCAAAATCCTGAGCAGCTTTTCGTTGGGCTGTTCTTTTTTACGCTGTGTAAAGGCCCAGGCACTGGCCAGCACAAAGACCGAGCCAAGAAGAATCATGAAACGGAAGGACCAAAATACGGGTGCGACCGGCGGTCTGTCTTCCTTGGCAAAATCCTTGAGACCCTTGACCTCTGCGTCAAAGGAACCGTAGCTCAGGAAGCTGACCATGCCGGGCAGAGGAATGATCTCGATGCTGTTTTCCTCGTTTGCCTCGTTGGGCACGGCAAAGAGGTAGAAGGGAACATTGGTCCCGGTTTCCCAGTGACCTTCCATGGCAGCGAGTTTGCTGGGCTGGTAGTTGGCCACATTGCGGCCCTGAATGTCGCCGCTGAGCGCTACAAGCAGGGACATGACAAGGGTAAACACCGCTGTCATGCGGAAGGTCTTGCGGAAGAATTCGGTGTGCTCGTTCTTGCGGTACATGTGCCAGGCGGAAACGCCAAGCACAAAGAAGCCGGCAAGAAGCCATGCTGCGAGCATGTTGTGGCTGAACATGCCCCAGGCATAGGGATTGGAGACAACAGCGAAGAAGTCGGTCAGCTCGGCGCGTCCATTGCGCAGTATGAAGCCTGACGGGTTCTGCATGAAGCCGTTGGCCAGGATAATCCACACAGCAGACAGGTTGCCGGCAATGAAGACCAGCCAGGCACAGACGCAGTGCGCAGTCTTGCTCAGCTTTTTCCAGCCGAAGTGCCAGACAGCCAGGAAAGTGGATTCGAGGAAGAAGGCAACCGTTGCCTCGATTGCCAAAAGGGAGCCAAAGATGTCACCCACGTATTCCGAGTAGCGTGACCAGTTTGTGCCAAACTGGAATTCCAGGGTAATACCGGTGACTACACCAAGGGTGAAGTTGATAAGAAAGAGTTTTCCCCAGAACTTCGCGTGTTTGCGCCAGATTTCGTCTCCGGTTCTGACGTACTTTGTCTCCATCCAGGCAATCAGCAGAGAAAGGCCCAGAGTGAGCGGCACGAAGATAAAGTGGAAAAAGACAGCTACAGCAAACTGCAGCCTGGACAGCATTACTGCATCCATGCATCCTCCCGGGGGCGGAAACTCTGTACACCCCAAGATGCAGAGCCAACACCAAGTGACGTTAGTGAAGCTTGACCGCAACGGGTACAGAATCCGTGGGAATTGGGTTTTTCAGAAGACCTGCAAACAACACAGGGTACGGCAATGCATATGTCTTGTCGCAACCCGCGCTTGTAGAAAAAACTCTATCAGTAACAATAAGTGATTGCAACAAATCCTTGTATAGCTCTGCCCAAAGCCAGTTGACACATTGGACAGGGAAGAAATCAGGCTTGCTGCAATCACTCAGGATCTGTAGTCGGAGTTCAGTTTGACGTATCCCACACTCAGGTCGGAGGCTTCCAGCGTGTAGCTGCCACAGCCTTCTCCAATGCAGATGTCGATGGGAATGTTCTCTTCCTGGAGGGGGCCTTCCAGAGCTGCGTCAAAGTTGCCGCCAAGAGGCTGGCCATTGCGGAAGAGCTCGACACCGCACAGCACAACCGAGACATCCTCGGGCTTCATGGTGACACCGCTTCTGCCCACGGCTGCCACGATGCGCCCCCAGTTGGCGTCCCTGCCGTAAATGGCAGTTTTGACAAGCTGCGAGTGACCTACCGTTCTGGCAACCTGTTCCGCATCTCTGTCCGTGGCTGCGCCATGAACGTGTATAATCATGACCTTGGTTGCCCCTTCGCCGTCCTTCACCAGCATGTGAGCTGTGGTGTGCAGGATGTCCGTCAGGGCTTCCTCGAAGATATGTTCGTCTTCGGGCGTAGCCATGGCAACATTGGATGCACCGTTGGCAAGAGCAAGAATCGTGTCATTGGTGGACGTGTCCCCGTCTACGCTGACACGGTTGAAAGTCTTGTCCGCGCAGCGCGCAAAAAGAGCCTGCCATTTTGCCGGATCCACGATGGCGTCCGTGAGGACAACGCAGAGCATGGTCGCCATGTTCGGGCAGATCATGCCAGCGCCCTTGGCCATGGTTGTCAGGCGTACGGTTCCGCCAGAGAGCCTGATGTCCTTTGAGGCAAACTTTGGAAATGCGTCTGTTGTCATGAAGGCTCTGGTAAAGCCCTCCGCATCCCTGCTGCCAAGGCTTGCGGCCAAGGCTGGAACTGCAGCTTCCCATTTGTCCATCTTCAGCTGATCGCCAATCACACCTGTGGACATGGGCAAAAGGGTGTCAGGAGCAAGATTCAGCGCTTCTCCCACCATGGCCAGGGTCTTCTTGCAGTTGGCAAGGCCTTCGTCACCGGTGCAGGCATTTGCTTGGCCGGAATTGGCCACTATGCCGCGAACGGCCTTTCCTGTTGCGAGTCTTTTCTGGCAGACAAGCACTGGAGCGGCCTTGAAGACATTGGTTGTGAAGACACCGGCGCAGACTGCGTCCCTGTCGGAAACAATGAGGCCGAGGTCGTCTCTGCCTTCCTTTTTGAATCCTGCCTGGGCTGCACCAGCGACAAAGCCGAGAGGAAGATCAAATGAGTGATTCATCACAATATACCGGCGCAAGCTCCTTGGCATCTACGCAAGGATAAACGCCATCCTCCTTGTAAAATCGGGGAAAGAGGCCTTTAGTTGCAATCCTCAAAAGCAAAAAGGAGGCGGAAGGCCCTCGGGCCCCGCCTCCAGGATTCCATTCAGGCCAGGGCTCTGTTAGCCCTTGGCTGACTTGATTTGCTCTGCCATGCTGGCAGGAACGCGCTCGTAGTGGTCAGGCTGCATGGTGAAGGATGCACGGCCCTGCGTCTTGGAACGCAGATCCGTTGCATAGCCGAACATATTGGCCAGAGGCACCTGGGCGCGAACGGACTGGGCTCCGCCGGCTCTGGCTTCCATGCTGGAAACGCGGCCGCGGCGACCGGTCAAATCGCCCATGACGTCGCCAAGGTATTCCTCGGGCGTCACAACTTCCACGTCCATGATGGGTTCGAGCAGCTCGGGGGATGCCTTCTGCATGGCGTCCTTGATTGCCATGGAACCGGCCACGTAGAAGGCCTGTTCGGAAGAGTCCACTTCGTGGTAGGAACCGAAGACCAGGTTGACCTTGATGTCAACGCAGGGGAAGCCAGCCACAACGCCACTCTTCATGGCATCCTGAATACCCTTGTCGATGGCCGGGATGTATTCCTTGGGAATAACGCCACCGGTGATGGAGTTGATGAACTCGTAGCCCTTGCCGGGATTAGGTTCGACCTCGATGACGCAGTGACCGTACTGACCGCGACCACCAGACTGCTTCACGTGCTTCATGTCGGACTTGGCAGGCTTGGAAATGGTCTCTCGGTAGGCAACCTGGGGCTTGCCCACGTTGGCGTTCACATTGAATTCGCGGGTGAGACGATCAACAATGATTTCCAGATGCAGTTCGCCCATGCCGGCGATAAGAGTCTGACCGGTTTCCTCGTCACCCTTGACGCGGAAGGAGGGGTCTTCCTTGGCCAGCTTGCTCAGGGCAGCGGACAATGCGTCACGGTCGCTCTTGGTCTTGGGCTCGATGGCAACTTCGATAACCGGATCCGGAATGTGCAGGGATTCGAGGATGACAACGCGCTTGTCGTCGCACAGTGTGTCACCGGTGGAGCAGTTCTTCAGACCCACCAGAGCCACTATGTCGCCTGCGCCAGCCCACTTGATGTCTTCTCGCTTGTTGGCGTGCATCTTCAGGATACGGCCAATACGTTCGCGCTTGCCGTTGTTGGCGTTGAGCACGCTCATGCCGCTTTCCAGATAGCCGGAATAGATGCGGAAGAAGGAAAGGTGGCCGATGAAGGGATCGGAGAAGAGCTTGAACACCATGCCGCACAAGGGCTCGTTGTCGTCGCAATGGCATTTAACGGTCTTGGTCTCGTCGTTGGGCATGTGGCCAAGAACGGGCGGAATGTCCACGGGCGAGGGCAGGTAGTCCACAATGGCGTCGAGCAGGGGCTGCACGCCCTTGTTGCGGAAGGCGGAGCCGCAGAGCACGGGCACCACGGAACGGTTGATGGTGGCCTTGCGCAGGCAGGAAATGATTTCAGCCTCGGTGAGCTCCTCGCCGTTCAGGTACTTCTCGAGCAGGACTTCGTCCTCTTCAGCCACGGCTTCAAGCATGGCATGGCGATGCTGCTCATAGGCATCCTGCAGCTCCGCGGGAACCGGGCCTACCTCGAAGTCCATGCCCTTGGAGGATTTGTCATAGACAATGGCCTGTCCTCTGATGAGGTCTACAATGCCGTCGAACTTGTCTTCTGCTCCAATCGGGATCTGCAGGGGCACGGGGGTAGCACCAAGGCGATCGCGGATCATGTCCACGCAGCGATCGAAGTTGGCGCCGATGCGGTCCATCTTGTTCACGAAGCAGATGCGGGGAACATGGTATGTGTCAGCCTGACGCCACACGGTTTCAGACTGGGGCTCCACGCCTGCCACTGCGTCGAAGACGCAGACTGCACCGTCGAGTACGCGCAGGGAGCGCTCCACTTCGATGGTAAAGTCCACGTGACCGGGGGTGTCAATGATGTTGATGCGGCAATCCTTCCAGAAGCAGGTTGTTGCTGCCGAAGTAATGGTAATGCCGCGCTCCTGCTCCTGTTCCATCCAGTCCATGGTGGACTCACCGTCATGGGTTTCGCCAATCTTGTGATTGACACCGGTGTAGAAGAGGATGCGTTCGGTTGTAGTTGTCTTGCCGGCGTCAATATGGGCCATAATGCCGATATTGCGCTCTTTGTCTATGCTCACGCTGCGGGACACGGGGTTTCCTCCAAATGATGCCTGCTTTCCGGAACAGGGCAATGCCTTGTGCTGCAAGGCATTGCCCAAAAACATGCACTACCAGCGGTAGTGGGCAAAAGCCTTGTTGGCTTCGGCCATGCGATGCGTGTCTTCACGCTTCTTCACGGCGCCGCCACGACCGTTGTAGGCATCAAGCAGCTCTGCGGAAAGTTTCGCGTCCATGCCCTTTTCGCCGCGGGAGCGAGCGTAGTTGATGATCCAGCGGATGGACAGGGAAAGCTGTCGGTCGGCGCGAACTTCCATGGGAACCTGGTAGGTTGCGCCGCCCACACGGCGGGACTTGACTTCAAGGCGCGGCTTGACATTGTCGAGCGCCTTTTCAAAGGCGCGCATGGGATCTTCACCGGTCTTTTCTGCCAGAGCCTGGACACTGGTGTAGAAGATCTTTTCGGCTGCGCCCTTCTTGCCGTCATACATGAGACGGTTCACAAATTTGGTGACAAGCTTGCTGCCATAAATCGGATCGGGCAGCACTTCACGCTTGGGAATGGGTCCTTTACGGGGCATGGTATACTCCTTCGAGAGTGCTTGGTTCAGGCGCCATCAGCCCCGCAGCGCCCGGCGCCTGTGGCTGCCTGGTGCGTTGCATGACGAGCACCTGCCTGAAGCTGGTTGCAAAAAAAAGACTACTTGGGACGCTTGGCGCCGTACTTGGAACGGCTCTTGCGACGATCCGTCACACCAGAGGTATCCAGGGTGCCACGGATGATGTGGTAACGCACACCGGGAAGGTCCTTGACACGGCCGCCGCGGATGAGCACCACGGAGTGTTCCTGCAGGTTGTGGCCTTCGCCGGGAATATAGGCTGTCACTTCGTAGCCGTTGGTGAGGCGCACACGGGCAACCTTGCGCAGAGCCGAGTTAGGCTTTTTAGGGGTGGTGGTGTACACGCGGGTGCACACACCACGGCGCTGGGGGCAGGAAAGCAGGGCAGGCGTTTTCTTGTGCTTGACGCTGTCCTTGCGCTCGCTGCGAATGAGCTGGTTAATGGTAGGCATTTGTCCTCCAAAAAGATTTTCGCCCGCCAGGGGCGCAAAACAAGAAGAGGGGTTGCCCCCTCAAAAGAGGTCGAAGCTTTACTATTGACTGCAAAATTTGTCAACGCTTGATCCAACGCATTGGAATTGTGCAGCCAAAATGTCACGCAAAGGCAAAAAAAAGGCAGGATGTGGAGAGCATCTCCTTCCTGCCTGTTGTGCAATCCCTTCGACTGCCCCCAAGCGTGTTTTGAGAGCGGCTAGTCGTGATGATCGTGATCACAGTGATCATGATCGTGGTCGCAGCAGTGGTCATGGCGTCTTGGAACGCGCCTGGTTTCCACAAATTCGTCCAGGCTGTCGGTTTCGCCAAGATATTCCAGAACCCTGTAGTGCATGTTGCCTATGAGCATTTCCAGGTAGTTGGAGCATTCGTCTCCAAAGGCCCGCGAAAGCAGGCTTACGAGAAACTGGATGCGGCGGGTGTGGCGCCAGATCTCCCGGGACTCCTCGTCCCCTTCCGGAGCATTGTCAAGGGTGCGGGCGAACTCTTCCACTTCCTCCACGCTCACGTTCTTGATGGGCTGGATTTCGCCGTTGATGTGCACCCGTCCCTCAACGAGAGTGAGTTCCTGGGGTTCGCCATCGAGAAAACCAATAATGACAGACATGTGGTATCCCTTTTGATTTGAGGAATGAATTCTATTGCATGAAGCTGTCGCGCACGTCCTGGCAGATTTCCACCACCTTGCGCAGATCTGCCAGAGTGGGCTTGTGTGTGCCTGTGCCGACTAGCCTGCCGAGCTTTTGCACAGTTTTCAGACGCTGGGGACTCTTCTCGCTGCTGCCAAGGCAATTGTCCCTGCCAAAGGCTGTCAGGACATCATGGATGCGGGAGAAGGTTCCAATCCTGACATTGTGAAGAGGAGCAAGTGTTCCCTCTTCTGCTGCGGCAAGAACCATGATTGACGTCACGTACAGACGCTCCACAAAGGCACCGTACATGTGTCCCCCAAGAAAACGCAGGGTTTCCTTGTTGCCGGAAACCTTTCCCGCAATATCGTCCAGAGTTTTCTTGGTGATGCTGGCAAGCTCCCTTCTGCCCTGGGCAGTCTTCAGGTCCTTCTGCAAGGCAGCAATTTTCTGCTTGGAAAGGCTCTTCGCAGATTCTGTGGGCACGAGCCTGGCAAGGGCTTTTTGTTCGCGCAAAACATCCTCTGCCTTGCCGAAAAAAAAGGCAAAGGCACGATCGGCATCGGCAAAGCCGCTGACTACCGCGCGCCAGTCTGTGTCTTCCGTGCCACAGGCGGTCACCTGGGCAGAGAAACTCAGGTTTGGCTGGTAGATGAAGCCAGCCTCAACATAGTGCTGAATTTCGGCAAAGGAGCCTTCAAGCTCCGAAGCACTGACAAGCAGGGGATGCAAATCGGGGGCAGCCGCCTTTTGCGCTGTGTCATGGTCAGCGGCGCTGGCAGGCTGGGTCACAAGCATGCCAAGGACAAGCACTGGTATCAGAAGGAATGCAAGCCTGTTCATTGTTCGCAATCTCGGCGCGAAGGCGCCGCCTCCATATTTGCAGGTGGCCATGTACGTCTCCATGGCCACCCTCGGACTTCAGCCCCTGTGGGAATAACTATTCTTCTCCGCCTTCGAGGGCTTCGGTAAAGCGCTGCTTCAGGACTTCCAGCTTGCCCAGATTGTCCTTAAGTTCCGCAGCTCGATCCCGTTCGCGCTGGACAATTTCCGGCTTGGCGCGGGAAACAAAGCTTTCATTGGAGAGCTTCTTGTCCACGACAGCCAATGCGTCGGCAATCTTGCCCATTTCCTTGGCGAGCCTGGCAAGCTCGCCCTGAAGGTCCACATTGCCCTTGAGGGGAACAATGATTTCGCACCCCTGGACAACGGACGAGGCGGACGCCTTTGGTGCGTGCACCTCCATGCCTACTTCCATAGTCTCAAGTCTTGCCAGCGTCTGGATCGTAGATGCATTGGAGAGGAGCAGATCTTCCTGGGGCTTGTCCGCAGGATGAAGCTTGAGAACAACCTTGTGGGACGGAGCGATGTCGAGTTCCGCCTTGATGGTGCGCACAGCCACGATGACGCCCTGGACGAATTCCATCCTGGCTGCGTCCTCGGGCCTGATGCAGTCGGGGCGCTCTTCGGGCCAGGGCATGGTTGCAAGATCCTCGCCTTCGTGACCGGGAAGAGCCTGCCAGATTTCTGCCGTGACAAAAGGCATCACAGGGTGCAGGAGCACCAGGATTTCCTTGAGTACAGTGTAGAGGACGTAGGAGGATTCCTTCTTCGTAGCCTCGTTAGCCATATCCGGCTTTATCAGCTCAAGATACCAGTCGCAGAATTCGCCCCAGAGGAATTTGTAGCCACCCTGGGCAACGTCATTGAATCGGTACTCGTCAAAGGCCTTGTCCATGTCCTGCTTCAGAAGCTCAAGCCTGTGCAGGATCCAGCGATTGTTGAGACCTTCGACACTGCCAAGATCCACCGGCTCCGGAGCCTTCTCTCCAAGGTTCATGAGAGTGAATCGTGCGGCGTTCCACAACTTGTTCACAAAGTGGCGGTAGCCTTCGATGCGCTCTTCCGAAAGCTTGATATCCCTGCCCATTGCCGCAAAGGCTGTCAGGGTGAAGCGAAGCGAATCGCAGCCGTAGGAAGAGATCATCTTCAGAGGGTCAATGACATTGCCCGTGGACTTGGACATCTTCTTGCCCTGGGCGTCGCGCACAAGGGCGTGAAGATAGACGGTCTTGAAGGGAGCCTGCCCCATAAAGTGCTGGCCCATGATGATCATGCGGGCCACCCAGAAGAAGAGAATGTCAAAGCCCGTGACCAGAACCGATGTGGGGTACCATTTGTCAAGGTCTGCAGTCTTTTCCGGCCAGCCGAGTGTGGAGAAGGGCCAAAGCGCTGAGCTGAACCAGGTGTCGAGCACGTCCTCGTCCTGGACAAGATCGTGGGAGCCGCATTCGGGACAGACCGTGGGATCCTCCTCTGCCACCACAACATGCTGGCAGGATTTGCATGTCCAGGCGGGAATGCGGTGTCCCCACCAGATTTGGCGGCTGATGCACCAGTCGCGGATATTGTCGAGCCAGTGATAGTATGTTTTGAGCCAGGTCTCGGGCAGCAGGGTTATATCAGCCGGTATGGCCTGTCTGGCCCTGGGCGCAAGTTTGGTTGTTGCCACAAACCACTGGCGCGAAACATGGGGCTCAACGACAGTGTGGCAGCGGTAGCAATGGCCCACAGAGTGGTTGAGGTCCTCCACGCCGAGCAGATCGCCCATGGCCTCTATGTCCGCGACTATGGACTTGCGGCATTCCTGCTTGGTCATTCCCTGGTACTTGCCGGCCTCGGCCTTCATGATGCCGTCTTCATCAATGACCTGGATAAATTCGAGGTTGTGTGTTTTGCCCAGAGCCCAGTCGTTGTGGTCGTGACAGGGGGTCACCTTGAGGGCGCCTGTACCAAACTCCCGATCCACGTACTTGTCGGCTATAATGGGGATTTCTCTGTTGAGAACAGGTACAAGGGCTGTCTTGCCCACGAGGCTTGCGTAGCGATCGTCTTCCGGATGAACGCATATGGCTGTGTCACCAGGAATTGTTTCCGGACGAGTGGTAGCCACTACAATGCTTTCGTCGCTGTTCTTGATATGGTAGCGGATCTTCCACAGATGTCCCTTTTCGTCGCTGTGCTCCACTTCATCGTCTGCCAGGGCCGTATGGCAGCGCGAGCACCAGTTGATAATGTATTTGCCGCGGTAGATAAGACCTTCGTTATAGAGCTGCACAAAGACCTTGCGCACAGCCTTTGAAAGGCCTTCGTCCAGGGTAAAGCGCAGCCTTGTCCAGTCCACGGAGCAGCCCAGGGCCTCGATTTGGCTCAGGATTCTGTGGCCGTACTCCTCGCGCCACTGCCACACGCGTTCAATAAATTTTTCCCTGCCCAGATCTTGGCGCCTGAGTCCTTCCTTTGCCAGGGTCTTTTCCACCACGTTCTGTGTGGCGATACCTGCATGGTCCGTACCGGGGATCCACAGCACGTTCTTGCCCTTCTGGCGGTAGTGGCGGCACAGGGTATCGATAAGGGTCAGATTGAGAGCATGTCCTATATGCAGCGCGCCTGTGACGTTCGGCGGAGGAATGACAATGCAGTATGGATCGCCGCCCTTTGCGGGATCCGGGGTGAAGGTCTTGTCATCGCGCCAGCGTTTGCGCCATTTTGCTTCCACATCCGCGGGCTCGTAACCCTTGGGAAGAGTGTCGGACATCTTGCATTCTCCATGAAAGTCGGGGATAGTTGGCCGCATGAACAGCGTGCCGCCCATTGCAATGTTGTGGGATGACTCCCACATTTGGGGGCTTATGTCCTTGAGGGCCCTTGGAAGTCTCGGTTTTCCCACCAGACTTCTGAAAGGCCAAGACATAGCCCAAGGGGCCCTTTTACGCAAGCAAGCCGGAGGGGAGCCATACGCTCTGCTCGTGGTACCGGGGGGATCCGCCCAACTGAAGGCCGAGGCCCTTGGAGACGCAGGGAAAAGGGCTATCTGTGACTATATCCGCCAGGGAGGATGCTATCTTGGCTTTTGCGGAGGTGCAGGACTGGCGCTTACCCTGCCTCAATCCAGAGGGCTTGGCCTGTGTCCCTGGCGCAGGGCAGAGTATCCCCAGCGCATGCTGCACCTGCTTTCCGGTTATGTGCAGGCAGAGCCCTGCCCCAATGCTCTGACGCCAGACTGGGGAAATCATGCACCCTCGCTTCCCGTGTGGTGGCCAGGCAGGTTTTCCAACAGCGGGGGAGATGTGGAGGTTCTTGCCCGCTACCGGGGGCCGGACAGGGACTTCTGGATAGCAGACATTGCCCTGGACAGCGTGCCAAAGCGGATTTTTGAGGAATGGAAGCGTTTGTACGGCATAAACCTTACCGCGGATTTCCTGGCGGATACCGAACTCATGGTGACAGGAAGGTACGGCAAGGGACGCTATGTTCTCAGTTATTCCCACCTGGAGACTCCGGACAGCTCCGAGGCCAACGCGTGGCTTGTGCATATACTGAAGGCCCTCACTTGTGTGAGCGCTGCCAGTGAAAGTGTGCCTGCCTGGAACTTCCTTTTCAAGCGCAAGACTCCGGATCCGGGAATTCCTCCTTTATTGTCTGAGCTTCTGTCACGAATCAGGGATCTGGTAGACCTTGCCATGGAACACAGGCTTTTCTTTGCCCGAACCCCATGGCTTGTGGGCTGGAAACAGGGTTTGCCAGGGGCCATGTGCAACAATCTTCTGGCAGCAACGGTAGCTTCCTGCAGTGTCCTGCCGGGAAGGGAAGCGCTTCGCTTCTGGAGTGAGAGCGAGAGCGAGATAACGTCCCTTGTAGAGTCCTTTTTTGCCGGGGCGGAAGGCTATCTGCTCGCTGCTCGCCTTATGGAAACCATGCACGCAAGCATGACCGGCGTGATGGACAGGGGGAGCCTTGTCAGGGAGCGCGATCGCCTCTTTGGGCATCCCATGCTGGGCAAGGGTATCCTTGGACGGTTGCTCTTTCTTCTGGAAGAGTATCTGTATCTGTGCATCGCGGACAGGGGCTGTCGGGAAGTCCTGCTGCTCGAATAGCAGTGGCACGCAGCCGCAAGAGCGCAAGCAAGAAAAGCACAATGCAAAAGACCTCTCTGCCTTCTGGCAGAGAGGTCTTTTGTCAACGTAGCTATGTCAGGGAAAGGAACCTAGGCCTTTGTAACCTGGGTGTACCAGGCTGCGGACTGCTCAAGCAGCTGCGAGCTTCTGCGAGCCAGTTCCTGCGGATCCCTGATAAATCCGTCCATCATTTGGGCAGAGTCAAAGAGGACGTTCACCATGGTGGTGAGCACCGCATCGTGAGAGTCGGCCTTGTAGATTGCAAGCAGAGCACGCAGCAGGGGATGTTCCCTGTTGACTTCAAGAGTCTTGACCGGGACGGTCATGTTCTTGTCCATGGCGCGCATGAACTTTTCCATGGCCGAGGTCACGCCGTCCTCTGAAGACAGAACTGCAGCGCTGTCCGTAAGTCTTGAGGAGATGACAACGCTCTTGACCTTGTCGCCAAGTATTTCCTTCATCCTGTTCACGAGATCGTCAAAGGTCTTCTCGTCCTCTGCTGAAAGGGGGCTTGCCTTGGGGGCTTCTTCACCCTTGTCCGGGAAGGCCTCGAGATCCTTTTCTTCCGCGTTTTCGATGGACTTGAAGTTCCAGTCCTTGTAGTTGCCAAGGCCGCTCACTACAAATTCGTCCAGTGCCTCGTAAAAGAAGAGGACTTCCACGCCCTTTTTGCGGAAGCGATCCATGTAGGGATTGACCTTTGCCGCCTCGCGGTTGGGGGCGGTGACGTACCAGAAGGTCTTCTGCCCTTCGAGGCCGCGTTCCATGTATTCGGCAAGGCTGGAGACGCTCTCCTCGTTTTCCCCTGCGGAAGTGTTGAAGCGAAGTAGACCGAGCAGCCTGTCGCGCTGGGCAAAGTCCTGGTGAACACCGAACTTCAGGATTGTGCCGTGATGCTTCCAGAACTTCAGGTATTCTTCGGGCTTGTCCTTGGCCATCTTCTCCAGATGACCGAGGGTCTGCTTGACTATGGTCTGGTTGATTTTGCGCAGGACCACGTTTTCCTGCAGTGTTTCGCGGGAAATATTGAGCGGGATGTCCTCGGTATCCACAATGCCTTTCAGAAAGCCCAGATAGGGAGGAATGAGGTCCTTGTTCTTGTGCTGAATGAGTACCCTGTTGCAGTAGAGATCAATACCCCAGTACTCGTCCTCCCTGGGTCCCTTGAATTCCTGTTCCTCGTCCGGGATGAAGAGCAGAGCCTGGAACTGCACCGGGCTGTCCACACTGATGTGCAGCCAGTCCAGGGGATCCTTGAAGTCGTAGGTGAAGGACTTGTAGAACTCCTTGTATTGGTCGGCAGTGATCTGGCTCTTGGGCTCTCTCCACAGGGCAGGCTGTGTATTGACCTTTTCGCCGTCCACAAGAACAGGGAAGGGAATGAAGCCGGAATGCTTGCGAATCACGTTCTCGACGCGGAATTTTTCCGCAAACTCCAGGGCGTCATCCTTGAGATGGACAACAATGCGAGTGCCGCGCTTCGGCTCCTCGCCGGCAAAGGCGGATACAGTGTAGGTGCCAAGGCCGTCGCTTTCCCACACGCAGGCACTGCCGTCACCAAAGGCAGGACGGGAAATAACCTCGACCCTGTTTGCAACCATGAAGACAGAATAGAAGCCTACACCGAAATGGCCTATGATCTGCGAAGCGTCGGTACCCTTGCCGTCGGTGTCGGAACCAGCCTGCTCGGCAAGCTTGCTCAGAAATTCCTCGGAGCCGGATTTGGCAATGATGCCTAGGTTGTCCCCGATTTCCTGCTCGGTCATGCCAATGCCCGTATCGGCAATGACAAGTTCCTTCTTGTCCTTGTCCAGCGTGATGCTGATTTCCAGGGGCAGGCCGGCTTCACGGGGCTTGTCCCCGCTGTTTTCACGAAAACGCAGCTTGTCCAGTGCATCGGACGCGTTGGAAACAAGTTCGCGCAGGAAGATTTCCTTGTTGGTGTACAGGGAATTGGTCAGAATCTGCAGCACCTTGCGCACTTCTGCACGAAATTCGCAGGTCTTTTTGTCCTCGGTATTGCCTTCACTCATGTTTGTCCCTCCGAAAAACAGAGCCTAAAGCCTGTTCCACAAGATATTTTCGTGAATTTCCAGAATCTCGATACCTGATGGTGCGTTTTAATCCTGCTCAGTCCTCAAATATTTCCAGATATTTCTTGCTGTTACAGTGTTTTATGACTTCAAAAAA
>NZ_NFJC01000060.1 GCF_002159665.1 Desulfovibrio sp. An276
ACCTTGTAGCTGGAGAAAATCTGCATTGTGCCGTCCTCCCGGCTCATGCGCAGAACAGGTGGAAGATGATAGGACTTGACATAACAGACTTCTATCTCTTTAGCAATACGGAAATGGCTATCACGCATACGTACCAAAGTTATCTTTTGTTTCTTTTGCGTTTACGACCCGTTATACAAGCTACAACAGGACAACCTGCCTGCTAACCCCACTCTTACGAGTGGGGAATGCGCAGGCAGAGTTGGTACAAAAAATCTTGCCTTTTTTCCCTTTTTTGTCTATTGAATACCAATATTTGGATATCTTGATATAGTAAAGTCCAGATAGAAATTTTCGCAACCCAAGGTGTTTTTTATGGCCCAATCAAGACTTTCCGCACTATTGGCTCAGGACAGACCCCTTCTTTTCGACGGCGGCATGGGAACCATGCTGCAGCAGGCAGGCATGCCCGCAGGCATAGGCCCCGAACGCTTCTGCCTCGAGCGGCCGGACATCCTGCTTGACGTGCACAGGGCCTACATAGCCGCAGGCGCGGACATCATCATAGCCTGCACCTTTGGCGCCAGTGCCTTCAAGCTGGACAGGGACCTTGATGTCTACAGGACCAGCAAGACCCTGGCCCAGGTTGCGAGACAGGCCGCGGACGAGGCTGGCCGCCCTGTGTGCGTTGCTGCAGACATAGGCCCCAGCGGGCATTTTTCAAAACCCCTTGGCGATCTTGACCCCATGGAGCACATACAGGGCTTCGAGGCCCAGATACGGGGCCTTGCAGACGGTGGCTGCGACCTTGTCCTCATAGAGACGCAGTTCGACCTTGGCGAGGCAAGAGCCTCGGTTGTCGCTGCAAGGCGCGCCTGCGATCTGCCTGTCTTTGCCTCCATGACCTTTGAGGACGGGACCTCGCTCACGGGCTCAAGCCCGGAAATCTTTGCCGAGACCATGCAGAATCTCGGCGTGGCAGCCCTTGGCACCAACTGCAGCGTGGGCCCGGAGTCCATGGGCGCAATAGTGGAAAGGCTTTTGCGTGTCTCCTCGGTGCCGGTCTTTGCCGAACCCAACGCAGGCCTCCCTGTCCTTGAAAACGGGGCAACTGTCTTCCCTCTTGGGCCTGAACGCTTTGCCGAACTCACTGCCCCCTTTGCGGACCTTGGCGCACGCATTCTTGGCGGCTGCTGCGGAACAACGCCTGCCCACATAGCTGCCCTCAAAAAGGCACTGGAAGGCAAACGTCTTGGCCGCTCTGTTCCCTTTGAAAAGCGCGAGGGCATAGTGCTCACAAGCCGCCAGAGCCTTGTGCGCATAGGAGCAGGGGAACCCTTTGCCATCATAGGAGAGCGCATCAACCCCACAGGCAAGAAGCAGCTCACAGCAGAACTTCAGGAGGGCAGCTTTGCCGCTGCCACTGCCTTTGCCGATGAACAGGTGCAGGACGGGGCAAGCCTCCTTGATGTGAACGTGGGCGCCCACAACGTGAATCAGGTAGAGCTTTTGCCAAGGCTTGTGGCAGAGCTTGTCATGCGCCACACCATCCCCTTGAGCCTCGACTCCTCGGACGACGACGCCATTTTGGCAGCCATGCCCTGGTGTCCTGCCTCCTTCCTTGTCAATTCCATAAACGGCGCGAAGGGCCGCATGGAGCGTCTGGGATCCGCCTGTCGCGACTTTGGCATGCCATTCATCCTCTTGCCCATGCGCGACGCGAAGCTGCCTGTGAAGGCAAGCGATCGCATAGCCATCCTTGAGGATCTTTTGCGCGAGGCAGACAGCCTCAACATCCCGAGACGCCTTGTCATGGTGGACGTCTTGGCTCTTGCCATTTCCTCCAAGCCCGAGGGCGCTGTGGAATGCCTGAAGCTGCTTTCCTGGTGCAGGGAAAACGGCCTTGCCACAACCATTGGCCTTTCCAACATCTCCTTTGGCCTGCCTGCGCGCGAGCTCATCAACTCTTCCTTCCTGCTCATGGCAGCAGGCTCAGGCCTCAACTCCTGCATAGCCAATCCCGCAAGTGCCCGCATACGCGAGGCAGTTGCAAGCGCCAACCTTTTGCTCGCAAAGGACGACAACGCAGCTTGCTTCATAGGAGCGTTTGCAGACTGGAAGAGTGGCGCCCAGACGCAGGGCCAGGCTCAGGGCAGGGGAGCTTTGTCAGGGAATGCAAAGGGCGCGGCCACCCCAGGCGAGGCAGTACTTCAGGGCGATCGCGACCGCGTAACAGCCCTCATAGACGAGGAGCTTGCCAGGGGAACCAATCCCTTTGACATCGTGAACGGCCAGCTCATTCCGGCTATCACCGAAGTGGGCTCGCTCTACGAGAAGAAGGTCTACTTTTTGCCCCAGCTCATCCGCTCGGCAGAGACCATGCAAAAGGCCTTTGCGCACGTAAAGCCCCTGCTTGCGAAGGAGAGCGACGAGGAGCGGCCGACCATTGTGCTTGCCACTGTGGAGGGGGACGTGCACGACATAGGCAAGAACATCGTGGCCCTTCTGCTCTCGAACCACGGTTTTACGGTGGTTGACGCAGGCAAGGACGTGCCGGCAGGGACAATCGTCGATCTTGCCAAAAGGCACGGGGCAAGCATCATCGGCCTGTCTGCGCTCATGACCACCACCATGGTGCGCATGGAAGACACCATACGCATGGTGCGCGAGCAAAACCTTCCCATCAGGGTCATGGTTGGCGGCGCTGCAGTGACAAAAAGCTTTGCCGAGGCCATAGGGGCAGACGCCTACTGCCTTGACGCAGTGGAGGCTGTGGAGGCCGCAAAGAGGCTCACAAGGCTCGCATAAGCTGTTTTTTTGGGGAAGGGTGCCCTTGCGTTTTGATTCGCAAGGGCACAGGAACTTTTTGCCTTTTGGGCTGCTTCGTGCTAAGTGCCTCCCTGCGTGACAAAACAGGTCGCGCACAACTTGCATTGCCAACATGTGGCCGACATGCCGGCCCGTGACCCAAGGAAGGAACGTCAGATGTTTGCGCGCATACAGGCCCTCGTGGTCGCACTTGTCCTGATCCTCGCCTCTTCTGCCCTTGCGGCACCCAAGGCCCCCCTGGAAACACTCAGCGTGCAGGGACTGCAAAAGCTTGTGCAGGCCAACAGGGGCAAGCCCGTGGTGGTGAACTTCTTTGCCACCTGGTGCCCGCCCTGCAAGGCGGAAATCCCCATGCTTGTGGAGATGACGAATAAGTACAAGGGCAAGGTGAACTTTGTGGGCCTCACAGTGGACAACGATGCCACTGTGGCCAAGGTTTTGCCCTATGTCGCGCAGATGAAGATAAACTATCCGGTCTACCGCGCGGGCAGCGATGTCGTGCAGGCCTTTTCCATACGCAGCATCCCCTTCAACGTGGGCTACGGCAAGAACGGAAAGGTTGCCTGGGCCTTCTCCGGCTTCCTTGACGAGGCTGCCTTCGAGGAAATGGTCCGCGAACTTCTGAAATAGGTGCGCTGGCCTTTCCCGGCACAACCGATACCACATCCACATTCATTCAGGGAGAGACGTCGAGCCCTTGTGGCGCGCGCTCTTCCTTCCCTTATTTTCAGGGTGATTCGAAAACAATGGACAAATACGTCATCCGCAAGGCGCTCATAGCCGATGTCAAGCCCATCCACGGTCTCTTAATGATGGCTGCCATGAAGGGGCAGCTGCTCCCGAGGGCACTTACCTATCTCTACGGCCATATCCGCAACTTCTACGTGCTTGAGGACAGTACCGGCACAATAGTGGGCTGTTCTGCGCTGGCACCCGTGTGGGAGGATCTCGCAGAGGTCTGTTCCCTTGTTGTGCGCGAGGATCTTCGCGGCAGTGGCCTTGGGCGCATGCTGGTTGAGGCCTGTATCAAGGACAGTGCGGAAATAGGCATTTCCAGGGTCTTTGCCCTGACCTATCAGGAGAAGTTCTTCAACCACCTGGGCTTTGCCACTGTGGAAAAGGACGTGCTCCCGCAAAAGATCTGGGCGGATTGCGTGCATTGTCCCAAGTACCCGGACTGCGACGAATTTGCCGTTGTCTACGATATCAGGGACAAGGACAGGGTTCAGCCTGCACAATAGGGCTCATCAGCGAGGAAGACCATGAGAATAACCGGGCTTACTCCCCTGTATACCCGTGAGTGCATAGACAGGCGCGTGTGCGAGCTGGCAGAGAGGATCAACGCTGTCTACCACGACGAGCCCCTGGTCGCAGTGTGCGTGCTGAAAGGGGCAGTGCTCTTCTTCTCGGATCTTGTGCGCCACATAAACGACACCAACCTGACCCTGGACTTTGTCCGCCTCGCAAGCTACGGAAACGGCATGCAGGCAGGCAACATCCGCTTCGAGCGTGACCTCGAAACGGACATACACGGCAAGCACGTGCTCATTGTGGAAGATGTGGTGGACAGCGGCCAGAGCATGGCCTGTCTGTTCAATGTCCTGAAGGTGCGTGGCCCGAAAAGCCTCAGGCTTGCTGCCCTGGTGGACAAGAAGGAGCGCCGCACTGCCAGCGTGCAGGTCGATTTTGCCGGCTTCGAGCTCGATCGGGGCTTTATTGTCGGCTACGGCCTTGACTACGCGGAACAGTACAGGGCCCTGCCGGACATCTGTGTGGTCGAGTACACGAACGACTAACCAGCAAACAATTGGGGGAAAATATCATGCAGGTTACATGCCCTGGATGCAGCAGCCGCTTTGTGCTGCCGGACGGCGTGAAGGACGGAGCGCGCCTGCGCTGTTCCGTGTGCAAGGAAGTCTTTGTCTTCGAAAGGCCCAAGGAGGAGGCCCAGCCTCCCCTGCCGGACAAGCCCCAGGGGCCGGATCTTGCCATGCCCAAGGAAAGCGCCCTGCCGGAGCTTGCAGCGCCGAAAAAGCGCGGAGGCCTTATGCTCTGGCTTGTGCTTCTCGTGCTCATCTGCGTGGGCTTCGCTTTCGCCTACCGCACCCTGCCGGAGTTCAGGGCTCAGATAACCGCCCTGCAGGAACGTGTTCTGGGCAACAAGACTGCAGCTCCCCAAAAGCCCCAGGCCCCTGCGGCCAAGGCAGTGGAAGAGGCACTGGTCCTTGAGGACGTGCGCCAGTTCTACGTGGACAACAGCAAGGTGGGCACACTGCTCGTGATCGAGGGCTTTGTGGTCAACCACGATCAGCAGCCCAGAAAGAACATTCACGTTGAGGGTGCAATCCTGAAGCAGCGCCAGGCCATTGACACGCGTGTGCAAAAGGCAGGCGTGCGCCTCTCCAACACGCAGCTGCGCGCCATGACAGAGGCAGAACTTCTGGCTGCGCTCGAAAACGAGGAGGAGCAGGCCATAGCCAATGCCTATGTTGCTCCCGGCGCCAGGGTGCCCTTCACCATGGTCTTCCAGAATGCCCCTGCAGGCGTTGACGAATACGCAGTGAAGGTGGGCGATTCCGAGATCGCGGAAAATGCCGCACAGGCCCCAACCCAGACCCCGGCTCAGGCACAGCCAGCGCAGGCTGCCCCTGCAGTTCCTGCAGCCCCGCAGGCCCAGCCCGCACCGGCCGCACCCTCAGCAAGGTAGACAATTTCCGAAAGGCAAAGGCCCGTCCTGAAAACTCAGGGCGGGCCTTTTTGCAAGGTGTGAAAGGGAAGGGCTACTTGTCCTTCTTGTGGCTTGAGCGCAGCTTGACGCGCATGGGCGCGTAGCGAATCTGGAAGGTCTTGCGCAGGCTGCTTTCGAGGTAGCGGGCGTAGGTGGGCGAGACGCGCTCCGCATCGCTCACAAAGAAGACAAAGGTCGGCGGCTCGCTTTCCGCCTGGGTGAGGTAGAAGAACTTGGGGCGTGCTCCCTTGACGAGGGGCGGCTGATGGCTTGTGAGGGCCGTCTGCATGGCACGGTTCAGCTGGGCTGTTGGCACACGCACCTGGCACTCCTCGTGCACTTCCGAGGCCAGGGGCAGGATTTTTTCAAGGCCTGCGCCACTCTTGGCAGAGACTGTCAGAATGGGCACGTGGGAGCAGAAGCCGAGCATTTCCCTGGCGGCCTTCACCACATCCTTGAGCTTTGTGGCAGGCACAAGGTCGCTTTTGTTGATGAGGATGACAAAGGGGATCTTGCGCGTGTTCAGCATGTCCATGAGGCGCTTGTCCTGGGAGGACACGCCCTCGATGGCGTCAAGGGTCAGCAGGGTTACGTCCGCCTTGCCGGCAGACTTGATGGACGAGTTTGCGGAATACTTTTCCACAGTGTCCGTGATGCGCGTTTTGCGGCGCACACCTGCCGTGTCCACAAAGACGTAGTCGTGATCGTCCACGCTGAAGCGCACGTCCACGCTGTCCCTGGTGGTTCCTGCCACGTTGGAGACGATCATGCGCTTTTCCCCGGACAGGGCGTTGATGAGGGAGGATTTGCCCACATTGGGCCTGCCGAGCATGGCAAGACGCAAGGCAGGGGGCTCTATGGGATCGACAAAGGCCGAGTCCGGAATCATGGAGCAGAGCGTGTCGCAAAGCTCAAGCAGATTGAAGCCGTGTTCTGCGGAAACGGCCAGAACAGGGAAGCCAAGGGAATGGAATTCCGCTGTGAGCCTGTCTTCGAGCTCTGCGCCGTCCACCTTGTTGACGACGCAAAGGACAGGCACGTTGAGTCTGCGCAGATGGTCTGCAAGGTATTCGTCCGTGGGCAGAAGGCCGTCCTTGCCGTCTACCACAAAGGCCAGCACTGCGGCCTCTTCCGTGGCCGTGTGCACCTGCTGCAGGATTTCCGCCTCGAAGCCGCGTATGCCCTCGGGGCCTTCCTGCACCACAGCGCGCTCGTCGAGGGTCACGCCGCCTGTGTCTATGACACCGAATTCGGGCATGTTCTTGCGCCTGACGATGCCTTCGAGCCTGTCGCGCGTGACTCCCGGCCTGTCGTGCGTTATGGCGCGGTTGCTGCGTATCAGTCTGTTGAACAGGGTGGATTTGCCCACATTGGGGCGCCCCACAAGAACTACCTTGGGAAGAGTGGAAGACATGGGCCTTGCTCGCGTCGCTTGTTACAGGATTGGGCGCTCGTTATGCCTGGCAGGGAAAGCGCGCCGAATCTCCTCCTCTGCCATGGGTGCTGGCAATGTGTCCACTGCAAAGGGGCCCTGCCAGCGCGGAAGGGCTTGATAGCTTTTGCCGTTGGGCAGTGTCAAGCGCAGGGCGTGCAGATAGAGGGGCTCGCCGGCGCTCCTTTTGCCGTACTTGCCGTCCCCTATCACCGCATAGCCCAAATGGGCAAGCTGGGCCCGTATCTGATGCGTGCGGCCTGTGAGAAGGCGGATCTGCAAAAGGGTCGCGTTTTTCGCATAGCCAAGGGGCCTTGCCACAAGCATGGCCTCGCGCGCACCGTCTGCGGGAGAATCCGAGACAAGCATCCTTTCCTGGGAACCAACAAGGCCTTTTCGCATGTAGCTTTGCACAAGCCTGTCCCCCTGGCCCTGCCAGATGCCGTGCACCCAGACAAGGTACTCCTTGCCAAGACCCTGGCGGTTGCGCAAGGCCTCGTGGGCCTTTCTCAGTGCGTTGAAGGTCTTGGCAACCAGAAGGACACCAGAGGTGTCCCTGTCCAGGCGATGGACAGGTGTGGGCGTGAAGGCCCCCTTGCGCAGGATTTGCAGGCGCGTTGTGAGCGCGTCCGTGTGGCCTGTGCCAGGCTGCGTGGGAAGGCCCGCGGGTTTCAGGACGATCAGGTACTCGTCGTTTTCGGCCAGGATCTCCACACCGTCCTGTACCTGGCCCGGGGCTGCATGGCTGGCAGTCTGCAGCCTTTTCGCACCCTGGTAGTGTTCCTGCGCGATCCTTGGGGAGGACGCGGTGGCTCCCGCAGCATGGGCCTTTTGGCGCTCCTGTCTTTGCCGTGTGGCGTGGGCCTGCTGCGACATGGAACCGGCAAAGGGAGGAACACGCACGCTGTCGCCGGCATTGATGCGCACAAAGGGCTGGGTGCGCGAGCCGTTCAGGCGAATCTGTCCTGTGCGTATCCAGCGGTGCAAGAGCGGTGTGGGCAAAAGCAGGCGGCGCTCAAGGAAGCCCATGAGCTTTTGTCCTGCCTCCTCGTGGCTCACCACAATGCCCTGAAGCCTTTCGCTGCCCTGGGCAGAAGCTTCAGTGTGCACTTGGGTGCTCACTTGCGTGCTCATGACTCGACCCTGCCCTGGGCGAATCTGCCAAGCGAAGCTGGCACTGTGAGGGCGTCGCCCCTGTTCAGGGAAGTGTGGGGGTGAACACGCGAGCCGTTGAGCAGGATTTGCCCTGTGCGTATCCAGCGGTGAATCAGTGTGGCAGGGCAGGAACAGATCCCTGCGAGATAGTCGAGAAGGGAGAGGCCGTAGGCTTCGCGCACGAAAAGGGCAAGCGCGCCCGGCTTTTTCAGGGTATTTTCCCTCCCTCTGTACAGGGGACTAGGTCGGGGACCCGTGGGGCCCTCTGTGTCGGCATTCATCACAAATACTGGCGCGGATACCCCTACATTTGTGCAGGGGAGGAAGCGCCTTCCTCCTTGAATGAAAAGGTTGGCAAAGGAATTTTTGTGCATCGTGCTTGCAGGATGCACATTCTTTTCTACGTGTTCGGCAAGGGGGCCGTCAAGCCTTGTCCTGTTTGCAGGATGTGGCCAAAAATCAGCCAAAGCTCGTGGGATTTTTCCGGACTCATGCGAGAAATGGGCAAGAAATGGGAATGTTTTCCCCTTCATGCGGACACCAATGTGCGGCTATTCTTCCTTCTGTCCCGGGGAAGCATACGCATCTGCGGACACAATACGTCAATGCCCCGAGGGGGCCGATAAGGGCCCCCAGGCGAACATATGGAGCCCACCACCATGAAGAGAAACGATACTCCCCTGCTTGCCTCGCGCCGCTTTTTCCTGAGGGCCTCCCTGGCCTCTGCCTTTGCCCTGGGCACCATGCCCCTGGCAGGTTCCGATGTCCTGGCCGCTGGCAAGGGTGACAACGTGCTTGTTGTCTACTTCTCCCACTCCGGCAACACGCGCACCATTGCGGAAATGATCCATCAGCGCGTGGGTGGCGACATTGTCGAGTTGACATCCTCCCCCGCCTAAAGGCGGAGGATTCCCAGCGGAAACAAGCTAGCTTGATCCCTGGGCGGGTTCCGCTTCAACGAGGCAAGGAGCCTCTCCACAGGCT
>NZ_NFJC01000061.1 GCF_002159665.1 Desulfovibrio sp. An276
GAATGTGCCCCAGGCTATACCTCCAAACGAGTCGCCAAACGGGGTCGGAAGTCTAAAGCAAGCTGAATGGTCACTCCCGTTGTTAGTATAAAATCGTGCAAAACTCAGGCAGGAATGGAGCCTTGGAGCAACTTCCCCAAGTTCTTGAGTTCCTTGCCTGTCTTGCCCCGGCAGCGCTTTTCAGGCCGGGAAGCAGGCTCATGCCTTGTGTGCTTCGTTATGTCACAAGCATTTTCAGAGTAGGCAATCGAGAACCAAACCTCAAGCACAAGTTGAAGACAAACAGGGCGGGAACAAGCTGGAGGCAGTTCCTTATCTTTGTCGCGGCAAGGAGAGGCCGCGTGCAACTATGGAAATCCCCCGTTTCCCAAGACTGGACAGGTTTTCGAGGCGAGCCGTATAGTGCGGGCAGGATTGCTCTCAACACATGGGCCGGAGGCCTCAAGGCATGGAAGAAACAAAACATATCCCGGAAAAGATTGTGGTCCGCGGAGCCAGGGTGCACAACCTGAAGAACATCGACGTGGACATCCCCCTCAACTGCATCGTGGGCATAGCCGGCGTGTCCGGTTCCGGCAAGTCTTCCCTTGCCCTGGGCGTCCTCTACGCCGAGGGCTCAAGGCGCTATCTGGACTCACTTTCCACCTACACGCGCCGCCGCATGACCCAGGCAGCCAGGGCGGACGTGGACGAGGTGCTCTACATCCCTGCAGCCCTTGCCCTGAGGCAAAGGCCCGGCGTGCCTGGCATACGCTCCACCTTCGGCACTGGCAGCGAGCTTTTGAACAATTTGCGCCTCATGTTCTCCCGCCTTGCCTCGCATCGCTGTCCAAACGGCCACTACGTGCCCCCGAGCCTTGCCGTGGCAGCAGAAAGGGAGCTTGTCTGTCCCACCTGCGGAGCCCGTTTCTACGCCCCCGGAGCAGAGGATCTGGCCTTCAACAGCCAGGGCGCCTGCCGCCGCTGTTCAGGCACAGGCCTTGTCCGCACTGTGGACAGGGCAAGCCTTGTGCCGGATACAAGCCTTACCATTGACGAGGGTGCAGTGGCTCCCTGGAACACGCTCATGTGGTCTCTTATGAAGGACGTGTGCCGTGCCATGGGCGTGCGCACAGACGTTCCTTTCAGGGATCTCACGGACAGGGAGAAGGAAATCGTCTATTCCGGACCTGCGGAAAAGAAGCACATCTTCTACAAGGCCAAGAACTCCAACGATGCTGCCGAACTGGACTTCACCTACTACAACGCGACCTACACTGTGGAAAACGCCCTTGCCAAGGTGAAGGACGAGAAGGGCATGAAGCGGGTGGAGAAGTTCCTGAAGGAAGACATCTGCCCGGACTGCCAGGGAACGCGCTTGAGTTGCGAGGCACGGGCGCCGAAGCTGAACGGCCTTGGCCTTGATGAGGCCTGCGCCCTCTCCCTGGAAAATCTTGTGGCCTGGGTGCACTCGGTCCCTTCCTCCCTTCCCGAGGCAATGCGCCCCATGGCCGAGAGCATCATTGCTTCCTTTTCATCCACAGCAAAGAGGCTGCAGGAGCTTGGGCTCTCCTACCTTTCCCTGGATCGTGCCACAGCCACGCTCTCCACTGGCGAGCGTCAGCGCATGCAGCTGGCACGAGCCGTGCGCAACAGGACAACGGGCGTGCTCTACGTGCTCGACGAGCCCTCCATTGGCCTGCACCCTGCCAATATCACTGGCCTCAACGGGGTGATGCACGACCTTGTGGCAGACGGCAACAGCGTCCTTCTCGTTGACCACGACACGCAGATCCTGCGCGAGGCGGACTGGATCGTCGAGATGGGACCCGGGGCAGGAACTTGTGGCGGCAAGGTCCTTGCGTGCGGCAGCGTGGAGGATATCGTCCACACCCCAGCCTCGCGCATAGGCCCCTTTCTGGCGAACAGGGAGCGGAAGTTGGGCGACCTTGCCAAGGAGGAGGTTTTTGCAAAAGGATGCATACGCCTTCTCACCTCTGCCATCCACACCGTCCACCCGCTGGACGTGTCCATTCCCAAGGGACGCATGACAGTGGTGACCGGTGTCTCGGGGTCCGGCAAGACTACCCTTGTGCTCGAGAGCCTTGTGCCTGCCCTTGAGGCAAGCGCAGAGGGTAGGGAGCTTCCCCCGCATGTGCGGGAAGTGGAGCCCTGCGGCATACGCCACGCAAGGCTCATAGATGCGACCCCCATTGGCATCAACGTGCGCTCCACTGTCGCAACCTACGCCAACGTGCACGACGAGCTGCGCCGCATTTACGCAAAGACTCCTGCTGCCAGGGAGGCTGGCTGCAAGGCAGGGGACTTTTCCTACAACACAGGAAAACTTCGCTGCCCTGTCTGCGACGGTACAGGACGGATCAGCCTGGATGTACAGTTTTTGCCGGACGTGGACATCCCCTGCCCGGAGTGCCGGGGCTCGCGCTATGCAAAGGCTGCCCTGGCCATTGCCTGGCACAACAGGGAAGGCATTGCCAAATCCCTGCCAGAGCTCATGGCCATGGACATAGAGAGCGCCCTCGACTTTTGCCGGGACATGAAGCTTGTGCGCCAGAGGCTGCAGATCCTGCGGGATCTTGGCCTTGGCTACCTCACCCTGGGCGAGGAGACGCCAGGGCTTTCCGGCGGCGAGGCGCAGAGGCTGAAGCTTGCAGGCGAAATGGGGCGCACACAGTCGGACGCACTCTTTGTCTTTGACGAACCCACCATAGGGCTGCATCCCCTGGATGTGCAGACACTCTTGCAGGTCTTTCGCACGCTGATGGAGCAGGGGGCCACGGTCGTTGTCATTGAACATGACCTTGATGTCATACGCAGCGCGGACCATATCATCGACATGGGCCCCGGCGGAGGCGAAAGCGGCGGGCGCATAGTCGCCACAGGCTCTCCCAAAAGCATCAGGGAGTGTGGTGAGAGCGTGACCGGAAGGTATCTGTGAGCGGGCTGGGGGCGAATTGTGTGATCCGTGGCTACACTTCCCTGCTCCCGGGGCAGGGGCCGGTCGTCCTGCCAACGCGCAGGTAGTGGGAGAATTCCACTCGAGTGATGTTGTTGGTACTTTTTTTGGAAATGCGATCGAAAAACATCTCGAAGGCGTTGCGGCCCTTTTCCGCTATGTGATGCTCTACCGAGGTCAAGTCCATGCAGGACAGGCGCGAGAAGGGAAGGTTGTCGAAGGCGCAGACGCTGCGATCTTCAGGGACCTTCAGCCCATGGGCCGCAAGGGCATCGAGCACGCCGTAGGCCACGGAATCGTTGACAGCCACAAGGGCCGTACATTTGGGAAAGCGCTTCAGGCATTCTTCGGTGAGCGCAAGGCCCGTGGCATATTCGATGTTGAGGTTGTCCAGTTCCTCTTCCGGGGTGATGTCCCTTGAGAGGACCTGAAGGCTGGCACCCTTGTCTTCGAGAGCTTCCTGCAGGCCGGCAAGCCTTCTTCTGCGGATGTTGTTTACTGTGTCAAGGGTTGTGGAGATGAAGGCTATGCGCCTGTGCCCAAGCTCCAGAAGATGCTGGCCGATCAATGTCCCTGCCTTGAAGTTGTCGAGCTCTATGGTGTCGACATTGAGGCTTGTGTTCCTGTCGCCTATGACCACAACGGGGACCTTTTTGTTGATTTCCTCTATGCGTTTGGCCTTTTGCGGCATCATGGTGAAGATTATTCCGGATACGCCAAGGCTCATGCCCATCTCCAGGGCCTCTTCCTCCCTTTGCGCAGAACGGTAGGTTGTGAGGATGATGCCTGTATACTCCCTTTTTGCCGCGGCCCTTTGTATGGCCTGGGCAATGGTCGCGTAATAGGCGTTGGTTATGTTGGGGCAGACAATAACTATGGTTTTGCTGTCCGTAAGGGGCCTTGTGCGCGCGTATTCGGGTTTTTTGTAGCCAAGCTCCCTCGCAGCGTCGAGAACCCTTTGCACAGTCTCCTGCGCAAAGGACATATCCGCCCTTTTGTTGAGGATCATGGAGACGGTCGTAAGCGAGACCTGGGCCTTTTGGCTTACGTCTTCCATGGTGACGCGTTTTTTGGTTGTCACATCTCCTCCCTGGCAGTGGCTGTTTTTGGGCAACGGACAAAGACAGGCCCTGGGTCGCCCTAATTGCTGGCGAAGAGTACGAGGAAGGGATGAAAAGATCAATTTTTTGCCCCCTCTGTTTATTAAAATTTTAGTATAATATGGGCAGCATTGATGTGAGGTAAAGTAGATTTTTATAAAATTTTTACTTCAAGGATTTTCTGCTATCTTGTTTTTTATCCGCACAGAGACTATACGTACAGGCGAACAAGCCCAAAGAACCCAAGGAAACTGTAATTAAAATTTAGTAAAAATTTTAGTAAAAATATCTGAATCCACCCGCAGTCTCAAGCGGGATCAACATTGCAGCAGGAGCTTGTTTCGTCATGAGTACCCCCAGCAAAAAGGAAATACGCAAGGTTGTCCTGGCAAGTCTCATAGGTGCAACCATTGAGTGGTACGACTTCTTTCTCTACGGCGTTGTCGCAGGCATAGTCTTCAACAAGCTGTACTTTCCCACGGACGACCCCTACATGGGCACAATCCTGGCCTACAGCACCTTTGCCATAGGCTATCTCGCAAGGCCCTTCGGAGGCTTTCTCTTTGGACACTTCGGTGATCGCATAGGCAGAAAGAGCATGCTTGTGCTCACCATGCTCATTATGGGCATAGGCACCATTGGCATAGGCCTTGTGCCCACCTACGCGCAGATAGGCATTGCAGCACCCATCATCCTGCAGACCCTGCGCCTGTGTCAGGGACTTGGCCTTGGCGGCGAGTGGGGCGGTGCAGTGCTCATGACCTACGAGTACGCAAGCAAGAAGGAGCGCGCCTTCTACGCGGCCATTCCCCAGATGGGCCTTGCCACTGGCCTGTGTCTTTCCTCCGGCGTCGTGGCCCTGCTTTCCTGGGCCCTGACGGACGAGCAGTTCCTCGTATGGGGCTGGCGGGCAGCCTTCCTGATCAGCGTTGTCCTCATTGCCATTGCCCTCTATATCCGCATGCACATCCTGGAGACACCGGATTTCCAGAAGGTTCAGGAAAGGGCTAGGCAGGACACTGCCAAGAAGAAGCTGCCCATCGTGCAGGTCTGCAAGGAACATCCCGGCAACATTGCCCTTGGCGTGGGTGCCAGGTGGATCGACGGTGTTTTCTTCAATGTTCTGGCAGTCTTTGTCATCACCTACCTTGTGCAGTACGTTCAGGTTGAGAGAACCCAGGCCCTGACCCTCGTCATGATTGCGGCCCTTGCCATGTGTCCCTTCATCCTCGTGGCAGGACGCCTTGCAGACCGCTTTGGCCGCGGCCGCGTCTACGGCATTTCAAGCCTTCTGTGCGGCATCTCCATCTTCCCCTCCTTCTGGATTATGGAAGCAAGCGGTGGCAATCTCCTTCTCATTGCCATAGCGATCATCATCCCCCTGAGCATCTTCTATGCCGGCGTCTTTGGCCCCGAGGCCGCACTGTTCTCGGATCTCTTCCCAGCTGAGGTGCGCTATACTGGCATATCCATCTGCTACCAGTTCCCTGGCTTCCTCGTGGCAGGCATCGTGCCTGGCCTGTGCACCTATTTCATGAAGATAGCAGACGGAGACCCCGTGTACGTGTGCCTCTACACCATGCTCGCAGCAGCAACGAGCGCCGTGGCAGCCTTCATCGTGCAGAAAAAGCACACCGCGGCCGTGCGCCGCTTTGGTGACGATGTGGAGCACATCTAACCGGTCGCGCTGCCTGTTCTCTTCCCGGTTTTGGAAGAGGGCAGGCGCGCAAACCCTGTCAGGAAACAAGAATGCGTATATTGCAGATATCCGACTTCCACCTGCGCGGTGACGGCAAGCTGTCGTTTCGTGTTGTGAACACGTGCAAATGCCTTGAAGTGGCCAGGAAGCATCTGGCCCGTCTCAAGCAGAAACCGGACATGATGGTCATCACCGGGGATTTGGCAGACAGCGGCGACGAGCAGGCCTACCACATGCTGTATCGGTCCCTCTCGGACCTTGGCTTCCCTGTGTACGCCATCCCCGGCAACCACGACAGGCGCGACAGGATGCGCTCCATCCTGCAGGACTGGTGCCCTGCCTGCGAGGAAGTGGCGCCGTATATTTGTTATGCCATTGAAAGGGATGAGGCGCGCTTTCTGATGCTGGACACCATGAGCCCCGGCTCCCATTCAGGGCACATGCCCGAAATGTGCGTGGACTGGCTTGCAGGTGAGCTTGCAAAAAGGCCTGGGGTTCCGACCCTTGTCTTCATGCACCATCCACCCTTTGTGACAGGCATGGGAGCCATGGATGAGCCCTACGAGAACGTGGATGGCCTTGAAAGGGTGCTGCAAGAGGCTCCCTGGGTGCGTCTGTGCTGCGGGCACATGCACAGGCCCATTTTCACAAGCTGGGCAGGCGTGCCTGCGCTCACGGTACCGGCTGCAGCCATGCAGCTGGAACTGGATCTCTCGCCCGAGGGCGGTGACACCTTTGTCATGGAAGCTCCAGGGTACGTTTTGCACGATCTGTGCAACGGCGTGTGGAACAGCCACGTGTGCCAGATCTACGGGACACCTTCCTACGATGGCCCCTACCGCTTCTTGGATTCGGTGAACCCGACGCAATAGTCTTTCCCTGATACATTCTGGATGTTGCAGGGCCTTCCTCTGTGTGCCGGCAAGGCGTCACAGGGGGGCTTGGTTTTGTCAGGAATGACAAGGTGTTGTGTGGTTATTTCCAAAATGGAAATAACCACTTTTTCGTCCAGGCTGTGCCGGAATGCATCTCGTTTGGCTGCACCTGATTCTGGATGTTGCAGGGCCTTCCTCTGTGTGCCGGCAAGGCGTCACAAGGGGAGGTCTTTTGTTTTGTCAGGAATGACAAGGTGTTGTGTGGTTATTTCCAAAATGGAAATAACCACTTTTTCGTCCAGGCTGTGCCGGAATGCATCTCGTTTGGCTGCACCTGATTCTG
>NZ_NFJC01000062.1 GCF_002159665.1 Desulfovibrio sp. An276
GATGGCGTGGCCTTGCAACACGATATGTGAAGACCACTCTGTCATTCTCCTCTTATTTCCATATTTTCAATACGTTAATGTGGGCGAAGGTTGTGTAGTAGGTACTCCTACTGGAACACTCCCATGAATTTGTCAACACGACCTAGAAAATAGCTAAATTGTGATTTAGTAGTTTGTGATTTACTTTTTTTGTGGAGGACAGATGTTCATTGGCCGTGAAGAGGAGAGCGCAAGGCTCAAGAGCCTGTGGGGCGAAAAGAGGCTTCGTATGGCTGTTTTGTACGGCAGGCGCAGGGTGGGCAAGACTGCCCTCATCCGCCACTTTTTGCAGGACAAGCCCGGAGTCTTCTTCACAGCAAGCTCGAATTCGGCAGCCCTCAATGTGGAAAACCTGCGCCACGCCATGGTGCTCTCGGGCCTCTTTGCACCGGAAAAGGTGGAAGACGCTCCCATGAAGGCCATGAAAGGGACGCTGGAAAGCCTGTTTTCCCGTTCCGAGGAAATGCCCTTTGTGCTCGTCATGGATGAGTATCCCTATCTCGCAAGAGCCCTTCCGGAATTGTCCACCGAGCTTGCAGGACTTGCCTTGGCACACGCGGAAAAATCCAGGCTTTTGCTCATCCTGAGCGGCTCGCAGCTCTCCTTCATGGAAGAACATGTGCTTGGGGCCCAAAGCCCCTTTCAGGCCCTGAGTCCCATTGCCATAAAGCTTGCTCCCCTGGATTTCTTTACCCTGCGCCGCCACTTTGATCTTTTTCGCAGCGAGGACGCCATCCGTCTCTACGGCATCATTGGCGGAACAGTGCAGTACCTTTCCTGGTTCGGGGGCGCGCGAGACGTTCGGCAAATCCTTGTGGAACACGTGCTCAATCCCCAGAGCAGGCTTTTCGAAGAACCGGGCCACCTCTTGCGCCAGGAAGTGCGCGAGGGGGCCGTCTACAACGGCATCCTCTCTGCCATTGCCAGTGGGGCCGAGCGCCTGTGCGACATAGCGGAAAGGACAGGACTCGAGACAGGGGCCTGCTCCCTCTATCTGAACAGACTCATCACCCTGGATCTTGTGCGCAAGGAACACCCTGCAGGAGAAGAAAATTCGCGCAAGACCCTCTACGTGGTGGAGCACCCTCTCTTTCGCTTTCTCTTCCGCTACATCCCGCAGAATCTGAGTACGCTCACCCTGGGCTGTACAGAGCCTGTCCTGGACCTCATAGCAAAAGACGAGCCTTCCTATCTGCACTACGTGTTCGCTGCCATCTGCCGCCAGTGGCTGCGTGCACTGCAAAAGTCCGATCCTTCACTGCAGACCTTTGGCAGGATCGGGCGCTACTGGGGCACAAATCCGAAAACAAGGGCGCAGATCTACCTGGACGTGGCTGCAAGGGACGAGGCCTGCGGCATGCTCTGCGGCAAGAGCTTCTGGGGCGGGGAGCCAGTGCAAAAAGCGCATGTGGAGAGCTTTCTTGCCTCGTGCAGGGGGCTGGACGCGCAAAGATACTTTGTCTTCGCAACCTCGGGCTTTGCCGACGACTGCAAAGCGCTTGAATACGAAAAACTGAGCCTTGTATCCCTGGACGACATGCTTTCCCGCTTTCCCTGAGCGAGATCTTCGGGATTCTCCCAAGGGATTGCGTCCTCACATACGGAAAATTGCGAGTAGCGTGTCATGAAAAGCAAGATATTTCTGGCCTTGCGTTGCCTGAGCTTCCTCTTGGGCCTGTTCATCATGGGCTGCGGCATAGCCACCATAACCAATACCGATCTGGGCACAACGCCCATCACAAGCATACCCTACGCTGTCAACTCCATCTTTCCCCTGACCATCGGTACCTACACTGCACTCATGAACGCGACTTTCGTGCTTGTGGAACGCTTTGTCCTTGGCAAAAAGCGCTTCAGGATACGCAATGTGCTGCAGATACTGCCGGTCTTCTTCTTTGCCCTGTGCATAGACTTCTGGATGCACCACACCTCCTTTGTGCTGGAGCTTTCCTACATCGAGCGTCTGGGCTTTCTGGGCCTTGGCATAGTGGTCATGGCTGTCGGCATCCTCATCGAGGTGGCAAGCAACATCATAGTCCTGCCAGGCGAGGGGCTGGTTTTGGCCATAGCCTACGTGACAAGGAAGAACTTCGGTTCCATCAAGGTACTCTGCGACACTACCATGGTCGCCATAGGCATGACTATTGGCCTTGTTGGCCTGGGATCAGTGGTTGGCGTTGGCGAGGGCACTATCTGCTCAGCCATCCTCACTGGCTTTGTGGTGCGTTTTTTGAGCGCCTGCGTGCGCAAGGTTTTTCCGCAAAGGCAGCAGAAAAGAAGGAAGCGCCCGAGGCCAAGCTAAAGACGAGCGGTTTTTCCGAACAATACAACGAAAGAGAGGGACAGAAACACGTTTGGTTTCTGTCCCTCTTGTTCTTTTGTCAGCCGAAGGATCAGCCTCTGCCAAGCTTTTTCAGGACCTTTGTCTGGTACTTGCAGATCTTTTGCAGGGAAGCGGAGCGCACGTTGAGTGGACCCTCGACCTTGAGCCAGCGGGCGATGGTCGGCATGCCCACCCCGAGATGCCAGGCAAAGCCCTCTTCCGAAGTGCCGCTCAGCCTGAACAGGGCGCGCAGTCCCTCTCCTGTGGGGTTCTTTGCGTCAAAGGGCAGGGGAGTACTCTCCAGAACCTGCTCTGCCTTGTCATTTGCTGTAGTCTTGGCCGGAGCGGCTACTTTTTTCTTGGGCTGCGTCTTGGCTGCAGTCTCGCCGGCTTTTGCGGGCTGCACCTTTGCTGTCGCATCAGTGGCTTTTGCAGGCTGAGCCTTTGCTGCCGCATCAGAGGTCTTTGCGGGCTGTGCTTTGGCTGCGGCATCAGTGGCCTTTGCGGGCTGTACCTCGGCTGCAGTCCCGCTGGCCTTTGCGGGCTGAGCCTTGGCTGCAGTCTCGCTGACTTTTGCAGGCTGGGCCTTTGCTGCGGCGTCAGTGGCCTTTGCGGCACCCCTTGTTTTTCGAGCGTCTTTCCTGCCCTTGCCGGATTTTCCCTTCGGAAGGCTCTTCTTGCGGACTGGAGCGGAGTACAGGGGCGCATTTCCTATTCTGGGCGCGTCTTCTCCCAGTACCTTGGCCAAAACCAATGGCGCGGCGACGGCTGTACCGGCGACAATGATGTCTTCTTCCCGTATCTTGTCTTGCGGGTACTCCATTTGTTCCAGTCTCGCGACTCCAAGCAGTGAGATGAGCGGACCAGGGAATTCCCTGTTGAAGAAAAAGAAGAATTTTCGGGTCAGATCTGTCGAGGCCAGAACTTTTGCGAACATCCTGTCTATTCTCTTGTATTCTTTGGGATCGCTGAATTCTTCCTGGGCGTCCCGATACATCTCGAGACAGAATTTTTGGTATGGATCGTCCGGATGCTGCCTTGTCCTGAATCTGAACTTGCTCAAAACATCGATATCCGAATCCGGAACAGTGTCCCAGGCAGCCTTTTTTTCCTTGGGCGGCTTGCCTTCAGCCACTTCTATCACCTGCCGATACAGGAGAATAGCCATGCCTGTTGCGCAGAGATCTTCGACGCCCTTCTCGTCTAGTTGCTCCAGTTGCTCCAGTGTCATTGTGCGTGCGCCGTACAGGACCATCTCCGGGATACTGAGCCTGCTCATTTTGTCGTCGAATTGCCTTTGCAGCCTGGGCGACAGGGATATCTTGCCAAAACTGTTTGCCAGACGGCTCATTTCATAGGCATCAAGGACAGTTTGCATTCTATGGACTACGAGCGCCATGTCCTGGTCGCCACCCAGTGATTCGATCAGATGCTCCATGTCAGCCTTGTGGGCGTCTGGTTCATTGTTGTCTTCATCTTCCATGAATGCGTTATCAAAGAAGCTTTCATTCAGGTCCTGAATGGCGCTGGCAAAGTCTACTTCGTTGCTGGCATGCGAAGAGAAAACTCCGGAGATGAAGCTGGATCCAGCAGAATGCTTCGCGCGTGGCTCCATCTCGAAGGTCTCCCTGCCCAGGGGGACCTTCGAGATGGTGGGTTCATGAACAGGGTGCTTGCTCGCTTCCCTTGCGCTTGTGTCCAACCCGGGTGTCTGGACTGGCCTTGAGCCCGCTTTTCCCGGGCCTTGCTCGGCAGGCAGAGCCTTCCTGTTGGCTCCCTTTACCTCGTACAGTTCCCAGGATTCTATGCCGCGAAGCGAAAAGGCGAGCAGGGGATTTGTGTCCAGCATCCTGCCCATGCCAAAGAGTGCGGCAAAGACGTGGAGGCAAGGGCTTCCCTTGCCACAGGAACAATTGGTTTGAATGCTTCGCAGAGGCGGCAAAAGACCATAGCCTGGAGAACAAAGCGTCTCAATGAGCTCCTCTGGCAGATTGCCCTTGCGAAAGTTCACAACCGAGAGACGGGCCTTTTTGATCTCCTGCTGCATAAGACCGATATGCTCTTTGTTTGCCCTGGGGAAAGTGATGGTCACAGTGCAGGGCTCGGCATCGCAGACAGTGGCTGTGATTGTGTTCCCCAAAACCGCGAGATGGCAAACGCCTCCGCGACGCAGGCACCTTTTGCCCAAATCCGTCTGCCCCTTGTACTCTGGGAAGAAATCGAAATTTTCGCACCACTTCTTGCCAAGGCGTGTGCTTGCTATCGCATCGGTGAAGGGAAGTATCGGAGAAACAGTGCTGCCCTTTCTTTGCAATGCCTCACGGAACTCTTGAGTTATTCTTTCCTGTTCCTGCTGGCTGAATTTCTCGCTGTATATCGTTTTGGACATTATGTTGTTCTCCGGTAGCTTGTAGTCTGTACACAAGAAAAATTTTGATTTGTTTCGTAAATATGCATGTATTTTGTGCGGATATCTGTGCAAAAAAGAAATTGTTTGTGAAAACTGTTTTTTGCCAGTTTGAAGTCCAGGGTCTTGCCAAGGCAAGGCCGTATTGCCCTCAGGGGGCTGCCCTAGGGTATTCGAATATTGTCGTTTCTAGTCGTTTGGAAAAGCAAAATCAAGACCTTGTCACGCACATGGGCCTTGCAATTGCCCATACTCAAGGCTAATGTCTGCCTGCCCGCAACAAGGTCCATAAAGGAATAGGGCGGGCCCTTGCTTGTACTGGCGTACAAAAGACAAACAAATTCCCGAGGGAGAACATATGGGCACTGGCATTACTCTAGGCGCTGACGGCAAACTGATCATCCCCAACGATCCCATCATTCCCATCATAGCCGGCGACGGCGTGGGACCGGACATCTGGAATGCGGCAAGGCCCGTGTTCGATACGGCAGTGGAAAAGGCCTATGGAGGAGCAAGGAAGATCGAGTGGCTGTCCATAGACGCTGGCGAGACCTGCTGGCAGAAGACAGGCGAATTCGTGCCCGAAAAGAGCATGGAGGCCATCACAAAGTACCGCGTGGCCCTGAAGGGTCCCTTGAGCACCCCGGTGGGCAAGGGCTTCCGCTCTGTCAACGTCCTTTTGCGCAGACTCTTTGACCTCTACGCCTGCATCCGTCCAGTCAGCCACGTTCCGGGCGTGCCAAGCCCGGTGAAGGATCCGGACGCAGTGAATATGGTCATTTTCCGCGAAAACACGGAAGACCTCTACGCAGGCATCGAATGGGATGCAGGCACCCCCGAAGCCGCGAAGATGATAGCCCTCATCAAGGAGCTTACGGGCCGCGATGTGCGCCCGGACAGTTCCATAGGCATCAAGCCCATTTCCGAGACCGGCACAAAGCGCCTTGTGCGCATGGCCATACAATACGCCATTGACCACAGGCTTCCGAGCGTCACCCTGGTCCACAAGGGCAACATCATGAAATTCACCGAGGGCGGCTTCAGGCGCTGGGGCTACGAGTGCGCTGCTGAGGAATTCGGCGCCTACACCATTACCGAGGAAGAAGCCTCGAAAAACGGCAATCCGGACGGCAAGATCGTCATCAAGGACCGCATCACGGACTCCATGTTCCAGCAGATTTTGCTGCGCCCGCGCGAATACAGCG
>NZ_NFJC01000063.1 GCF_002159665.1 Desulfovibrio sp. An276
TCTGTGAAGTCAAAGTGTGCACCTCGTGTACCTTGGGTAAAAGCTGCCCCATGGGATAGTTGCGCACAATGATGTCTGCGTAACGCAGGGCAATCTCCTCCGCTATGCGGCCTTTTCTGTTTCCGCTCTCCACATCCGGGTGGGGCTTGTAGATGATGAAGGCGTTGGGCCTGTTCTCCCTGGCCTTTTGCAAGAGAGAGAGGTTATTCATGCCAAAACCTCCCTTGCGCACGGACGCGTCATCCTCCACCTGTCCCGGCACAAGAACTATTGTCTTGTCCTCAGGAAGATACGGCAAAGATACGTCAGAGAGGCCAGTATTGTATTTGGTAAGGCCCTTTTCCAAGATCAAGGCACGAAGGGAAGCAGCGCGTTTAAGCAAGGCGTCGTTGTCCAGATGGTCTGGAAAGGTGTTGAGAATATCTTCCAAATCGCTTGGCCGTGTGGGGTCATAGTAGATGCCCTTGCGGTCCACCACCAGGGAATAGGGCCAATTGAAATCGGATCCCAAGCCCACAGAGCGAATGAAACCGTCCTCCATCCGCGCCAGAGTCACGGATTCCCTGTCGCACTGTTGCTGCAGGGTGTCGGTCACGGCAGAAGACCAGACAACAACCTCCCCTCCCCTGGCTTTTGCCAGGGCGATGGCACGTCTGGAATTGCGGAAAAAAGAGGTCTCTCCTCCGGTAGATTTTAGATAGGCCCGGGCATAGGGCTTCTTCCACCAGCGAAAGCCGAGACAGGCATGAAACGAGCGATTCCGCTCATTCTGCCTGCGCTGCTCAGCCAAGAGACTTATGGTCTCATGGATATCACAACGCTCTTCCCGTATGGGGTTTACATAGCGAGCATAGAGCATGTAGGCAGCAGCAAAGACTTCCTCTATGCTCCGCTTCCTGGTTCTGCGTGGACAGGTTTGCTTGTCTACCGTCAAGCCCCATCCTGCGTAGAAAGGCATGCCAAAGCAGTGCACCTCCTTGCCGAGCATGAGAGCCTCAAATCCCATCTGTGAGGTGACAGTATAGACCACATCCGCCTGTGCAAGCAGAGAGATGGGGGAACAGTCTAGCGAGATGACCTGAACGAGATGACTTTTTGCGCAGTCTGCGAGAAAACCACGCTTCTTCCCAGCAATAACGTCTGGATGGGTTTTGACCCGAATGTTTTCGAGAGGATACAAGGATAGAGTCTCGTCCAGCATGGCCTTGAAGCTTGCTTCACTTGCCATGCCAAGAGAGACGCTGGCATCGCCTACTGTTTGGTCGAGGACCAAGACATGGGGAGTTGGGGTGTTGCCCCAGAGGTCGCTGGGCGCGTCTGGGGCATGGTTATACTTGCTTAAATGGTAGCGATTGATATCCTCCATTGCACGGTAAGCTGAATCCAACAGATCAAGAGTCTCCCAACCAGAGGAATTGAGGAGATTTTCAAGATCCGAGGGTTCGGTTGCATCGTAATAGATGCCTGTATGATCTACCACTAGAGAAAGGGGCTGCGCCCCCTTGCAACCAAGATCAAGAGAGCGCAGGAAACCATCTTCTAGGGCAATGTAAGGGAGATTGTGTTTAGCTGCATAGTGACGAGCTTTGTAGGCTGTTGGCTTGTGTCCCCAGCCAATAACAAACAAATAAAAATTATAATTATCAATTCTAAAAAAATTTGTATTATAGTTGTAACAATAATTTATTCTTAAACAAATTTTGTTATTGCAAATACTATACTTTTTTTTAAATTCAACTAATATAAAAATTTTTGCTATATTGTATATTTTTTTAGAAAAGCATATAAACAAATTATTGTAAATATACATTTTTAATTTAATAAAATCTTTTAAATACATACCCATGAACTTAACGGTAATCACTACTATCGCATTTGACGCCAGTGAAGTAAATCCAATTCTTAAAAAATACATAACTGCCCATGTTGCCGTATTCGGCTACACCCCTATCAATGAAACGGGGAATCCAGCTTCAGCAGAATTGTTGGCCGTTGTTTTATACGAACAAGTAGCTTACATGGCCTAACATAACACCAATAGGTTATGCGCCTGCCTCAGAAAGCCACCCTTTAGGATCTGTCTATAAATAACTCGTCTACTACTGAGTTCATTTTTCCACGCCTGAAGCAGAATTTAAGCTTAAACAAGAAAAAATATGGTTGAGTAATTTATGGACGATTCCTAAATTTAATGGGGATTTTTATATAATCTTCTTCTATCCCACATTATACCAGTTTTTATTATTTTTGCAGGTACACCACTTAATATTACATTTTCATCATCAAATTTTTTTGTAACCACAGAAGATTCTCCAATAACACAATTTTTATTTACACCACCCCCCTTTAAAATTTTTACACCATGCCCTACCCAGACATGATCACATATTATTATATCTTCTGGTTTATTTATAATTTCACCGTATTTATTAAAAATTGTATGACCATCTGATGTAAATAACATTACTGCCCATGAAAACATTACATCATCACCAATATATACATTTTTATTTTCCCATAATCTAATTTCAGTACCCATACATGAAAATCCTGATCCTATATAACATATAGATCCATATCCATTATTATTTAAAATGCACAATTTATTTATTTTTTGATTAGAGAAACCTATAATTACAACACATTCTTTTCTAAGAGTAATGTGACAATTAATAAAATTTGTTCCTTTATAATAAATAATTATACTACCATTACCTTTATCTAAATCATGGAGTGTTACATTTGGTATGTTACTTACAACAGATATCGAAATATCTTCATTTATACAATAAATATTTATAGTATCTTTATTATATAAAATATTTTTACAATCTGAAATAATATCTCTTATTTTACTATTTATATTTGATAAATATTCATTATATGATTTCATCATTTCCTCTATTATTTTTATTTTTTTTCATTGTTTAAAAAATTTTGTGATTTTTGTATCAAAATTTTAAAATCACTATATATTGAATTTAAATTTATTTTAGTCTCAATTGCTAATTTATTCTGGTTGATATATACATCATATTTATTTTCATTAAATGACTTTACAAAATCTATATAATATTTGTTATAATATTTTTGACTTTCAAAATGTAAACATAAATATTTTTTTCCATTTTTATATAATAACTCAAAATGAATATTATGTTCAATATCTTTAATATAAATAATATAAAAATGTCTTGAAAAATTATTTGTAAAAATTAATGATTTATCAATATTATTTATTTTTTTTATATATTTTTTCCATAAATCATTATAATCATTTAAATCAAGATCATTAATAAATTTTATTAATTTTTCTGAAGAGTGTCCATCACATGCTCCAACAAATTTATTTTTTATTTTTTTATACCCATCAGTATTAACATATTTATATGCTTTTCTTATTTTATTTATAAAATTAATAGCGTCAGAATCATTACATATTTCTCCTGGGCAATAGCTTGTATAATTATCATAAAAACCAATTTGTGCATTATATGCATCAATATCTTCTGCATAAAAAACAATTGGCTTATTTAATATTAATGCTTCAAAATAAGCTGATGAAAAATCAGTAATGAATACATTACATACAATTGTCAATGTAATTATATCAATATCATTTATAATTATAATTTTATTATTTATATTATCCAAATTACACATATCAGGATGAGACTTTATATTTTTAATAACCAATTGATGATTTTTAATTATTATTATTTCATCGTTTCTCAATAATTTTGCAAGATTTTTAAAATCCATTTTTGGTTTATAAAAAGCAGTATCACTTTTAAAAGGTTCACCTCTCCAAGTTGGTGCAATGAGATAAATTTTTTTATTTATTAATTCTGGAAATAATTTATAAAATTTATTTTTTTTATCATTTATTATTTTTTGATCATACAAAAGATCTGTTCTTGGTAATCCAAAACTAAGTACTTTATTTTTTGCTATTCCAAAAATTTCAGCATATTTTTCTTTGATTTCATTTGATGAACATAAAACAAAAGAAGGTGTACCAAATTTTTTTCTATGCTCTAATAATCCAATATTATTCTCATGAATTCCAAATTTTTTAAAATATCCGCATGCATGCCAAATATTAACTATATATGGAATATTTATTTTTTTTGATAATAACATCTTAACATATGGAGTATTTGTATTTGTTATAAAAACTTTTGCACGAGCTAAATAATATGCACGTAATGGTGAAAAAATAGATGTTTTAGGAATTATAAGCTTTGTATGAAGTTTAAATTTATTATTTAAACATTCATTCATAAAACCTACGCCATTACTGTCCCACAATATTATATAATTACATTTAAAATATTTTTGTGAAGTTTCAAAAACTATTTTTCCGATATTATTGATTTTTTTGATTAAATATATATGTATTTTTTTATAAATTTTTGAAAATATATTATTTTTTTTTGTCTTTTTCTGTTGTTTATTATTTTTTAGGCAAATCCATCTTATTAATGAATTATAATCAAATATCATTGCATCAATATCATCTTTTGTGCATATATAATTAAAATGATTATTATATATATATTTATCAATAATATCTTTTCCCATAACATAATTAAAAATTTCATTCCAGACTTTTATAGTATATTCAGGTTTATTTTCTCTTAATGTTTCAGGGGCTCTTTCTCCCATTTTTAATCTAAGTGATTCAGAAGACATCAGCTTATCAAGAGCTTCTGCCATTTTATTTATATTACCAAATTCAACTTTATATCCATCAATACCATCTCTAACTAATTTATTTGATTTTAAATTAAACATTACTGTTGGGATGTTATTTACTTTAGCATCAGCGATAACTAATCCAAAAGGTTCAGTATAAGATGGTAGTAAGTGAATTGAAGCTTCAGCAAAATAACGATCTGGATCTGATGTCCAAGGAATTAATTTAACATTAGCAGTAATGCCAGAAATTTTTACAATATTAGAAATGTTTTTTTGTTCTGGTCCCTTTCCTAATATACATAATTTCCAATCTTTATGATTTTCATATGCTAAGGAAAATGCTAAAATTCCTAATTCAATTTGCTTGAAATCTGTGAATCTACCAATCATTAATACTTGTTTTTGCTTTTTTAAGTTTTTATATTTTTTATTATATAAATATGTATTTGGCAAATAGGCAACTTTATAACCTTCTTCTTTCCAAATATTATAGCTTGTTTTTTCAATAGTTGTAATTAAATCACATGACTTTAAATATTCTTTTCTATTTAAATATAGATTAAAACGATGTTCATATACGGGAATAAAATGATAATGATGTTCATTTAATATAATTTTTATATTTAGAGATTTTATTTCATTAAATAGTTTTATAATTTCAAAATAATAATGGCAATGAGTTACAAAAATTTCTATTTTATTATTTTTTAATTCATATAATAATTTATTTATATTTTCATATTTTGATATTTTTCCTACTTCAACATACTTTATATTACCTACATCGAGTAAATGTCTAGACTTGTCACTAATTTTTTCTTCTAAAAACAATATTATATCATGATATTCTTTTATAGTATTAATCGCATTTTGTGTGGCGATCATTCCTCCACCACCAACTATATTATTAATTATAAAAAATCCTATTTTCATAAACTTTCCTTTTATAAACAAAAATTTAATATTTTATCTATTAACACATGTTATTGTACTAAATATTTACTAATAATTCAGATTTATATTTATTTTTTATATCTTCATTAAAAATATCAATTAATTCTGATGCATTTGAAAAAGATCTTCTTAAAGAAATTATTTTTAAAAGATTATTTTGTATATTTTTTTTTGATATTATTTCTAAAGCAGTTTTAAAATCTTTTTTTGTACTTCTACTACTACCAATTATAATCAATCCTTTTTCTAAAATAG
>NZ_NFJC01000064.1 GCF_002159665.1 Desulfovibrio sp. An276
AAGAAGCCTCGAAAAACGGCAATCCGGACGGCAAGATCGTCATCAAGGACCGCATCACGGACTCCATGTTCCAGCAGATTTTGCTGCGCCCGCGCGAATACAGCGTGCTTGCCATGCCAAATCTGAACGGCGACTACATGTCGGACGCTCTTGCAGCCCAGGTGGGCGGCCTTGGCATGGCACCCGGCTCCAATGTGGGCGACGGCTACGCCATCTTCGAGGCAACCCACGGCACAGCCCCAAAATACACCGGCCTCGACAAGATCAACCCAGGCTCCCTCATCCTCTCTGGCGCACTCATGTTCGATTTCATGGGCTGGAACGAGGCAGCGGAGCTTGTGCGCAAGGGCATTGCCGCTGCAGTGGCCCACAAGACCGTGACCTATGACCTTGCCCGCCAGATGGAAGGTGCAACAGAGGTTGCCTGCTCGGCCTTCGGCAAGGCCATCTGCGACAATATGTAACAAAAGTCCCTGGTCCCCCGGATTTTGTTCCGGGGGACATACACTGCCAACAAGCGGAGGCCTGCATGCTCTTTTTCAAAAAGCTCTTCAGGGGCTCCTACCCCCTGGTGAAGACCTTCTGGCTGTACTATGTGCTTGGCAGCACACTTGTCCTTCTTGTGGCAGAGGGAATATCCAGCATGTTTCCAAATGCCTTCGGGGCCTTTTCCTACATCCTCTTGGGCATAGTGCAGCTTGTGTACAGCATTGTCTGCCTCATCGGCATCTGGAGATCCGCCACGAACTACAAAAACGCCGGCGGATCGACTCTCTGGGCAACACTGGCCAAGGGCTACGTGATTTTGAGCATCATTGCCACCATTGCCATGTGCGTTTTCATGATGAGCATTTAGGGCAAGGCAGCGCAAAAATCCCAAAAGACGGAAATTTTCTCAACAGCGCGAAATCAGGGGAAAAAGACCGCAAGTGAGCGTGCGACATCCGAGCATGGCGCGCGAAGACGCATCTTTTTCCTTGCTCTCCATACCCCCAGCCTGTAGATAGTGAGATATGGAAACAGTATCTTATCGTAGCGTCCTTGTCGTGACCAAGGCCAGAGTGCGCGAGGCCGAGGATCTCGGCGCGACCATCGCAAGATGGCTGCGCGCTCGCCACTATTGCCAGGAAGTGAACGTCATCCCCTCCGAACAGGGCTCGTCCCTGTACGACGACGCGGAGCTGGATCTCATCATTGTCCTTGGCGGTGACGGCACCATCCTCGGGGTCGCACGCCACGTCATGTGCCGCAAGATTCCCATGGTCTGCATCAATTTCGGCAGGGTAGGCTTCCTCTCGGACATAGAGCCCGAGAACTGGGAGGAGGGCCTGAAATCCATGCTCGCCTCAACGGAGTACCGCTCTGCAGCAGGGCTTCGCTGGGCCCTTTTGCGCTACGGCCACCATGTGGCAGGGGGCTACGCTGTCAACGACGTGGTTTTGAGCAGATCCGCCATGGCGCGCCTTGTGTACGCGAACATCTACACGGACGGGGAGCTCATGGGCGCTGTGCGCGCGGACGGCTTCTTGCTGAGCTCGGCTATAGGCAGCTCTGGCTACAGCGTTTCGGCCAACGGGCCGCTGCTTTTTCCCACGCTCAACGCCATAGCCTTTGTGCCCATCTGCCCCTTTCTGAACACCATTCCCTCCATGGTCTTCCCCACTCACACGCTTTTCCGCTTCCATCTTTTGCCGGGAACAACGGAAAGCTACCTCACGGTGGACGGCCAGGAAGGACACATGGTGCAGACCAACGACATCATAGAGGTAGAAGGCATTCCGGACTGCGCACGCTTCCTTGGCAAGGGGCTTTCCTTTATTCAGCGTCTGCGGACAAGAAGCTTCATTTTGCAAAATCCGGTGAACAACCCGGCGCTCAAGACCCAGGGCCAGAAAACGGAATAGTCGAAAAAAATCAGGGGCAGCCAGTCCAGGCAAGGGGAGCCGATGCACAGGGATTGCGGACAATGCGGGCGCATGCCCGAGAGTGTGGACGACGAGGGCTTTGCCCCGCTGCCAGAGGACGAGGAGCGCCTCGAGCAATGTCCAAGGGTGCGAGACGTGCGCATTGGCAGGGCAAACAGCACTCTTAGCGTGCGCGTCGTGAGCTTTCTCATAGACAACAACATTTTCCATCGCCTGAACCCGCATCTTGTGGCAAGCCACGAACAGCTGGCCTTCATGGTGGCCCTTGAGCCGGATCAGGTCTACGTGCCCTGCTCGGACAGGGTCTTTTTCGATCTTTTGGGCGATGAGCTCACGCCCCGCATCCGCAAGGAGTACGGCAGGGCCTGGCGCATCTGCGTGATGCTTCTGAATTCCCTGGACGTGGATCCACTTTACAAGGCAAGCGTCCTCTCCTTCTGCCGCCAGCGCCTGAAGAGGGCTCTTCTCTTTCACGACATCATCCCCTCAAGGCTCATCAAGAGGCTGAGCTCCTTTGCGCTTTCCTCGGACAATGCCCTGGAGGATCCCTGGACGGAAAGGCGTGCTAGGGCTACGTCCCTTGCAAGGAACCTGCTTGGGCGTGACGAGCTTGCGGGACTGCTCGACAGGGCGCCAGCCTCCTGCACTGGCACAAGCTACGCTGCCCTGCAGGAGCGCATGGACATGGGCCGCATGGCCCGTCTTGTGTGCCTTTGCTGCCACAGCCCGGACATGGTGGAAAAAAGGATTTCGGATCTGTGGGACGACTTTCTTGAGGCCGAGGAGGCCTTGTCCCGCGTGTGGCGCGATGTTCCGGCACTGATGGACAGGCACTCGACCATACTGCTCTTGTGCGACGCGAGTGGCTCCGCGCACCTTGATCTCCTCCTTGCGGCCTTTTTGGTCGAGAGAGGGCATCGCGTCATCTACGCTGTCAAGGACGAGTTCTACTTCAACGCGCCTACCATGAGCGACATGTTCACGGATCCCTTGCTGCAGGCGGATCTGAAGGGTGCCTACGTGTGCACGGATCACAGTCTCTCGAAAAACGAGCTTTTGCAGCTTTTGCGGGAATGGCGCCTTATAGTCGTATCCGACGGCACGCGCGAGCGGCTGAACCTTGCGCGCGTGTCCGTGACCTTCGCCAGAGCCTGGAAGGAGGCGGATCTTGTGATCGCCAGGGGCAGGAGGCTTGCGGAAATCCTTATCGGCACAAGCCACGAGTTTACTCGCGACATCCTCTGTTTTGAGGGCGCTTTGGACGGCAAGCCTCTCACTCCGCACTACAGGCCGCACGCAAGGGGTGTGCGCAAGTTTTCGGAACGGGACATTCGCGCTCAGGCGGACCAGATCATAGAAGGCATGCGCGAGGCGCAGGGCCAGGGCAGGCCTGTGCTCTTCTACAGCTGCATCATAGGCTCCATTCCGGGGCAGACCAGTACTGCCATACGCCTTGCGCGATGCATAGTGGAGGAGCTTTCGAGGCGCATGCCCAAGGCCTACATCATCAATCCTGCCACACACTTTGTGGAAGGCATGGATGGGGACGATCTCATGTACATGTGGGAGAGGGTGCAGCGCAGCGGACTCATCAGCATCTGGTACTTCCAGACCTCGGACGACATAGAAGAGGGCTTCAGGCTCCTCGGAGAAAACATGCCGAAGGAATGGATGGGCAAGGACGCTTCCTACAGCACGGGCTGCACAAAGGAAATGCGCATAGCCCTGGATGTCCAGAGGCAGAATCCGGAAATGCAGATACGTGGCCCCAGCCCGGACACCTTCTTCAGACGCAGCGAGTACGGGGTCGGGAAATACTTTGACGCCGCATTGGTCCATCGCTAATATACGCCCCTGCCAGGGGCAGGAAGCCTGCCCCAATGCCCATTCACCAAAAAATCCATCATCCACAAATATATACTGTACGGAGAAATACATGCCCGATTTTGAAGCTGTAATCGGCCTTGAGGTCCATGTGCAGCTGGCCACAGCCTCCAAGCTCTTCTGTTCCTGCCCCAACGCCTTTGGCAAGGCGCCCAACACCAATACCTGCGAGGTGTGCACTGGCATGCCCGGCGCACTGCCGCGCATCAACAAACAGGCCGTGCACTACGCCACCCTGGTGGGGCTTGCCACCAACTGTTCCATCAATCTGGACAGCGTCTTTGCCAGAAAGAACTATTTCTACCCGGATCTTCCGGCAGGCTACCAGATTTCCCAGTTCGAACTTCCCCTGTGCGAGCACGGGTATGTGATGATAGATGTGGGCAATGGCCCGAAGAAAATTGGCATTACCCGCATCCACATGGAAAACGACGCAGGAAAGAACATACACTCCCACACCGAGAACCACAGCTACGTGGATCTGAACAGGGCAGGCACACCGCTGGTGGAAATCGTCTCCGAACCGGACATGCGCTCTCCGGAGGAGGCTGTTGCCTATCTGAAGGCTCTCTACCGCATCGTGACCTATCTTGGGGTGTGCGACGGCAACATGGAAGAGGGAAGCTTCCGCTGTGACGCCAACGTTTCCATCAGGCCCAGGGGCCAGGAAAAGCTCGGCACCCGCACTGAGCTCAAGAACGTGAACTCCTTCCGCAACGTGGGCCGCGCCATTGCCTACGAGATTGCCCGTCAGGAAGACGTGCTTCTGGACGGTGGCGAGGTAATCCAGCAGACGCGCCTCTACGACGCGGACAAGAACATCACCCAGGCCATGCGCAGCAAGGAAGAGGCCCACGACTACTGCTACTTCCCGGATCCGGACCTCTTGCCTGTGCACATAGACACGGAAGAGTTCGAGGCCTGGAAGAAGGAGTTGCCGGAACTGCCCAAGGAGCGCCTTGCACGCTTCATGGAGATGACTGGCATTGCCGAGGACGAGGCAGAGGTGCTGGTGTCCAGCAGGACCATGGCGGACTTCTTCGAGGAAGCGGCGAGCAAGGCCAATCCCAAGAAGGTGGCAAACTACATCCTTGGACCCATGCTGCGCGAGCTCAACGCCAACGGCCAGACCATAGCGGATGTCGCCATGAAGCCGGAGGCTTTGGCAGAACTGGTAGCCATAGTGGAAGAGGGGCTCATCAGCGCCAAGATTGCCAACGACATCTTTGCGGACCTCTTGAAGACAGGTGCCATGCCCAGGGCCTATGTGCAGGAGCACAAGCTTGCCCAGATCTCCGACTCCGGGGCCATTGACAGCGCAGTGGACAAGGTCATTGCCGCCAACCCCGCTGAAGTGGAAGCCTACAGGCAGGGCAAGACGAAGCTCTTGAGCTTCTTCATGGGCCAGGTCATGCGCGAGACCAAGGGCAAGGCCAATCCGGGCCTTGTGAACAAGCTTCTCAAGGAAAAGCTTGGCTAAAAGCTGGCGAAAGATTATGCAGTGTGGCCGCGGAATCCGTAAGGGTTCCGCGGCCACAGTTGCTTTCGAAAAGGTAGATTTGGGCAAACTTGTCCTTGTGCCCGGGGGCAGATAGAGTCGCAAGCAGAGAGGATTTTGGACGACAATGCGACAAGGGATCTGCTGGGAGACCTGAGTTTTGCACGATTTTATACTAACAACGGGAGTGACCATTCAGCTTGCTTTAGACTTCCGACCCCGTTTGGCGACTCGTTTGGAGGTATAGCCTGGGGCACATTCCTCAGGCACGGTTAAACCGAATGCTTCACAAATTTGAAGCTGTGCTCCTACAAAAGGTGTCATCATCTTTGAAGAATCACTGAGCTCAATCATTCTAATACTTCTCATTTCGTCAAGAATTGCTGATGATGAATCAAATCTATTCCTTAGTTCCGTTGTTT
>NZ_NFJC01000065.1 GCF_002159665.1 Desulfovibrio sp. An276
GGAGGGTACACCCGATCCCATTCCGAACTCGGAAGTTAAGCTCCTTTTCGCCGATGATACTGCATATCTTCATGTGGGAAAGTAGGTAGTTGCCAAGATTTTTCATGAAGCCCCGTAGAGCACATTCTGCTCCGGGGCTTTTTCTTGATCTGGGGGCCTGGATGGTTGGCAGCCCAAGGGACAAGACAGAAAGAAGATGCCCCTTGCAGGCAGGCTGCACCTGGCCTATGCTCCTTCCAAAGTGCATGCCTTTTCCGGCAAAGTCGGTGACACGGGCAATGGGTATGACGCAAGCCTGGGCCGGGAATGCATGCCAAGTCGTTGATGCCCACCAAGAAGGTGGCAATCAAAGTGGTACCGTGACAATCGCAGGACTGACACTTTGTAAAAAGTGCAACAAAGGAGCACGTGGACAAGACCGGCTTCATCGAATCCTTCCTGACCTTTCCTGGAAATCCCAATCCCAGCCATTACTGTCCCCATGCCTCTGCCACGCTTCTCATGCGCCCAAGGCGTTTCGGGAAATCATTGCTCATGTCCATGCTGGCCGAGTTTTTCGATATCAGCAAGGACAGCAGGGAGCTGTTTGGAGGTCTCAAGGTAATGAACAACAAGAGGCTGTGCGAGCAGTGGATGAATCAGTACCCTGTGGTTCTTCTTTCTCTGCAGAACGTGAAGGGAGCGACATTCGAGGAGGCAATGGATTGCCTGCGCAAGGAGATTGCGCTTGTCTGCACCAAGATAGATCCTCTTCTGGACAGGGAGAAGCTGGGGAACAGGTGGAAGTTCTGGGAGAACAACAAGAAGCGCTTCCTTGCTTCTGACAGGCAGTGGTCCCTGTCCTGTGCCCTGTACGCCATAACGCATGTTTTGCATGCCCAGTTTGAAAAGAGGACTATCGTTCTGGTTGATGAATACGATGCTCCTCTCGTGTGCGCCGCAGAGCATGGCTATTACGAGGAAATGCACAGTTTCATCGGCAGTTTCCTCGGCGAGGCCCTGAAAACGAATTTTCATCTCAAGTTCGGCATCTTCACCGGGTGCCTGCGCTACATGCCACATGGCCTTGGTTCGGGCTTCAACAATTTCAGTTGCGAGCACCTGGCCGATTTTGATCGGTATGCCTCCTACTTCGGCTTCACCCAGGACGAGGTGGACAGGCTTTTGCTCGATGCTGCCCTCTTCCCCAGACGACAGGAATTCAGGGAATGGTACGGGGGGTATCACATGAGCGGGCTAAAGCTATTGTCCCGCAAGCGTCATGGACTATCTTTGCGACGTGCAGGATAACCCTGATACCTCTCCCCGGGTCTACATGGACTACAGCTTGGAAAAGAATTTGATTGAGCAACTGACAGAAGGAGATGCGGCCTTCAATGTGGATCGGCTCATGGGTGTACAAACCGATATCGACGTATGCATCGAATACAACGAGGAGAGGCTCTGGAGGAAAGAGCTTTTGTCCCGCCTCCTTTTTGCCGGATTTCTGACTGGCGCGCCGGACTACCTGGAAGAGGATATCCATCGCGCAGGCGCCTACATGAAAATCTTGAGTGTCCCCAATAGGGAGGTTCGCGAGATTTTTGCCTGTGTTGTGCAGCAAGGCAGGTAGTGCACACGCATGCACGCATCAAGAGAGGTGCCCCCGGAGCGATCCGGGGGCACTGTCCAAAGGCTGGCGGCCCTTCCTTAAAGCAATTTCTTCGAGACGGGTCCCGAAGCAAGCTTTGCAGCCATGCGGTCTTTTCCTATACTGTCCACAGATTTTATCCCTGTTCTGCAGCCAGGCTCTGCGGCCAACATGAAGGAATGTATCATGCCCAATGCTCTGCCCCTTGGATCTTCAAATTTTGCCACCTTGCGCGCAAACAACGAAATCTACGTCGACAAGACAGAGCTTTTGTATCGGCTTGCGCAAGGCAGAGGAAAAATTTTCCTTGCAAGGCCAAGGCGTTTTGGCAAATCCCTGCTGATCTCCACCTTCGAATCCCTGTTCAGATATGGACTGCGGGATTTCCGGGCGCTTGCAATTGAGAAACTGTGGAATGACACAACGTATTCAGTAGTAAAACTGGACTTCTCGGGCCTCAAGTCCTGTCCGGATCGTGAAGGATTCGCGGCTGGACTGTACAGCCTTTTGCAGGCAGCCTTCATGCCCCTGGGCTTTCGCTATCAGCCAGAGCTGAAGACAGTGTTTTTCCTGGATCAGCTGAAGATGTGGCTTGCCTCGCAAGCCCCGAACTCCCTGGTGCTTTTGATAGATGAGTACGATGCGCCCCTGACGTCACATCTGGAGAACCCGGAGGCCTTTGAGATTATTCGCGACTGCCTGGGAGAATTCTATGCTGCGATCAAGGAGTATGAGGGCTGCTTTCGCTTCTTCTTCATGACCGGGATCACCAAATTCAGCAACACGAGCATTTTCTCTGCGTTCAACAATCTCCAGGACATTTCCATGAACCCCGTCTTCGGCACGCTTCTGGGCTACACCGAAGAGGAAATCCTGCGCTATTTTTCCGCCTATCTCTCCGAGGCAGCCTTGGCGCTTGCCATGTCCGAAGCAGAGCTTCTGGAAAACCTCAAGGCAAACTACGACGGTTTTTCCTTTGACTCGCAGGCGCGGTATCACGTCTTTTGTCCCTGGTCGGTGCTGAATTTCCTGAAATTCCCGCAACTGGGGTTCGAAAACTACTGGTACACAAGTGGCGGTCAGCCATCGGTTCTCTTGAAGTATCTCGTGAACCACGCCCTGTCCGAACCAATCGCTTATGCGGACACAAGAGAAGTGCGCCTCTCGGAGCTGAATGCCTCAAGGCAGTATGACGATATAGGGCTTGATGTGCTTTTGACCCAGGCAGGCTATTACACCATACGGGAGGTCACGGAAGACCGCTACGCTATCCTCGGCTACCCCAACCAGGAAGTGGCAGTCTCCATGGCACAGCTCTACGCGGACAGACTGTTGCAGGGAAAGCGTATTCGAACAGGGGCAATGCCCATCTTATCGGCAATGAGGCAGGGAGATGTCGAGGCCGTCATTGCCTATTTCAATGCTGCCGTTGGCGCCATCGACTACCACCGCTACCCAATAGTGGACGAGGCCAGCTGCCGTGCCTATCTGCAGGTGCTCCTGATTGGGGCAGCCATGATTCCCGGGGTAGAGATACACAATGCCCTGGGACGCAGCGACATGGAAGTTGCAGCAGGGCAAAGGCACTGGGTCTTCGAGTTCAAGTATGCCAAAAAGTCTTCCGAGACAGCCCGGCTTCTTGAGCAGGCAGTCGAGCAGATACGCCAAAGGAGCTACGGTGAGGCAACAGGTGAGAAGACTCTTCTTCGTGTCGCCCTGGTCTTTGATGGCGAGCAAAGGTGCTTTGCCGCATGGAAGTGCGTGTAGGCAGTTTTGTTGTCGAGCTATGGAGCTTTTTGGGGGACAAACAGAAGGCAATACTCTGTTTGCTGTAGTTGCATGAAAATTCAATAGGTTAGGAGATAGAGTCTGCATCCGGTAGAAAAAAGTTTGTCAAAAATGCAGAATTTTGTTGACAGACCCATGCCACAAGCGTAGAAGCCTCCCTCGCGCCAATTGAAAACGCACCTTGCGAATTCATTTGGAGCAAGGCTTAACGCCAGTCTGGAAGGCAGTTTCGAGAGCTTCCCAAAAAAGTTCAAAAAAATTGCTTGACAGATGAAAACCGAAAAGCCTATAAAGAACTTTCCCGCGACTGAGAAGGAACAAAATTCTTCCGCGAAAAAAAAATCGCGAAACGAAAAAAAAAGTTCTTGACAGTTGGCAAGGAAAAGGGCATAAAGCCCGACGCCGCTTGAAACGGCGGCAGGTTCTGGTTCATTGACAAGTGAATAGCGAATGGGAAGAGAACTTTGAGATTCTGATTTCTGCGACT
>NZ_NFJC01000066.1 GCF_002159665.1 Desulfovibrio sp. An276
GCAGAAATCAGAATCTCAAAGTTCTCTTCCCATTCGCTATTCACTTGTCAATGAACCAGAACCTGCCGCCGTTTCAAGCGGCGTCGGGCTTTATGCCCTTTTCCTCATCAACTGTCAAGAACTTTTTTCGTTTCGCAATTTTTTTCGCGGAAGAATTTCGTTCTTTTTCAGTCGCGGGAAAGTTCCTTATAGGCTTTTCGGTTTTCATCTGTCAAGCAGTTTTTTGAACTTTTTTTTGGGAAGCTCTCGAATCTGCTTTCCAGACTGGCGTTAAGCCTTGCTCCAAATGAATTCGCAAGGTGCGTTTTCAATTGGCGCGAGGGAGGCTTCTACGCTTGTGGCATGGGTCTGTCAACAAATTTCTGCATTTTTGACAAACTTTTTTCTCATGGCACAGAAACTCATCAGTCAACTCTTTGATATTTCATACAACGCACTTGTGCACATCCTGTCCCCAAAGGAGTGACCACCGTGGGGTCTGCCATATTGTCCAGATACAAAATTCCTTCGGCTGCAGAGCGGGCGCTCCTGGATGCCCCATACACTGTAGCCGAGCCATGGAGGCTCTTCCCCATGGCTCTCGCCGTATCCTTTGCTACTTGCGCAGCCCCATCGCCGAGCGCTGCAGACAGTTCTTGCCGGTTATGGACAGGATGTCTCTGGCTATAGCATCAAGGGCGTCTGCCTTGATCCTTCTTCCTTCGGACGTTTTGCCAGCGTGATCAGTCTCCCTTCTCCTGGGCCTCCCCTGCCCTGCGGACAAGAACGTCTGTTCCACCAGCAAGATCCGCCATGTGGGCAGCCTGTTCTGCGGGAGTGAGGCGCACAAGATTTGTCGGATTGCCATTGAATCAGCCAATCTTCGCTGCAAATATCTCCCGTGCAGCCCCGGGTATGACTCCATAGATGTCTCCCAGACAGGGAAGGTTGCGCAGAGCTTCGGGCAGGCGCACGCTTGTGGCAAGCTCGTCCGCTGTCCTGCCCTCGTTCATGCCCTGAATGGTCTGCTCATAGACGGATTCAATGACCCTGGCATAGTTTTCCATCATGGGCAGACATTCTTCCCAAGCGGGAACATGGTTGTAGCCGAACATGACGGCCTTCGGTGCAAAGGCAACCAAGCGACGCACACCCCTGGCCCAGCGCTCAACGTCGCGATAGACACTGCCACGTATGGGATAGAGATTGGGGAAACTCCCATACACGTGATCACCAGCAAAAAGCACCTGTGAGTCTGGAAGCCAGACGGCAACGTGATCCGCCCTTTCACCGGGGATCATGTACACTTCCAGCCTCACACCATCTATGGACAACTCGGTCTTCTCTTCTGAGAAGAAGCGATTGGGTGAAATGGGCTCCCGTGCAGGGCGCCCATCAGTGAAGCGCGGAACCATGAAGTTTGGGGGATACTCACTGTCGGGAATGCCTATACCGAACTGCCTTGCAAAACGTGTCCCAAGAACCTTTTCCAGCCCTTGCACACTTTTTGCTCAGCCCAGAAATCCTTGTGCCGCCACACGGGAACATCCGTGCGACCTTCCAGGAAGACCCTGCCACCCCCTCTGTGATCCGGATGGCTGTGGGTGAGAATGATCGCCTGCAGGGCGCCTGGCGCAAGCTCCTTGCTCTGCTTCAGGACCTCGGCGGTCCTGTTCAGATCGTCGCCCGTATTGATCAGGATATAGCCATGCTCCGGGTGCTAATCATACCAAAGTTGGAAGAGCTGTAGCTCACAAAGGCGAAAACACCCCTGGAAAGCTCGGTGCGGCTGCTCTCAAGCTGGTGATGCGTCTGCCCCTGCGGAATGGCAAAGCCGGGATAGGTCTGCTCAGCTGTGCTCGTTTCGCTTCCTGCTTCCCTGGCAAAGGCCGGACTGGCAGCAGAGGCAAGACCTGCAACACCCAAGGCGCACAACAACACACACCATTGTGTTCATGGTACTCCTCCCTGAAAAACGATGGCGTTCCTGTATTCCCCTCATCCTGAGACAAGGCTCCAGTGGCAATCAGCCCAAAAGTCATTACCAGATATTGCGATGGATCCTGTCCGCGACGCTGATGACCTTTTGTATGCAGACATGGGCGTCTTCCGCGGCATAGCCTATGGCAAGGAAGCAGGTGAACTCATAGCCTTCAGGCGCATGCACAAGCCTTTTCGCATGTTCTGCCTCGTCAGCTATGGGGATGCGGAAGGCGCAGGCAAGACCTTCGGCTGTGGCTGCCAGGAGGATGTTTTCCACAGCAGCCCAGGCAGAGGCAAAGTAGTTGAGGGAACTCTGGTTGGCAGGCTGGCACAGGGGGCAGTCCTTCTGGCGGAAAAAGGGCAGGACCACACAACCACTCTCGAGAAGCATGCGCTGCTGCTTTGGCAGAGCATCCACAAACATGGCGTACTCGTCCTTGTCCATGCTGCCCTTCTCCTTCGCAATGTAGGGATCCTGGATGGCGCTGGTATTGCCAGCCACAGGGGCCACAAGCCTTGCAATATTCTCCCTGCCGCGCACAACTACAAATTCGAACTGGCGCAAGTGATCATTGGTCGGAGCCTTGAAAGCAGCTCCAAGAACCTTGCGCAAAAGTTCGTCGCTCACCTCTCTTCCCGAGAAATCACGGACGGTGCGCCTCTTCTTCAAAACTTCGTAGAATTCCACTGTGTATGTACCTCACTGGTATGATGCAGACAGCCGAAGTGGCTGCCATTGCCTTTGGGAGGAACATACCATAGTTTTTGTCTGATACTTGCCTTAATGGAAGAAATACTTGTCCACAATTTGTATTTTCCCAATTCCTGAACAACTTTCTGACAAGCAGAACAAAAACGACATGGAACAAGACACCAGAATGGACCTTGAGTGTGAAGAGGGGCCCGCCATGAAGGATGAGAACATCACCCCCTATGATCTCCCGGATCAAAAAAATCACTCCTTCTTCTTTGTGGACATGCCCATACAGCCACACGTGGAAGCTCCCTTGCACAGGCACGACGCCTGGGAGCTCCTCTGCGTTGTCCACGGCTATGGCAAGCGCACAGCCGGGGACACGGTCCAGGACTTTGCCGCGGGGGATATAGTCCTGATTCCTCCAAACATGATCCATCGCTGGGACTTTTCCCCGGATTCGGCAGACGAGAGCGGTCACATCCACTACCTCATGGTCGCCTTCAAGCACACTTTTGTGGAACGCTGCGTGGCAACCTTTCCCGAAGTGCGCAACAGGCTTGCCAACATCACCTTCCCGGACAATGCCCTGTGCTTTTCCGGAAGAAGCGCTCTTGTGCTCCAAAAACGCCTTGAGAGCATGAGGCCACTCAACGAGCTCGAGCGCCTGAGTGCCATGCTGTTGCTTCTTTGCGAACTCTTCACAGCCTCGGATCACACGCTTGCCGGAAGACCCATGCGCATCGAAAGAAACGTGCAGCGCATGCAGACTGTCTGCACCTTTGTGATGCGCAACTTTCGGCGCACCATCACCCTGGAAGAGGCGGCCGCTGTTGCAGGCATGAATCGCTCGGCCTTCTGCTCCTAGTTTCGCAAATACAGGCAGATGACCTTCATGCAGTATCTCACACAGTACCGCCTTGAAACTGCCTGCGAGCTTCTCCTCAATTCGGACAAGCAGGTCTCGGAAATCTGCTTTGCCGTAGGCTTCAATGACCTGCCCCACTTTGTCCGCATCTTTGCCAGGGCCTACAGGATGCCGCCGGCAAGATACCGCAAACGCGCCAGAAGCTCTGCTTCCGATGAGCCGCAAAAGGCAGGCAGTACGCAATGAGCTTCATTTGCACAAGATCACGAAAAAAGCCCCGGAGCAGAACGTGCTCTACGGGGCTTCCATGAAAAATCTTGGCAACTACCTACTTTCCCACATGAAGATATGCAGTATCATCGGCGAAAAGGAGCTTAA
>NZ_NFJC01000067.1 GCF_002159665.1 Desulfovibrio sp. An276
CGGCTTTTGGGCCAGGCTTGCAAAACTGTTCACTGCCTGCCCAGATTTTGAATGGATTATGATCGATGCCAGTCATTTCAAGGTTCACCAGCATGGCATGGGAGCTCCTGGGGGAACAGAGGATGCAAGGAGGACCAAAGGAGGTATCAACACCAAGCTTCATGTAGCAGTAGATGCACATGGTATGCCTGTTAGATTCCAGATAACAGCTGGGAATCAGGCTGATTGTACCCAGGGGATTGCACTGTTGGAGGGCTTTCCTCTCCAGTTCGTGCTGGCCGACAAGGGATACGACACCGATACCATTATTGGGTATCTGCGCAGCCGTCAGGCAGTTCCTGTTATCCCTCCCAAAAGCAATCGCAAGATTCAAAGGGATTATGACAAATATCTCTATAAGTTACGCCATCTTGTTGAAAATTATTTTCAAAAAGTCAAATCATGGCGAGGTCTTGCAACACGCTATGTGAAGACTACCCTATCTTTCTCCTCTTATTTCAATATTTTCAATTCGTTAATGTGGGTCAAGGTTGCCTAGGGGATAGATCTTAGGGTCTTCCCCTAGGATTTTGTCAACACGACCTAAGCAATATGTACATAAATGACAATAAGTATAATAAATATATATAAACTTTTAGGAGTTTTGTCTGTAAGGGTAAACCTTCTTTCATTTTCTATCCAATCTATGTTTGTTTGGAAAAAGAATTTATAGTGAGCAAATGTGTCGCTGAATAATATCTGCTTAGGAATAGATATTTGATAGTATTCGTCGCTTATCTTATTTAATTTATGCTCAAGCTCTTCACCATATCCTTGTTCTTTTGCTTTTATATATAGTAATCTCAGTTCATTGTAGAGTTCAATAAGTCGAGTTCCTTTCGCACGGTAGACTTCTGGGTCATATGCTAATTGTATAGAAAACGAAAAAATACTTAAAATAAGAGTTATTGCAGAAAATTCTTTAGCAGAGAATGTTTCATATACGAGACTAATGATACCAAATGAAATTAGAATAAAAGAGAGCCATGCTGGGATTTTTGTTACAATGTCATAGGTTGCAAAATGTTTCTTTGCTCCGAATCCAACATTATATGCTAGGTCAACAATGAATCTGAGATTTGAATCAGGCACGGCTATCTCCTATTTGTCTAAATTTTCTTCAATATTGACATAAAACCGATCTCTAGCAATAACAATTTCATCTTGGATTATATAGCATTCTACATAATGATTTCCTAAAAAAGTTAAAGGCTCTTTTCGCTCTGCTCCCGAGGTTATGATTTGTCCTCTAATACAATCTCGAGCTTTTGCTTCGTCGCCACGATTAAGTATTTTCCATTTTACAGTATACGGATGGTTAATATTAGTTGATATTGAAAATGTAATACTTGCTTTTACTTTTTTATATACACTAGATATTGAAGCTGATTTTGTATAGGTCCTCGGACGGAAGCCGTTAGCTGAGACAACGGCTGTTATTGATACTTCTCCCTTTATTTCAACTGGATAGTAATCTTCGATAAATTCTTCAGTATCCCTATAATGAACTGAAGAGCAGAAAAGTGATTCCATTTGTGGGAAATATCTGCCGAATATTTTTTTCCAGCAATTTTTATCAGTGTCTATTATATTGTATGCTTCTTCTGCTTTCTTAATAAATTTTTCTTTTATCCTTACCTGCTGATTGCTTCCTGGGGCATGATAGTAGCTATTATTTGATTGGTTTTTTAAATAAAAAAAGAAATCTTTAAGGAGTTGATCATATATATCGAATGAGCAAGTACAGTATTTTTCTTTAAAAGTATCTTGTGAAAAGAAATTATATACAAGTGTATCTATTAATAGTCCACCTATTTTAATTCCAAAATTATTTTTCCAAGCTCGTATCATTTTACAAATATTGTAGTAATTACCACAAGTTTCATCATTTTTGTACTTGCATGCATGAATTTCGTGCCGAGGCTTTGTTTTTTTCCATGATTGTTTATATGTGTCTGGATATTCGAAATAGGATAATGAGTCATTTTTATCATAAATTTCGAAAACAGGTTGTACTTCGACATAGCATTTTAAAAAATGGACACAGACAACCAATCTGTCGCTTCGAATATTTGTTTTCGGGTATTTTTTAACAAGTATATCTCGTGTTTTATATAGTATTTTTTCAGGGCTGTCCTTGTATTCTGACCGCAATTCATCCGGCAAAATATATACCATATCAAGGTCAGAAATGCTTTTTATTGCAGTATGCCGTCCGAAAGAACCTACTTGCAATGAGTACGCCGTAGAAGACGATATGCATCTAAAACTATCATTTAATGCCTCAGTAATTCCGCAATATTTTTTTGATATTGATTGTCTTAATTCAGTATTGATTGAAAGTTTTTCTTTGAAAGCCTTGAAAGCATCAGGTAATAACATATAGTACCTCTTAATATTTGTGATAAAAATTTGTCGTCGATATTTATTATTAAAAACGAAGACATTTGCCAGCGACGCACATCTCCTGCCTTTATTTTTACTTTAGGCTCAGTCCGTCCATTCCTGCGGGAACGGTTCCGGGAAGACCGGATTGAGCATCACTTTTTCCGCCGGGACCTTCATCTTTTTAGTGATGGCGGCCGTGAGGCGTCCTTCATCAGTGAAGCCATTAGCCTGAAACTGCTCGCGCATTTCGCCCCAGAGGCACTGGATCTTGAGCTCCTGGGCGGTCAGGCCGCGCGGCGTGGCTTGCAGGGTACTCCATGTCCAGTCGTCCGAGCCGGACACGCTCTTGCCGTCAGGGGCATAGACGGCCGTGGCAAGGACGGTCTTGCCGAACGCCGGGCCGGGTTGGCTGTCCAGTGTAATGCTTAGGTCGTGTTGACAAAATCCTAGGGGAAGACCCTAAGATCTATCCCCTAGGCAACCTTGGCCCACATTAACGAATTGAAAATATTGAAATAAGAGGAGAAAGATAGGGTAGTCTTCACATAGCGTGTTGCAAGACCTCGCCATGATTTGACTTTTTGAAAATAATTTTC
>NZ_NFJC01000068.1 GCF_002159665.1 Desulfovibrio sp. An276
AAGAATAAGACTCACGGGCTATTAGTACTGGTCAGCTCCATGCCTCACGGCACTTCCACCTCCAGCCTATCAACGAGGTAGTCTTCCTCGGCCCTACAGGACTTATGTCAGGGAGAACTTATCTTGAGGCAGGCTTCCCGCTTAGATGCTTTCAGCGGTTATCCCTTCCGCACATAACTACTCTGCCATGCCGCTGGCGCGACAACAGATCCATCAGTGGTGCGTTCAACCCGGTCCTCTCGTACTAGGGTCAAACCCTCTCAATTCTCCTACGCCCACAGAAGATAGGGACCAAACTGTCTCACGACGTTTTAAACCCAGCTCGCGTACCACTTTAAACGGCGAACAGCCGTACCCTTGGGACCTGCTTCAGCCCCAGGATGTGATGAGCCGACATCGAGGTGCCAAACCGCATCGTCGATGTGAACTCTTGGATGCGATCAGCCTGTTATCCCCGGCGTACCTTTTATCCAATGAGCGATGGCCCTTCCATTCGGGACCACCGGATCACTAGCGCCTACTTTCGTACCTGCTCGAGATGTCTCTCTTGCAGTCAAGCTCCCTTATGCGTTTGCACTCGACGGCTGGTTTCCAATCAGCCTGAGGGAACCTTTGCATGCCTCCGTTACTCTTTAGGAGGCGACCGCCCCAGTCAAACTACCCACCAGACACTGTCCTCGCGCTGGGTAACAGCTGCGAGTTAGGGCTCTGAACAAACAAGGGTGGTATTTCACCAATGACTCCCCCCATACTGGCGTACAGGGTTCACAGTCTCCCACCTATCCTACACATGCAGGCTCAAAACCCAATGTCAAGCTATAGTAAAGGTGCACAGGGTCTTTCCGTCTTTCTGCGGGTACACGGCATTTTCACCGCGACTTCAATTTCACCGAGTCTCTGGCCGAGACAGTGTGGAGATCATTACGCCATTCGTGCAGGTCGGAACTTACCCGACAAGGAATTTCGCTACCTTAGGACCGTTATAGTTACGGCCGCCGTTTACCGGGGCTTCAATTCGGGGCTTCGCTTGCGCTGACTCCTCCTTTTAACCTTCCGGCACCGGGCAGGCGTCAGTCCGTATACGTCGTCTGTAAGACTTCGCACAGACCTATGTTTTTAGTAAACAGTTGCCCCCACCTCTTTTCTGCGACTCTTCCGGGCTTACAAAGTAAATTCTTCACCCGAAGGAGCACCCCTTATTCCGAAGTTACGGGGTTATTTTGCCGAGTTCCTTGGCCAGAGTTCTCTCGAGCGCCTTGGATTATTCATCCCACCCACCTGAGTTGGTTTCCGGTACGGTTTGCATGAACTAAACTTAGAAGCTTTTCTTGGCAGCAGCGGCTCAACAGCTTGACGGTCTTTCGACCTCGACATCGTATCTCGGCTCAGCCTCACGGATTTGCCTATGAAGCATGCCTACCTACTTGAACCAGAATCCACTAACTGGCCTGTCTACCGTCCTGCGTCCCTTCATCGCACATTCATACAAGTACAAGACTATTAACTTGTTTCCCATTAGCTACGCCTTTCAGCCTGGCCTTAGGAACCGACTAACCCTGGGAAGATTACCTTGACCCAGGAAACCTTGGGTTTACGGCGAACAGGTTTTTCACCTGTTTTATCGTTACTCATGTCAGCATAATCACTTCTCTGCAGTCCAACAGACTTCACAATCCATCTTCACTCCGCAGAGAACGCTCCCCTACCAGATGTCATACGACAAATCCGAAGCTTCGGCAGCATGCTTAGCCCCGTTACATTTTCGGCGCAACGTCATTAGACCAGTGAGCTATTACGCTTTCTTTAAACGATGGCTGCTTCTAAGCCAACGTCCTGGGTGTCTCTACAACGTCACCACCTTAACCACTGAGCATGCATTTGGAGGCCTTAGCTGTCGGTCTGGGCTGTTACCCTTTTGACGACGAACCTTAGCACCCGCCGTCTGACTCCTGCAGTACATCTGACCGGTATTCTGAGTTTGATAGAGGTTGGTAGACGGGTGGGTCCCCTAGCTCTGTCAGTGCTTTACCTCCGGCAGACAATCTGCAAGGCTATACCTCAATATATTTCGGGGAGAACCAGCTATCACCGGGTTTGATTGGCCTTTCACCCCTATCCACAAGTCATCCAAACTGTTTTCAGCCAGTACTGGTTCGGTCCTCCACAAGGCTTTACCCTTGCTTCAACCTGCTCATGGATAGATCACCCGGTTTCGGGTCTAATCCGCACAACT
>NZ_NFJC01000069.1 GCF_002159665.1 Desulfovibrio sp. An276
GTTCTCAGTAGAACCATATTTTCTATAGCATTTACGGCAATGGGAGTAAAGTAATTGCTTGAAAAAATTATAATTTCGTTGACACAATAACCGTATGGTTCTACTTTTATCCAACTCTTAGGCTATACTCCATCCGTTGCAGGTTGTATGCTGCGTGCCGCAATGCCCACATCTTGAGGAGCCCCCATGCGTTTCATCTCCATTCCCGAAGAACAAAAGCTCGATTTTGCAGATCTGCTGCTTTTGGCTGACGAGCAGATGGACATGGTTGAACGCTATCTCCACAGAGGAACCATGTTTGCACTCTGTGATCCCGATGTGAAGAGCATCTGCGTTGTGACTAGGGAGGGCGAAGGCATCTTCGAGATCAAGAACCTTGCGACAAGGCCCGAAGCCCAGCGCAGGAGCTATGGCAGAAGTCTCGTTCATTATGTCGTGCACTACTGCAAAAACCTCAAGGGAAAGACCCTGCTTGTGGGCACAGGGGAGAGTCCCTCTACCATTGGCTTCTATGAAAAGTGCGGCTTTGCCCGCTCCCACAGGGTGAAGAACTTCTTTGTGGACAACTACGATCACGTCATCATTGAGGACGGCAAGCAGCTTGTGGACATGGTCTATCTGAAGATGTCTCTCTGAAAAAGAGTCTCTACGCCTTTGTTCTCCGCGTGTTTCTGGCACCTCTCCTAATAATATATTTTAGGCATGCCAGGACATCTTTTTCTTCATGCTTGACTTCTTTGAACGTTTCGCGCACATTGTCTTTCATTCAGGGAGAAGACATGTGCTTTGTGTCTGTCCCTGTCTGTGGTCACGTTGGCAAGTGGACAAGAATACCACGCGTTGGTGCCAAACAAACGAACAGCACAAAAAGGCCCCACAAGGGCATCGGACCGAAAAGGAGAACAACCATGCGGACAAAGGGAATAGCAGTTGATCAAAGTGCGAGCAGCACTAATGGTGGCTTTTTGCCTTTTGCAGGCCAGGCTCTTTCTTGCGCAGAACATCGTAACTGAGCAAGCGACAAACAGTCTGACTTCATGCCACACCTGGATCCCCGGGATCAATGTTGTGTCGTTCAGGGGATCACAAAAATGTCGCACCACAATTATTTCAATGAGTTGTGCATGACAAAAGAAGAAAATGATGTTTCCTTCGACAAGAGTTTTTTCGCCACCCGCGAAACTGTCGAGAGCCTGCTGCGGAACTTTGTTCCTGAAGAGCACGCACAGGGACTGGATTTCCCGACGTTGGAGTGTTGTACATATTCGGCAGACAACGAACTCCAGGGAAACGACGTCCGTATCTGGCGCATTGGCAGGAAGAATGCGAGCCCGCTCTATTTGGCATTTGTAGAAGTGCAGAAGATTCCAGAGTCGATGCAACTTCTCCGGCTGCTCCTCCTGGCAATGCGCATGCTGCTAACTATTGCCAGTGAGGAAGAGAGCCGGGGCAATGGGGTTCCGGCCATATTTCCCATTGTCGTGTGCAATATGGAAAGGCCCTCGAACGCTCCCCTCGACACCACCACCATGTTTGGCCCTAAAAAGCTCCTGTTTGTGCTGGACACGCGCATGGATTCACCCCTGCTGCCCAGTGAGCACAGATGGCTCATTGGAATGCTGCTCCATCTGATGGATGTCCGGGATATTGAGAATGCCCGCAAGGCAACGGATAAAGGCATGCATTTCATTGAGAGTCAGCCTCCGTCTCTTGAAACACTCATTGTCGAATTCACCAAGATCAAAGTGCAGAACATGGGCATTACTGAAGACCTTTCTGCAGTAAGAACTATGGAAGATATGCACAAATTCCTGGAAGTTCTTGTTGCTTGCGAGAAAAAACTGTCTGCTCAGGGTGAAAAGATAGGGCGTCACAGGGGAATAGAAAAAGGGGTCAGGCAGGGACTACCACAGGGGAAGCTGCAGGCAAGTCGGGAAACACTGCTGGATTTGCTGGAAGACAGATTTGGGTCTCTGCCAAAATCCGTTAGTTCCCATGTCGAAAAGGAGAAAGACGCACAGAAATTGCACAGGCTGATTTTGTCCGTTTACAGGGTCGGGTCTCTGGACGCCTTTGTAGGGAAACTCGGCCCCATGGACAATATATCCTAAGAGTTGAGCAAAAGTAGAACCATATTTTCTGGAGTGCTCAAAAGGATTCCTTATCAGAAAACTACACTAAGCCTGTGTAGGAGCAATCATCATTCGACA
>NZ_NFJC01000007.1 GCF_002159665.1 Desulfovibrio sp. An276
CACGTCAAATGCTGAGGCATTTACGAGTCAATTCCAAACAAGATTTGATTAATCGAATCGAAGACTGGTTAAAGGAGATAAACAGTGAACGAGTCATTTTTCGTTGGAAGTGGAAGCTTGAGGACATTGAAAATGCCTTCCTGCCCAAGAGTGAGAAGGCAGTTTAGTGCTAAACGAATTTGTCGAACGATATACTAGAGGGCATTTTGCAGACTGGCAACAAGGGGACAGGTGGACGATGTTCGAGGTCAAAAAGGCACAGAACTGCTTCAACAGCAAGTACGCCTTCATGTACAGGACAGGTGAAAAGATCGGGGACGACATCGTCGCCTGGATAGGCTCGATCTGCCCTGGCCTTACCTGCAGGCGCGATCTGCCAAGGCCCTTTTTCAAGGGCACCCTGCCCGATGGCACCCAGGTCCAGGGAGTCATTGGGGATGTGGCCTTCAAGGTCACCTTCCCGAACAACGACCCCGAGGGTACAAAGGCAAGCTTCGAGAAGGCCCTTGAAGCCCATCTGGTTGAGCATCTGGCAGCGCAGGACAAGTCCTGATGCCCGAGAAAATCCTCTCGTCCACCTTGAGTCTCTGCCCGCACTGCCTTGCCCGCATTCCCGCCTGGAACGTGCAAAGGGGCAGTGATGTGTATCTTGTAAAGGAGTGCCCAAGGCACGGGCGCTTTTCCACCATCATCTGGCGCGGCGCCCCGGACTACGAGAGCTGGGGCTATCCCAAGAAGCGTACCGGAGCCAAAACGTGTGCCAGAGCCTCTGTTCGGGGCTGTCCCTTTGACTGCGGCCTGTGCCCGGAACACCATCACGAGGCCTGCGCCATCCTTCTCGAAGTAACGCAGCGCTGCAACCTGCGCTGCCCTGTCTGCTTTGCCGATGCAGGGCAGGCGACAACGCCTGACCCGGATCTCGCTGCCATCGGCTCCTGGTACAAGGCCCTCATGGACCAGGCAGGGCCGGTCAACATACAGCTCTCCGGCGGAGAGCCCACCGTGCGCGAGGATCTTGCGGACATCATAGCCCTGGGGCACAGGACTGGCTTTCCCTTTGTGCAGATAAACACCAACGGTCTGCGCCTGGGAAAGGAGCCAGGCTACGCTGCTACTCTGAAGGACGCAGGTCTTGACTGCGCCTTTTTGCAGTTCGACGGGACAAGAGACGAAATCTACTGTGCCATACGAGGGAAAGAGCTGCTGGACATCAAGCTTTCCGCAATCTCGAACTGCGCCAGGGCAGGCATTGGCGTAGTCCTTGCCGTCACCCTTGTGCCAGGCGTGAACATGGACGATTTGGGAGCGCTTTTTCGCCTTGCCCTCTCCCATGTCCCCCACGTGAGGGCCTTGCATATTCAGCCCATAGGCTACATTGGCCGCTATCCCGCAACACCCCAAAATGAGGATCGCATAACCTTGCCGGAAATCATGCGCGCCCTTGAGGAACAGACAGAAGGCCTTTTGCAGACCTCCTTCTTCCTTCCGCCTGCAGGGGAAAACGCCCACTGCTCCTTCCACGCGAACCTGACAGTGCTGGAAAACGGCAAAATTGTGCCCTGGGTCGAGGACAGGGACGCATTGTACAGGGAACGGACAGAGCGTCCCCAGGGTGGCTCCGAACACGCCCGCAACTTCATGGCGCGGCAGTGGAGTGCTGCCCCAATCAGGGGAGAGGAACAGGGGCAGAAGCAGGATCAGGCTCAGACTCAGACTCAGGAAGACGAGCTTGCCCAAAGGCTTGCCCGCATGGCGACCCACACCTTAAGCGTTTCCGCCATGGCCTTCCAGGATGTCTGGAACCTGGACCTTGAAAGGCTGAAAGACTGCCACATAGGCATTTTGAGCCCCGACGCGCGCATCATTCCCTTTTGTGCCTACAACTTGAGCTCCGCAAATGGGCAGACCCTGTACCGTGGTAACATCGATACCATACACAAGCCATGATCCCCCGCATACCCTACGATACCTGGATGGCAGGCCGCCTTGGCCTTGAAAAACTCACCCGTGCTGATCTTGAAGCGCATCAGCTCGAGCGTCTGAACCGCACCCTTGTGCGCGCGAAGGCTCTAAGCCCCTTCTACAGCCGCCATCTTGCAAATATCACGCGCTTTCCCCTGCAAAGCCTTGAGGAAGTGGCGGACCTTCCCTTCACAACACCGCAAGACGTGCGCGAAAGGGGGCTTTCCATGCTCTGCGTGGGCCAGGGGGAGATCAGTCGCGTTGTCACCCTCTCCACCTCGGGCACCACTGGCGAGCCCAAACAGCTGCAATTTACCGGGGACGATCAGGATCTGACCCTTGGCATCTTCCAAAGCTCCATGGAACAGGTGGCACGTTCCGGAGAGGCCTGCTTTGTGCTCCTTCCCTGCTCGACATCGGGCGGGGTTGGCGATCTTTTGTGCACTGCCATACGGAAGCTTGGTGCGCGCCCCACAGCCCACGGGGCAATTGCGAACCTGAAGGAAACTGCCCTTTGCATGGCCGAAGAAGAGTCCTGCACCCTTGTGGGCATCCCGGCCCAGGTGCTGGCCCTTGCACGCTATTGCAAGGCAAAGGGGATAGATGTTCACGTGCGCAGCGCCCTCTTGTGCACGGACTATGTCTCAAGGGCTGTTGCCAGTACCCTGTACGACATCTGGAACTGCCCGGTATTTGAGTACTACGGCATGACCGAGGCCTGCTACGCAGGCGGCATGGAGTGTGCTGCCCACGACGGCTGCCACATGCATGAAACGGACCTTCTGGTGGAGATAGTGGATCCCGAAAGCGGCAGGGTTTTGCCGGATGGTGAAGAAGGAGAAGTGGTCATAACCTCGCTCTTGCGCCGAGGCATGCCACTCATCCGCTACCGCACAGGCGACATCTCGCGCATTCTCCCCGAGCCCTGTCCCTGCGGGTCCGTACTGATACGGTTGGAGAAGATACGCAGGCGCAAACACTGCCTCCTGTTTCTTGGCGAGAGGGAACTCTCTCTTTCCATGGCGGATCTTGACGAGGCCCTCATCCCCCTGCCCTGGCTTGGAAAATTTGGGGCAGAGCTTGTGCAGGACGGCCAGGGCGCGACGCTGGAACTAAGCTTGGGGTATTTCGGAAACAGAGATTTGAGTGCGATGCAAGAAGAGGTGCACGCAGCACTTTGCTCCATCTCCGAGATTTACAAGGCCCTGGATGCGGCTGTCTTGCGGGTCAGGGTGGCGTTCGAGGCCATGGGGGAGACTATCAGCCCCTCGGCAGCCAAGAGAACGATCCGCGTAGTCACAAGGTGACAAATATTTCTTGAGAGCAGCCCTACACTCCCCACTCCACGCTTCCACACACGTCGCGACAATGTGACAATTTTTGTTTTTGATCGCATTGCGTTTGCATTCTTCGGCACTTTGACGCAAAATGCTTTGCCTCAATGCTCTTGAGACCAATTTTCCTGTTCAAGGTATGCCGCATGACTCGCAAGAATCTTCTCGATATAGATCCCTCCATCCCGACCCTCGGACCCTGCAAGCTCCCCTCTCCCCTGTCCTACAGTGTCTGGGCCACAGACAGAAAGACACCCATCATTGTGGACGACGAGATGTGCACTCTTGTCACCGAACCCTTCATGCTGGACTTCGAAACAGCAGGTCCGCGCAGGGAGATCTATTTTGATCCGTTCAAGGCCAAGGCAGCTGTGGTCACCTGTGGCGGCCTGTGTCCGGGCCTGAACGACGTCATCCGCGCCATAGTCATGGAAGGTTATCACGGCTACAAGATGGCCGGTGTTCTGGGCATTCCCTTTGGCCTCGAGGGATTCATCCCCAAATACCATTACCGCAACGTGGAACTGACCCCTGACAAGGTGCGCGACATACACCTCTTTGGCGGAACAACCCTCGGCTCCTCCCGCGGTCCCCAGGATCCGGCAGCCATTGTGGACACGCTCGAGCGCAGCAACGTGAGCATGCTCTTCATCATTGGCGGCGACGGCACCATGCGTGCAGCCAAGGCCATCTACAACGAAATCACTGCCAGAAATCTCAAGATAGCGGTTGTCGGCATCCCCAAGACCATCGACAACGACATAAGCTTCATTCCCCAGTCCTTCGGCTTCGAGACAGCCGTCTCCAAGGCAACAGAGGCCATCGAATGCGCCCACACAGAGGCCCTTGGCGCCCCCTACGGTGTTGGCATAGTGAAGCTCATGGGCAGGGAATCCGGCTTCATCGCGGCCAGGGCTACCCTTGCCATGAAGGAAGTGAACTACGTGCTCATCCCCGAAGCACCCTTCACCCTTGACGGCCCGGGAGGCCTCCTCCAGGCTCTCGAGCAGCGCCTGAAGGATCGCGGGCACGCAGTCATCGTGGTTGCCGAGGGCGCAGGCCAGCATCTCATCAAGGGCGAAGAAGGCACGGATCCGTCCGGAAACCGCATCCTGAACGACATAGGCAAATTCCTCTGCGACAAGATCAAGGTGCACTTTGCCGAAAGCGACATCAAGCCCTCGGTCAAGTACATTGACCCGAGCTACATCATCCGCTCTGTGCCTGCAGCAGCCAACGACAAGGTCTACTGCGGCTTCCTGGGCCAGTACGCAGTGCACGCAGCCATGGCAGGCAGGACAGGCGTTGTCATTGCCAAGGTGCAGAGCCGCTACATCCACATGCCCCTGGACCTTGTTACCATGGAGCGCAGGAGACTCAGCATCAACTCCGACCTGTGGCGGGCAGTGCTCGAATCCACGGGCCAGGGAGATCTCTGGGGCATGCAGTTCTAGCCCCAATCCCGACAGTCGCAGTATCCGCAACAATTTCGGGGGCAAGGCATTTTTTGCCCTGCCCCCTTTTCATATCCTTCCCGTCCATCCCCTCATGCCCATGAAGCCCCGGGCCTGGGCCAAAGGGCCAGCATAGGGTTTCGGACAAAAAGCGCTTTTCGTATCCCCAAAAGTCCCTGCCCCTCGCAATTCCCCTCCACATATTTCGCATCCTTTGTCGGCACGAGCCGGACAGCAAAAACGAGGTCCCCATGCCTTCCATGACCCAAATCAAGGCCTCGGCCGGTTCAGGCAAGACCTGGACCCTGACACAAAAGTTTCTCGCCCATCTGGCATCGTTAAGCCCCGGTGCAGCCCGCAGCGGCGCCTGCACCCTGCACGGGCCGGAGGAAGACTGGCGCTCGGTCATGGCCATAACCTTCACCAACGCGGCAGCTACGGAAATGCAGGAGCGCGTTCTGAAGGTTTTGAAGGAGCGTGCCCTTAATCTCGACACAGAATCGGCCCCGGGCCTCACCCCAAGGGACGCCAGAGTCTGGCTTGAGCGCATCATGCACGACAGGTCGAGCCTCAACATTTCCACCATCGACAGTCTTTTGAATCTCATTGTGCGCATGTCCGCGCTTGCGCAAAAGCTTCCCCCGGACTTCGATCCTGTCTTTGCGAGTTCTGACATCCTCGATCCCTACTGGCAGGCAGTGAGCAACGAGGCCTGGCAGGACAACGAGGATTTGCGCAAGCTCATAGCCAGCATCTGCGAGAGCACCGTACGCTACAGCGACCGCAACGACTTCAAGGCAGGCGATATCATAAGAAATCGCCTTGCCAACATCCTGGAGCTTATCTTCAGGGACAAGCTTGAGGATCTCACCCCTGCGGAAGTCTTTCAGACATGGGACGGCAAGGGGCTTTTGCCCAGGATAAAAAAGCGCCTTTTCTCCCTCATAGACACGATTGTTCGCGCGGACGGAAAGTGCGCAGACGGCTGCGACAGCCCCGTTGTCATGGACAAGACCTTCAAGAAGGGTCTGCAAAAAGTCCTGATCGTTGCAGAAGGAAAGCTCGGCAAAAAAACTCTTTCCGCCTCCCTTGCGGAACTTGCAAGGCTGCGCCTGGACACGGATCTTCTAAAGGCCCTCGACAGCGCCTCCTTCAAGAAAAGTGCCATCAAGACAGTCAAGGCGAGCGGCCCTGTTCCGGACGATTTGGCAAAGAGCTACGACGAGCTTGTTCTGACCTGCAACGATCTTTTGCCCATTGATCACCTCCATACCCAAAGCCGCATACACGAGCCCCTCATCACAATGGCGCGCCTCATACACAAAAGGTACGCTGCCAATCTCCAGCACGAGGGTCTTGTGCCCAACGACCGCATCCCCATCATGGTCAGGGACATCCTCTCCGGGGACTTCGGGGTCGCGGACGCCTTGTGCCGCATGGGCACGCGCATAAGCCATTTTCTGGTAGACGAGTTCCAGGACACGAGCAGGGATCACTGGGAGGCTTTGAAACCCCTTGTGGCAGAGGCGCTCTCCTCCGGTGGCTCCCTGTCCTGGGTCGGCGACGTCAAGCAGGCCATCTACGGCTTTCGCGGGGGCGACAGCGAGCTTTTCGACGACATAGCGCAGGACGCAGACCTGACGTGCATGCTCGATTCTGGCGTAGACCGTCAGACGCTCGAAAACAACTGGCGCTCGCGCAAGGAAATCATTGCCTTCAACAACGCCCTCTTTGCTCCCCTGGAATACGCGAAAAACTGCGAGCTTGTGCTTGTGCCGGACGATGAGAAAGTCGCCAGCTACCAGGGCCTTGTGGGAGAGGTGCCCTCCCTCATTCAGGACGCGGAGGATCCCGAGACACCCATCCTCGAACACGTGGCGGCCAAGATGGCACAGGCCTACCAAAAGGGCGCGCAAAAGCCCTCTCCCAGGACCCTTGATGGCGGACGCGTGACACTCATCCGCTTCGGAGAAGGGGGCGAAGGCAGCGATGGAGACGAAGGCAAGGTGACCTCGGGCATGGACGAGGTCGTGGACGAGCAGCTTTTGGCAGTGAGTCTTGTGGCACAAAGGGAGCACGCCGAAGGAACACCCTGGGCAGACCTTCTGGTCCTTGTGCGCACAAACAGAAAGGCCATGGAACTTGCGCGCCACTTGAGCTCCGAGGGCATCCCGGTCATCACCGAAAACAGCCTTCTTTTGAGCGATCACCCGCTCATCGTGCAGACCATAGCCCTGCTCTCCTTTTTGCGCGCTCCGGAAGACGACGTTGCCTTCTGGACAGTTGCCAGCGGAAGCATTGTTGCGCGGGATGGCGAGCGCGACGTCTCAAGGCCCCTTCTCGACACAGAGCTTTCCCTGCTCTCGCGCCTGCGCAAGAAAAGGCGCGATCTGAACGGGAAGGATACCGGCCGCGACGTGGACGATGACGATGCGTTCGAGGAAATTTCACAGGACATGCCCGAAGCCCTTCTTGGCGACAGCATTTTGCAGGGCAAGGGGCGGCCGAGCCTGGCCCTGCTTTGGCAAAGGCTTCACCCCGAGGCCTGGGAGACCATCTTCGCACCTCTTCTGGACGCAAGCGGCAGCATCACTCCCTACGATATGGTGAGTGAATGGTACGCAAGGGAAAATGTCCTTGAGCGCTTTCCCGAAGCAGGTCCCTTCCTGCAGCGCTTTTTGGAGATATTGTACACCTCGCAGGGGCGCGGCATCCGCTCCCTGGGAGACTTTCTCGACTACTGGAACGAGCACGGCCAGGAGGAAAAGGTGCCCATGCCCGAGGGCATGGACGCCGTGCGCATCATGACCACCCACAAGGCCAAGGGCCTGCAGGCACCCGTGGTCATCACCCCCTGGACATCGCAAAGGACCAGAACCAGCGCAGAGACCATGGTGGTCGAATACATAACACCCCTGCATCCCCAACCCCTGCGTGCTCTTGCCACCTGCAAGAGCTTCTTTCCCATGCGCACTGCCATGGACCTCAAGGACGCCTTCGAGGCCATCAACCGCTTCTACGTGGCCTTCACAAGAGCCGAGCGGCGCCTGTACGTCTTTCTTTCCGAAAAGCCCCAGGGCGATGGCAAGCAGCTGGAAAGGCTTCTGGAACTGGCTGGCCCGGCAATCCCCGAGGCCCTACCCTGGTCCGAGTACAGGGATGTACATGAACCCGCAGGGGACAGGGCAGAAGGATGCATAGAGAGTGCGCACTCCGATCCCCTTGAACCAGGCAAAACAGGGAACACGGCAGCACGTGCAAAAGCCTGGGACATGGGAGAGCGCGAGGGCTATGCCGCAGATTCCGCCTGGAGCCCCATGGCCTGGATGCCCAATCTTCGGCTGCATTTCGACTTTCTGGACGAGAGCCACCCCAGGGACAGGGCCAGGGAGGAAGGTGTCTTTGTACACGCCTGCCTTGAGGAGATGGCGCGCCTCCCTGAGGGTGTGCGCGACAATGCGGGTGACTACGCAAGGGCCAGGGAGCGCATCGTGACAGACCTTCTTGCCAAATTCCCCTGGCTTGGGGACGGCACAAACTTCCGGGAGAGAACAGCTGCCGAGCTTTCCTGGTACGCTGCCCTGGACGAGCGCTGCGGCTGGATGCGCTACGGGCTTCCCGAACAGTCCATAGCAACAAAGAACGGCAAGATTTTGCGCACGGATTTGCTTGTGCTCCACCCCGAAGGCCCCATGGTCATCGAATACAAGCACGGCCAGACAGAAGAATCCTTCATGGTGAGCTACCACGCCCAGGTTCGCGCCTACCTCAATACCCTGAAGGCAGCCGATCCCTCCTGCAACCCCCTGGGCGTCATCGTCTACCTGAAGCCAAGGCGTTTGCACCTTGTGTTTGCGGACGGCACAAGCCTGGCACCCGACGGCCCTGTGCGCGGCAATCTTGCGTCTGTGATCCTCCTTGCCGAAGAAGAGTTTGCAAGGCTGTACAAGGGCCCTGCAGGCCGCAGCATGCTGGATCCAGCAGACGGGAACAACGAGCAAGACGAAGAAGGCGGAGAGTAGCCCCATGCAAAAGCCCATACACATCTTTTCCTGGAACAGGCCCTTTTTGCCTTCCTTCGCACGCTTTCTCGACAGTGAGAATCTAGGGACACTCGATGTCCCCCTGCTTGTGTCGCCCACCTACCGCCCCTGGCAGTATTTGCAGGGACTTCTTTCAAGGCCGGGCGAGACCAGGATTTTGCCGCGTCTTCTCACCTTAACGGAGCTTGTCGAGCTCTGGCACAAGGAAGTGAAGCGCTCCTCCCCGACTCAAGCCTCGATCCTCGATAGCGTGCACCTTGTCTGGCAGGCCATACACATGCTCGACGAGGGCGAGGCGAAGGACATGCTCGCCTCCATGGATCTGAACAGCTTCTTTCCCTGGGGCGAGAAGATCGCAAGCCTTGTGGACGAGATGCTTGGCTGCAACATCCTGCCAGAGGACGTGCTTGCCTGCGACGACGAGGTCTTGCCCGAGGCTGCAAAGCTTTTGCAGTCCCTGGGGCAGATAGGGAAAAACTACCTTGCGCTTTTGAACGAACACAATCTGACCACAACAGGGCTTGCCCAGTACGAGGTGGCAGCCTCCCTTGAACATCCCCTGCCCTCCCTTGTGCGCCCCACAAGGCACAGGCCTGTCTACATCATGGGCTTCTACAATCTGAACGCCACCCGCGAGCTCATTTTGAAGCGCCTGTGGGAGGATGGCGCAACAATCTGCCTGCACACGGATCCCCTGGTGGCAGATCCCGCAAGACGCCACAGGGCCCACTGGATCTGCCAGCGCCACGTGCAGCTTCTCGAAGAATGGCAGGCAGAGGCCGTGCTGCATAATGACGAGAAGAGCGGGAGCGAAAAAGGCTCGCAGCCTTCCGTACACTTTTTCTCCGGCTACGATCTCCACTCCCAGCTCTCAAGGCTCAGGGACGACCTTCAAGGCTTGGATACGGAGCAGAAGGCCTGCGTCCTTTTGCCTACGGCTGGCCTTCTCATGCCCACCCTGCACCATGTGCCGGAGAGCCTGCGCCCGCACCTCAACATTGCCATGGGCCTGTGTGTCGCAGACACTCCCATCTTCCAGCTTGTGCACGATCTCCTTCTATTGCAGGACAACAGGGACAACGAGGGCCGCTACCACTGGAAGCGCCTGCTTGCCTGCGCGGATTCCCCGCTTTTGGCAGGCCTTGAGGGACCCTTTGGCGAAGGCATCCTGCCTGCCATTCGCAGATACCGCACCCAGCTGTGCCGCGGCCTGCGCTTTGTTGACCCCTTCGAGGACGTTCTTCGGGCCGAGATCTTCGACGACGCTCCTGCCGAAAGCGCTGCCATGCGCGAGCTTCTCCTGGTCCTTGTCACGGGCTTTGCAGAAATCTCGACTACGGAGGATCTTGCACAGGCCCTGCAGGGCCTGTGCGATCACTTCAACACCAGGGGCACAACCCTGCGCTCGACATCTCCGGTGGACATGGAGGCTCTCTTCCACATCGAGCACAGGCTCATCCCCATGCTGAGAAACACCCTGCTGCACGAAAGCGAGCTCGGCCTGAAGGTCCTTGTGCGCATCCTGGACGACTTCTGCGGCAAGGAGCACATGTTTTTCGAACCGGGCGCAAGCGTTGTTCCAGACTCCCCCCAGAAGAGGCACAATCCCTGCGAGGCAAGCCTGCAGATCGTGAACGTGCTGGAAAGCACCCTGCTCTCCTTCGACAGGGTCTATGTGCTGGACGCAACGGACGACAGCCTCCCGGGCCCAAAGAAGCACGATCCCCTGCTCCCGGATTCCTTGCGCGCAGTCCTTGGGCTTCCGGATCTGCGCCTTGAGGAGACCGAGACAGGCTACGGGATCTTAAGGCTTTGCAAAAGCTCCGGCGAAAAGTTCTTCTACTGGCAGGAGGGCATCACCCGCACCTGGCTTTTCGATGGCAAGAAGAGCAGAAGCCGCTTTGTGGAAGAGTACATCTGGGAGCTGGAGCAAAAGCTTGGCAGGGTGCTTGCCAGCGGCGAGGCACCCCTTGAGGTTGCCCGCTGCGTGCTCACCCCCATGCAGCCCCAGGATCGGACCCTGCCAGTACAGGACAGGATCTTCGAGATTTTGCAGGACAGGCTTGCAAGCCCGCTCTCGCCCTCTGCCATGGACCAGTATCTCTCCTGCCCCCTGCAATTCGGCTTTGCCCGCCTCGCAGGCCTCAAGGCCCTTGAGATGGTCAACGAGACGGACGATCCCACAGGCCTTGGCACCCTTATCCACGAGGTGCTCGAAACCTTCCATGGCCGCCATCTGAACGAGCTTCTCGAAGACAGGGAGGCCTGCGCGAAAGAGCTTGTGGAAATCTTCAGGGACACCCTCCACTCCGACAGCTGTCTTTTGAGCATGACGCTCCCTCCTGCAAGTCTTGCCATGCTGGAGGCCCAGGGCTCCCGCAAGCTGGAGACCTATATCCTGAACCAGCCCGAAGACAGCAGACCCATCCTGCTTGAGCGGGACATCAGCGCCCATGTCAGTGTCTCCGGCAGAGACATTTCCCTCTTCGGCCGCATAGACAGGATGGACAGGCGCAAACGGGGTCTGGTGGTTTTGGACTACAAGACAGGAACGCGCATCAACAATGTGCACCCGAGACTGTGGACCATGGACGCTTTCTTCGAAAAGGTGCAGGCTCTGACCGTGGCCTCCACCCTGGACGCCACGGACAAAAGGACCCTGCATGAGCTTTTCCTGACCCTGCGTGAAAACGCCAAGAGCATACAGTTGCCCTGCTATGTGACCATCTGCACACACGAAACAAGGCAGCTGAAGAGGGAAAGCATGCGGCCGGACATCTGGCCAGAGGGGAAGTTCGGGGACGCTGCCTTTGTGGCCCTTGCCTCAAAAGGCGAGGAAATCCCCATCGACGCTCTGAAAAGGAAAGGCAGGGCAAGCGACGAGATGGACGAGCGCCACAGGCGCATCCTTTCCCTGTGTCCAAAGCTGGTAGAGCTTGTTGTCCTGCACATGCAGCACACGGAAGAACTGGTACAGATGCGCGATCCCGTACGCTGCGGGCGCTGCAGCTTTGCCCAGCTCTGCCTTGCCTAGCCTTGAGTCCCCGGGCATACCTGCCTATAGTGGGCCCATATCCCGCTTTCGTCCCTGCCAGGGGCAACGCCCCTGTTGCACAGGAGGCACAACTTGAACGTCATTGTGTTGAACATGCGCGGGCAGCCGCTTATGCCCTGTGCGCCAACCAAGGCCCGCAAGCTTTTGAAGGCAGGCAAGGCCGTCGTGGTACGGAAATGGCCCTTCACAATCCAGCTGAAGATTGCCACTGGGGAAAACAGGCAATTTACGGACTGGTTTCCCCTGCCTCCCTTTCCCTTCGCTCTTCCCAACAGGCCGAAGGCAGGCTTCGAGAATCACCTTGTCTGGTTTCGCAAATACACAGCCAGGGAAATGAAGGCCTGTCCCCACGACAAGGGACCCATGGAGCTCAAGATAGTCCACACCATGAAGGTCGTGGACCTTGCTCGCAGCATATGCCACAGCGAGGGGCTGGAGAAGCAGGAGACATACATCTCTCTTCTTTCCGCCCTCTACCACGATGTGGGACGTTTTTTGCAGTACAGGCTGTGGCAAAGCTTCAGGGACAAGAAATCCGCAAACCACGGCCTCATCGGCGAGAGCATCCTCAAATTCTGTCACATCCTTGGCAACGAGCCGAACGAGGTGAAAGCCGAGGTCACAAAGGCTGTGCGCTGGCACAACGCGGCCGAAATCCCCGAAGGCATGCAGGAGAGTGTGGCACTCAAGGTCGTTCGCGATGCGGACAAGATAGACATCCTGCGCGTCATAGACGGGCACCTCTCGGGACCTGGTCCCTACGAGCCCACAGCCATTCTGAGCCTTCCGGACGATCCGGAACTTTTTTCGCAGAAGGTCATCGACTGCGCCCTTGAGGGGAGCACTGCCTCCTACGAGGACTTGCGTTCCGTCAACGACTTTCGCCTGCTGCTTGGCAGCTGGATCAACAGCCTGAACTTCGAGGCCGCACGCAGGGTGCTGGCAGCGCAGGGACACGTGGAGCGCCTGCTTTCCCCCTTGCCGGAAAACATCTACGGCAGCGCAAAAAAGGCTGTCCTTGAAACCGTCTCAAGGTATCGGGTCTGAGGCACACGAAATTTTCCGCAATTTTGGCAAATGTGTGCCACAAGCTCCCTTTCGGGCCCCTGCCACGGGACTTTTCGGCCATTTGTCACGTGATTGCGCAACAAAAGCCATATTTGCCTTTTTTCCCTTCCTTGTGTAGAAAAAGGGTTCACGGACTGACTGGAACCTCTATCTTTTCAACCCTTTTGCCATGGCCAAAACCCTGGCAAGAACATCCTGAACCCTGGCAAGACACCTCGTGTTCATTCAGCTTCCCGGAGGACCTATGACGCTTCCTTCCCTCAAGATCGGCGATCTGACAGCCACCATGCCCGTCGTGCAGGGCGGCATGGGCGTGGGTATTTCCCTGTCGGGTCTAGCCTCGGCAGTTGCCAATGAAGGCGGCATAGGAGTCATAGCTGCAGCCATGATTGGCCTGCTCGACAAGGATGTGACCAAGGATCCCCTTGCTGCCAACCTGCGTGCCCTGAACAGGGAAATATTGAAGGCCAGGGAAAAGACCCAAGGGCTTATCGGCGTCAACATCATGGTGGCGCTCACCCACTTCAGCCAGCTTGTGCGCACTGCCATCGAATCCCGTGCGGACTTCATCTTCTCCGGCGCAGGACTTCCCACGGATCTTCCCAAGCACCTTCTCGAGGCCTGCGAGCAGAAAAAGGAAGACTTCAAGACAAAGCTTGTGCCCATTGTCTCCTCCGCCAGGGCCGCTTCCATCCTGGCCAGGAAATGGATGCGCAATTTCAACTACACCCCTGACGCCTTTGTGGTGGAAGGCCCCAAGGCCGGCGGCCACCTGGGCTTCAAGGAAGAGGAAATCACCAATCCCTCCTTCTCCCTTGAGCAGATCGTGCCCCCCATCGTGGATGTCGCAAAAGAGCTTGAGGACAAGTGCGGGCGCGCAGTGCCTGTCATTGCAGGCGGTGGTATCTTCACTGGTGCCGACATCCGCCGCATGCTTGAGCTCGGAGCCTCCGGCGTGCAGATGGCCACGCGTTTCGTGGCAACGGAAGAGTGCGACGCCAACATCCGCTTCAAGGAAGCCTATGTAAAGGCAAAGCCCGAGGACGTGACCATCATCCACTCCCCAGTGGGCATGCCCGGCCGCGCCATTGACAACGAGTTCATCGAAGCCTCGCGCAAGGGTCTCAAGAAGCCCTTCCGCTGCATCTACCACTGCGTGAAGACCTGTAACAGGGAAAAGACCCCCTACTGCATTGCCCTGGCGCTGCTCAGCGCCATGCGCGGCAATCTGAAAACCGGCTTTGCCTTCTGCGGCACCAACGTGGGCCGCATCGACCGCATAAGCACAGTGCACGAGGTCATGGAAAGCCTGCGCAGGGAATACGAGGAATCCGCGCCCAAATAGGCAGGGAACAAATTCTCAAGGAAACGGGGTACCTTAGGGGCCCCGTTTTTTTGTGGGATCGGGTACCTTCCACACCACCGGAGTACGGGTCACGTATCACGGCGGTTCAACTAAACAAGGCTTGCTTGGCTCTGAGGCACTCCGTTATTTCGAAAAGCGACAAGAGTCCGTGTTTCCTTAGCCACGCATTTGGAAAGGCCCCATGCATGTGGGATTGATGGCTATTCCACCATGCTCCCTGCCATTGCCTGCCGCCTTCCGTGCAGCTATTGGACTTTGAGTTTCGCGACCCTCTCATCCGACACGCCGGCCTCATATACGGTTTCTGTCCGTTAGGTCAGTGGTTTGCCATAGACTTCCTTCAGAACTTGCCTCGCGACAAGCCCCTTGTCTTTTCGAGGTTCCCGCTGCCGGGCCCTCAGAGAGCTTGCACCTCCTAGTCCTGCGCCATGCCGGGCGCACTGCAAAAAAAGGCCCCGGGAACACCGGAGCCTTGTGCGTGCATTGTGTACGGGTCTAGAAAAGGTCCCTGGACTCTATGGCGGGCTTTTCTATGCGGTCCTCCACTTCCACGCCCTTGGGGGCAGTGAAGCGGAAGGCGCGGGAAGGAATGTCTGCGTCCGGAATAAAGGACGTGAAGCGCACGTCGTTGGCGTTGCCGTAGAAGTCGGTGATGACAGCGCGCTGGATATAGCCCTTTTCGGGATCCACATAGAGGCGCGCCTCCACAAGCTGGGGCACGGGTTCCTTGGGGTAGAGCTGAAGAATACGCAGCTTGCCCTCTGTTCCAGCGTCCTTCACGTCAAAGTCCTTGGAGAGCAGGGCCTGGCCTGTCACCACCTGGATGAGGGAGCGCGAGTCCTCCACAAGCTCCCTTGGGTAGCGGTAGGCAATGTTCTCGTCCGCGATATAGTCCCAGATCTCCTTGTCGGTGATGATGAGCCTTTCCGCGACCGGGGGCTTTGTTTCCCAGGAAACCAGGAAGGGGCGTCTGAAAAGAAGTTCTCCCTCGCGCTTTTCCGTCTGCCCGCTTTCCTGATGAGTCAAATATTGGGTGAAGTTGGCCTGGAAGGATTTGAGGGAAGCGTAGCGGTCGCGTATGGTCGTGGCTATTTCGTCAGCTGCAAGGGCGCCTTGCGCGAAACAAGACAAGCACATGCAAAGACACATGAGAATGCGCATGGGCGCGCATACAATCCTGTTCATATCCATCCTCTGTGGCATTTTGATGTATCCTGGCCTTAGCGTATGAGCACAGGCCTTGGTTTGCCGGCTCCCGGAGAGGGCCCCACAAGGCCGTCGCGATCCAGCTGATCCATATAGCGGGCAGCCTTGTTGAAGCCTATGTTGAAGCGGCGCTGCAGAAGGGAGATGGAGACATGCCCCTTTTCCCTGCAGAATTCAATGACATCCTGGTACATGGCGTCCTGGCTCGACACGGAACCCTTGCCGGAAGGAGCGCTCTCCTCCTCTTCCTGGCCAAAGGTGGCAAAGTCCACCTGGTAGTTGGGCTTCACCTGCTTTTTCCAGAAATCCACCACGGACTGCACTTCCTCGTCGCGAAGGAAGGGGCCGTGCAGACGGATGAGATGGCCTCCGTTGGGGTTGAAGAACATGTCGCCGTTGCCAAGGAGCTTTTCGGCCCCTGCCTGCCCCAGGGTCGTGATGCTGTCCTGGCGCGAGGAGACGCGGAAGCATATGCGGCTCGGGAAGTTGGCCTTGATAAGGCCTGTCACCACATCCACACTGGGGCGCTGGGTAGCGATGATCATGTGGATGCCACAGGCCCTGGCCAGCTGGGCCAGGCGTATGATGCAGGGCTCCACGTCCTTGCGGGCCTGAAGCATGAGGTCTGCCAGCTCGTCTATGACAATGACAATATAGGGCATGGGCGCAAGATCCGCCAGTTCCGGGGGAAGGTTTCCCTTGTAGGAGGCGAGTTTGGCGTTATAGCCCTGAATGTTCTTCGTGTAGAGCCTGGACATCTGGCTGTAGCGCTGGTCCATCTCCCGCACTGCCCACAAAAGCGCGTTCTTGGCGTCCTCCACTTCCTTGACCACTGGGTGGACAAGGTGGGACTCGTCCTCGTAGATGCCCATTTCCACGCGCTTCGGATCCACAAGGAGGAGCTTGAGCTCCGCGGGCGTCTTGCGCAAAAGCAGGCTTGTGAGCATGGCATTGAGGCACACACTCTTGCCCTGGCCTGTGGCGCCTGCCACAAGCAGATGTGGCATCTTTGCAAGATCGCTCACAAAAGGCTGGCCTGTCGTGTCCTTGCCCACAATGAGCGGGAGTGCCGCGCCGGATTCCGCAAAGACTGCGTTTTCCGCTATCTCGCGGAAATTCACCATGGCACGGGTGCGGTTGGGGATGACTATGCCCACGGTGTCCGTGCCCGGCACAGGAGCCTGGATGAAAACGGAAACCGCCATGAGCGCACGGGCAATGTCCTCGGTGTGGCGTACAAAGGCGCGCACCGAAACGCCGGGGGCCGGGCGCAGCATGTAGGTGGTGACCACAGGCCCTGGTGTTGCCCTGACAAGCTCTGCCTGGATGCCAAAGTCCCCAAGACAGCCCATGAGGCTGTCCTCGCACTCTTCGAGTTCCTCGTCCTGGACCTCAAGGTCTTCCTGGTCTCCCTCGGGCTTTTGCAAAAGCTCCAGGGGAGGCAGAAAAAGACCGTCTCGACTGACGCTGCGCGAGCTTGTCACAGCGGGCTCGGGCGCCTTGCTGCGCACAATCTCGGGCCTTGCGGGCCTTTGCGGGATGTCGTCCTCCTCGTCCTCCATGTCCGGCTCGTCCAGATCCGGGGCAAGGGGTTCGGGAATGTTCACAACAGGATCAAGGACACGGGCGCTGCCCAAATCGATGGACCGGACATCCCTTGCCTGGGCCCTTTTGGCAGGCCCTGCCTTTGCGGCCTGCCTGTCCGTTCCTCCCCAGGGCAGGGCGTCGTCCGCCATATCCAGGGGGCCATCGTCCTCGCCTCCGAAGAGTGCAGTCATTTCCCTTGCGCGCGAAGAGGCGTTCAGGGGCTTTTCTTCGGCAAATGCCCCAGAACCCGAAACGCCGCGGCCAAAGAGCCTGAAATCGTCGTCCGGCTCAATCTCCCTGGCAGAGGCCGGAAGGCCCGAGGCACTCACAGTCTTGCCAGTCTTCCCCTGGCCCATGCCACCGGCCTCGGCAGGTGTTGCCGATGCAGGAGCGGATACGGCGGCTCTGCCTGTCTCTGCGACCGGTTCATCGGTATCCGCTTTGCCAGTATCCGGGCCGTCTTCTTCAGGAGCAGAGCCTGCAGGAACGGCTCCCGCAGGAACAAATCCTTCACGCCCCCCATCCCTGGTATCGGGCATGCCAATATCGGCCTCATCCTCGGCAAAGAGGACATCCTTCTCTGTCTGGTCGAGAGCCGCAAAAGCGGGCATTGCGGACTTTTCGTCCCTGGTTCCCTCCTCCATTTCGAGGAGTTCCAGAAGGGGTGCGCCCTTTTCCTTGCCTACCCTGACGCGGCCCCTGTTCGCCTGGGCCTTGCGCTCCGCATCGACACGCGAAAAGGCAGGCTTTGGCGCATACTGCTCCGCGTAGCTGTGATCCATGGGAACATCGGAGCTCTCGCAGCTGGCAAAGGGTATGTCCTCCTCGGCAAGGCGCAAAGGTCTGAAACAGTTTCTGACCGGAACCGGCAAAAAGCCGTCCTCGTCCCTCTCGCCACTGCGACCCTTCCTGCCCGCAACAGTTTTGAGGCCCTTGAGCACGCGAAGGCCTATCCCCCCTGTCCTCTCCCTGTCCTTCGGCTCGTCCTCTTCTTCCTCTGCGTCGGGATTGTCCCTCATCTTGCGCAGGCGTGCGGCACGGGGTCGGTTTTCATCCTCCATGAGGATAAAGTCTCCCCGATCCCTTTCCCCGTCCTCCTCTTCGTCCTCGTCGCGGACAACAAAGCGCGAAAAAAAGGTGCCCAGCCTGTCCACGATTCTGCGCCAGGGCAGATCGACGAAGAGCTGAACACCCACAAAAAGGAGAAAGAGCCACAAAAGGGCTGCGCCAAAGGGCGAGAGCAGGCTTTTGGAGGCATGGTAGATGATGGCACCAAGCATGCCTCCGGCCTGCAGATCGCCGATATGAACGTCAAGGGCTGCCAGAAAGACCAGCACGCTGAAGGACGTGAGGGCGCAGCCAAGCCAGCGCCACCACGTAAGGGCAAGGCGCTGGGACAGAAAGCCAAGCCCTATGCCGCCCAGAAGAAGGGGCAGCAAAAGGGAACCGGAACCGAAGAGGTCGTTGAGGAATCCTGCCGTATAGGCGCCCAGAAGACCACCGAGATTGGTCACCTTGCCACGGCTCATCGCGTGATTGAGGCTCGGATCCGACGGGCTGTAGCTCAGAAGACTCATGAGCAAAAGCACCATCCAGAACAAGAGGAAGACGCCGAACATCTCCCTCAGCCAGAAACCGCGCGGTCTCTCCCTGAACTCGTCCTCGAAGGGCATTTATTCGCGTCCGAGATATTCCCTGGTTTCGGTGTTGACCTTGATCTTGTCGCCCTCGTTCACGAACAGGGGAACCTGCACCACTGCGCCGGACTCGAGCTTGGCAGCCTTGGTCACGTTGCTCACGGTGTCGCCCTTGGCGCCGGGTTCGGTCTCCACGACCTCAAGCACCAGGGACATGGGGATATCGATGTCCAGGGGATTGCCCTTGTAGAGCAGCACGCGGCACTGCTGGCCGTCCTTCAAGAAGTCGGACTTGCCGGAAGTGGCGTCAGCGGGCATCTGGATCTGCTCGTAGCTGGTCATGTCCATGAAGATGAGATCCGTGCCTTCCTTGTAGAGGAACTGCATGTCGCGGGTCTCGAGGTCGGGACGGCCCACCTTGTCGCCGCTGCGGAAGGTGATGTCCTGCATGCGGCCGGTGAGGATGTTGCGCAGCTTGGTGCGCACCATGGCGCCACCCTTGCCGGGCTTGAAGTGCTGGAAGTCAACAATTTCGTAGGGAATGCCGTCTACCTCAATCTTCAGGCCTTTGCGAAAGTCAGTGGTGGAATACATAGGGGCTCCTTGAAAAAATTTTCCTGTCAATGCAGGATATTGGCAAAATCTGAGTTCCTCAAGATACCCTATTGCCCTTTCCTGTCAAGATCCTCGTTGCGGCAAATTCCTGCATGGATGCAAAAATTGTTCCCTGATTCCAAGGATCTTGAAAAATCTCCCCGCAAAGACTGCCCCGGGGCGCTGCGGGGAAATTTTTGCCGATTTTCCCTGGATCCGGCTGTTTTTTGCCCTTGTCAGGGCCTTTTGCTGACAGTAGGATCGGACAGAATTTCCAATACTGCTACACGGAGGAGACATGCCCACTCCAAAACTCGAGCTTGAAACCACAGCCTATACCTTCGATCAGCTCATGCACAACGACGCCCCCCAGCTGGCACTGGCAGGACGCTCCAATGTGGGCAAGTCCTCGCTTGTCAACGCCCTGGCACAGAGGCGCAAGCTCGCCAAGGTAAGCGCAACTCCAGGCAAGACACGTTCCATCAACTACTACCGCGTTTCCCCATGGAACTTCTTTCTGGTAGATCTGCCAGGCTACGGCTACGCAAAGGCCAATCACGCGGAACGGGAGAAATGGGGGAAGCTTCTCGAACGCTATCTGAAGGAATGCTCCTCCCTGAAGGCCCTTGTCCTCCTTGTGGACTCGCGTCTTCCCCCTCAGGCCCTGGACATCAATCTGGTCGAGTACGCGCAGGGCCTGGGTCTTGCCATCATCCCTGTTCTCACCAAATCAGACAAGTGTCGCCAGCGCGAGCTCAACGCGCGCATAGCCGAATGGACTGGCCTTGCCAAAAGGCGCCCTGTCGTCACCTCTGCAGCCCAGCGCAGGGGCATGGCCAATCTGTGGAACGCCCTGCTCGAACACATGGGTATCAGTGACAGGGTCGGCCTTGCCGAGGGCGAAGTTGCGGACAGACGCCCTGCGCAAAAAGCGACAGGGCCGGCTGACAAGCCTTCGGACGCAGCCGAGGCTGCGGCAGGAAAAAAAGACGCATAAGCTGGGACTTCCATGAGCAAGGGGCCGGCAAAATCCGGAGATTTTGCTGGCCCCTGCTTCATTTCCTGTGATCCTCTCCCCTACCCCTGATTCTTTCCGAGCAGGCGACAGACCGGTTCCTCGTCTCCCGGCTCCATGTGGATGAGGACACTCTCGACGCCAGGCTGGGCTCGCAGGGCCTTTTCCATGCGATCCGCAATGTCGTGTGCCTGCAAGACGCTCAGGCACGAGCACACCCCGCAGTGGAAGACAATCTCAAGCCCCAGGGGCGTGCGAAAGCAGGAAAGGCCGTGCACATTGGAGATCAAGGGCTCCCGCTTCGCGCATTCTTCGATTCTTGCCTGCACAAGGTCCGCCTCGCTGTCGCGTCCGGGCACAAGCTCGCTCGAAGTCTGCTCGTTCTTGTCCGGCTCGATGTGGGTGAGGAGCGTCACACCTTCATGCTCGGCCATCACCCTGGATTCGAACTCCTTGCACTTCGCATAGGCTGCCGCAAAATTTCCTGCGCCGTCGAATTCCACATGGGCCATGACGGCTATCCCGCCGTCGTGCTGGCGCAGAATGCGAATGTCGTGGATGTCGAGTTCAAGACTGTGGGCTGCCATCTGTATGCTGCCAAGAAGGCTGTTTTTCGTGTCCTCCCTGTAGGGTTCCACATGCACGAGAACGTCTGCTCCGGGCAGGATTTCCAGAACCCGTTCCTCCACCTGGGAGGTCACCCTGTGTCCCTCGCTGACACTCAGGCGCTGATCCACGCTCACAGTAAGATCCACAAAATACTCGGAGCCCGAGGAGCGCATGCGCAGCCTGCTCAAGGAGCGCACTGCCTCTATCCCGGAAACGGCCTCCTCTATCCTTGTCTCCATGTCCTCCGGGGCCGCGTCCATGAGAAAGTCCAGGGCCGAGCGGGCCATGGTCAGACTCACCTTGAAGATGATGACAGCGACAACAAGGGCAGCCACCGTATCGGCCTGGTGGACAATGGCAGCCACGTCTGGCGGAAGGGCCAGCCAGTCTGCAAGCCAGACTGCAAGGACACCCAGAAAGACCACAGCGCTCGACAGGATGTCCGTGGAAAAGTGCAGAGCATCCGCTTCCAGGGCCTGGCTGTTGGTCTCCTTAGCCACCTTGCGCAGATTGCGCACGCGCCCGATGTCTATGGCCATGGACAAAAGCATGATGCCAACACCCCAAAGCGAGGGCACAACCGGAGATCCTCCCTCCATGAGCCTGTGCACGCCCTCGTAGCCCACATAGGCGCAGACCACAAAGAGCAGGACCGTTTCCGCCAGGGCGGAGAGGTTCTCCATCTTGCCGTGCCCGTAGGGATGGCGCCTGTCTGCCGGCTTCGAAGCCACGCGTATGGCGTAGAAGGTCATGAGAGCTGCCACAAGATCCAGGCCGGAGTGCAGGGCCTCGGACAGGATGGCCAGGGAGTTGGTGTACCAGCCCACCACAAGCTTCACGCTCGTGAGAAAGACCGCAGCCGCCAGGGACAGCAGCGCTGCCTTCTTCTTCATCTGTTCGTGGCCGGAATGTGTTTGCGTGTCGCTCATGAGAACCTCGATTTGGGCACAGGCCCGTGGAATATTGGTTCCGGGAAAGCACGCGCCTTCCCGCACCAGGGGTGAGACACGTTACTCCCTCGGGCAAAATCCTGCAAACTACCGAAAAGAAAACCAAGGTCCTTTTCAGCACATCACGCAGGGTGTGGCGGCATTCCCTCTCAGGGCCGGAAACAATTTTTTTGGGGACAAAAAAAAGGGGACCCGAAAGTCCCCTTCCTTGTATTTTCTGTCTTGTCTTTCTAGAGCCAGCGGAACCAGTCCTTCCAGGTTCCCTCGCGGCTTTCGCGCCGCTCCTCGTTGCGCTGCTTCGTGTACTCGTGGTAGGCGACCACGGACTTTGAGGCAGCGTGGTTGGCAACCTCGGGAACGTCCTTGAAGTTCTCGGACACATAGGTGTAGCGGTGCCAGGCAGGACCGAACTTGTTCATGTGCCAGAACATGTCCGCAATGTAGAGTTCATGCTCTGCCATGGCCTTGCGGCATTCGAGTATGCGCTCCTGCGCGGCCTTGGCGTACTGCGAGGAGGGATACTGCTGCAGAAGCCTCTGGTAGTAGGCCACAGCTTCCTGCAGTTCCGTGGTAGGCCTGTCTATGGAGCGGAACTGACGCTGCAGGGACATGCCTATCTGGTAGATGACGTATTCTATGGCCTTGTGCCTTGGGTGCAGGGATTCGAAGTCCTTGTAGCTTTCGGCAGCAAGCACATACTCGCCATCCAGATAGTAGGCGTCGGCAAGGGAGAGTTCGGCATCCGTCGTGTAGGGCGAGAAGGGATAGGCGTCGCGCAGCTTGTTGTAGAGCTCCACGGCACGCACATAGTTCTTCTCGGCCATGGCGTCGTTGCCTGCTTCAAAGATTTCCTGGGCCGTGTCTTCGGCAGGCGGCAGATAGATCATGTCTATGATGCCGCAGCCTGTGGCAAGGGTCAGGGACATGCAGAGGAGCAGTGAGCGTAGCAGATTGTTAAGCATTGAGCTGTTCCAGGAAAACAAAGGCAGCCTGCGCCGCTGTGGCGCCGTCACCTGCTGCAGTGACAACCTGCCGACAGAGTTTCTCGCGCACGTCTCCGGCAGCAAAGATGCCGGGAATGGAGGTGCGCATTTCATTGTCAGTGACTATGAAGCCCTTCTCGAGATGCATGCCGGCAGGCACAAAACCGGTGTTCGGCTGCATGCCCACGAAGACAAAGAGACCGTCCACGGCAAGATCGCGCAAGGCCCCGGTCTTCACATCCTTCACGGTGATCCCCTCGAGATCCGACTCCCCGTGCAGGCTGTCCACAACGGAAGAAAGAACAAGCTCTATGTTGCCGGCCTCGCGCACGCGCTTCTGGTAGATTTCCGCTGCACGGAACTCGTCGCGCCTGTGTATGAGGTAAAGCTTCGAGACGATCTTCGAAAGGTACAGGGCTTCTTCAAGCGCCGAATTGCCACCGCCTACCACAGCCACGGGACGTCCGCGGAAGAAGTTGCCGTCGCAGATGGCGCAATAGGACACGCCCCTGCCTCTGAGACGCACCTCGCCCTCGATGCCCAGGGGCCTGTGGGAGGCGCCGGAGGCTATGACCACAGTCCTCGCGTTCACCGGTCCCTCGGAGGTCTGCAGGACAAATTTGCCTGCCTCGCCCTCGATACCCAGGACCGCGCTGGTCCTGCGCTCGATTTCGAGCCCGTCCAGATGGGCAGCGAAGAGGTCCGCAAGCTCCCAGCCCTTGATTCCCTTGGGATAGCCGGGATAGTTCTCGAGGCTGTCTGTTGTCAGCACCTGCCCGCCCAGGGTCAGAGACTCGAACTGCACAACACTGCAGCCGGAGCGGACAAGATACATGGCGGCAGTGATGCCCGCAGGCCCGCCGCCTATGACAGCTGTGTCAAAGGTGCCCATCGCGCAGACTCCTAGAGAACGGTCTCGAGGATCTTGCAGATTTCTTCCTTGGGCATGGAGCCGGTGTGCTGAGCGGCTACCTGGCCGTTCTTGAAGATGATCAGGGTGGGGATGGCGCGGATGCCGTACTTGGCGGGAGTGATGGAGTTCTCGTCCACGTTCATCTTGAACACGCGCAGGCGATCTGCGTAGTCCTTGCTGATTTCATCCACAATGGGGCCCACTGCGCGGCAGGGACCGCACCAGGGTGCCCAGAAATCCACCAGGACGGGAAGATCGGATTTGAGAACGGATTCGTCAAATGCGGCATCGGTGATCTGATCAGCCATTGGTATACTCCTTGATCCCGAAGCAGGCTTCGGGCTGTTTGCAGTTGTTGGGATGTCTTTCGAAAGTCCGCAAGGGACAGTCCTGAGGACTGTCTAGACATAGAGACGCCTTCCCGTATTGTCAAGGGAAGATCGGCCTTTTGGGCAGGGCCTGCATGCCCCGGAGCGAAAATCCGCGCAGCCTTTTCCTGTCGGCTCAGACACAGGCATTGCCTGTGCAGACAAGGTCGTCCGGGATAACACGCCCCCTGGGAATGGCCTCGAGATCGAGCAGGCTTGAAAGGCCCCTGGCATGCAAAAGATAGCCTGCGTGGGCTATCATGGCTGCATTGTCCGTGCAAAGAGCCGGATCCGGCATGGCTATGCGCCCTCCCCGCTCCTCCATGAGCCTTTCCATGCGGCTGCGCAAGAGGGTATTTGCGGCAACTCCGCCTGCCACAACAAGGTTGTGGACAGAAGGATGGCGCAAAAGCGCGCGCTCCACCTTGGCCACAAGCGTTTCCACCACGGCAAGATTGAAGGACGCACACATGTCGCACAATTCCTGCGGCGCATCGTCCACCCTTTCCAGGGGCCTTGGCCAGGCGTCGGGGGCAAAGTTTGCAGACGCATACAGGGCAGCTGCTGTCTTGAGACCGCTGAAGCTGAAGTCGAGGTTGTCGTTGTCCAGATAGGGCCGTGGGAACATGGAAGGATGAGCCTTTCCCCTGCGTGCCAGGGCATCGAGCAGTCGGCCGCCCGGATAGGCAAGGCCCAGGACCTTGCCGCATTTGTCGAAAGCCTCTCCTGCCGCGTCGTCCAGTGTCCTTCCAAGCTGCCTTATCTCCACCTCTGATGCCAGATGGTAGATATTGGTGTGCCCGCCGGAAACAAGAAGACCCAGGGCCGGAAATTCCAGCTCGTGTCCTATGCCCGCAGCCAGAAGGTGTGCGTGCAGGTGGTTGACGCCGACAAGACGAGCCTTGCAGCCCAGGCACAGCCCCTTGGCAAAGGCCATGCCCACAAGCAGGCAGCCCAGAAGGCCAGGCCCCCTGGCCACGGCCACGGCATCGAGATCCTCGGCCCCGAGCCCCTGACGCTCCATAAGGATGTCGTAGAGACCGCCAATGAAGCGCAGATGCTCGCGGCTCGCAAGCTCTGGCACCACACCCCCGAACAGGGCGTGAATGTCCGCCTGGCTTGCCAGCACGTGATCCACCAGCCTTCCGTCGCGCACAAGGGCAAGGCCCGTTTCGTCGCAGGAAGATTCTATTCCCAGAACAAGCATATCGCTCTTTTCTTGCGTGTGCCAAAAGGCCTTGCGCTAGGCATTGCGCCTGTAGATTTCCTCGACTGCGGCCACGTCCTTCTTCGAACCTATGAAGAGAGGCGTTCTGCAGTGCAGGGCGTCGGGCTGCTTTTCCAGAATGCGCATGCGTCCGTCCGAGGCTGCTCCGCCTGCCTGTTCGCAGAGGAAGGCCAGGGGATTGGCCTCGCACATGAGGCGCAGCTTGCCGTTGGGGCGTCCCTCGTACTCGGGGTAGAGATAGATGCCGCCGTAGATGAGGGTGCGGTGGAAGTCCGCAACCAGGGAGCCCACATAGCGCGAGGAATAGGCGCCGCCCTTAGAGGAGGGAGCCTTGTGGAAGTATTCGACGGACTCGAAGGCTGCCTTGGACCACTTTTCGCGATAGCCCTCGTTGCAGGAGTAGATCCAGCCCTGTTCGGGAATGCGCATGTTGGGGTGGGAGAGCAGAAATTCGCCAACACCGGGGTCAAGGGTGAAGCCGTGCACGCCGTCGCCTGTGGAAAGCACAAGCATGGTGGAGGGGCCGTAGAGGAAGTAGCCGGCTGCCACCTGTTCTGTGCCTGGACGCAGCACTTCTTCCAGTTTCACCTCGCCAGTGCAGCCCTCTGGGCGCCTGTAGATGGAGAAGATGGTGCCGATGTTGACATCCACATCCATGTTGGACGATCCGTCCAGGGGGTCGAAGATCATGATGTAGTCACCGCGGGGGAATTCGGGCCCGATGCGGATGAGATCCGGGTTTTCCTCGCTCGACATGGCGCACATGGCGCCGCAGCGCTCCATGCGGTAGATGAGCAGGCGGTTCGCAATGTCGTCGATTTTCTGCACTGCCTCGCCCTGCACGTTGATCACGCCCGTGCCGCCGAGGATATCGAGCAGGCCTGCCTGATTGATGCGCCGGGAAATGGACTTACCGGAAAGGATGAGGTCATAGAGCAGACCCGTGAACTTGCCTGTGGCATGGGGCATGCGCTTTTGGTGCAAGAGTATGTGTTCGGTAACGGTAACATCGGCCATAAGCTTCTTCCTTTGGCTTGAGGGTTGTCCCGAAAACCAGGGATTGGGAATATCCTGACAAATACCCCCCTGTCCCGTCCGGGACAAGGGGGCAAGACGTTCTTTTTACTGGGCAGGAGTTTCGGCAGGCGCGTCGGGAGCTGCCGGTGCGGGCCTGGGCCCGAAGGGCGAGGGCCTGCCGCCTGGAAGCATGGCAGGAGCCTGGCTCGGAGCAGCCTCGACTTCAGGCTGCGCTGGCGCAGCGGGCTGGGCTGCAGGCGCGGCAGATGTCGCCGGGGCTTCTGGTGCAGTCTGCGGCTGGGCCGAAGGAGCCGGGGTCTCGGCCGCCGGAGCCTGGGTCGGGCGCGGGCCAAAGGGCGAGGGCCTTCCGCCAGACAGGGTGGCTGCCGGTGTCTGGGCAGCTGGTGCCGAAACCTGAGGTGCTGCAGTAGTCCCGGGTGCTGCCTCGGGAGCTGTCTGTGCTGCCTCGGGTGTTGCTGCAGCCGGCTCTGTTGCCTCCGGCTGGGCCTTCCTGGGACCGAAGGGGCTCGGGCGCTCGAACTCCGGAGCCGGTGCCGGTGCCTCTTCGGGCATGTCGGGAATGATGATGGGAGGCAGCCTGCGCTGCTGTGCACGCGGCCTGGGCCTGGGCTTGTAGGTCGTGTTCTCGCCCTCGAGGTCGCGCTCTGCGACCCTGCTCTTGCGTACCGGTGCCGCGGGTTCCTGCAAAAGCATGGAGTCGGAGCTTCCTGCCTCGATGTCGTGGGCAGAGGTTCCTCCCTGGTGCGCCTTGGCTTCCTGGCCCGGCTGCGGAGGCAGGAATTCCGCGCCCGAGCTCTGGGCAGGACGCGTGCGTTCCTTGAGAGGCGGAACCGGAAGCTTCTCGCGCTTCGGGAAATACTTTTCGCTGCCTGCAAGGGATCCCGTGCTCTTCGGGAAATCGCCCTTGTCGGCAACTGCGAAGATGAGAGGCAGGTTGCCCAGCCAGCGCACCTGATAGACAAAGGAGCCGCGCTCGTTGCTTACCACACCGGAGCTGGCCTTGGTCACGGACTGGTTCCAGTCTATGCCGGCCATGGGCGTTGCGCCGTACTCGTACGGGCTCCACAAAAGGCCGTGGGGAGTGAAGACCACCACACTGTCGGGCTTTTTCACCCTGTCGATGATGGAGGAGATGCGGAAATAGGTGGCCACTACGCCAAGGAAGTCGATGCCGTCGTACAATGGTGCGGCAAGGACGACCACAGGGCCAATGGTGGTTTGCTGCATGTCTCCGCGCAGGGCCCTGGTGCTCTGCTTTGCGGGCTCGTAGAGCAGCGGCACGTAGTCCACCGTAACCTGGGGCTTGCCTGCAGGCACCTCGGTGCCAAGCACAGTGCCGTCGGCCCTCAGACCGGTGAAGCCGTCCACCCATGGGACCTCGTTGAAGAAGCCGTTCAGCCAGCCGCGGGTCGGGGGTCTGTCGGCATTGGTCATGAGGCGCTCAAGCTTGGCCAGCTCGATGTCGACGCCCATCATGCCGTCCACAAGGGCCTGGCCCTGGGCAGTCAACTTTCCGGTCTCGCTGTAGTCGATGGAGGCCGGAGGGCTCACGTATTCGTACCACAGGTCCTTGGTGCCCTTCCAGACATTCTTGGTCGGCTGATAGCTGGAGCACGCTGCCCCGGAGGTCAGCATGGCGGCAAGCAATGCCAGAGAAAGGCTCCTTTTCAGCGGAGTTTGCACATTGCACTCCTTTTGATCGTCCGTCCTGCCCAATGGGCAGGGATTCCTGGTGCGTTTGGGGAAGGTGAAATATGTGGGGCCTAGTGAACCCTGCTTTGCAGGCTGTTCACAAGGGCATTGAGCATGCCGAGACTCTCGGGGCCAAGCCGTGCCGGAATGGGGGCCGGGTCGTCCCGGTCCTCGACCGCATCCGCCGCGTCGAGGATGCGCTGGGCTTCCATATCCCTTCTGCGGGCAAGAAGTTCCTCGCGCCTTGCTCCGTACTCCATGGCCTCGGCGGAATTTGCGGCCCTTGCCTCAAGTTCGGAATAGATGTCGCAGGCAGCGTCGATGTCGCCCTGCTCGGCCAAAACCTCGGCCATGGTGCGCGTACGCGGCGGCCAAGGGCCTTCGTCGTCCCCGGCTTCGCTGGCCTCGTCGTCTGCCCCTTCGACAAAAGACGCATCCGCAATTTGGGGCACGTCCTGTTCGCCCTGTTCCATGACAGAAGCAGCCCTGTCTTGCGCCGCAACTGCCGCGGGTTCGGTCAGTTCGAAAATGTCCGAAACATCCTGAGCCTCCCCGGGAGAAGCGACAAGATCTTCTCCTGCGGGAGCAGCCTTGGCTAAAGCTGGGCCTGCAGCCTGGGGCGCTGCACTGGCATCCGCGTGGGCATTGGCGTGAGCCGGTTTCAGGGGCGTAGCCATGGGACGGGCCAAGGGCTCGTCTGCTGGGCCGGGCCTTGCGGACTTTTCCCGGGCCACGGGAAGGATCTCCGCTTGATCGCCCATTTTGTCCTGCAAGTCAAATGCCCTGCACTCTGCCTCGAGGCTTTCTATGCCGCGGCGCAAGATGTCCGCGAGATCCAGCTTCACTCCGCGCACCACAAGGGCCAGCAGTCTGATGGCAAGGGATGCGTCCAGCTCTCCCTTGTCTGCAGTGCCCGAAGCCCATGTCTGCCAGAACCCGTCGTGCGCGGCAAGCGAGGAGACAAGGCTTTCCAGCTGCCTTTTGCCCTCGTCGTCCAGACGCGCCCTGCGCAGAAGATCCACATAGGTGAGCCGGGCCTCAAGAAAGGTGGGGTGTCTGACAAGACCCTCGCCAAGGACCCTGCAGGCTTCCTCGACCTCGCCCTCCTCGGCAAGGAGCCTTGCCAGGGGCAAAAAGAGCCTGGAGTCGGGTTCGAGCTCCAGAACTTCCCTGTACCAGCCGATCTTCATGTTCATTGTGCGCCTCCAGAGGCAGTGTCCGCATCGTCAAACAGATAGAGAATTTCGTTGTCGCGCAAATAGTGCAGGCGCTCGCGGACCATCTTTTCCATATAGGAATCGTCTGTCTGCAAGAGCCTGATTTCTCTGCTCAGCGTCCTGTTGGCTTCATCGAGCTTTCTGCACTCCTCTTCGGCAGCGAGCTGCTGTTCCTTTAGCGCTCCGTGGTCGATAAGGCCGTTTTCTCCCCACACTGCCTTGTAGCAGAGCATGCAGTTGAGAAGAATCAGAAGGCAGAGCACGCAAAGACGGACACCCATGATCTACCTCGCCCGTACAATCGGCAAAAACAGGGAGAAGGGCTTGCCCATGATCCTACTTTGCTGCGTGCAGCTTCTGGAATTCCACCCAGAACTGGCGGAAATAGTTGATACAGGAGACTATTGCCATGATCATGGAGAGGTAGAGGATGATTGTACCCCAGAAGTGCATGTCTATTCCCAGGAGGGGATAGTGGATGAGCAGGGGGAGGATGGCGGCAATCTGCAGCACTGTCTTGAGCTTGCCGTAGCGATCGGCGGCCATGACTATGCCCTCGTCTATGGCAATGGTGCGCAGGCCGGTGATGACAAGCTCGCGGCTCACTATGATTATCACCACCCAGGCAGGAGCCCAGCCGAGGTCCACCAGCATAATGAGGACCGCGCAGATAAGGAGCTTGTCTGCCAGGGGGTCCAGGAATTTGCCCATGTTGGTGACCATGTGGTGGTGGCGGGCAACGTAGCCGTCCATCCAGTCGGTAATGCCGGCCGCGGCGAAGGCTATGGCTGCCAGGATGCAGTTGGTCCTGCTCTCGAAGTAGAGCAGAACAACGACCAGGGGAACGAGCAGAATGCGCAAGAGGGTGATTTTGGTGGCGAGCGTGAGCATGGGAAGTCCCTGCCGGGAATGAAGGGAATGGGAAAAATGAAAAAGAAGGATACTACGCAGATACTCCTCAAGGCTTTAGCACAAAAGCCGAAGGGAGAAAAGACAAAACTTTGCCGCCGTGCCTGCAGGGTCACGGATGTATTGCAGGCGCGTGACGGACACTTTGCCCCGTCTACGACAAAAGCTCCGGTATGAACCGGAGCTTTTGTCTTCTGGGGATCTCCCCGATATGTGCCGAGCCTAGGCCTTTTCAGCCTGGGCCACGATATTCTTTGTCACTTCCATGAAGGCCGCCTTTGCGGGGCTGTCACCTTCCACGGTGACAACGGGAACGCCGTTGTCTGCGCTCACCACAGCCTGCAGGTCAAGGGGAATGGCGCCCAGGAAGGGAATGCTGTCCTTTTTCGCCAGCTCCTCGCCGCCGCCGTGCTTGAAGAGATCGATGCGGCCGCCGCAATGGGGGCAGACAAGGCCGCTCATGTTCTCCACAAGGCCGATGCACTTGGCATTGGTGATTTGGATGAAGTTGATGCATTTGCGCACGTCAGCCAGGGAGATTTCCTGCGGCGTTGTCACGACCACGCATTTGGCGTCCGGGATGGACTGCAGAATGGTCATGTGCTCGTCGCCTGTTCCTGGCGGGGAGTCGATGACGAGAAAATCGAGATCGCCCCAGGCCACGTCGCTGATGAACTGACGGATGGCGCCTGTCTTCTTGGGGCCGCGCCAGATGACTGCCTGGTCCTTGTCCTCGCCAAGAAGCGAGTCCATGGAAAGAACTTCGAGGCTGTCCTTCCACATGGCCGGCACAATCTGGCTCTGTTCGTTGACCATGAGCTGGGCGCTGCCAATGCCGAGCAGGTTGGGAACGCTCGGCCCGTGCAGATCGACATCAAGGATGCCGACCCTGTAGCCGAGCTTGACCAGGGCACAGGCCACGTTGACCGCAACCGAGCTCTTGCCCACACCGCCCTTGCCGCTCATGATGAAGAGCTTGTGCTTGATATGGGAAAGGCGATCCTCGATTTGCCTGTCCTGTCTGGCCATCATGTCGCCGGGACAGGCGCCCTTGGTGCCAGCTGAGGAGCAGGAAGAGGCCGACCCGCAATGGGAACAATCTGCCATTGAGACCTTCCTTCGTTGCTAGAGGTTAGAGACGTGGGGCCTACCAGCCGTGGCTGCCCACCAGATCCACAAACACGGCAGGGCCGCAGTCCTGCTCGTAATAGCTGCCGGCGCGCCTGAACACGCGCTTGAGTCGCTGGTTTTTGCTGTTGCCTACAGGAATAAGCATGATTCCGTTGTCGTCAAGCTGTTCAAGCAGGGGATGGGGTACGGCTGGCCCTCCGGCGGTGACAATGATGCGCTCGAAGGGAGCGAGCTTCGGAAGCCCCAATGTCCCGTCCGCAAGCCAGGTGTGCACCCCCGTGCAGCCCAGACGCTTCAAAAGCGCAGTGGACTTTTCGTGCAGCTCGGGGAGCCTTTCCACACTGTGCACGATACAGCCCAAAAAGGCCAGGACTGCTGCCTGGTAGCCCGATCCTGTACCGATTTCCAGAACACGCATGCCTTCGCGCACATCGAGAAGCGAAGTCATCCTGGCCACTGTAAAGGGACTCGAGATGGTCTGGCCACGGCCTATGGGAAGTGTTGCCGCATCGTAGGCCCTGCCTGTGAGCGCCTCGTCCACGAAAAGATGGCGGGGAACCGCCCCCATGGCCCGCAGCACAGCCGTGTTGGAAATACCCTCTCTTGCAAGGCGCTCCACCATGCGCATCCTGAGCCTGCGCGGATCCACCCTCGGAAAGTCGGGCCTTGGGGGATCCGGGCTCCAGGCGGGCCGGTTCTGCTGATCATGGTCGTGCACGTGTGCTCCTGCAGGATACAAATAGCCGTTGAAAAATTGCCCGATGCGCCACGGGCAAGCCTGAAGTACGACAAATTGCCCCTTCTGTCCATGGACACATATCCTTTCCCCTGCAGCCCGAAAACCTTTTGGAAAAGGCCGGAAAGAGCCCTGCCCTTGCAGGACCTCCCCCTGGTGCCGGGTTTCCACTCTCCTCTCGTCTCATTGCCTTTTGGGCTCTCCCGGTATACAGACTGAAAAAGACAGGCTTGCTTGCACACACCCCCCATTTCACCTGTTCCCATACCCGGAGTGCCCATGGCTTCACGTCGTCGTCTGCTGCCCAATATCCTTGTTGTCCTTGTTCTTGGCGTCATAGCCGCAGTTGCCTACACCTTTCTAAAGGACATGGACGGTCCCACTGTCACAATCAGCCCGGACAATGGCCGCATGTCCCAGAACACGGCTCTCAGCGTCCAGGTCAGCGATCCCTCGGGCATACGCGAGCTCAACGTCGGCATACGCAAAAACAATGTCTTCACCTCCTTCTTCCGCAAGCATTACGACGGGGACAGGACCAGCATCACCGAAAACATCTCCATCAGGGGTGCCAAGCTCAGCGAGGGCATCTTCGAACTGGAAATCAGGGCCACGGACGCATCCATGGCCGGCTTTGGCCAGGGCAACACGAAGACGGACATACGCGAGATGCGCTACGACCCCATTGCCCCGCGCATTGCCGTGCGCACAAGGCCTGCCAATGTCTGGCAGGGCGGATCCTCTGCCGTGTGCTACACTGTTGACGAGGACGTGACCCGTACGGGCGTTGTCATTGCCGGCTACTTTGTGCCTGCCTGCAGGCAGGCCGACGGCTCCTACGTGTGCATCTTCCCCTTCCCCTTCCAGCTCACGCCCCAGGAATTCAAGAACAACATCTATCTGACAGCAACGGACCTTGCCGGCAACGAGACCACAACCCGCTTCACTGTGCTTGCCTACCAGCGCAACTTCCGTCACGACAAGCTGACCCTTTCCGACTCCTTCCTGCAGGAAGCACAGGCAAAGCTCAGGCACCTTGCCCCACAGATCGCGGATCCCCTGCAGTGCTACATCTACATCAACACCCAGATACGCGGCCAGAACATCGAGAAGCTGCGCGAGCTCTCCACCCTGACAGCACAGGGCAAGCTCTGGGAAGGCAACTTCCTGCCCCTGCCAAGATCCGCTGCCAGGGCAAACTTTGCGGATCACCGCACGCTCACCTACAACGGCCAGCCAGCTGCCGAGGCCTATCATTTGGGCCTTGATCTTGCCTCTGTGCGCAACGCCGAGGTGCCTGCAGCCAACAACGGCACTGTCATCTATGCAGCGGAACTGGGCATCTACGGCAATGTGGTAGTCATAGACCACGGCCTTGGCGTGCAGACCCTCTACTCCCACCTGAGCGCCATAAGCGTCAGCCAGGGCCAGGCAGTCACCAAGGGCACCATAGTGGGCCGCACCGGCACCACTGGCCTTGCCTTCGGCGATCATCTGCATTTCGGCGTGGTTGTAGGCGGCCTTGAGGTCAATCCCGTGGAGTGGATAGATCCGAAGTGGCTTGCCAACCTTGTCAACCGCATAAGCCAGAAGGACTAGCCGCCCCTGTCATCCGCATTTCGGGCCCCTGCCATGGGGCCCTTTTTCTGACTCTCTTTTTTTGACTCTCACCCAAAAGACCATGAACGACACGACACAGGCAAAGGACACAAACGGGATCAGGGTCTTTGTCGGCCTTGGCTCCAACAGCACGGACGCATGCCTCATGCTTGAAAGGGCGCGCGAGGGTCTGGCCGATCTTCCCGGGGTATTGATCCGCGCAGCCTCACCCATCTACGTGACAGAGCCCCAGGGCTACGCAGACCAGCCCTGGTTCCACAACCAGGTGCTTGAGCTCAATCTTGCGGGGGAAGAAAGCATCGAGAATGCCAAAAGCCTCATGGCGGCCATGCTCAATCTTGAGGCAGCCCTTGGCAGGGTGCGAAGCCCGGATCCTGCCCTGCGCTTCGGGCCGCGCAAGATAGATCTGGACATCCTGCTCTTCGGTAAAATCGCATCAAACGATCCCTTCTGCACCCTGCCCCACCCAAGACTCATTCTTCGCGCATTCTGGCTTGTACCTCTGAGAGACCTTGACCCGGACCTTGAGATCTTGGGCGAAAACGTGCAAACCCTGCTTGGCAGGCTTGACTGGCATGCAGAAAGCAATAAGATCTACCAATAGAGGTCGGGCTGACAGAAAACACCTGTCCCCCATTTTCAGCACACCCGATCCGGACATTTTTCCGCCACATCTTCCTGGAGGACCTTATACATGATCAAATGGCTCATACTGGCCCTGGCTGCCTATGTACTGTACAGGCTTTTTGCCAACGACATCCTCAAAAAAAGGCAAAAGGAGGAGAAGGTTGACAAGAAGGAAATGGAGAAGAAGGTTGCCTCCGGGGAAATGGTAAAGGATCCCGTGTGCGGTGCCTATGTCTCCCTTGACGACAGCATCACAGTGCGCGACGGCGAGCGCCGCTACCACTTCTGCAGCTACGAATGTCGCGACAAGTTCATCAAGAGCCTGACCGACGGCAGCAGAGTCATCGAAGAGGCTCCCGCAGAGGAGAAGAAGGACTAGTCCATAGTCCTTCGCCATTCCCGAACCTTGCCGACTTTTTTTGGGGGATCCCGCCATCGGGGTCCCCCTTTTGCTTGCAAAAAGGCACCTTGCCCGCATCACAGTGACAGGCTACAAGAAGAGGGAACACGCATTCTTTTGGGGGTATTTCTGAGGATGTTTGCCAGACGCGGGACACGCGGACACATGGAGGATGGGGAAAATCGTCCGGGGTTGGCAGGAAAGCCTTCCCTGGACCCTGAGAGGGAGAGTCCTGGCGGGCTTTCCCCTGCACTTGTCTTCTCGCACATACGCCCCTGGCTCGACTATCTGCTTGCCGTGCGCGGCCTCTCCCTTGCCACAGTGACGGCCTACGACGAAGACATGCGGGACTTTTGCTCGTTTGTGCAGGAACTGGCCTGCCCTTCGGAAAATCACACTAATCGTCCGGACATGGCAGGTACCGGCACCGAAACTCTCCCGGCAGCCATGAACGTTGGCGAGGAGACCATATTGCTCTATCTTTCCTGGGGCTACAGCAGGGGCCTCGAGGCCAGGACACAGGCAAGGCGCCTTGCTGCCCTGCGTTCCTTCTTTGGCTATCTCGTGGAGCAGGGGCTTGCAGGAGAAAATCCCACAGAAAAGAACAGGAACCCCAAGCTCCCAAGGCACCTTCCCACCTTTTTGAGCGTCAGCGAGGTGCAGGCCATGCTAGCCTTTCCGGACACTTCAGGCCCCAGGGGCAGGCGTGACGCCTGCATGCTTGAGCTTCTCTACGCTGCCGGCCTGCGTGTTAGCGAGCTTGTGGAGCTTACCCTGCATGCCTGCGATCTGCAGACAGGCATGCTGCGCATTTTTGGCAAGGGAGCAAAGGAACGCCTTGTTCCCATACACGGAAGGGCTCAGGGGGTACTTCTCGACTATCTCGAACACACAAGGCCATTGTTTGCGCCCCAAACGCCCCATGTCTTTGTGAACCGTTTTGGCAAGGAGCTCACAAGGCAGTACGTCTTCACCCTTGTGCGCGACTGTGCAAGGGCCTGCGGCATCACCCGCCCCGTTTCCCCCCACACCCTGCGCCACAGCTTTGCGACCCATCTTCTGGAAGGCGGCGCGGATTTGCGCAGCGTACAGACACTTTTGGGACACGCGGACATAGCGGCAACGGAAATCTACACCCACGTGCAGACCTCGCGTCTCATGGGCCTGCACAGACTCTACCACCCGAGGACCAGGACATGAGCTTGCCACACCCAGAATTTCGCACCGAGACCCTGGTAACCTGCCACTCCAACGCGGACTTTGATGCCTTCGCGGCCATGCTGGCTGCAGGCAGGCTCTACGCGCCCTGCGATCTGCTCTACCCGGGAAGCCAGGAAAAGAATCTCAACAAGCTCTACGAGGAGATAGGCAAGAACCCCGATCTGCTCGAGGGCTGCCGCTTTGTGGACAGCGACACGGACTTCTCCCGTTACGGCTTCCTCATAGTGGTGGACACAAGGCAGCGCTCGCGCCTGCACCACGTCTGGTCCCTTCTGGACAATCCCGGCATCCGCGTGGAGGTCTGGGACCACCATCCGGACACAAGCGACGACATTCACCCGCACCTCACACACTTTGCAAACACCGGTGCCTCTGTCACCCTGCTCATCACCCGCATGAAGGACAAGATGGTGCAGATAACGCCCTGGACAGCCTCCGTGCTCGGCATGGGCCTCTACTCCGACACCGGTTCCTTTGCCTATTCCTCCACTACGGCCGAGGACTACGAGGCTGCAGCCTGGCTCATGCGCCAGGGCATGGACGTAAATATCATCAACGACACCCTGGCCTTCGAGATGACCCGCACCCACGTGCAGGCGCTCAACAGCATGATAGAGTCCCTGGAATCCTACAAGATCAACGACGAGGAGGTGGTGCTGGCGCACACGACGCTCGAGCACTATCTCGGGGACTTTGCCTATCTTGCGCACAAGCTCATGGAGATGGAAAAGTTCACTGTGCTCTTTGCCATAGGCCGCATGGACGACCGCATCCAGGTGGTGGCAAGGTCCCGTGCGCCGTCCATCAACGTGGGAGCCGTGTGCTCCAGCCTTGGCGGCGGCGGCCATATCAACGCGGCCTCTGCCAGCATACGCGACAAGAGCCTTGCCGAGGTGCACGACGCCATCCTGAACGCCCTCTATCTGCAGCAGACAGGCGAGAACAAGGCCAGCGACTACATGACCTCGCCTGCAGTGGGCATGGAGGAAGGACGTACCATAGCCGAGGCGGACGAGCTCATGTTCCACTTCTCGCTCAAAAGCATCCCCATCTTTGCACGGGGAACACGGAAGTGCGTGGGGCTCATAGACAGTGTCACGACGCAGCGCGCCATGGCCCATGGCCTGAGCGAGGAAAAGATCGACGACTACATGATGAAACCCGTGCAGACCCTTACCGTGGACGCCACCCTGAAGGATCTCACCACGGTCATCGTGGGCTCGCACCAGCGCCTTGTGCCCATCCTGGACAGGGAGGAAAACATCGTCCTTGGCGTTGTCACCCGTACGGATCTCATCAGCATCTTCGCTGCAGAGCCTGGCCGCATGGACAAGAACAAGAAGGGCGAGCCCAAGAGTCGGAATATGGGCAAGACCCTGCGCGACCAGCTGCCAGCCAATATCCTGCATCTTCTGACCCTTGCTTCCGAGCTCGGGCGCGAGCTTGCCACACCTGTGTATGTGGTGGGGGGCTTTGTTCGCGACCTCATGCTCAAGACCCCGAACCAGGACATAGACCTTGTTGTCGAGGGCGACGGCCTTGGCTTTGCGGCTGCCCTTGCCAAGCGTCTGAACGGCAGGGTGCGCGAACACAGGAAGTTTCTCACGAGTGTTGTGCTCTACCCTGACGAAAAGGGCAGGGAACAGCGCGTGGACGTGGCTACGGCCAGGCTCGAATACTACGAGTCCCCGGCTGCCATGCCCACTGTCGAGCACAGCAGCATCAAGATGGACCTCTACCGCAGGGACTTTACCATCAACGCCCTGGCCATACGGCTGGACTGCGAGCCCATGGGCCAGGTGGTGGACTTTTTTGGCGGCCAGCGCGATCTGAAGGACAGGGTCATACGCGTGCTCCACGCCCTGAGCTTCGTGGAGGATCCGACCCGTATCCTGAGGGCCGTGCGCTTCGAGCAGCGCTACCACTTCCGCCTCGGGCCTGCCACGGAAAAGCTTGTGCGCAACGCTCTTGCCATGGGCCTTTTGGACAAGCTCTCCCCTGCGCGCGTCTTCCACGAATTCGAGCATATCTGCAGTGAGGAGCGGGCCCTGTCTGCCATCAATCGCCTGCAGGAACTCGGCATTCTGCAAAGCCTGCACCCGCAGCTTGCCCTCAATCCGGCAAGGACCAGGGATCTGCCCAAAATGGCCAGGGTACTCGGCTGGTTCAGACTGCTCTATCTCGACGTGGAGATACGCCCCTGGTTTGTCTACTTCCTCGTACTCACAAGTTCCATGAGCTACAACGACACCCTGACCTGCTTCAGGCGCCTGGGACTTCCTGCCACTGCCAAGAACACTGTCATGCAGGGCCGCGAATACATGCGCTCCCTGAAGAGCCCATTGAAGAAGCTCTTTGCCTCGCGCGAGCCAAGGCCAAGCGAGGTCTGCGCCCTTTTGGCAAAGCTGCCGCTCGAATGCGTGCTCTATATCATGGCCGTGGACAACAGGTCCGAAATCAGGCGCACTCTCTCCCGCTACATCACCACCTGGCGCAGCATGACGCCGGACATAGGCGGAAGCGATCTGAGAAAAATGGGCCTTCCTCCCGGACCTGCCTTTGCGGCAATTTTGCGCAGGCTTTTGCAGGCCAAGCTCGATCACGAGGCGGACTCCCCCTCAAAGCAGTACGAACTGGCCAAAAGACTGGTGCAGGAAGAGCTTGCAAGGCAGGAAGAGAAAGCTGCGACAAGACCCGAACAGGATCAGGGAAAGGCGCAGGCACAGGCACAAGCCTGACTGGGCACTTCCTGGGAAAAGAGCCGTACCAGAGAGACTATATTTGAAGCACTGCTTCAATATTCCTAAAGCTCTTCATAAAGTATTTCCCCTTGCAAACGGCCCTGCAGGACAACATCGCATCTCGGGTGCAAATCTGCTCTTTCCGTATGCCCTCTTTCCCTGCCCTGTCCCCTTTTGCTCACTTTTGCGCAGCCCATGCCCGGGGCAGGATCCTTAAGGCCCCTAGTCTCCCGGAAATTGCCCAAAAATGCGTGCCCATGGCGAAAAAACGTGCTTGCCGTTCAGGTGCAAACTTAGTATGTTCTCGAAAGTTGCCTGTACCGGATGCCATGCATGCGGTTTTGGGCAGCGGGAGGTTTTATGAAACACTTGTGGGCACCATGGCGCATTGACTACATTCTCGGTCCCAAGCCGGACGAATGTGTCTTTTGCCTGCCTAAGGACACGAACGAGGACGAGGCGCGCCTTGTTCTGCACAGGGCGAAGCACTGCTTCGTGATCATGAACAAGTTTCCCTACAACAACGGGCATATCATGGTCTGTCCCTACGAGCACGTCATGCAGCTTACAGCCCTCCCCCCGGAGACAGCCCACGAAATCATGGACTATCTCCAGTTCTGTTCTTCTGTCCTCAAGGAGCATTTCCACTGCGAGGGCATCAACATCGGTCTCAATCTTGGGCAGGCGGCTGGAGCGGGCATACGCGAACACCTGCACTTCCATCTGGTTCCGCGCTGGAACGGCGACTCCTCCTTCATGGCAGTCATGGACGAGGTGCGGACCATGCCGGAAAGCCTCGCTTCCACCTACAAAGCCCTCAAACCCTATTTTGCGTCCGCGCCAACACACTGCTGAGGAGGGATAATTCATGCGGTATATCAAGGCGCTTGTGCTGGTTCTCATCTTCTTTGTCGCGATGATCTTTCTTTTTCAGAACCAGGCCTCGCTCTCACAAACCCTGTCCTTCAGGCTGGACCTTCTGTTCATGCCTGCCATGACAAGCATTGAACTGCCCTTCTACTTTGTTCTTCTGGCAGCCTTCCTGCTTGGCGCAATTCTTTGCCTGCTCACCCTGCTCTGGGACAGGATGCGTCTTTCCGCCAGAATCGTGCGCGCCAATTTCCGCGTTCAGGCCATGCAAAACGAGGAGCGCAAGCTTGTGGCCCAGATGGAAAAGCTCGCCGAACAGCCAAAGGAAGGCCGTCTGAAGCTCTTCTTCAAGCGCGAGAAGAAGGCCGAGGAAGAAAAGCCCGCAGCCGAAGCCCCCAAGGCAGAGAAGCAGGCCGAAAAGGAAGCCGCGACACCCAAGGACAAGGCCGAGGTCAACGAGTTTTTCACCGAAACGACTCCGGACGATATGGACGCTGCGCAGGCAACCAGCCCTGCCCAGAAGGCCAACGCCTAGCCTAGTCTTCGGGGCGGCAAGGGCAAGCTGACCCCACATCCGGCAAATTTTGTGGCGGCGGAGAATTCTCCGCCGCCATGCTTGTTTTCTTTGCCCCCGAAAGCTGTGCACATCCACATAAACAGGAAGACCCCATGCCCGAAAGCACGGAAACCCAGCACCAAAGCCCCGACTGCGACTGCAATCAAGGCAGGGACAAAAAAATCGAGAGGGGAGACGGCTACCGTATCACCCCCATGTTCGAACAGTACCTTGCCATCAAAAAGGACTATCCGGACGCCCTCCTCTTCTACCGCATGGGCGACTTCTACGAACTCTTCTTCGAGGACGCGCCCATTGCAGCCCGCGAGCTGCAGCTTGCCCTTACCTGCCGCAACAAGAATTCCCCCAACTCCGTTCCCATGTGCGGCGTGCCCTGGCACGCAGTAGATGCCTATACAAGCCAGCTTCTCGACAAGGGCTACAACATTGTCATCTGCGACCAGGTCGAGGATCCCAAGACTGCCAGGGGCCTTGTCCGGCGCGAGGTGACCCGCATCCTCACCCCTGGTACAGTCATCGAGGACGAGCAGCTCAACGCAAAGCTGCACAACTACCTCGGCTGCCTTGTTGTGGACAAGGACAGGGCTGCCTTCGTGTGGGCCGACATCTCCACCGGCCAGTGGAGCGGGCTTGAGCAAAACCTCGCCGGCATCTGGCAGTACGTGGGAAAATACGCCCCGCGCGAGCTCATCGTGCAGGACACCCTGGAGCTTCCCCCGGAGGCTGTGACAGACTCCATGCGCCTTGTGCGCAGGGGCAAGAATGCCTTTGATGCAAGACAGTGTACGCAAAGGGTCTTGCGCAGCCAGAAGGTCAGTGATCTGGCAAGCCTTGGCATGCACGAGGGATCCCCCATGCCCAGGGCTGCGGGGGCCCTGCTGGCCTACCTTGAGCAGACGCAAAAGCGCGATCCCGATCACCTCTTGCCCTTCCGCCCCATGGACATGGGCAAATACCTCATCGTGGACGAGGTCACGGAGCGCAATCTCGAGATCTTCTCCTGCCTGAACGGCACTCGAGGCAAGGGCACCCTGCGCCATGCCATGGATGCGACCATTACCCCCATGGGCGGCCGTATGCTGGAGGACATGCTCAAGGCCCCCCTGCGCGACAGGTCACGCATCAGCGACATTCAGGACTGCGTCGAGGCCTTCATGCGCTCCCCCAAGGCCCTGCAGGATCTGCGAAAGGCTCTCGACGAGGTCCACGATCTCGAACGCCTCACAACCCGCATCTGCCTGAACCGCGCACTCCCCAGGGATTTTGCAAGCCTCAAAAACACCCTGCTCTGCCTGCCGGCAGTGCACACGGCCCTGCTTGCCATTCAGGGGGACAATACAAACACACCCCGCCTTCTTGCAAGCCTTCTTTCCTCCTTCGACGACCTTGCGGACTGCGCCAGTATTCTGGAAAGGGCCCTTGCGGACATCATGCCCACAGCCATCACCGAGGGCGGCATCTTTCGCAAGGGGTATGACAGCGAACTGGACGAGATCCTTGAGTTTTGCGAGCACGGCGAGCAGCTTTTGCAAAGACAGCTGGAAGAGGATCAGGCGCGTGTGGGCCAGATCCGCCTGAAACTCGGCAACAACCGCGTCTTTGGCTACTACTACGAGATTTCAAGGCTCCAGGCGCGTGGGGAGCTGCCACCGGACTTCGAGCGCAGGCAGACCCTTGCCAACGCAGAACGCTTCACGACAGAAAAACTCAAGACCCTGGAAGACAATATCGTGCAGGCCGCTGAGCGGCGCAGCTCCCTCGAATACAGGCTTTTCCAAAAGCTGCGCGCCCATGTGGCCGAACTTCGCCCAAGGCTCTTTGCCGTATCGTCTACCCTGGCCCGGGTGGACTACTGGCAAAGCCTTGCGACAAGTGCCCGCGAGCGCGCCTGGGTCCGCCCCGTTTTGTGCGAAGACCCTGTCCTGCGCATCCAGGAAGGGCGCCATCCCGTTATCGAGGAGATGGTAGGCCAGGCAAACTTCGTGCCCAACAGCCTTGTCCTGGACGAAAAGCGCAGGCTTTGTCTTCTCACAGGCCCGAACATGGCCGGCAAGTCCACCATCCTGCGTCAGGTGGCCCTCATCTGCCTCATGGCCCAGATGGGCTCCTTTGTGCCTGCCCAGTCTGCCACCATAGGGATTGTGGACAGGCTCTTTTCCCGCGTGGGCGCTTCCGACAACCTGGCCCAGGGGCAGAGCACCTTCATGGTGGAAATGATGGAGACTTCCCGCATCCTGCGCCAGGCAACGCGCCACAGCCTTATCATCCTCGACGAGATCGGCAGGGGCACCAGCACCTTTGACGGCCTTGCACTCGCCTGGGCCGTGGCCGAGGATCTGGCCCAGCGCTTCGGCGGCTCCCTGCGCACCCTCTTTGCCACCCACTACCACGAGCTCACCCGCCTGGAAGGCCAGATTCCCGGCGTGTTCACCATGAACGTTGCCATACGCGAATTCAACAGGAACATCGTCTTCCTGCACAAGCTTTTGCCTGGCCCCACGGACAAGAGCTATGGCGTCGAGGTGGCACGGCTCGCAGGCGTGCCACATTCCGTTGTCAGCAGGGCCAGGGATCTGCTCGAACGTCTGGAGACCTTGCGCGAGGCAGGCCAGAAGGCTGTCTCCCAGGCTCTTGGCCCGGGGCTCCTGCCAGGATGCCTTCCCGGCGTGCAGGCCGGTCAGGAACAGAAGGGCAGCGCAGAGCCCAGTGGCAAGAAACAGGCGGATCCGGCTGTTCAGGGCCAGCAGCAGACGGAAACACATCCTCTTGTGAGCATATTGAGGGATCTCGATCCCGACAGCCTCTCGCCCCTGGCTGCCCTCAAGCTTTTGAGCGAGTGGAAGAAGATCTGGGGCATGCCGGTCCGGCAGGAACCGGATCAAACCCCGGACTCTTCCGAAGAACAGAATCTCCCGTAGGACAGGAGAGAAGACGGGGCTTGCGGTGTTCAGTTTTCGGCCACATGCCCGTCTGGTTGCTCAGCTTCTGTTCAGCAATAGTTCAGCTATTGAACAGTACAGGTCGGCAAACGTTCTCCCGAAAATCCTCCGCAATCCTGTGGATGTTCTGTTTTTGCAAAAATGGCACGGTTTGTGCTTGGGTGACCTGTGCTCATCATGCGGGCCCAATGCCCGGATATCAGGACTGCACTCGAATCAGATCATACGAATCAGACCATCATGGATCGGATACAGAACAGGAGACAAACCATGCCCAGCAAAAAATACCTTCTTGTTCCCGCACTCGCTGCAGCTCTTCTCGGAGCTGGCACGTTTGGCACAGTCACAAGCGCGCATGCCCACGGCTACTGCGACGGTCCGGGAGGCGGATACGGACACCATCGCGGCTACCAGCAAGGCTACAATGCTCCCGATAGCTACCAGGACGAGAGGGGAAACTACCGCGCCGGGGAGCCGACGAATCTCACCCCAAAGCAGCGCAAGGCCTACACGAGGCTCATGGACAAGTTCAATGCCAAGGCAGAACCCTTGCGTGACCAGATGTTCGTGAAAAGATCCCAGCTGCGCGCCCTGGAAAATTCCCCCAGGGCCAGCAGGGCCGAAGTGGAGAAGCTCTCCAGGGAATACAGGGATCTTGACAACAAGTTGCGAGCTCTCGAAGAGCAGCTTGAGCGCGACATGAAAAAAGAAGGCATACGGTAGGGCCATTGCCGCAAGATCCCCAAAAACGGGGCGGCAACAAAAAGGGAAGATCCGACGATCTTCCCTTTTTGTTGCCACACAAGGACCTGTGGCATGTGTGACACGCCTTTAGCGCAGGTTTTGTTCGAAAAACTTCCCAAGCTCCCTGAAATGGAAGACTGTTTCCGGAGCGGAAAAGGATTCGAGATACTGGGCATGGGACAGGGCTTCGTGGACAATGAGCCTCGCATCCACATTGGCTTCCAGCATCCTTGCGTGCACGCGCACGGTATTGCTCAAAAAGAGGTCTCGCGTGCCTGCCACAAGCAATGTCGGGGGAAAGCCAGCAAAGTCGCCGTAGACAGGTGAAAGCAGGGGATCCTTCAAATCCATGCCCGGGGCGTAGACCTTCACCGCATCCCCGACCCAGCCCTCGTAGCGCACAAGCGCGTTGTCCACACCTTCGTTGGCAAAGTAGCTGTCGCCAATCTTGTCAAGGTCCGCCCAGGGCGTCGCAGGGCAAATGGCACCAGGCATTGGCAACTTCTCCATCTTCGCCCGCAGCACCATGGAGAGCACAAGGCTTCCGCCCGCAGATGTCCCGAAAAGGCCCACCTTCTCTGGAGGTGTGCTTTTCAAAACCTCCCTGTATACGGCCATGCAGTCGTCCAGGGCAGCAGGATAGGGATATTGGGGTGCCAGACGGTAGTCCACGGAAAGACAGCGTATCCCCCCGTAGTGCGCCATATAGATGGCCTCCCCTGCCCCTATCAGGCCGGGAAAGAAGACATAGCCCCCTCCGTGCACATGGATGAGCAGACGGTCGCGGTTTTGGGGAAGAATGTTTTTTGGGGTGACCATGTAGACCCTGACACCTGCCATGGTTCTTTCCTCCATGGTGACGTCAGCGCTTTTGGCAAGCGCAAGAATCTTCTCGTCACTTCCACTGTTCGCCTCGCTCAGTGCCCTTGCGTACTCTTCCAGGGACATGGGCTTCACAAGCCAGTCCGCAGGGTACGGTCTTGCGACATTCTCCCGCATCCTGTCGCTTACAGTGGAAGGAACCGGGATTTCCCTCTCGTGCAGGGTAAGCGCCAGGGATGGGTTTGAGGCCAATAGGGCAAGGCCTGCCAGGACAAGGCCTGCGGCCATTTTTCTTGCTTTCATACGCTCTCCACAAGGAGGGCCCGGGTCTGCCCCAAGACAGATCCTGCCCGGCACCCTCGCCTTGCGGGACATATTTTCACAACTGCGCTCAAAAGGCTACAGCCAAAAAATTCCTTGTTTTCCGGGCAGATCGCGCAGGCATGGAGCAAAAATCCCGTTTGCGTAGGCCAGGGTCTGCATGATAGACTGCCTTTTTGAGGATTGCTCCTGCATGGCCCTGACGTCGCTTGCGGGAGTTTTTCGTGAACTACACACTGTCCGGACAGACTGTGCCCAGGGTGCCTGCAAGGCCAAAACAGACTGTCACTGTCCCAAAATCCCAAACACGGGAAGTCCATGCCAACAGAATACAGCGCCAACGCCTTTTCGGTTCTGCAAAGCATTGCCGAGGAACGCATTCGCGAAGCCCAGCGCGACGGAGTCTTTGACGATCTGCCCGGCAAGGGGGGGCCATTGCACCTTGAGGACGAGAGCGGCATTCCCGAGGAACTGCGCATGGCCTACCATGTCCTCAAGAATGCGGGCATGGTTCCCAGGGAAGTACAGGAGCGCAAGGAAATTTCAAACCTCGCGGACATGCTTGAAAAGGACTGCGACGAGCACACGAAGGTCACAGGCATGCGCAGGCTTGAGGCATTGATCCTGCATGCCAGGCTGCGCACTGGAAGAAACATAGCCCTGCACGCGGACGAAGACGCCTATCTGGACAAAATCCTGGACAAGATCGCGCAGTTCAGGAAAGGCATGGGTACGAAATAGTCCACAGATTTGCAAAACGGGACAGGCTCCATATGGAATCTGTCCCGTTTGTGCCTTTCAGCCCCTGAAGGGGCCTCGTGATTTTCTATTCTTCCGTTCCCGGAATATCCACAAGGCGCGCCCTGTGTCCCGTGTGCCTTGCCATGAGGAGAACGTCGTCCAGGGCAAGGGCCAGGGTCCTGGTGTTCACCCCCGGGTGAGCCTGAACAATCTCTCCGGAAAGTTCACTGTCCACCACAAGTTCCACACAGCCCTCCCCGTCCGCGACGATGGCAAGCGGAGTGACTGCTCCCGGGTGCAGCGAGAGTCTTTCCATGAGCTCGTCTTCCTTTGCGAAATTGAGCCTAGCGCTCGCACCAAGCACATGGGTCAGGGCCTTCAGATCCACCCTCTTCGTGTCCGGGACGAGCACAAGGTAGTACTCCTTCCTGGCAGGGCTTCCGCTGCGCAAAAAGAGGTTCTTGCAGCTTTTGCCCGCAAATTCGTGAATGCCGCAGGCCCTTGCCTCTGCCACGGTGTACACAGCCCTGTGCTCCAGCATATCGTAGTGTATGCCAAGCTCGTGCAAAAGGCCTGATATGCGCTCCTCGAGATTCATAGCGGGCACTTGCTACTTCAAAAGGCTCTCGAAGTAGTCTATCTGCATGGCCCTGCGCACATCGTGCAGGGTGGAGGCTGCGGCCTCTTCTGCCACTGCCGTGCCTGCCTTCAGGATATCGAGCACGTCCGCGGGCCTTGCCTCCCAGTACTTTCTCTTCTCGCGAATGGGCGCAAGCTCTGCCTGCAGGACGTTGTTCAGGAACTTCTTGACCTTGACGTCGCCAAGGCCGCCCCTGCGGTAGTGATCCTTCAGGGCATCCAAATTTTCGTAGTCCGGGAGGAATTCCGCAAAATGCTCGGGTCTGGAGAAGGCGTCGAGATAGAGGAAGACAGTGTTGCCCTCGATCTGGCCGGGGTCGGACACACGCAGATGGTTGGGGTCCGTATACATGGACATGACCTTGGTCTGGATGTCCTTGGGTTCCTCTGAGAGATAGATGCAGTTGCCGAGGGATTTGCTCATCTTGGCCTTGCCGTCCGTTCCGGGCAGGCGCAGGCAGGCCGCGTTGCTGGGCAGGACGATTTCCGGCATGGTCAGGGTCTCGCCATAGGTGGCGTTGAATTTCTGCACGATCTCGCGGCACTGTTCGATCATGGGCGCCTGATCTTCGCCAGCGGGCACTGCCGTTGCCCTGAAGGCCGTGATGTCCGCAGCCTGGCTGATGGGATAGCAGAAGAAACCAACGGGCACGCTGGCGTCAAAGCCGCGCATGGCGATCTCGGACTTGACCGTGGGGTTGCGCTGCACGCGGGCCACTGTCACGAGGTTCATGTAGTACATTGTGAGCTCGTGCAGCTGAGGGATGCAGGACTGGATGAAAATGGTGGTTTTGGCCGGATCAATGCCCACGGAAAGGTAGTCCATGGCCACCTGCAAGAGGTTGTTCTTGACCTTCTCCGGATGCTCCGCATTGTCCGTCAGCGCCTGGGCATCGGCAATCATGATGAAGACCTTGTCGAACTCGCCGCTGTTTTGCAGGGCAACGCGTTCCTTGAGCGAGCCCACGTAATGGCCCACATGCAGTCGTCCTGTGGGTCTGTCTCCAGTCAGTATAATCTTTGACATGTCATGCCCCTTGCGTTGGTCGGACTATCCGAATGACCGGCATCCGCCTTGCAGTTTTCTTGTTACAGTGTTGTAAGGTTGGCGTCCCTTGGGGGCATGTCCCTGTTTCCACACTGGAAAAGGTCTCCCCCTAAAAAAACGCAATTGAATTGAATACATGAGTGTGTTTGCACTGTCAAGATGTTCGTTGCGCAACTTACTGAAATCAAAGATTCTTTTTGTTCTGTCCGGCACATGACAACACAGGGACAGTTCTTTTTGCGAAAATCTTTGACGAAGGTCCGAAATTGGGGTTCAATGGTTTGGGGCATCCCGTCCCAAACCCCAAGCGAACATACAGGAGAATTGCCATGGATTTTCTTGAACTTGTGCGTGCCACCCGTACCTGCCGCAAATTCAGGCAGGCCGAAGGGCTTCCCGAAGGCACCCTGACCTGGCTTGTGGAATGCGCGAGGCTTGCCTCCTGCGCAGGCAATGCCCAGGCTTTACGCTTTGCGCTGGCCGAATCCGCCGAGGCCTGCAAGGCCGTGTATCCGGCTCTCAAGTGGGCAGCCCTGTTCAAGGACTGGGACGGCCCCGCAGAGGGCGAGCGCCCCACGGGCTACATCGTGATCGTGGGGGAAAGGGGCAAGCGCGCGCAGCTGAACGGCATTGATGCCGGCATAGCAGCCCAGACCATGCAGCTCGCAGCCCAGACCAGGGATATTGGCTCCTGCATCCTGCTTTCCTTCAACCACGACGCTGTGGCGAAGGCTCTGGACATCCCGGATACCATGGAGCCCCTGCTTGTGGTTGCCCTTGGTCTGCAAAAGGAAGTGCGCGTGGCAGACACTGCCAAGGGTCCCGAGGATCTTGCCTACTGGCGCGACGACAAGGGCGTGCATCATGTGCCAAAGCTCCCCCTGGAAACCCTTGTCCTGATCAAAAAGTAATCGGCATTGAGCGTGTGCGGGGACAAGCACTTTTCCCGCATGTTCAGGCAAAGGCCCGCTGGGCTTCCACCTTCAGAAAAATGGCAGTGTCCGTCCCGCAGACACTGCCATTTTTCCTGTCCCAAACAGGGATGCCCCTAGAGCAAATCCTCGTCTGCAGGCATGCGCTCCCAGGCTATGTGCCCCTTTTTCTTGTACTTGCGCATCAAGACGTAGACTGCGCCGGCTCCACCGTCATGGGACTTTGCAGTACAAAAGGCGAGGATAACCCTCTTGAAGGGCTCCTGGGTAAACCACAGCTGCAGCTTTTCCCGCAAGATACCTATGCCGTCCGGCGAATTCTTGCCCCTGCCGCAGACCACGATGACGCAGCGCAGGCCCCTGTACCACGAGCCCTTGAAAAATCCCCGCAGGGTCTCGAAGGCCTGCTGCGTGTTCAGACCGTGCAGGTCTACGTGGGCCTCGGGGCTGAAGCTTCCCTGGCGCAGCTTCTGCATCATGACAGGATCAAGCCCCACCACAAAGCCCTCCATGTATTCGTCCGTGAAGGAGATGGCAAATTCGAGCTTGCCATCCATGAAGTCCTGCAGGGCATTGCCCGACGTTCCGGCAAAGGGCTTGGGTTCGACAGGGGGCACAACGTCCCTGCCGGCCTTGGTCAGGGGGGTGACGCCTGCCATGGCCTTTGCAAACTCGTCCGCATGCATGCCCTGCTGCAGGAGTTCCTCCATGCTCATATCCGCACTCATGTCCGCCTTTGGAGAAGCGGGCGTGCCGGCAGACAGGCTGGCAGCCCTGCTGTCGCGCACAACCTGCTTCCGGGTTTCGCCCCCGCTCTTCCCTGCGCTGACCTGGGCCCGATTCTGTTCCCTGGACTTTTGGGGCGCAGGTTTGGCCTGAGCCTTCGTCACTGCCCTGTCGTCCCTTGTGGCAGCCTTTCTTCTGCCTTCCGCAAGGCCCTGGCTCATCTGCTCTACAAAGAAGGCATCGTCCTCAGCCTTGTCCTTGTGTACCACAGTCATGCCTTCCATGGCCTGCAAAAAGATGTCGCACTCCGCATCAAAGGCCGGATCCCCGTGCTTTTTGCGCCGTTTCAGCTCCTTTGCCTTCAGCATGGCGTCCCTGCCGCTGCTTCCCTGCTGGGCAAGCCCGGATTTCTTCAGGGAGCGCAGATTGTCCCTGAAGGGATTGTTGGCAAAAAGGTGATCGTCGAATTTTGTGTCGGACATGACCATATCTCCTGCACGCGCCAGTGGCGTTTTTTCATTCCGGCAAAAGGGTACGTCCAAAGCCGGGCGCCTGCAAGCAGTGGAATGGGGGCATGGCTTGCAGGGACGGGAAGAGGCACATTGATCCTGCCATCAAGGCATGGCAGTGTCCTTCCTGCAAAAAGAATTTTTTCCTTTACACGATTTTGTGCAAAAGGTACTCTGATCAATGGAATCCCCTATCCTGTCTCGTGGCAACATATACCCGGACTTCACGCTGTGTGGGCAGGCAGAAAAACAGCCCCTGTGCGCGACCATCCTCCTTGAATTTTTCACTTTTCCGGTTCAATCAGGTTTTGCATGCCGAACAAGGAAGAACAGAGAATACAGGCGGTCAAGGACCTCACAAGCAACATCTTGCACCGCCACTATTGCGAAAACAACGTGGAGGCCATAATCCCCTGCTTTTCGCGCACCATGAGCTGGTTTGGCGCTGCCGAGCAGGAATACCTTGTCGGCTACGAGAAGATCGTGGACATGTTCAGGCAATTTGCCGGCAAGGTGCCGCTCTGTCACATCACGGACGAGCATTATGACGTCATCAGGGTTGCCGAAGACGTCTATGTGTGCACAGGCATGCTCTACATCTTCACGGATCCGAGCACCAATATCTACCTTCGCGTGCATCAGCGCATCACGACCGTTGTGCGCTGGGAAGAAGGCGTGCCGAAATGCTGCCACCTGCACATTTCCAATCCCTACACGGAAATGACGGTAGAGGACGTGGGCTTTCCCACTGCTGTCTCCAACGAGACCCGCAAATACATGCTGGAACAGCTCAATCGCCAGGCCGTGCAGCTGGAGAAGCTTGGGTATGAGGATCTTCTGACTGGCATGTACAACAGGAACAAGTTCAACAGGATCCGAAAGGACGAATATCCGGGGCCCCTTGGCCTGGCTGTTCTGGATATCAACGGCCTGAAGGAAGTGAACGACAGGTTTGGCCACGAGACTGGAGACAAGCTCATTGTCCGCGTATCCTCTCGCATCAGGGAGCGTTTCGAGAACAAGTGCTTCCGCGTTGGCGGAGACGAGTTTGTGGTTGTGGAAAAATATGGCAGCGAGGAAGGCTTTCGCGCTGCCCTCGAACTTTTGCGCACAGGTATCGAGGAGTCTGGCGACAGCATTTCCATAGGCATTTCCTGGCGCGATGTGCCCGACTTTGATGCTCAGCTCAACGAAGCGGACAACGACATGTACGAGAACAAGCGCAACTTCTACACGCAAAGGGAACACGATCGCAGAAAACGCCGGGGGTAAAAAAAAGTGCCACAGCGTAAACTGCGGCACTGTATATTGTCCCCTGCGGGGTATTGTCTAATGGGCTGCTGCGGGCTTGTCTGTGGCCGGAGCTGCAGGCTTTTGGGCTTCGGAAGCCGCCTTGGGCTCTGTGGCAGCCGCAGCACTCTCGGAAGCGGAAGCCTTGGGCTCGGTCACTTCTGTCTGCGGCACGGGAGCCGTGGGGATGAGCTCGTTGGTTGCGGGAACCGGGCTTGCGGGCATGGCCGGAGCGGGCTCCTCGATGCGCACGTTCAGGACAGCGGATTCATCCGTCACGTGTTCGCTCGTGGTGTAGGTGTAGGCCAGGGATGTGCCCACGAAAATGACTGCCACGAAGGCCGTCAGCTTGGCCAAAAGACCGCCAGCACCAGTGCTGCCGAACACGGAGGTATTGCCTCCGCCGAAGATGACGCCCATGCCCTCCTTGCCCGACTGCAACAGGACAAGTATGACCAACAGGACACAGACAACAATATGCAGAACCAAGATGAGCGACTCCACGGTACCAAAGCCTCCGGCGTATCTATTTGCTCTTCCAGGGGAAGTCAGTTGAAGGGGAAAACAGAAAAAAAGACAGAAAGATTTTGTTCCTGTCCTGCTAGAGGCCCGCACGCACGATGTCGAGGAAAGACTTGGCCTCCAAGGAAGCGCCTCCTACCAAAAGACCATTGACATTGTCAAGGGCCAGGATGTCTGCGGCGTTGGCAGGCTTGACGGAACCACCGTAGAGAATCGGCACCTCATCGCCGCTCGTGAAGACAATGCGCAGGATGTCGCGGATGATTTCATGGGCCTCGAGTATTTCCCTTGGTCCTGCCGTCTTGCCTGTGCCAATGGCCCACACGGGCTCGTAGGCAATGGCTATGCGATCAACGGTTCCCGCAGCCTGGCCGGAAAGGCCGCTTGTGATCTGGCGCAAGAGCACAGTGCGCAGCTGGTCCGCCTCGCGCTCTTCCAGGGTCTCGCCCACGCAGAGCATGACCTTGAGGTCATGAGCCAGGGCAAAGTTTACCTTGGTGGAGATGAAATCGTCTGCTTCCTTGAAGATGTGACGGCGCTCGGAATGCCCCACAAGCGCCCATGTGCCGCCTGCGTCGTGGACCATGGCAGGAGCAATCTCGCCTGTGAATGCCCCCTCCTCCGCGGGATAGAGGTTCTGGATGCCGGTCTCGAAGGCACCCTGGGCAACAGCGGACACGCAATCAAGGCAGGTTGCCGGGGGGAAGATGATGACGTCCCTTCCCGCAGCCGGGCTTTCCTTCAGGGAAGCGGCCACGTCGCCGGCAACTGCCTCAGCCTGAGGACGCGTCTTGTTCATTTTCCAGTTGGCAGCGATAATGGTTTTCATACGTTCATTACTCCTTGGCGAAAGGCACATGCCTTGCCAATTGCGGTGAACCGGACTCCTTTCATCAAGAGTTCCAGTGTTGGAATTCCAGCATCATGACCAGGGCGTCCTCGCCGGTTTCCCGGTAGTACTTCCTGCGCAGGCCTGTCTGTCTGAAGCCGGCCCCGGCATACAGGGCGCGGGCCGGAGCATTGCCTACAGCAACCTCCAGATAGCAAACCATGGTATGCATTTTGCGGACCTCTTGCAAGGCATGCCGAAGAAGGGCTGTGGCTATTCCCCTGCCCCTGAAGGCCTTATCCACTGCTATGTTCTCCACCTCGCATTCGCCTGCAGCGCAGCCAAGCGCAACATAGCCCACCAAAAAGCACTCTTCCTCACTGCCCGCAAAGGCCCCGAAACCGACAGTGCCACCCAGGCCTTCAAGGCCAAGGCCCAGCTTTCGCGCATACTGTTCCTCTGTCCAGAACGTGGGAAAGGTCCTTTTCTCGAGTGCAGACACAAGGCCTGCGTCTGCGGGCAGCAAGCGGCGCAGGACAATGCCCGTGCATCCTTCGCTAGTTGATGAACACATCGGCATAGGCCTTCCTGTCGAGCATGGCCCTGGCTGCCCCGCGCAGTATGGTTGTCAGGGGATCGCTGTCGAGACGCACCTCAAGGCCCGTGCAGTCTGCCAGATACCTGTCCAGGCCGCGCAGAAGCGAGCCACCGCCGGCAAGGGTTATCCCTGTGTCGTAAATGTCCGCAGCCAGGGCCGGTGGCGTGCGCTCCAGGGTCTTCATGACTGCAAGCCCTATGGCCTCGACCGTGGGCCTCAGGGCCTGGCGCACGAATTCGGGACTGACCTCCACCGTGAGGGGGCGGCCCATGGCAAGATCCTTGCCGGAAACATGCATGGGAGAAAGATTGGGCACCTCGCAGGCGGATCCTGTGCCTATCTTGAGGCTCTCGGCCGTGTTTTCCCCAACCTCAAGGCGGTACTCGTGGCGCAGGGCAGCCTGTATGGCCTCGTTCATGGCGTCGCCTGCCATGCGCAGGGACTGGGAAACGGCAATGGCAGACATTGTGATAACCACCACCTCGCTCGTGCCTCCGCCCACGTCGAGAAGCATTGTGCCCCTGGGTTCGGCTATGGGAAGATCCGCCCCTATGGCCGCAGCCATGGGTTCGTCAACGAGCAAAACCTGGCCTGCGCCTGCCAGATGGGCTGCGTCAATGACCGCCTTCTTCTCCACCTGGGTGATACAGGCAGGCACGCCAATGACCATGGACGGTCTGAAAAGGCGCGAGACACCAATGGCCTTGCGGATGAAGTACACTATCATCTGCGAGGTCACGTCGAAGTCGGCAATGACGCCGTCGCGCAGGGGGCGCACATTGCGTATGCGATCCGGTGTACGACCGCGGGATATCTTGGCCCTGGCACCCACCGAGATGACAGCGCCCGTGCGGGTGTCGATGTCCACCACCGATGGTTCGTTGACCACTATGCCGTCGCGCCTTGTGTAGAGAAGAGTGTTGGCAGTCCCGAGATCCATGGCAATGTCCCGGGAAAAGTACTGGAGAAGACGCTGCAGCAAACGCATTGTCTATTCGTCCGCGCTGGTGTTCACAGGCTGGTAGGGATCCCTGTCCGGGTCGTGGCTGCGCGGTCCGCTGTGGTAGACAGTGGCGCTTTGCATGAAGGAGCGCAGCCTGTTGCGCAGATAGAGAATCTCCGCGTGCATGGAAAGAAGGGTCACGGCCTCGCGCAGGAAGGCGCGCATGCTTGTGCTCACCACATGGGGCTGGGTATGGCCAAGGCAGAGGCAGGCCCTGGGGGAACGGTTTATGAAGACAGGCAGGCAGGCCACGGAAGTAAAGGCAGGCAGGTTCTCGCTTGTGCCGAACAGTGCTACTGTCCTGCCCTCCTCGCCGTCCTGGACCACGTCCTGGCCGTTGCGGAAGACCCAGCCGGCAAGGCCGTAGGAAATGGACTGGAAGAAGGGCTCGCCGTTGTGCACAAGCACAGGCTGGTTTTCGGCAGCTATGCAGTAGGACTCGCCCGGAACCTCCACGCTGGCAAAGGCGCAGTAGTCGAAGCCTGTCGCGGCAGCAACGCAGTTCAGAAATCCGGAAATGAAGACATCCCAGCGCTTGTAGCCGCTCACAAGTTCGGTTATGGCGCGAAGCTTGGAAAAATAGAGGGGGATTTCGCTTATGGATCTGTCAAAGGAGCTCTGGGTGTGCACGCCGTCCAGAATGGTGGCGAACATCTGCAAATGCCTGTGCTCCTTTTCCGTAAAGCCGTACTGGCGCTTTGTGTCCACGCACAGGGCACCGCCTGACGGCAGGGGACAGCCCATGAAGGCCTTGATGGACTGATCGCCCTCTGGGCCGTAGTAGAGCAGGCCGCCTTCGTGCTGATCGAAGGCAGGGATCTCTATGAACTTCTTCTTGTCCACTATCCAGCCGACCAGGCCCTGTCCGTTGCGGATGCGTGTCTCTGCGACAACGTTGTCGCCCAGGCTGAACCAGGCGGCAAGGACGTAGCCTTCCTCCTCGGACGCGTCCCCGCCTGTCCCGTCTGCCCCGGCAGGCAGAAAGAGCGTGACCGTATAGGCGTCAAAGACGTTGCAAATGAGCGACAGCATCTGCTGTTCGGAAGTGGAAATCTGTATGTTCATGCGGCAAGTTTCCAGTTTGTGTGGCGGGGAAAACAGGAGCGGATCGCGGAAATACAAGGTTCCCGGAGCCGAAAGAAATCGCGGACACACGCGTACCAACCTGCTCGTGCGAGTCTAGCAGAGCCATGGGCGCCCTGCAAGCACAATTCGCCCGAAAAAAAGCAGCAATTCCCATACCAGACATGTCGCGGCACGTACAAAAATCTGAACCACAACCCTTGCCTTTTTCACCTGCGGACCTATATAATTTGGACTATTTCCATACGGGTCCGGGACGGACAGGATTTTTTCCCGAAAACGTTTTGTGACACGATCCGCAGGGCAATTTTTTCACATTGGCATTCACATCAACAACAGGAGAAGGATTGGGGCAGGGAAATGATACGCTGGCAGGATACACTTTCGCAAAACGGCATGCCCTGGGAGGCCGGGGGATTCGGCCTTGCCGATGGCTACGGCATGGAAAGCCTTGAAGACCTCAAGGCCTTTCTTGACGCCGTGCACATTCGCATGTGTCTTGTGCGTCCCTACCAGAACCTTGCCAACTATCCCCTGGTCGAGCCACGCGAGCTTCTGCCCTCCTTCGATAACGCCATGTTCGAATACAAGGAGCTGCCGGGATTCTCGATGCTCGCCATCGACAGGAAGCTTTCCTTTTTCAGGGAACGCTTCCAGTACGATATCCTGCACTCCACAGCTGTCTCGCCCAACGCCTGTCTTCTGGAAAAGCAGGTCCTTGCCCGCAACATGCAAACCTTTCTCTCGCGCCTGCCACGTGTGCATCAGGACGTGTTCAGACAGCAGTTTGCAAAAAAGGATCTGACGGACATTCGCAACTACCCTGCGCTCATGCCCTATCTGCTCAATATGGACAGGGCCCACGTTTTGTCCCGCGATCCGGCAGACAACTTTGTCCTGGCCGGCATCTTCGCCTCCTTCCCCAATGACATAGACTCTGTCCTGAAGCGCTTTGGACTGAGCATAGGAAAGTTTACCCGCAACGACGACGAGCGCTACGCGCGCAACAGGCAGTTTGTCTACCAGTTCCTCATGGAACTCTACGGCTTTCCCATTGTGAGCGAACGCAGGACCTCGGCTGCCATGTTCGCACGCAAGCTCACGCTTACAAACGAGCGATTCATGCTGCGTGTGCTCGGACAAACGGACAGGACCATCACCACCTACACAAGCCAGGAGGGCTCTCACCATTTCCCAAAGGTGGAAAAGATTGCCCTCATAGCCGTGGACGCAGATCAGGAAGATGCCATCCAGGCCATTGCCAGCAAGGGCTTTTTCCTGGATCAGGAAAACCGCGTCATCATCCTGCGCGTGACCTACAGGCAGCATCGCTACGATCAGGCCAACATCCGCCAGGACAGGGCTCTCTCCGTGGCATCCCAGGAGATCATCCATCCCCTCACAGGACAGGTGCTCAAGGGGCTCAACATCATCCGCGACGCCACCAACATGTACCTGCGCCTGAACGACATCGTGCACGGCGAGTACACGGGCCATGTGGTCTACAAGAGAACCGAGATTATCGAATCCACGGAATCGGACGAAAAGCGCCTCAAGGTGCTCTACTACTGGCTCACCAAGAACCAGCGCCGCATGATAGACTACAGCGAGGAGTTTTTTGCCAAGATCAACCGCGTGCTCACGGGCTACCTCTTCTCCCCGGAGAAGGACGAGGAGTTCGGGAATCTGCGCGAACTGCACATCGAGGTCTGCTCGCGCCTTGGCTACATCCAGCAGGCAAGGCGTGTGCGCCTTCTCGAGGAACTGAGGACGCGCACCTTCCACGGAGATCGCATCACCTACAGGCAGATGATACAGCTGGCCCTGGAGGCAGTGACAAATCTGAAGTTCGAGCTCGTGCACTTCTTCCCGGACATAGTGGAAAACGTCATCGCCTGTCTCGAGCGCATCACGAGCGACAGATACCTTATCCGCCGCTACATCCAGCATCAGGATGGCAGAACACCCTCGAAAAACGCCCTTGAGATCCGCAAGGGCTACGGCGCCCTGGTCTCCGCCACGGACGATCTCAAGAAGATGCTGCGCAACCGCAAGAACTGGCAGCCCCCAAAGGCGACACCGAGTCCCAAACAGGTCAAGGAACGCCCACAGGAAGCCCCCCTGCCAAGCAGCGCAACGGACACTGTGGTGAAGCCCCTCTTGTGGGACAACCTGGGACAGCCTGTGGTGCAGGCCATACCGGCAGGAGCGCAAGCCACTCCCCCAAAGGCCCAGGCGGGACAGTCGGCCACATAGACACTTTCGGGCGGGATTCCAGGAAAAACCTGAGAATCCCGCCCTTTTCGCAAGGGATCGTCAGAGCTTACGCACCTAAGATCCTGTCAGGCCTAAAGAGACCTTTGCCCGCAGGCGAAGGCTGCCACGACCTTCCCCACAACGGCTCGCTCCCAGACGTTCCCGTAGTTCTTCCTGAGACTGAAGCTCTCGGGAAAGCGCTTGCCCACGTTTTCGCTGAAGGCTATGCGCGTATCGTCCCTGGTCACCTGCAGGGAAACACGGCGAATACTGCACACGCCATCCGGGGAAGCCACAAGCATGTAGCATGCGTTGTCTGGTTGCCTGTCGTCCAAATCGACGACGAGAATGTCGCCTGCGTTGTACTCGGGCTCAAGCTCATCCCTTGTGATACGCACAGCAACAAGATTCTTGCGTGTGCGCACAACAGGATGGTCGCAACGCAGATAGAACCAGTCCTTCACGTCGCCGTAGACATGGTTCCTGTCCCGCTTGCAGAACTCCTCAAGCTGAGGAATGGCTATGCAGCCATCCTCTGGTACAAGGCCTCTGCCAGCTGCGTCTGTGCAAACAGGCACAAGCTGCACATCCCTTGCAGTCGTGTTGCACAGGACAACGCTCACGCCAATCCGATCGAGAACCGGACCAATGGATTCGAGATTTGGGGAGCGCGTTCCCTTCAGCCACTGTGCAAGGGTTGGCTCGCTCAGGCCCAGTGCCTGTGCGGCTTGCCTGACGTTGTTGTTGTGGTACTTGCGAACATAGTTCTTCAGGATGTCAAGGATTTGTTCACAAAAATTGTTCATGATACCCTCCTGGGGAGTTAAAAGTTTTGTGCAATCAGGAGATTGTGTCCAACATTCAAACGAATATTTTCTCACGACAAAATACCTTCGATTGCATGTTGACAGCACTCCCTGCACGACACGAGAACAGAAAGAAAAAGAAATCTTTGCAACAAAACATTTACATTTTCGAAATGGCGTATTTAATATTATTTAATGCCATAAAAACAAAACAAATATCCATCAAGGAAAATTCGAAACAATCTTTCATTCAAATCTTTCTTTTTAAACACATCATAAATAACGTTTTGAACGAATATTCACATTTTTTCTTTCAGTGCCAGAATATCCCTTCAGGATGATATTTCCGCGCCAGGGCTGCCCCTAGGGCGGATCTGGGGCAAGCCCCAATCCCCTCCTTGATCTTTTTTGCGATTTTCAGCAAAAGCAGGCCCTGCACCACGGTCAAACCGTTTCGGGCAATTTGCAGGAGAGAGAGATGAGCGAAATCCACACTTTCTATGCCCCGGACCTTGCCGCACACACGGCTGCCGGCACTTCCGGGGACCAGACAGCCGAAACTTGCACGCACATTGTGCTCGAAGGACAGGAATGCAAGCACCTTGTCAGCGTCCTGCGCCTGGGTCCCGGCGCAGAGGTGCGCCTCATGGACGGCATGGGGCACGTGGCAAGGGCCAGGGTCGAGCAGACGGACAAGAAAAAGGCCATCCTTTCCCTCATGGACGTGCAGGCAGTACCCAGGCCCTCCTCCCTGCCTGTCATGGCGCTTGCCTTCAGCAAGGCCGTGCGCAGGGGCTTTTTCCTTGAAAAGGCCGTGGAGCTCGGAGCCCATGAGGTCTGGCTGTGGCAGGGAGATCACAGCCAGGGCAAGCTTCCCGCGGACGCAAGGGACAGTTGGCAGGCCAAGATGATCGCTGGCTGCAAGCAGAGCAGCAATCCCTGGCTGCCCAATGTCAGGGCCTTTTCCAAAGGTCTTGCGGAGGTGGTCGACGCTGCTAGGGATTTCGAGCAGCACATTCTCCCCTGGGAGATGCAGCATGATGTGCCCATGGTGACCGTAAACGAACTCGGACAGCCAGGCAGAACCATCTACATCATTGGCCCCGAAGGCGGCTTTTCCCAAAGGGAGCTCGATCTGCTCTCATCCTCTGGCTACAGGGCCGTGAGCTTTGGCCAGCGCATCCTGCGCTGCGAGACAGCGGCAACCCTCTGCCTTGGCCTGCACTGGTGGGCCTCGCAGCAGGAGGGACGGCCGGACGCGCCGCGTGAACAGGCGCAAGAACCAAAACAGCAATAGCGAACAGAGACAAAACATGGCCAAGAAGGTAACCATCTACACGGACGGCTCCTGCCTCAGCAATCCCGGCGGCCCCGGAGGCTGGGCAGCCCTTTTGAGGCTCGACGGCACGGACCACGAAAAAATCATCAGTGGCGGGCTTGACTGCACGACCAACAATCGCATGGAAATCATGGCTGTGCTCATGGGCCTGCGCGCCCTGAATCAGCCCTGCGAGGTCACAGTGGTGACCGACAGCCAGTACGTTGCCAACAGCATCACCAAGGGCTGGCTCTTCTCCTGGGAAAAGAGCAATTTCCGCGACAAGAAGGGCAAGGTACGCCTGAACGACGATCTCTGGCGCCAGATGCTGACAGAGCTTCGCCGCCACAAGGTCACTGTCAAATGGATCGAGGGCCATGCGGGCCATGAGGAAAACGAGCTCTGCGACGAGACAGCCAGGGCCGTGGCATCCGGTGGCGGCCTTGAGCGGGACATGGGCTACGCGAAACAGGCAAGATTCTGAAAGCGGATACAGGACAAGGGGCGGACAAGGTATCCCCGGGAAGATCCCCTGGGCACCCTGTCCGCCCCTTTCATGATCACGTTTTTTTGGAAAACGGTTAGTAGAGGCCCAGCCTGATGGCCAAAAGGCCCAGGTACTCATGCAGGGCATCAGAGACATCGTTCAGGTTTTCCGCAGTGGGCATGATGTCCATGAGAAGATGAAAATTCCAGTCGCGAGATCTGCGATAGTGGCTCGGATACATGACAACGTCGAGCCCTTCCCTGGCAAAGAGAAGCCGTACCCTTGGCGCATGCAGGGCAGGCGAAACCACAACAACCTTCCGAAGCCCCCTTTTCTCCAGGAGTTCCCTTGTTCGGCGCGCGTTCTCGGCAGTATTGCGGCTTTGATTCTCGGCAATGAGCATGTCCTTTGCAACACCCATCTGCCCGAATATCCTGAGCGCTATGTCCGCCTCGCTGCCGTTTTCGCTGCGCACCTGGCCGCCGGAGACAAGCAGGGGCAGGCCTGTGGCCCTTTGCAGGCGAAAGGCTGTGAGCATGCTCTTGGCCATGATGGGCCCTGGCTGGCCAGTGCCGCCAATATCCGGCACGCCGCCCACGGAACCTGCACCCGTCATGACCATGAGATCACATCCTGCCACCTCTTCCATGGGCGGCACAAGGATGGCTTCCTCCAGGGGTGCGCAGACAAGGTTTGCCACAATCCTCAAGGAGCAGAGCCATAAAAGGAGGGCTGCCACAAAAAACACTCCCCAGCCCTTCCTGCGCCTTGCAAGGAAAAAAATCCCTGCCAGAAGAAGGATGAGGATGACGAGGCCTGGCGGCAGGATCCACTGGTAGCAAAATTTGATGAATTCGAGCATGGCGCGTGCCCTCCGGGCAGAATACTGCGGGACCAATCCCGCAAGGCCCTCCTCTGCAGGGAGATGCGCCTCCTGTCAAGCCCCAGACTTGCCCCTTGCCAGATGAAGCCCAACATGGCAAAGAGGCTGCACGCCACCTGGGAGCTTTCCCAGGACAGAGCGACAAACACCCTGCCGATAGTGCAGGGCACAAGAGAGACACAAAAAAACAAGGAACAGGTCGTATGCATACCATCATTGTCGGAGCAGGGTTCTGGGGCGCAGTCATAGCCGAGCGCATGGCAAGCGTTCTTGGCTGCGAGGTCACGGTCATAGACGAGCGCGCCCACATTGGCGGCAACTGCCATTCTTCCCTGGACGAGGAAACTGGCATCGAGTGCCACCGCTACGGTTCGCACATCTTCCATACCTCAAGCGAGGAGGTCTGGAACTACATCAACCGCTTCTCGGCCTTCAACGGCTATCAGCACAAGGTCTTCACCATGTGTCGGGGCAAAGTCTATACCATGCCCATCAATCTCTCCACCATCGAGAGCTTCTACGGCAGGCACATGACCCCTTCCGAGGCAGAGGCCTTTTTGCAGGCCGAAATCGCCCGCGATCGCACCGACAATCCCGCAAACCTCGAGGAAAAGGCCATCTCCCTCATAGGCAGGCCCCTCTACGAGGCCTTCATACAGGGCTATACGCAAAAGCAGTGGGAACATGACCCAAGGCTTCTGCCAGCCAATATCATCACCCGCCTGCCCTTCAGGACAAGCTACAACGCCAACTACTTTTCCGATCCCTGGCAGGGCGTCCCGGTAGACGGCTATTTCAAAATCTTCGAGCGCATGCTGGACAATCCCCGCATCACCCTGAAACTCGAAACCTCCTTCGAAAGCGTGCAGGGCTCTCTTCCCAAAGACACTCTTGTCGTCTACACGGGCCTGCCGGACAGGCTCTTCGACTACAGGTTTGGCGAGCTTGAGTGGCGCAGCCTGCGTTTCGAGTGGGAAGTGGTGCCCGTGCGCGACTGGCAGGGCACTGCAGTCATGAACTACGCAGACAGGGACGTGCCCTATACCCGCATCCACGAATTCAAGCACTACCATCCGGAACGGACTGTTCCCATGCAGAGCAGCAAATCCGTCATCTGCCGCGAATACTCCAGAACCTGGCACAGGGGCGACGAGGCCTACTATCCCGTGAACGACGAGAAAAACAACGCCCTCTACGCAAGGTACCAGGCCGAGGCTGCGAAAAACCCCAACCTCATCCTCGGAGGCCGCCTTGGTGCCTACCGCTACTGGGACATGGACAAGGCCATTGCCGACGCGCTCACAACCTTCAGGGAAAAAATCGCACCCAGATTCGGCAAATAGCCAGCAAACAAATCCTGCGAAGACAAGGGCCCCGCGCATCCTCCTCAAAAGGGGAATGCGCGGGGCCCGCCTGCTTTCAAAAAAACTTTCTAGATGTCTGCCTCTTCGTCCGTGTTTCTGCCGTAGATGGGCATGGGCACGTTGGCAAAGCGTCTTTTCAGTTCGTAATACTGATCCTCGGTGATGGGCTCGCCCTCGTGGCGGCCGCAGCGCGGACACACGTCGTTGATGATGCCAACGTAGCCGCACACGGGATCTCGATCCACAGGGTGGTTGATGGAGCCGTAGCCCACGCCCTTGTCGTGCATGTAGCAGATAATGGTCTCGAAGGCCTGAAGGTTCTTCGTGGGATCCCCGTCAAGCTCCACGTAGGTGATGTGGCCCGCGTTGGTGAAGGCGTGGTAGGGAGCCTCGATGTCGATCTTCCTGAAGGCCTTGATGGGATAGTACACTGGCACATGGAAGGAGTTCGTGTAGTATTCCCTGTCCGTCACACCCGGGACAACGCCGAAGCGCTGTCTGTCCAGGCGCACGAAACGGCCGGAAAGGCCTTCCGCAGGAGTGGCAATAAGGGTGAAGTTGAGCTTTTGCCTTGCCGACTCCTCGTCCATGCGCTCGCGCATATGAGCCACGATGCGCAGGCCAAGCTTCTGGGACTCCTCGCTTTCGCCGTGATGCTTGCCTGTGAGGGCCACGAGGGTTTCGGCAAGACCGATGAAGCCCACGGTCAGGGTACCGTGCTTCAGAATCTCGCCTATCTTCTCGTCCCAGGCAAGTTTCTTGCTGTCGATCCATACTCCCTCGCCCATGAGGAAGGGGTAGTTGGACACCCTGCGCTCGGACTGGATGGCAAGGCGGTGCAGAAGCTGGCGGATGACAAGATCAATCATGTCGTCCAGAAGGCCGAAGAACTTGTCCACATCCCCCTCTGCCAGAAGGGCAAGCCTTGGCAGATTCACGGAAGTAAAGGACAAATTGCCGCGACCACAGGTCACCTCGCGCGTGGGATCGTAGACATTGCCCATGACGCGGGTGCGGCAGCCCATGTAGGCCACCTCGGAATTGTAGTCGCCAGGGCGGTAGTACTGAAGGTTGAAGGGAGCGTCGAGGTTGGAGAAATTCGGGAAAAGGCGCTTTGCGGACACACGCATGGCCAGCTTGAAGAGATCGTGATTGGGATCCTTTGGATCGTAGCTGACGCCCTTCTTCATCTTGAAGATCTGCACAGGGAAGATGGCTGTCTCACCGCCGCCAAGGCCGCTTTCAGTTGCCAGAAGAAGCTGACGCGTCACCATGCGGCCTTCCGGGCTTGTGTCCGTGCCGTAGTTGATGGAGGAGAAGGGAACCTGTGCACCAGCCCTGGAGTTCATGGTGTTCAGATTGTGGATGAGCGCCTCCATGGCCTGGTAGGTGTCGCGCTCAGTGCGGCGCAGGGCTGTCTTTTCCGCGTAGGCGGCCAGGGCCTTGCCCTTTTGGGGATCCATGGTGGAGGTCCCTTCCTTGGCAAGGAGCTGCAGGGCCATGCAGGTGCGCTTTGCGAGATCCGGCAGGGCCAGCATGTTCACAGGCTCTATGTGGGCAACTATCTCGGCAGTGAGATTTGCAGCACTCTCGTGATCCGCATCTTCCTCGATCTCGATCCAGGCTGTCATGGCGTCCGTGTAGGCCTTGCGGAAGGTCTGGGCAACGCCTGGAGCCATGGCAAAGTCGAAGTTGGGTATGGACTGGCCGCCGTGCATCTCGTTCTGGTTGGCCTGGATGATGATACAGGCAAGGGCCGCACGGGAAATGATGTTCTTCGGGGGGCGCAAATGGCCGTGGCCGGTGGAAAAGCCGTTGGCAAAAAGCTTCAGGGGATCGATCTGGCAGCAGGTCTCAGTAAGCAGATAGAAGTCCTCGTCGTGGATGTGGATGTCGCCCGAGACGTGGGCAGCGGCAATGTCCGCGGGCAGCACATGGTGGTTACAGAAATACTTGGCTCCCTCGGAGCCGTATTTGAGCATGGTGCCCATGGAACTGTCGCCGTTCACGTTGGCGTTCTCGCGCTTCATGTCCACTGCGTGGGCAGGGGAGAAGGTGAGCGCGTCGTAGATGCGCATGAGCGCACCCTGCACATCGCGGCGGCGGGCATGATCCGCACGGTAGAGGATATAGGCCTTGGCTGTGGCCGCAAAGCCGAGCTCAATCAGGGTGTATTCCACCAGATCCTGCACGTGTTCCACTGTCACTGCGTGCTTGTCCGGATCAAGCTGCTCGATCACCTTGTCGGTCACAAGTTCGATGTCCTGATCCGTCATGATGCCCTCGCCCTCCGGCACATCGTGGGCAGCGCCGTAAATGGCAGCACAGATCTTGCCGCGGTCAAAGGGAACCATTTTCCCATCACGTTTCGTAATGGACTTTGGGATCATGACAACTCCTTGAATTATAATATAATTCCTTGAAAATAAAAACGAAAAAAAATCCGACTGGATCCTGCCGGACAGGCCTTGCCCCATACGGGAACCCGGGTAATATAATCTTTGGGCCTCCCCTGTCCAGAAGGCCGCAGGCTCGCAACACAACTTACGCAGGGAAGAGACTTTTTTCACTTGCCAGATGCCGGCTTCAACCGCCTTTCGCGTGGCCCAAGACAGGCGGGAGGAAAAATTTTTCTGCCCAAAAGGACCGGACCCGGGACCCCCAGGGAACCCATGTGGCAGTTTTGGGCAGCTCTGGTCTTTTCCTGCTTTTTGGGGCAGTCTTGCCGCGAAAAAGAGGGTTCACGGGAAGCAGAGCCCCATTTGCCCCTGAGCAGAATGGGCAAATCTTTGCCACAAAAGCCCCTCGCGAAGCACACTTGCCCGTGGTATCAAAGCCCATCTCCCCAATTTCGGGAAATCCCCAAAATTCCCTGCAGGAAAAACCCCATGCAAGACAAGACAAAAGGGCCGGAAAACGGCCTGACACAAGGGTCAGAAACCCATATACACGATCACGAACATGCTTGCGGGCACCATGATCACCATCACGATCATGACCACGGCCATGTTCACGAACACCACCACGAGCATGGCCATCACGAATGCGCAGGACACGAGCGTATCCTGACCATACGCATGCATTCCGGTCTTTCCGGGGACATGTTCCTCGCGGGTCTGCTCGGCCTTACCGGCATTTCCATGGACGAGGTCGAGGCCATACTGGGCGGGCTTATGCCGGAACTCTCCGGCTGCCTCGCACTTGAGCGCGTGGAGGTGAACGCCATTGGCGGCCTGCACGCGAAGGTAACCCTGCCCCATCAGCACAGCCACCGCACCCTGGCAGACGTGGAGGCCATCATTGAGGCAAGCTCCATGCAGGACGCTGCGAAAAAATACGCCCTTGCCGCCTTTACAATGCTTGCCAGGGCCGAGGGCAGTGTGCACGGCAAAAGCCCAAGCTCGGTTCACTTCCACGAAGTGGGCGCCCTGGACAGCATCCTGGACACCTGCCTTTCCTGCGAGCTCTTCTGTCGCCTTGGAGTGGACAGACTCGTGGCAAGCCCCCTGCCCCTGGGCGACGGCCAAGTGACCTGTGCCCACGGCATCCTGCCTGTGCCAGCGCCAGCCGTGCTGGAGCTTCTGGAAAACATTCCGGTCAGACCCTTCAACGGCGAGGGAGAAACAGTGACGCCCACTGCCATTTCCCTTTTGCGGGCCTTCGGAGCCGAATTCGGCCCCTGGCCGCGCATGGTCATGCAAAAAAAGGCCCTGGCCTACGGCACAAGGGTTTTTGCCAACGCGCCCAACGGAGCGCTCTTTGCGTACGGTCAGGCACTGGACTACTGAAAAGGGAGTGTTTCCCGGATCCTGTTTTCGGGAGGAAAAAAAATCATGCATAGCAAACGTCTTTTGACAAGGGCCATGGCGCCTGTTCTCGCCCTTGGCCTTCTTGTATTCACAGGCTGTCAGTCAGCCCAGATGCGCGGCATCACGGCTGACAACGCGGCCTACGTTTCCACGACCAGGCCTGCCCTGAAGGTTGCCGTGCGGGACATCCCCCTTGTCACCTCCGGCGCAGGCACAGGCAGGCTCTACAACGCAAACCAGCTGGGCGGCCTGCGCCTCGATACCTGGGCCTCCTTTTTCGCAAAGGGTGCCGAGGGACCGGCAGTGGTCGTAGTGCAGGCCGAGCTTCCGGACGGCTGGCAGTGGACCACGGTCTATCCGCCAGCAACTGCCGTGGACGTGCGTCCGGAGATCCTCGCAGGCAAGACCTACACGGCCTACACCCACCTTCTTGCAGCCGAGCGCGACGCCTTTGCCGGCCTTGCCGGGGAGGCTGCAGGAGAACAGGGACAGCCGGTCTACTGGCTTGTGCGCACCTTCGAGGGCATCTATCCGGAAACCCAGAGCAAGATGGTACTGCAGTACAGGGAAGCCCTGCCCAAGAGCCTCAGGGACAACATCCAGGAAGGCCTTGCGGCCGGAGCCAGGGAAACTGCGGCAATGGCCCTCGTTCACAACACCCTCTCCTCCCTGGGCAGCAGCGAGATTGCGGCCTTCAGGGAACGCGCGCTCTCGGCCATCAGCGTGGAGCGCAGCCAGTACAGGGATGGAATCCAGGTTCTCAAGGCAGACAGCATCCGCTGGCAGTACGTCAACGACGCGCTTCTTGGCCCTGTCATGGAGCGCAACATAGGCGAATAGAAAATTCGAAAATACGGTATTCGGGCGCCCCGAAAAGGCACAGTGCCTTTTCGGGGCGCTTTTTTCTTGTCCTGGCTTTTCCGGACGTTCCGGATTTTCGGACTCAGATGAGAATCTCGCTGGATGCCTTGTCCAGAAAATCCGAAGCGCTCTTCCAGTCCGGGTAGTAGCGGCCCACAAGATCGTAGAAGGCCTGGCTGTGGCCCTTCTCCCAAAAGTGGCACATCTCGTGCACGACAACGTATTCGAGCATGGCCTTGGGGTAGCGGGCCAGCATGCAGTTGATGCGTATGGTACGATTTCTGGACGTGCAGCTTCCCCAGCGCGTCTTCATGAATCTGCTGGTGATGCCGGCAACCCGCACCTGCATGAGTCTTTCGTAGCGGGACACAAGGGACCCGAGTTCGTCCGACAGGCAAAGTCTCAGGAAAAGTCGCATGAGTTCCCTGCGCTGGGCAACATCCATACCCGACTCAATGTCCATGACGATCTTTTTGCCCTCAAGGCGCACGCAAGGTTTTTTGTCCTCCCTGACCACAAGCTCGTGCCCTTCTCCCCACAACGAATGCATTTCACCGCTCTCGTAGACAAAGGGAGCAGGCAGGGCCTTGCGCATCCTGTCGCGGCTTTCGCGAAGACGCGGTACATGGGGCTCGACAAGCCTTTGTATGTCCAAAAGAGGCATGTTCAGGGGCACTGTGACCTCGGCTATGGCATCGGGTGGCTGCACGCGCAAATCTACCCTTCCGGTCGCGCGACGCTTCACGCGGACTTCCAGATCTCCAAAGCGTATGGTCTCAGGGACAAAGGATTTGTCGTTTTCCTCGCGCACCCTTTGCAGCGCGTTCAGGATCCAGTCGTACCTGAGCTTCAGAAAATTCTGTATTGCCCGTTCATCTACCTGACCCTGGGGGATTGAGATGCTCACCTGCCCCCTGGGGTCCACGCGCAGGCCAATTCTCCTGATGCCGGGCTTGCAGACCACGCTTACCGGAATGTTTCTGAACAGGACAGTCCTTGTATCCATGTCTTCTCCTGGGGGCCTTGAGGGGCGCAACTTTCGGGGCATGGTACAAAAGGAGTCTGCCCTTCCGCAAGGCTTCGAAAAAAAGTGCGCTTGACATCGCAGGTCCTGCGATTAGGATGGGCCTGACGTTAACGAAGGAGGGAGCTCAATCATGCCAGAGATGCAATGGAAATATTACCTTGGCCGCGGACCGGAAGTCGAGGACATACTGCACAGGGCCCAAAAGGCCTGGGACGATGTGCTTGGTGCCCGCCAGATCCTGCGCAACGAGTACCAGGCCAATGGTTTCATCCCCGGTGACAAGCGCCGCTACACAGTGACCGGCTTTCTCTACTACGAAAAACCCGGCTTCGATTTCATGAAATACACTCTTAGCGAGGCCAGTACTTCCGAACAGCGCTCCTTCTACCGCGCAGTCCCCAATCTGCGTCACGCCGAGGGCAAGGCCCTGGCCGAAAAGCTGGCCAGCCCCGAAGTGACCTTCGATCCCAAAAACGAGCTCATCAACCTGCTTGGCGTCAACTGCATGGCGGACTTCAGCGCCTCGGCCAACCAGACGACCACAAGCATGGTCTGGTCCACAGCCCAGCCCGTAGCCAATATGGTGATAGTGAGCATGCCAGCCGATGTCTCGAAGCAGCGCATCCTGGGCAAGGCCCCAAAGATTCCCAAATTCCTGAAGCTCATCAAGAAAGACGTGTACGATGAGCTAGCAAGGGGCAACCTCCAGGTCCTCGAAGATCTGTAGGCCCAAGGACTATCAGACCTGCACCATTCTTCCCCGCCTCCGGGCGGGGATTTTTGTTTTTCCAGGAAGGAAACGTCACCGAAAGGTGGCAGGGCCCGGCTGGAAATGGCAGGCGTTTTCTGATAGGCAGGGGCCGTTGAGTGATCGTGACCGGCCTGCAACGCTTCCCCAAAAACCGATGCTGGACACAATGCACCAGACGGAGGCTTTTGCCAGGCCTGCCCCAGGACATTTTAACCCATATATTCTGAGGTTGTTTTGAGCAACAACAACGAACCGGACAAGATTATCTACTCCATGATACGCGTGAGCAAGCGTCATGGACAAAAGGAAGTCCTCAAGGACATCAGCCTCTCCTACTTCTACGGCGCCAAGATCGGCGTGCTTGGCCTCAACGGCGCAGGTAAGTCCTCGCTTTTGAAAATCCTTGCCGGCGTGGACAATTCCTTTGACGGCAAGACAGTGCTGGCCCCGGGCTACACCATTGGCTACCTTGAGCAGGAGCCTTTGAGCAACGAGACCCGCACAGTGCGCGAGGTTGTGGAAGACGGTGTTGCCTCCCTCAAGGCCATTGCCCAGGAGTTCGAGGAGATCAACGCAAAGTTTGCGGAACCCATGGACGATGACGCCATGAACGCACTCATCGAGCGTCAGGCAAAGGTCCAGGAAGAGATGGACGCAAAGGACATCTGGGATCTGGACGCCAGGGTGGAAATGGCCATGGACGCCCTGCGCTGCCCCGATCCGGACATGCCCGTCTCGCAGATTTCCGGTGGCGAAAGGCGCCGCGTGGCCCTGTGCCGCCTGCTGCTCACTGCCCCGGACATCCTGCTCCTTGACGAACCCACAAACCATCTGGACGCCCAGTCCGTGCAGTGGCTGGAAGACTATCTGCACACCTTCCCCGGCACTGTCATAGCCGTGACCCACGACCGCTACTTCCTGGATAACGTGGCAGGCTGGATTCTCGAACTCGACAGGGGCCGCGGCATTCCCTGGAAGGGCAACTACTCCTCCTGGCTCGAACAGAAGGAAAAGCGCCTGGCCCAGGAAGAAAAGGTCGAGACCGAGCGCCAGAAGACCCTGGCCCACGAACTCGAGTGGATACGCATGTCCCCCAAGGGCCGCCACGCCAAGAGCAAGGCCCGCATCAATGCCTACGAGGCCATGCTTTCCCACGAGAGCGCCCGCAGGGCAAAGGATCTGCAGATCTACATCCCCCCGGGACCGCGCCTTGGCAAGACTGTCATCACCCTTGAGAACGTAACCAAGGGCATGGGCGACAAGCTGCTCATCGAAAACCTGAACGCCATCATCCCCGCAGGCGCCATAGTGGGCATCATCGGCCCCAACGGCGCAGGCAAGACCACCCTCTTCCGCATGCTTGTGGGCGAGGAAAAGCCCGATGCCGGCAAGGTCATAGTGGGGGATACGGTCTCCTTTGCCTACGTGGACCAGAGCAGGGCCTCCCTGACTCCGGGCAAGACAGTGTACGAGCTCATCAGCGAGGGCCGTGACACCATCACCCTGGGCAACATCGAGGTCAACGCCAGGGCCTACTGCAGCCGCTTCAACTTCAGCGGCTCGGATCAGCAAAAGAAGGTGGACGTGCTCTCGGGCGGCGAGCGCAGCCGCCTGCATCTTGCCCGCATGCTCAAATCCGGCGCTAATGTCCTGCTTCTCGACGAACCCACCAATGACATCGATGTGAACACCATGCGCGCCCTTGAAGACGCTCTCGAGAACTTTGCAGGCACAGTGCTTGTCATAAGCCACGACCGCTGGTTCCTGGACAGGATCGCAACCCACATCCTGGCCTTCGAGAACGACAGCCAGATCGACTTCTTTGACGGCAACTACACCGAATACGAGGAAGATCTGAAAAAGCGCCTTGGCAAGGACGCAGCGCAGCCGCACAGGGCCAAGTTCAGAAAGTTTACCCGCTAGGCCCCGTTGTCCCCTGGCCTGCGTGCTCCGCATTCCAGGGCCAGGACGAAGAGCGGACCAAAGAACAAAAATCCGGCAGCAGATGCTTTGTCTGTTGCCGGATTTTTGTGTGATGGTACAGGCCGTTGCCTTGGAGGGGAAGCAGGTTCCAGTGAAGCCTGATTACGCCAGAGAGACCTTGATCTGCTTGCAAAAGGCCTCAAGGGACTCAACCCTGTAGGCTGACCTCAGGAGCCTGCGCAGCTCCTGTGCGTCCTCTTCGCTCTCGATATAGGCGGTCACTGGCTTTGGAAGCGAGCCAAACCTGTCCTCGAGAGCATCCAGCAGCATTTCCTGACGGCCTTCCAGACGGCCTTCCTGGCGCCCCTCGGAGAGGTACTTCTCCTTCCATTCCTCACTCCACTCCTCGCTCCATTCCTTCTTCCAGGCTGCCTCCTGCCTGGCCTTCCACTTCAACAGATTTTCTTCCAACATGGCGTCAAACTCCTGCAAATTTGTAGCTTTCGGTATATATTCCGCGATCCCTATATTCTGTCCGACATACTGTAACCATTCGATGAATGCAATTTGCAAGGACTGGGACTCCTCTCCCTTGAGGAGTTGCATCATATCTCTGAACGCCTCGCGGACATCTTCCATGCCCTGTGCCTGTTCCACCCGAATCAGTATTCCTGCCAGTCCCTTGCCGCGCTCCTGAAGAGTCTGTGGTGAAACAGCCTTCTCGTCCAGCAGAAAATAGCGGTGTTGGGGACGATAGAGCTGCAGCCTTGAGGACATGGGGGCGGTATACAGAGAAGCCACATCCAGTGGGACCTTCCATGCCACGCCCCCATTGTAGAGGACAATCGGGAAAACGTCCGGCAATGGGTGATGAGGAAGAATCTTTTTTGTCTCCACAAGCTTGAGCAACAACAGGGAGGTGTAGGAGAGCATCCTCAGTGGCATCCAGGGATCCTGTTTGCTCTGGAATTCCAGAAGCAGCACCAGATAGAGCCACTTCTGCTCCTTCCAGTGGATGCGCCAGACAATGTCGTTATGCCTCTGGCTCAAATTGTCTGCCACGTAGTCGCCGGAGCAAAGCTCCAGGGTCGAAAAATCCAGGTCATCGACAAATCGCTCAGGAACAAAGTCCCGGAGAAGAGATTCCACCATCAGGGGATCGCTGAAAAACCTCTTGTATGCGGCGTCATGAGGCGTATGATGAGGTGTATATTTTGTTGTTTCCAATTTGTTTTCCTAGCAAAGTTGCAGATTGCTGACAAGACAAGCGCAAAGCCCCGGAATCTCCTGTAAAACAGCCTCGTTATGATGTGCATTCACAGCTGCCCGAAAAATCCGAATCGCCCCTAAGGGCCGATCCAGACTTCCCGGACAGTTTCAGAGTGTTCGCTAGAAGGTCCACTTTACAAGCAGGGACCCGGAAATGCCTTCTCTTGTGCCCACGTATCCAGTCACTCCGAGATCCACGGTGAGGGGAATGGTCTCGCTGGGAGTAATGGTCAGGCCTATTTCGCCAATGCCCGTATCACCCCGCAGGTCCGGCTCCAGAATGGGCAGGTTGTTGGTGGTTGCGGAGGATTCGCCGTCAAACTCGTGCTCCCAGGCCACGCCGATGTAGGGAGTGATGTATTCGTTGACGCGATAGTCCAGGCGGGTACCGAAGCGCAGGCGACTCGAATCGATATCCTCAAAATCCACTTCCTCGCCTGTGGAGAGTGTCACGCTGTCGCCGCACTCCCTGGTCCAGAGGTACTTTCCATAAAATTCGAGGCTGGCCTGTTCGTTGATGTCCCAGATGTAGCCAAGGCCTGCGTGGAAGCTGTAGTAGGGAGCGTAGCTGTCGTACTCTGCCTCGCGTCCGAACCCGTCACGCAGATCCTCATTCGAATAGTTGTTGTAGAGGCCACCCATGCGGCCACTGCCCTCGACATAAAAGTGTCCGGGGCCGGTGTCCGCAAAATCCATGCGGGCAAGCAAACCCCAGCCAAGGTAGTAGCTGTCGCCCTTGCCGTCGTAGGAACCGTGGCCGTCAAAGGAATTGCTGGTCTTGTAGGAACCTGTGCCGTACTCAAAGAAGGCGCCGACAGTCACACGTCCGGCGTCAAATCCCTTGCCCAGGGCTATGCCTGTAAGCATGTTGAAGCTGTTCAGATCCGCATGAGCACCGGTGTTGTAGCGCACCGAGGAACCGGAGACCGTTGCCCAAGGGGTGAAGGTCACGTCCTCCACTTCCTTTGTTGCGGCCATTGCTGCCTGCATGCCGCGCGTAGCCACAAGATCTGCACCCTGTAGGGTCAGCATCAAGCCAGAGAGATAGCCCTCGGAAATGCCCTTGGCGCCGTCGATGGTGCCGTTTTCAGAAGGTTCCAATCGAATATAAATACCAGTTGTATTTATTTCGGGGAGCGGCTCTACAATTAAGGATTGATTAACACCATCCCCTTGAATTATGGTAGAACCTATTTTTATTCTACTGTTATTAGTTGTTATATTTTCTATAATCCGTTCACTTCCAAGTATTTTCATTACTGATAAAATATATCCTTTAGAAATATCAATGTCTCCATTTATTGAGATATCAAATGAACTATTTGATATATTACATCCTCCTGATACTTCTAATATAGTTCCTGCATTTTCATTATTTTTATAATTATTATTTATAATAAATATAAAATTTGAATTTTCAGCATGTAGATAACCATTATAATGTACACTAGTTCCATCTGGATGTAATTTATTATTTGTTATGTCAATAATTATTTTGTCATTATTATTAAATTTAATATTAAGATTTTCACCATATCCAGTATCTTTAATTTGTGTATTTCCATACATTATTAAACTTTTAATATTTTGAAGTGGCTTAGATACATTTAGTGATCCACTTTTTATAATATAATTCAATTGTGACGATTCACTATAATTATCATTACCATGCGAAATATCATAATTATTATTTTTATCTATTATAAGTGTTTTATCTTTTATATAAACGCCGTTATCTATATGTGTAATATTATTATTTTCTAATAAAATATAATTATATAAATTATTTCGTTTATTTATATCATCTAAATAATAAAATATATTTTCTTTATCTGAAATTAAATTTTTATTTTGTAAATAAATATTATTGAATGCATTATCTGTAGAAAAATTCGCATCTGCTCTGACATTCAATGGGCACGAAAAAGCGAGCAGCAGGGAGAGCCCTGCAGCCGCAAGAGAGTGCGCAGGCAATGCTCTCCGTTTGTGGCAGCCCGACGCGTGTGTGCGCATCATGGATTTGTTCAGCATGACGAAGCCTCCTTGGAAATGATGATCAAGCTCGCAATCCAGAGTGTGTGATGTGGCGACATTCCTGACGCTCCAGTGCCACCAGATCCGGCCAGGAACTCGCCCGGTAAAACAGTGCTTTTCCTGTGCTCCTCCCTCAACTTTGTGGAATCAGGTCAATTTTCTGAGACATAAAGAGTTGAATGCATATTCATGCAAGAAATTCATTCACTTGAAATAAGATCTTGATACGCAAATATTTTTACAAGAGTTCGATATTTCAGTAATTTTAAGAATTGTCAGATTTTAAAACAGAAAATTTTCATTTTTTCAAAAATTTATATTCTTGTATTGACAGAAATTCCGTTATGTATTACACAATATTTAAGCCACTGACATATTGTTATTATTGAAAATGAAACAGTATGGGATCATTTCAATACTAACATACTTCATCTTTAACAGAAAGACCTTTGTTTTAAACACTATTAAAATCATAATACTTGTATTTTGCAGACAACAAAAAAAAAGCAGACTCTGTCGTTACAACCTCCATGGTTGCACGACCAGTCTGCCTTTGCCTGTACTGCCCTGCCCTGTGCAGTATCAGTCTCCTGCACGGGTGGCGAGTTCTGCCTGTTCGTTCTCTTTCTGTCTCTTGCAGGATGTTCTCAGGGCGTCACAATAGACGCCCTGCATGCGATAATACGCATGAAGGCGCATGAAAAGCCCGGCAACACGCCCCTCTAATTATATATGATGCGGGCCAGTCTCCTGCCGGGATTTTCTTCGGAATGGCCTGTCCCGGGAAAAGGGCTGTATTTCCTATATTTCTACCAGCACGCCCTTCTCGCACACACCCTGGGCACTTGCCCTGACAAACTCGCGCCTGCCGGCCCCCTCCTCCAGCTTCTGCAGGGATGCAACGGAGATGAAACAGGGGGTGTAGAAGGCGTCCACAGCGTGGACGCAACCCTCCACAAGGTGTCCTTCCGTGGCATCAAGGGCGAGAGCCATGTCTAAATCTTTGCTTCTGGCCTGCCAGAAAGCCCTGGCCCTGTCGGCTACAACAGCCCTGACCTGCGCTGCCCTTAGGGCCTTTTCCTTTTTCTCGACCTGTCCGGCAAAGCCTGCTGCGGCTGTTCCGGGACGCCGCGAATAGGGAAAGACATGGGCATAGGTAAAGGGTGTCTCTTCGATAAAGCGACACAATATGTCTACGTCCTCTGGCGTCTCGCCAGGGAAACCCACGATGATGTCAGCCCCAAGGCCCATGACCGGCCATGCTTTGGAAAGGCGCTCCAAGGCCCTTGTCAAAGTCTCTGCGCTATAGTGCCCCCTGCCCATGCGTTTCAGGACAAAGGAGCTTGCGTGCTGCAGGGAGATATGGAGATGGGGGGCAATGAGAGATGTCCCTGCAAGAATTGAGCAGCCCCTCTCGTCGAGCTGGGAGGGTTCGAGAGAGCTTATGCGTATTCTGCGCTTGCCAGCAAAATCAGGTGCAAGCTCGTCCTCAAGCCTTTGCACAAGCTCCCAGAAATCCCCGAATGCCCTGTTGTCGCGCCCGTACTGTCCAAGATTGACGCCGGAGAGCATAATCTCTGCGTGGCCCTGCAAAAGCCGCCTGGCCTCGGCCACCACTTCCTCTGGTCTTCTGCTCACATGGGGCCCGCGCGTAAGTGGCACAATGCAGTAGGTGCAGCGGTGCGTGCAGCCGTCCTGTACTTTGAGAACTGGGCGCACCCTCTTGTAGCGTTCGATCTGCATGGCGGGATAGGGACGATCCCGCAGGTCCTTCCAGTGCGTGGCTTCCACGTCAGGAGTAACAATAACACCCCTGGTATCCGTGCGTTTTTGGCAGGACAACTGCACAAGATGGGCAATGACATCCTCCCTACACAGGTCCTCCTTGCGCTCCTGCACGAAAACGGAGTCGGGCCTTGGGACAGGGGCATGGCGCCTTGGCACAAAGTCCGCCACAAGACGTGCTGCACACCCGGTGAGCACAAGAAGGGATGAAGGAGAGTCGCGATGCATGCGGGTCAGGGCATTGCGGGCATCGCGCTCTGCGCGGGAGGTGATGGCACAGCTGTTCACAAGCACAAGGTCGGCTCCTGCAGGGTCCTCGACCTCGCTTCCGCCTGCACGCATCCAGGCCTCGCGTATGGCCTGGGTCTCGTACTGATTGACCTTGCAGCCAAAGGTGACGCAGGCAAAGGTCCAGTTGCCCTGTCCTCTTGCCGCATCGTGTGCCGTGCCGTGGCTTTCCGCATAGTCCATGTTCAATCCTGCCTTCTCCTTGTGCTGCCCCTACTCAAAGGGGCGCGATGTCGCGCGCATCCTAGCAAAGCGGGGCACAGCCATCAATGAGGTTTGGAACATGAAAAACTGCTATTGATACTTTTTATCGAAAGAATTATATCCATCTTGGACAACATGTTCTCCCGAGTTGTGAGGATACTATTTCCACATGACAGACAATATAACCCTTGTGTTTTCATTTCAAGTCAACAGTTTTTCAGAAATCTGATCCTTATCACAAATCAATATTCACGCAGTTTTCATGGCAATACAAGCATATATTTTTTATTTCTCGAAAAACTGCAAAAGAATATGTTCGCCTGTGACAGGGTTTTATCCCATGAATCAAATAGCTGTTGCCAATACACTTGCCCTGTGCTATTCTGTTTCAGCATGGCAGGAATAAACCTGAAACATGCTCCAACCCATGGCGAAGCACAGTAACGGGACAAAAAACGACAAGGCTTTTGTTCCGTATGGTCTCTCACCAACATACACCGCAGTAGTGCCAGGAGGTTCCCATGGACTTTTGCCCGCAGTTGCCTGCCTTGGGTCAGGCCCTGCCCGAGTTTACCGCCAACACGACACAGGGGACGCTGACCCTGCCTGCCGACGCTTCAGGCAAGTGGCTCGTTCTCTTCAGCCATCCTGCAGACTTCACCCCTGTGTGCACAACCGAGTTCTGCTCCTTCCAGAAGCGCTACGCAGGCTTCAAGGAACTGAACTGCATGCTCGTCGGCCTTTCCATCGACCAGGTCTTCTCCCACATCAAGTGGCTGGAATGGATCAAGGAAAAACTCAATGTGAACATCGAGTTCCCGGTCATTGCCGACGATTGCGGCGATATTGCCAAAAAGCTCGGCATGATCCACGAGGGCAAGGGCACCAACACAGTCCGCGCGGTCTTTATCGTCGACCCCAAGGGCATTGTGCGCCTCATTATGTACTACCCCCAGGAAGTGGGCCGCAACATGGATGAAATCCTGCGCGTTCTGAAAGCCCTGCAGACTTCCGACACCCACTGCTGCGCCATTCCTGCCAACTGGCCCAGAAACGGCCTTATCGGCGATCACGTCATTGTTCCCCCGCCGTCAGACGTGGAAGGCGCAAAACAGCGCATGAAGACCTACGAAGGCTACGACTGGTGGTTCTGCCACAAGCCTGTGTAGATCCTGACTCAATCCCAACTCAAGAGCGCAGTATTTGAATTTCTACCGGGACAGTGCAGGAAACCCTGCACTGTCCCTTCCCATACGGCCCGACCCAAAGGAGTGTACCATGGCAGATCCTCATGACATGTGGCGTTGTCCTGTTTCCAACTGCGGCTATGTCTACGATCCCGACAGGGGCGACCGTCGCCGCAAGATTCCCAAGGGAACAAAATTCGAAGACCTGCCCGACGACTGGACCTGTCCGGTCTGCGGAGCAAGCAAGAAGAACTTCCGCCGGATTTCGGACGAAGCCTGATTCGCAGCGATACACAAGACGCGAGGGGAGAGACAGCCCAAGGGCAGTCTCTCCCCTTTTTTCATTTGCCCAAAGCCCGGACTATTTCTCGTCCTGTTCTTCGTCCCTGGAGCTTTGGTAGGCCCACTCGTCGTACAGGGCGTCGGTGTCCGCATCCCAGGGAATATCCTCGGGCATGGGAGGCATGTCGGACCGGGCAAAATCGTCCGGAAATTCGGGCAGGATTGGCTCATCGGGATCCGGCATGTAGTCCGGCAAAATATCTTCTCCCGGCATGAAGGGAGGCTGTCCCAAAGAGGCCTGCCCGCAGCGATCTTGCGCAAGGGAGTCCGGACCTTCGGGCATGGCCCTGCGTACCGCACTCTGGCGCGCATTTTGGGGAACAGCTCCCCCAGCGCCCTGCTGCCCCTGCAGGGCAGAGAGGTCTGCGGAAAAGCGGCAGTGCGGATACCCGCTGCATCCCCAAAAGGCCCCACGCGCGCCGTTGCGCTGCACAAGCGGCTTTCCACAGCGCGGACAGCTCGGCGTAACACCCTCCTGAACCGCAGCCTGTGCCTCTGTCCTGGGATTTTGCGTACTTGTCAGGGATACAATCTGTGCGGGCTGGCCTGCATCCCTTGTGTAGCGACACTGGGGGAATCCGGAACAGCCATAGAATGCTCCCCTGGCGCTCTGGCGAAGAACAAGGGGCTTGCCGCAACGAGGACAGACTTCCCCTGCACCATCCGTGTTATGGGCAGCACTCTCGGGTGCCTGTCCCCCGTTCTGTGCAGGCTGGCCCGCATCCCTTGTGTAGCGGCACTGCGGGAAGGCGGAGCAGCCATAGAACGCTCCCCTGGAACTCTGGCGAAGGACAAGAGGCTTGCCGCAACGAGGACAAACCTCTTCTGCTCCTTCCACGCCACCAGCTCCGACACCTTCGGGCGCTGCTCCCCTGCTCTGTGCCGGCTGGCCTGCGTCCCTTGTGTAGCGGCACTGCGGGAAGGCGGAGCAACCATAGAATGCTCCCCTGGAACTCTGGCGAAGGACAAGGGGCTTGCCGCAACGAGGACAAACCTCTTCTGCACCTTCCACGCCATCAGCACCTTCGGGCGCTGCTCCCCTGCTCTGCGCAGGCTGGCCCGCGTCCCTTGTGTAGCGGCACTGCGGGAAGGCGGAGCAGCCATAGAATGCTCCCCTGGAACTCTGGCGAAGGACAAGGGGCTTGCCGCAGCGAGGGCAAACCTCTTCTGCGCCTTGTTCGTTGTGGACTGCGTTTTCGGACACTGTTCCCTCCTGCTGGGTTGCGGAACTACTGGCTCCCCCAAGCACGGGCTCTCCGCTGTTGTCACTGGTCGCAAAGCGACACTGGGGAAATCCGGAACATCCCCAGAACGCTCCCCTTGGGCCCTGACGCTGGACAAGGGGCTTGCCGCACTGGGGGCAGGCTGGCCCGTCAACCTCTCCGGCCCCGGTGGTATTCTTCTTTCGCCCTGCCCCGGATTTGGAACTTCCGCGCCCCCTTGGCTGGTGGGCCTCCCCTGGCGTGTAGGAGGCATCGGTGGCAAAGATCTCCTCTATGACAGCCGGCAGGGTCGCTGCGTAGGAGGCGACATAGTCTGCGCACTCCCTTCTGCCTTCCTGGATTTCGGAAAGGGCCCTTTCCATGTCCGCTGTCATGAGGGGATCGCGTATGACCGCAGGGCTGTTTTTGATAACATCCCTGCCGAGCTGGGTGGACAAAAGGGACTTGCCCTGCTTTTTGATGTAGCTGCGCAAAAAGAGGGTCTCTATGATGCCAGCCCTGGTTGCGACAGTGCCAAGGCCCTCGGTTTTTTTAAGGATCTTCTCGTCCTCTGCGCTGGCACCCCTGATGTAGCGCTGGATGTTCTCCATGGCGTCCACCAGGGTACCTTCCGTAAAGCGGGCGGGCGGTGTAGTCATGGCCTCTTCCACTGCCACGTCCCCGGCAAGGACCTGCTCGTCCTTCGCAACCCCTGGCAGGACAACGTCCCTTGCCTGGGCGTCCTCCTTCGTTTTTTTGGCAGCAAGGGCAGGTCCTGCGTCCCTGAAGGCTGTCCAGCCCGCGCTTTCCTCCACCCTGCCGTTCGCGCGCCACAAAAAGCCCTCGCAGCGCACGTCCACCCTGGTCCGCGTGAAGATGTGGGGTGGCAGAAACTGCCAGGCGTAGCGGCGGCAGATGAGGGTGTAGACCTTGGCCTCGCGCTCGCTCAGGCCCTTGGCAGGCTCCTGCGTGGGGATAATGGCGTGGTGGGCACTGACCTTGCCTGTGTTCCAGGCTGCAGAGCGCCGCGCAGGATCGCAGGCTGCGACCATGTCCTGCATGCCCTCGAACTTTCCCACTGCCTGCAGCACTCCCGGAGCGTCTGCAAACTGCTCGACAGGCAAATACTGGCAGTCCGTGCGCGGATAGGAGATGAACTTTGCCTCGTACATGCGCTGGCAGGCCTGCAGGGTGGCCTGCGCGCCCAGACCATACCTTGCCGAGGCCTCCTTCTGCAGCTCTGTGAGATTGTAGGGTAGCGGCGCCTGCTCCTGCACGCGCTTGCTCTCCACAAGGCTCACAAGGCCAGGCTTGCCGCTCACAAGATCCCTGATGCGCAAAGCCTCGTCCCTGTCCACCAGACGCTTTTCGCTGTCCGCGCCCTTCATGTCCGCATCGACAACAAGTTTTGTGGGCAATATGCCTGCCTCGGCTGCAAAGGGACAGGTCAGCTTGTAGAAGGGCTTGGGCACAAAGTTCTCGATTTCGAGATCCCTTGCGACCACCAGGGCAAGAGTGGGTGTCTGCACGCGGCCAAGGGAGAGGACAGTGTCAGCACCGCGGCTTCTGCCGTGTATGGTCATGGCCCGGGTCAGATTGATGCCGGCCAGCCAGTCGAGCTGGGAGCGGGCACGGGCAGCCTCGCGCATGCCCGCAAACTGTGCGTTGTCGTGCATGCGGGAAAGCTCGCGCCTCAGGCTCGTCGCGTCCAGGGCCCGGGTCTGCAGGCGCAGGACCCTGCCTTCGTAGCGGACAAGCTCAAGCACCTCGTCCACCAGAAGCTGGCCTTCCCTGTCAAAGTCCGCGGCGTTGACAGCAGAGGGGCAGATGGCAAGGAGCGCACGTATGACCTCGAGCTGATCGGCTGCGCCGCGCTCTGAACGGGGCAGAAGAATAAACTTGTCCGGAATGATGGGCAGCGTTGCCCTGGACCAGGACTTGTAGCCTGGATTGTAGGCCTCGGGCGGGGCCTGCTCCAGAAGGTGTCCGGAAAGCCAGGTGATGACAACGTCCCCGCACTTTATGCAGGAGCCAAGATTCACCCTTGGTCCAGGCAGGGCGTCTGCCAGGGCCAGGGCTATGCTGTGCTTTTCTGCCAGGTAGACTGTAGCTCCCCTGGCCTCCTCGGCAAGACGCCGAAAATCCGTCCTGGGGTACGCTCCAGCCTTTCCGGATCTTCCTGCGGGCTTGCCGCTGCTCCGCGTCCGTCCTGTCTTTGCGCCGGTTGTCCCTGCGCCTGTGCCTTGTGCTTTCCTGGGCAATGTGCTCCTCCGTATCCTGCCCTTGTGATGATCCCCTGTCCCTTGCGGGCATGCAATGCCCGCCTGTTCACGTGCCGAACGCGCACTTTAGCGCAAGGAGATACTCTGGGCAAGACAGTTGCAAAACCCGAACTAGTAAAAACCAACATATTGAAAACATTTGCTTTCAATAACAAATGCTCCCTGCTTTCCATCTCGCCGGGCAGGGGCATGACCTTGCTCCCGGGACGGCAAAAGGATAGCCTTGCGCTCTCATTCATCAGGCCCGGAACAAGGAAGGCATATGATCCCAAAACTTTCCAGCAAGGCCCTTGCGGCTCTTCTCTCGACCCTTGTGCTTGCAGCGCCTGCGTTTGCCGGCACAAGCCAGGTCCCATCGTCCCAGGCTGGCACGGAAAAATCGTCCCAACTCTTCCCCTGGACCTGCAGGACAAAGACCCTGCAAGCAAAGAAGGCAAGGCCCGAAAGCGCTCTTCAGGGCGAATGGCTCTCCTCGATCGATCCCGCACGCGTCCTGGACATCAGGGAAGATCGCTTTTCCCTGCAGGGCACTGGCCGCAATCTGAAGGGCAGCGTTGCCCAGGAGGGCCCGGAACTGGTCTTCACCCTGGAGGACAGGACATCCTGCCGCGTCATGTGGCAGCTTCTCGGGGACGGCAGGCTTGCTGTCAACTCGGGTCAGGACCTTATGCACAGGCGGGGGGAACCGGCCATTCCGGCCACTACCGTGCGCCAGTTCGGCAACAGCGAGTGCCGCTTTACGGTGACTGTCCCGAGCGTTTTGCCCATGGAGGAGACCGAGGACGGCGTGCGCATCATGAGCATCGAGCGTGACGCTGTCATGCAGATTCTCTCGGGCACAACGGACAGAAACTGCCACGACTTTGCGAAGGCCATAGCCGCTGCCCTGGGCAGTACGGACTTCAAGGCCGTGGGGGACGAGGGCAATGCCTACACTTTTACGGCCGAGGTGCGCGGTGTCCCTGTCATGCAGTACATAGTCATGGAAGGCAGGCAGTATCTGCACATCTCCCTCATGGGCCAGTACAACAAGCTTGTGGCCTATCTGAAGAGTGTGAAGATTGTGGACAGCGCAAAGGACAGCAAATAAAGGCTGCAAGGCAATGACAGAATTTGAAAAGATGCGCGCAGGGCTTCTCTACAATTGCCTTGATCCGGAGGTGAGCGCTGGCTACTGGCGGGCTCTTGCCCTGTGCGAGCGCCTGCGTGCGACAAGGGACAAAACGGAACAAGACAAAATCCTGTGCGAGCTTGTCCCCGCTCTTCCAGCCACAGCCAGTATCGAGACGCCCTTTTTCTGCGACACGGGAACAGGCATAGAGCTTGAGGCGAACGTGCGCGTGGGGCCTGGCTGTGTTTTCAACGACACAGGGGTGATCCACATAGGCGCCAATACGGACATAGGACCTGGCTGCCAGCTGTGCACTCCGCACCATCCCATTGACGCCGAGCTTCGCAAAACCGAAGTGCAGTACGCCTTTCCCATACGCATAGGCGCAAACTGCCGCCTGGGAGCCAACGTCATTGTCTGTCCTGGCGTCAGCATAGGCAACAATTGCGTCATAGCTCCTGGCTCCGTGGTCACAAGGGACATCCCGCCCCGTTCCCTGGCCGCAGGTTGTCCTGCAGGGGTTGTCGCAAGCCTTGAAGAAGGCCGAAGTGAGGATGAGCCCCGCCTTCATGTGCGCGACACAAGGATACGGGAGCTTTGCGCAAGCCTTGAAACGCTCCCGCCGGACGAGGCCGAATACGAACAGGTGCTTGAGGCCCTTCTGCCCCAAAGGATGGAAGGGGCCATGGTGATGGCACCCTTTGTCTGCGCAAGGGGCAGCAACATCATCCTGGGAGAAAAGTCCTTTGTGAACTACAACGCCACATTCTGGGACGAGGCAGGGATCCGTATCGGCAGCCACACCCTGATAGGACCGGACTGCCAGCTTTTCGCAAGCCCTTCCCTGGCAGGTCCCGGAAAGAAGGCGGACATCGGCATAGGAGACGACTGCTGGCTTGGGGGAGGGGTCACTGTGGTCCCGGGAGCAAGCATAGGCGATCGCTGCATCATAGCCGCAGGATCCGTTGTCTGCTCGGATATCCCTTCGGACAGCCTCGCAGCCGGATGCCCGGCAGTGGTCAAGAGAAGGCTTGAGGCTCACGGGGAAGGAGACAAGAAGGTTGTCGAAGAATGTGCCTCAAGCGAGCTCGAAAAAATGCGTTTGGGCATGCTCTACGACTTTGCGGATCCGGAGATTGTCCGAAGCAATGCGAAGGCCCGCAGGCTGTGCGCAAGCTTTCAGACAGCCTCGCGCGACGAGCAGACATACATTGTGCGCGACCTTGTCCCAAATGTCCCCCAAAGCGTGCACATCACCCCGCCCTTCCATTGCGATCACGGGCACGGCCTTGTCCTTGGCGAACACGCGTACTTCAATGCGGACTGCGTGGCCCTGGACTCCGGCCGCATCAGTATAGGAGCGCACACCCTCTTCGGGCCCAAATGCCAGCTCTACACGCCACAGCACCCCATAGACTACAGGGAAAGGCGCAAGACAAGAGAGTCCGCCCTTTCCATCACCATTGGCAGCAACTGCTGGTTCGGGGCTGGCTGCGTGGTCTGCCCCGGTGTCCGTATTGGCAACAACTGCGTCATTGCCGCAGGCTCTGTCGTGTGCCACGACATTCCCGACAACGTGCTGTGTGCGGGAAGGCCTGCCAAAATCAAGCGCTCCCTTGCCTGAGAGGACATTGGCCGCAAGGGTGCAGCAAAGAATTTGGGGTAGAAGGGTTTGGCAATGGCAGGGTAATCCCCTATCAGGGAAGAATCAGCGCACAGTCTCGCAGGAGGATCAGATATGTTTATCCCCCAATCTTCCCTGACCTGAACTTCCCACTTTGTACCACTCAATTGACTTCTTGACCGTTATTCTGCAGCACCTTCCATACAACATATATAGATTATTGATATTTTTTTTGATACTTGGGTCTGACAGTTGCTTTTTGAGGGCAAATTTTTGAGTGGTACCTTTACCACTCAAAAAAGGTGGTCCTGAAGGCTATTCTCGGCCTATGAAGCCATCGACAGGTCGACATGGTCCTTGAGTGGTAATTTTTGGGAAGTTCAGGC
>NZ_NFJC01000070.1 GCF_002159665.1 Desulfovibrio sp. An276
CCATATTTTCTATAGCATTTACGGCAATGGGAGTAAAGTAATTGCTTGAAAAAATTATAATTTCGTTGACACAATAACCGTATGGTTCTACTTTTACCCAACTCTTAGGTTATAAGCTTGGGTTACAAAAATTGTCCAAAAAATACATGATAATTTGTTATATTTGATAACAGTTTGAGTGAAATTTATGAATAGCTTTTTTTAAAGTCATAAAACACAGTAACAGTATGAAATATCTAGAAATTTTTGATAACTGAGCGAGAACACAACGCATCATCATGTATCGAAATTCAGGAAATTCTCGAAGTTCAGATGAAAGTAATTTGTGGATAGTTACTAGATATGTCTATTCAGATGGAACTCATGACTTATCAGTTTACATTCCTATGAAACAACGGTCAGCATACTCCAGAGGAGGGTAGTCATTGGTGTTTTATTGATAGATGGGTATCGTCCGGCACATGGGGAGTTATTTTAAGAGAGGAAAAATTTATGATACAAAACGAAGTTGAAGAATTTGTAAATTTAATACAAGCAAAGCGTAAGGAATTTGATATTTATAAAGGCAACATATTTGCAAAGGATAATACAATATTGATTATAAAAATTAGTAGAACAGAAAAAGTATTTTATGGAGTCTGTAGTAATATATTAGATTTATTAATTTTTGGTGTTAAAATTAGAAAAATTCAGTTTGGTATAGTTTTATTAAAGAATAATCATGAAGGATGGTTTTATCCAGAAAATATAGTTATTGATAATATTGAAAAGAATATATGGAAAAAAGCTACAGATCAACAATATAAAATAAATAATCCTTTAGATACAACATTGTATTTTAATAATTGCATAGAATTTAAACGTATATTCTCTATGTATTACTAATATTATAAATTAATTCAGGTAACTATATGATAATTTTTATAACATTAGATAATAATTATAATAAAATATGGGAGAGAAGCGGTAAGGCAACATTTAGCTCACACTATGAAAAACCAGAAATAGTAAATATTATTAAAGATGAAGTGCACAATAAAAAAATATATGCTATTGGATTATATAGAGCTAAAAAATCATCTGGTCAACTGCTCCCACCTTCATTACTTTGTATAACTAAAGTTACTATTTTAAGTATTGATAATATATATGCACACGATATAATTATAGATTTTAATTTTATAAAAAAAATGCCTGTATCATTAAATAATGATCTGGAAAAAGTATTGATTGAACCCACACCTTTAATTCGATATATTCCAGACAGCCAAGTTGTAAAAATATTACAGAGTGGTAGATATCGGCGGATACTCTGATATAGGCCTCAAAGATATCATCCAGTTGAGCAATCCATATACGACGACATCTACCACTCTGAAATATAGTAGGCGCATAACCAATTTAGAGGGACAGATTATCTTAAGATAGAATTACCCGTCTTTTAGGAGCGGACCAAATGACTCACTGATGCGTTTGACTGCCATATCATACCACCGATATGAGCACAGGGTTGAGCTTTGCGTTTGGGGCTGCGAGTTCTGCAAAATACGAATCGAGTGAATGATTGAGGTCATCCATGTTGGCAAAAAGGCTCTGGCGGAAAAGTGGTATCTGGAGGAGGAAAGCCCGGCTGCCCTATTTTTCAGAAGGCGTCAAGAAGTCGAGCATGACTTGTAGCGCACCCTTCTTGTGTAGATGGAACACATACCGATTTTCCGCTAGAGCCGGCAAAAAAGCGGTAAGAGTGCTAGGTCGTGTTGACAAAATCAAAAATCAGCCAATCTGACTTCGACTTTGCCATAAGAGGTTATATTTCATACTGTATCACTCCAGTTTACCAGAGCGGTCCACA
>NZ_NFJC01000071.1 GCF_002159665.1 Desulfovibrio sp. An276
TCCAACAGGTCGACAAATCAAAATTGGCAGTGAAACAGAGCCTCGAAAAATTGGAAATTTTGAAAAAATCCCTGATGCAGGAGTATTTTGGCTGAATAAGATAACATGGCGACACCCAATCTCAAGGAGGTGTCGCCATGAATGACCAAATCATTGCTGAAATCGAACGCGCTATGCTGCTCCATTTGGACAATGCTCAAATGGAATTGCTTCACACTTCTCTTATCACTATTCTCGGAAACCTTTCTATTACCTCTGTTAAAACCGAAGAGCAGAAGAAACTTACGCCCGATAATTCCAATCTAATATCAATATTTCTTTCCGCAAAAAAAGTTGAAGGTTGTAGTGAAAAAACAATAAAATATTATAATACATGTCTTACAAAGTTGTTTTCTCTAATTCATAAACATGCGTTTCATATCACAACGGAAGATTTGCGTAATTATTTATCTGACTATGAAATTAAAAGTTCATGTAGTAAAATAAATATTGATAATATCCGGAGAATTCTTTCGAGCTTTTTTACATGGCTTGAGAATGAATGCTATATATTAAAAAGTCCAGTTAGAAGAATTCATAAAATACGAATAAATAAACCAGTCAAAGAAACCTTTTCTGATGAGTCACTGGAAAAAATGCGGGATAACTGTGAAAATATTCGTGATCAATCTATTATTGATCTCCTTGCATCTACTGGAATGAGAGTTGGAGAACTAGTACGATTGAACAAATCTGACATTGATTTTGAAAATCGTGAATGTATAGTTCTAGGAAAAGGTAATAAGGAACGTCCAGTTTATTTTGATGCTAGAACAAAGCTTCATCTAAAAAATTATCTTGATTCTCGTACTGATGAAAATCCAGCATTATTTGTTTCTCTTCAAAAACCGCACAAAAGACTTGAAATAAGTGGGGTAGAAATTCGTCTTCGTCAACTAGGAAAAAAGCTAAAGCTAACCAAAGTTCATCCTCATAAATTTCGCCGAACACTTGCAACACGTGCAATTGATAAAGGAATGCCTATCGAGCAAGTTCAGCGTCTTTTAGGACACTCTCAAATCGACACTACGATGCAGTACGCCATGGTCGATCAACAGAATGTTAAACAGGCACATAAACGCTTTATCAGCTAGGCTTTATTTCGCATATACGACAATTATCAAATAATATATTAGTAAAATCATTTAGTTTTATTTAGCTTTTTTACTATATTTCGATTCATTACCTAGTAGTTTTCAAATCCCGATTTGTCGAGATGTTTGGTGACCCTGTACGGAATGAAAAATGCTGGCCTATTGTTACTCTTAATGAAGTTGCTGAAATTCGTATTGGTCCTTTTGGTTCATTATTACACAAGGAAGATTATATTAAAGGAGGACATGCCCTTATAAACCCATCACATATTATAGATGGAAAAATTTATATTGATGCTAATCTGACATTATCTCCTGAAAAATATAAAGAACTAAAAGCATATCATCTTGAGATAGGTGATGTTGTTCTAGGCCGTAGGGGTGAAATGGGTCGATGTGCTGTTGTATGTTCTTCTGGATTATTATGTGGGACTGGCAGTATTATTATCAGGCCGAACAAAAATATGGCAGCTTATTTTCTTCAAACAATACTTTCTAGCTTAACTTACAAAAAAATAATTGCAGATAAAGCAGTAGGAGTCACGATGAAGAACTTAAATGTTCCCATAGTTTCTTCGCTGCCTGTTCCCTTACTCCCATTAAACCTCCAAAAAAAATTTATTGCAATTCTCCAACAGGTCGACAAATCAAAATT
>NZ_NFJC01000072.1 GCF_002159665.1 Desulfovibrio sp. An276
GTTTTACGTAAACCAGGCGACGGGGAGCGATACGCTGGACACGGGCAGAGGTGAGTCGGCAAGCAAGCCGTTTAAGACGATTCAGGCGTGCGCAAACTACGTGTCTAGTAACTATAATGTTGGCAATTATATTGTTTCAATAATCGTATCTTCTGGTACGTATGAGGAAAAGTTGACGCTTGGCTCATATTCACGGACAAGCGGATATATAATTATTCAAGCAGCTACAAATGAAACAGTAACTATTTCTACAGAAAATGGTAATTTAGTTTCCATTAGGAGTAATTCAGTATGGTATATTAGAAATATTAATATTATACATAATATTTATTCTCCTAATAACGGAATAGCAAATTTCTTTCATACAATATCTGTCGGAACAAATTCAACAGCTAATTTAACTGGTTGCACAATAAAGACAGAATATAGTGGAGAATCTCCTAGCTCTGGCACAGCAACTATTAGAATGTTTCATGCTGGAAATAGTAGCCAACTGTCATTATGTCTGTATAGCAACGAAAGTTCTATAGAATATCATAAAGGAAATGCCAACTGGCTATATGTATTTTTTGCAGATGGTGGAGGAACTATAAGAATCGAAGGCTCTAATGATAGCTCAGTAGAAGGAGAAATAACAGTATTTGGTGAATGCACAAGTTTTGCCATGGCTAGTGGAGGAAGTATTTTTGTGAACTCTTCTTACCTGGTAGACCCTGTTTTTACTGTACCAGGCGATAAATCTGCAACAGGAAAAAGGTATGAAGCGACAAGTGGAGGAACTATAAATACAGGGGGGCAAGGAACGGAATACTTTCCGGGAGACAGTGCTGGAACTGTAGAAACAGCGTCATATAGCTGGTACAAATAGATTATGAATATCAAGCATACCAAGAATAAGTTTCTGATTGAACAGTACCAGCAGTAGAACCAGGAAAATATTCTTCTCCTCCACCAGCAACCGCTATAGCTCCTCCGCTAGTACAATAATATCTCTTTCCAGTAGCTTCACCAGTGATAACTGGCAGGCTATTTGTATTCCTAGCTATTTTACCTCCAACTGTACTAGAAACAAAAACAAATGAACCTGATATTTCAAAAATATTTGTACTTGTATCACCTATAATATCAATAGTTCCATTAGTATAAGTAATAAGTCCTGTTATTTTATTGCTTTTTGTTGAGCTAAAAATACCTTTGATTGTCATAGGAGCATTCAACTCAATTTTTCCACTAGAATTTACTATTCTTATTCTATTAAGATCTATTTCATCTGTTGTTTCAGTTTGATATCCTTCTAGTATACAATCTGTCATATATACATATGCATATTGTGATATATCAAGCGCATCAACATATATATTAGAACCGTTAGGATTAACCCTGCTATCTAATGCTCTAATAGTAAATCTACGGATATCAACTCTTGCGAAGCTGCTAGCAGTTACAGTAAGCGCTTGACGCGGTGCATTATATTTTGTTTCGATAATAGTATCTGTTTTTGAATTTCCATATAGACGGAGGGTACCTGTTGTTCGGTTTATTTCTGGTATTACTATGCATTCCGCATATGTTCCAGCTGCTACGTGGATAGTTAAGTCATAAGTTCCGATGTTATAATTACTGCAGATATAATCTAGACACGCTTGGATAGTTTTGAACGGCTTGCTCTCTGATTCTCCCCTCCCTGAGTCCAGCGTGTCCGCCCCAGTCGCCTGGTTTACGTAAAAC
>NZ_NFJC01000073.1 GCF_002159665.1 Desulfovibrio sp. An276
GTGGTACCTTTACCACTCAAAAAAGGTGGTCCTGAAGGCTATTCTCGGCCTATGAAGCCATCGACAGGTCGACATGGTCCTTGAGTGGTAATTTTTGGGAAGTTCAGGCCTGAGCGATATCGTAGCCGATTTTTCTACCAAGATAAATTCTTTAGTTGCCGAAATAACATGTGAATTCAAAGAGATCGTCCATAATCTGGAGAAGTCTCAGGGAATTCACGGCATAGAGTTGCTTTGGAGCCAAGCACTACATAAGTGTGGCGAAATCGTGCGATAGCTGCTTCACACAATGATGGGGCAGATCGATGAAAGGAACCTGATTCGTACTTACAAAAACGAATTTCTACTGCAGGGGATTCGTCTGGAGAATGCCGGGAAGCCTGCAAGGACTCTCCTGACCACGCGTGGCGAAATTACCTACAAGCGGACCATGATGGTTCCTGCCGATGAGGAATCACGCGCCAAGCTAAAGGAGCAGCACAAGTGCAGCAGTGTTTTCCCACTGGACAAGGTATTGGGCATCCACAAACTCCCCTTCAAAATGTCACCAAAGATGATGCTGTTGTGCGTGTTCTATGGGCAAAACCAGCCATCGTACAAGGCCGCAGCCGAGATTTTGGCCGATTTGGGCAACATCCAGGTCAGCTCTGAGACCATCCGTAAAGTGGTCAACGAGGTCGGGGGCAAGCTTTTTGAAGAAGATTGCGCCAAATCAGGGGAAACATACGAAAATTGTTCGATTGACTTCAATCCTCCTGATGAGAACGCCATCCTCTACGCCGAGGTAGATGGCGCAGCGCTCAATACACGTACAAAGGACGACAACGGCTCAACGTGGCGGGAGAACAAGCTGGGAGTCTGCTTCAAATCGGATGACATCAAGCAGTACGTGAACCCACGAACCGGCGATCTGGAACATCGCATTGAAGCACGACAGTATGTTTCCTACCTTGGCAAAGCAGTGGAATTCCGGAAGCATCTATTCGACATGCTTGTGGAAAATGGATATGGCCAAGGCAGGCAGGTTGTACTCCTGAGTGATGGAGCCGCCTGGATTGCGAATATGGCTCAAGAAGACTATCCCGGTTGCCTGCATATTCTGGATATCACTTGGATGAAAATGTTTACGCGTATGCCAGGGAAGTGTTTCAGAATGATGAAAGCAAGTACCGCCCATGGGCAGAAAATATCTGCCAGATGCTCAGCGATGGACGTATCGATGAAATACTTGCGATATTGGCAGCATTACCTCCAATTCAAAATAGAAATTGCGTCAATTTGCCGCATTACCTGACCTCACATAGAAACCATATCAACTACCCTGAGTATCTCGCAAAGGGATATTTCATTGGGAGCGGTGCCATCGAGAGCGGCAACAAAATTGTTCTGCAGAAGAGGCTGAAGCTTGCCGGCATGCGCTGGAATGTCCCAACTGCTCAATGCATGCTGACAATCAGAGCTCGAGTGCCTGAACTTCCCAAAAATTACCACTCAAGGACCATGTCGACCTGTCGATGGCTTCATAGGCCGAGAATAGCCTTCAGGACCACCTTTTTTGAGTGGTAAAGGTACCAC
>NZ_NFJC01000074.1 GCF_002159665.1 Desulfovibrio sp. An276
CTAGTATTTTGTTCTTGAAAAAACTTTAGAGGTTGTATACACTAGGTATGTGTAATTGAGAGTGGTAGGTGTCTATAAAACTGAAGTGGTCTAGCGTGTGGAGGGTATGTTGCTCCTTACATCGCCCACCATTTCATGCCTATCACTCTCCCCTTTATTTTTCCGTGCCTCACCCCTGCTAAAGGAGTAACCATGCCTGGGAATCCGCAAATATACCCTATTGCTCTTTCCTCTGACGAGGTCAAACAATTGAAAGCAATTGCGTCTTCGCAAACAGCTCAGGTGAGGCATCAACAACGAGCTAAAATCCTTCTATTGAGATTATCTGGGGCAAGCTATTCTCAAATAGAGAAAGAAGTTGGTGTATCAACGCCAACAATATCCAAGACTATCAAGAAATGCAGTGAAAAAGGCATGCAAGCGGCCCTTGAAGATCTTGAGCGATCTGGGCGCCCACCTGTGATAACACGGGAGGCTAAAACTTGGATCGTTTCGCTTGCCTGCCAGATGCCCGAGAGTCTTGATGGAGCCCCCAAGACGCAGACGTGGACGATCACAGCTCTCACCAACTATGTTAGAGCACACTGTGAAGCACATGATTTTTCAATGCTTGTTGGTATCCAACGCTCCACAATTTGGGAAATTCTCAATGAGAAAGATATAAAACCTCATCGCATTAAATACTATTTAGAGAAAAAAGATCCAGAATTTGAAGAAAAAGCAAAGAATGTTCTCCTTGTATACAAGCGTTCTGAATGGATCATGCAGTGGACTAAAGATCAACAAGGTGAAGGATATCGAGCTGATGAACTTTGTGGTGAAGCATTCATATCTTATGATGAAAAGCCTGGCATTCAGGCTATATCCAAAATAGCCCCGGACCTTCTCCCATCAGAAAAGCATGGGTGTCTGGCACGTGATTACGAATACAAAAGGCATGGAACAATTTCTCTTTTGGCAGGCATAGATCTATTTACGGGAGAAGTAATTGGACTTGTTCGAGATAAGCATAAAAGTTCAGATTTTATAGATTTCCTTAACAGACTTCATAGTCACTATAATGAAAATTTAAAAATTAATATAATATTAGATAATCATTCCATTCATCGTTCGAAAGAAACTATGAATTATTTATCGATGATGCCTCAAGGACGTTTTAATTTTATATTTACACCTAAACATGCATCATGGTTAAACTTGATTGAGTCCTTTTTCAGTAAGATGGCACGTCAAATGCTGAGGCATTTACGAGTCAATTCCAAACAAGATTTGATTAATCGAATCGAAGACTGGTTAAAGGAGATAAACAGTGAACGAGTCATTTTTCGTTGGAA
>NZ_NFJC01000075.1 GCF_002159665.1 Desulfovibrio sp. An276
AGGCTGATCAGAAAAAAAGGATATCCCTCCATCCAAAAGAAACTTTGGGGTGGCTCTCTCTGGTCACCAAGCTACTTTGCAGGCAGTTGCGGTGGAGCGCCGCTCTCCGGCCTTAAGCAGTATATCGAATCCCAAAGAACTCCCAATTAAAGGCAAACTTGCCAAGCTAGGGGCGCCTTATATCCTCCCCCTGAAGGGAGAGGTTTTACGGCGCGCTTGAGAAACGCCTTGTGATCATGCACGATGTGCTCATCGACACTACCACGGATGTGGCAAAGAAATTCCCCAATCGCGCCCGCAAGGACGGCCGCTACTACGCCTGCGATTTCACCTATGATGAAATCCGCTCCCTGCGCGTAACCGAACGCTTTGATGTGAAGACAGGCAAGCCGGTCTTTGCCGACAGGTTCCCGGATGCTCCCATTGCCTACCAAGTGCCCTCCCTCGAAGAGGAGTTCTACCAGGTGCAGGGCCTCAACAAATCCACCGGCCGCAACGTGAAGGTCTACGTGGAAGTGAAGGAACCCGCCTTCTTCGAGGCCCATGGGCTCGACATCCTGAAGGCCACCATTGAGATGATGACGAAGTTCGGCTACAACAATATGGAAAGCGGCGCCATTTTGCAGATCTTCGATTACGAGGCAGTGAAGCGTGCCCGTGAGCTCGGCTGGAAGGGCGAACTGTGCATGCTCGTGACCCTGAACGGCCAGGAACACAAGGACGACAAGGCCCGCCATGCCTGGCTGACCACGGAAGGCGTCAGGGACATCGCAAAGTACGCGACCATCTATGCTCCCAACTTCAATCTTCTGGCTGTGCCTTCCGCTGACGGAAAGTCCTACACCATCTCTCCTTTGGGTGATCTCGCAAAGAAGAACGGTATGAAGCTGCACGCCTGGACGCTTCGCGCAGATTCCCTGCCCAAGGGCTTCCGCACCTTTGGCGAGGTTTTGGACGTGGCCTTTGGCACCATCCGCCTGGATGGTGTCTTTTCCGATGTGCGCCCGGCATGGCGCAGTACTAGGAGGTGAAAGACCTCTGAGGGCCCGGCAGCGGGAACCTCGAGCCGAAAGACAAGGGGCTTGTCGCGAGGCAAGTTCTGAAGGAAGTCTATGGCAAACCACTGACC
>NZ_NFJC01000076.1 GCF_002159665.1 Desulfovibrio sp. An276
GAACGACATCTACAAACTCCTGAAGGTTCACCCCGCAAAGGAATACCCCCGCGTTGGAAACTTTTAGGGGGCACGATGTGTGGTAAGAAAATCTACCCGGGAACTCAGGATCAAGGCAACGGAAGAGTTGTGTATTCGGACAAAGGACAGGCCGGATACGCCTTATGATTTTTCAAGAGAATTTTACAAGTTTCCAAGCTATCTGCGACGCGCGGCCATTAGTCACGCCTACGGAGCGGTTTCGTCGTACATGACGCGCCTCGAGACATGGACGGAGAACAGGCATGGCAATGCACCCGGCCTTCCCCGGGCTGGAAAAATCTGTCCTCCCCTGTATCGCAAGAACATGTTTGTACGTGACAAGAACAACAACCTGTACCGCGCTCGTATCAAGGTGTTTATCCGCAATACCTGGGACTGGATAGAAGTCAAGCTTCGCAAATCTGATGTAGACTACCTCGAGCGTTACTGCAGTCATCGTACAGAACACGTCCCGACTCTCTGCCGTCAGAACAAAAAGGTCTGGTCCCTGGCCTTTGCCTTTAGCGAGGAGGTGGAGCTCAAACCCAAAAAAACAATAGATCAGCAAACAATTGTCTCTGTTGATCTTGGCATCAACAGCGCATGCGTTTGCTCGGCTATGCTTTCGGATGGCACTATCATCGGCAGGCACTTTCTCGAACTGCCGAGCGAGGAATACTCTCTGGAGCATGCTCTGGGCAAAATACGCAACGCGCAACGTCATGGCGCCAGGAAAATGCCCGGTCTCTGGGCTTTGGCCAGGGGTATCAACAAGGCAATCTCGATAAAGACTGCAAGGTTTATCATAGAAGTCGCCTTGCAGCACTCTGCGGACGCGATCGTCATGGAATACCTGGATTTCCATGGAAAGAGATATCGGCAGAGGCTGCATATGTGGAAAGCCCGGTACGTTCAGGAAATGGTCACGGCCAGGGCACACCGCAACGGTATGCGTATATCCCGTGTCTGCGCGAGGAATACGTCGAAACTGGCATATGACGGTTCCGGGCGAGTACGCAGGGACAAGGACAACTACA
>NZ_NFJC01000077.1 GCF_002159665.1 Desulfovibrio sp. An276
CCATATTTTCTATAGCATTTACGGCAATGGGAGTAAAGTAATTGCTTGAAAAAATTATAATTTCGTTGACACAATAACCGTATGGTTCTACTTTTACCCAACTCTTAGGATATATCCAAAGCCAGAACGTGTTGAGTTCGGGAAGCAAACGGCACAAGCCTGTATTTGCAGGAAGGAGATACGCCATGCAGAAAGAGAATATCAGGAACTGGAAACAGGAATGCCTCAGGAAAGGCTATGTGAAAGGGCGCAAGGAAGGGTACCAGCAGGGATTGCAAGGGGGTGTAGACGTGGGGCGGGAATCTGAACGGCAGAAAATACTGCAGGACATTCTCGAGGACAGATTTGGTCCCCTGCCAAAGACTGTCAGCTTGTACATCGACATCGAAAGGGACGAGCAGACGCTGCTCAACCTGATTCGCTCGGCCAGCAAGGTCGATTCCATGGAGTCCTTTTGTGGGCAACTGGACGAGATCTGGCTCTCGCGATGATTTGAGCTCTATCTTGTAGATTGGGAACTTTTCCTGTTTGTCTTGCATGCCCCTAATAGGATCAGATATGTCAAAGAATACCACCAGCCCCAAAATACCTCACGATCCTTTGTACAAGCAGTTTTTCAGCTATCCTCAAATGGTTGAGTCTCTCCTTCGCGACTTTGTTCCAGAGGATTTTGTGAAAGACCTGGATTTTTCGACTATGAGGCGTTGTTTCAACACATATGTGACCAACGATAATCGTGAAAGACGAAATGACATTGTCTGGCGCATCAAATGGAAGAGCGATGAAGGGCTCTACATGACACTGATTCTGGAGTTTCAGAGTTCGCCGGACCCGTTGATGGCCCTGAGGATGCTCACCTACTCGGGGCTGTTGCTGACTGACATTGCCAAGGAACAGGGTCCGAGGGACTTGCCAGCCGTGTTTCCCGTTGTTATCAAGCGCGCCGTAAAACCTCTCCCTTCAGGGGGAGGATATAAGGCGCCCCTAGCTTGGCAAGTTTGCCTTTAGTTGGGAGTTCTTTGGGATTCGATATACTGCTT
>NZ_NFJC01000078.1 GCF_002159665.1 Desulfovibrio sp. An276
TTCTGCAGATGTCAAACCCAGGTAAGGTTCTTCGCGTTGCATCGAATTAAACCACATACTCCACCGCTTGTGCGGGCCCCCGTCAATTTCTTTGAGTTTCAATCTTGCGATCGTACTCCCCAGGCGGGATACTTAATGCGTTAGCTGCGTCACCGAAGACTACTCCCCGACAACTAGTATCCATCGTTTACGGCGTGGACTACCAGGGTATCTAATCCTGTTTGCTACCCACGCTTTCGCACCTCAGCGTCAATATCGGTCCAGATAGCCGCCTTCGCCACTGATGTTCTTCCATATATCTACGCATTTCACTGCTCCACATGGAGTTCCGCTATCCTCTCCCGAATTCAAGTTGAGCAGTATCAAAGGCAGTTCCACGGTTAAGCCGTGGGATTACACCTCTGACTTACACAACGACCTACGTGCGCTTTACGCCCAGTAATTCCGATTAACGCTTGCACCCTCCGTATTACCGCGGCTGCTGGCACGGAGTTAGCCGGTGCTTCCTTTGGAGGTACCATCACTGCAATGCTGATTAGCACACTGCACGTTTTTCCCTCCCGACAGAGGTTTACGATCCGAAGACCTTCATCCCTCACGCGGCGTTGCTGCGTCAGGCTTTCGCCCATTGCGCAATATTCCCCACTGCTGCCTCCCGTAGGAGTTTGGACCGTGTTTCAGTTCCAATGTGGCCGATCATCCTCTCAAATCGGCTACCCATCGTCGCCTTGGTGGGCCGTTACCCCGCCAACTAGCTAATGGGACGCGGACTCATCTCTGCACGAAAGCATATTCAGAGGCCCTCTTTCCTCAAACAGTTCTGCTTGAGCGTATTCGGTATTAGCAGCCGTTTCCAGCTGTTATTCCCAATGCAGAGGCAGATTATCCACGCGTTACTCACCCGTGCGCCACTCTACTCATGGCCGAAGCCACTTTCTCGTTCGACTTGCATGTGTTAAGCACGCCGCCAGCGTTCAATCTGAGCCAGAATCAAACTCTCCAGTTCAAATCTGTATCAAATCCCTG
>NZ_NFJC01000079.1 GCF_002159665.1 Desulfovibrio sp. An276
TAGACTTCCGACCCCGTTTGGCGACTCGTTTGGAGGTATAGCCTGGGGCACATTCCTCAGGCACGGTTAAACCGAATGCTTCACAAATTTGAAGCTGTGCTCCTACAAAGGTGTCATCATCTTTGAAGAATCACTGAGCTCAATCATTCTAATACTTCTCATTTCGTCAAGAATTGCTGATGATGAATCAAATCTATTCCTTAGTTCCGTTGTTTTCCAAATATGTTTTACATGGCTAGATAGGATTAATCCAATAAATAAAATGAATAATCGACCTGTTTTTCCATCTTCAGACCAATTTCGTTGAGTTTTACAGTCCATTACGTCTTTCATTTGAAAATAATATTTTTCTTGTTCATCACGCAAACAATATTCTTCAAGTGCTGTTGACGCATCATGATCTAAGCCATTAGTAATAATGCTAAAAAAGCCGAATTTACAATTTTCTTTTTTAATTTTATTGTTTTTTAGATTGAAAAATTTCAATTTTCCATTTTCTATTTCAACATCATGATATGAAAAGCTGTTTTTAAATTTCTCTATATCTTTTATTTCAATATTTTTTTCAAAATATTCATTAAGAGATAATCTCTCAACAGATATTTGTAAATCTTGTTCTGTCTGGAGACGAGCTCTCAATTCAGAATCTAAATAAATATTTATTTTGAATTTATCAGATTTTATAGAAGAATCTTCATTTATTTTTACTTCATAAATTTCATTATATTGTTTATAATAAACTTTATTATTGATATCAAATTCCATTTCTTGTGGCCGAACTGAAAATTTTCCAAAATCATTAATTTTTTTAGATATCATTTTTCTATTTATTGGAGCTGCAGAAATAAGTGGTATTTTTTCTTGTACAGCGAATTCAATATTTTCAATAGTTTCATATCCTCTATCAGTAATAATTACAAAATTATTAAATCCACAAGATCTTAATTCTTTTATAATAGTGATAAATGTACGA
>NZ_NFJC01000008.1 GCF_002159665.1 Desulfovibrio sp. An276
TCCCATTCCGAACTCGGAAGTTAAGCTCCTTTTCGCCGATGATACTGCATATCTTCATGTGGGAAAGTAGGTAGTTGCCAAGATTTTTCATGAAAGCCCCGTAGAGCACATTCTGCTCCGGGGCTTTTTCTTGATCTGGGGGCAGACAGCCTTCCAGGGCTTTAGCCTGCCCCAGCAAGCACAAGGAAAAAGACCTCCACATCCCCTTGGGGGAGAAGCGGAGGCCTTGAGCTGGCTGTTGGTGGCTCTAGCGGATGAAGTTTGTGAAGGTCACCTCTTCCTGCTTTGGCAGGGGGATGCCGGCCTTGTCGGCTGCTTCCCTGCACTTCAGAAAGTAGGCCATGTTGCGGGCAAGGAAGCGCATGTCCTGCATGCCTTCGAGGTCGTGCACCACGTCCTCGGCATTCAGGCCGTGCACGCCGTTCCAGTAGCGGGCGCTGATGATGGGCATCTGGCACAGGGCAAAGTACTTGTTCAGCTGATCGATGGTTGCCGTGATGCCTGCACGCCTGGCACAGACCACGACTGCTGCGGGCTTCAGGGCAAAGCGTCCGCCATTGCCGTTGAAGTCGGCAAAGAAGGCCCTGTCCATGAAGCACTTGATTTGCCCTGAAGAGGCACCCCAGTGGACAGGAGAGCCGAAGATGAAGCCGTTGTAGTCTGCGGCAATGTCCAAAAATTCGTTCACCCTGTCCTTGAAGACACACTGGTTCTTTTCTGCGCACTTGCCGCAGCCAAGACAGCCTGCCAGGGGCTTGATGCCTACCCAGAAGAGATCCGTGCCAATGCCTTCCTCTTCCAGAGTCCTGGACACTTCCATGAGCGAGGTATAGGTCGAGCCCTTTTGGTGCGGACTCCCGTTCACAAGCAAAACCTTCATGATATCCTCCTGCAGGCTTGGGGCCTACTATGATTTGCTGTTTCATGAAGGATAGGTGCTCTCCCTCATTCGGGCAATGTTCGGTTTTTCTTATCTCTTGCCTGTTTCGCTCACTGCCAGAAAAGGGACATGCTTTTGAGTAGAGAGGTCATGTCTGTACGGCCAACCAACTCTGCCCATGGTCTTTTCGAATGCCCTTGCGTATTTTGTCGCAGCACCCGATGGGCAGGCCATGGGATGCGGGTACGACATTGAAAAGGAGGGAACTTCACGGCTCCCCCCTTGCATCAGAAAGTCTTTGCTATTTGGCCTTCTGGCTGTCTATCCAGGCATTGGCCTCGGCAAGGTCCAGGGTCTTTTCGTACAGTGCCCTGCCACTGATGGCACCTTCAAGGCCAAGGCTGGTTAACGGGTAGAGTTTTTTGATATCGTCAAGGGTGGTGACGCCGCCTGCCGCAAGGACAGGCACAGGAGAAGCCTCACAGATTGCGCGCATCTCTTCCAGGTTCACACCCTGCTGCATGCCGTCGCGCTCTATGTCCGTGTAGACTATAAAGGCAGTGCCAAGCTCCACAAGCTTTTTGACCGCGTCAACGGCCTTTACGCCGCTGTCCTCGGTCCAGCCCTTGGTCTTGAGTATGCCTTTCTTCGCATCCAGGGAGACGCCAATCTTGCCAGGGTATGCCTCGCACATTCTTGCCAGAAGCTCTGGCTCGTCTATGGCCACCGTGCCTATGAGCAGGCGTGTAACACCTGCCTCCATGTAGGCTTTGGCTGTCTCCATGCTGCGGATGCCGCCACCAAGTTCCACGGGGATCTGCAGCTTCGAGCAGATGTCCCTGACAAGCGCCCTGTTGGTGGGTTCTCCCTCGAAGGCTCCGTCCAGATCGATGACGTGCAAATAGCGTGCTCCCTGGCGTTCCCAGGCCAGGGCAGCTTCTACGGGATCCTTTGCGAAGACCGTTGTTTCATTGGCCTTGCCCTGACGCAGGCGCACGCAGGCGCCGTCCTTGATGTCCACAGCTGGGAGCACAAGCATGGTATTCTCCTTTTGTGTCGGGATATGAAAAAACCTGACGCCAGTCGAAAGCGTCAGGCTTTGGGTCGAATTGGTGAAACGATTATTTTTTGCCCTGTATGGCTGGCTGCTGCGCGTAGGGGCTTAAAAGACCCATGTCCTGCAGCATGATGGTCATGCCCTCGCGGGCAAGGTCCAAGCCGGTGACCCAGGCGCCCTTGCGCTTGAAAAAGTCGCCGACTGTCAGAAGGTTGCTGGTCAGGCCTTCCTGCTTTTCCCTGAAGACCTGGTGGCTGTGCACAGTGCCTGTCTGCGTGCGGATGAGGTAGAACTCGATGTGCACGCTGGCGGACTTTGTGACACCTGCCGCAGAGCCTTCGCGCTCGTGCCAGTCCAGAACCTGGGGCACCAGGATAAAGTCCTTGCCGGTCTTTTTGGCAAACTTTGCCCAGCCGGGCAAAGCCTGGGGCTCGGAGGTCGCCCTGAAGCTTGTGCTGGTCGCAAGGAAGGGCGGCAATGTCTTCTCGAAGGAGACAGAGCGCACGCTCTCCCTGCTCGTCAGAAGGGTACGCAGCTCGTTGTCCAGCTGCATGAGCTGATTGGCCGGGATGCAGCCTTGGTTTTCGGGCAGATGCCCCATGATGAGGTTGCAGGCCTCGGTGGGCTGGGAGAAGGGCACAACGGCTATGGAGTAGCGCGGGCTCAGGACCCTGGGCACATCGGCTGTGGAGGCAGGCTTCTTCTGGCAGCCTGTCAGAAGAAGCAGGCTGCAAAGCGCAAGAAGGACAAGGTTACGGAAACGCAGCATGGTTGTTCTCCCTAATGGCTGCCAGGCGTGGGATGCCTGGAGGCTAGGCCTTGTCGCCGAAGTTGATGACAAGCTGCTCGCTTGTTTCCGAGGCGCGCCTGGCTATGGTGCCAATCTGCCAGGCCTTGTGGTTGAAGGCATTGATGCGGTTGATGGTCTCCTCGGCCTTTTCGCTCGGCACAACCAGAACGTAGCCTATGCCTGTGTTGAAGATCTGGCACATCTCTTCCCAGGAGAGGTTGCCTGTTTCCTTGAGCCAGTTGAAGACAGGGGGAATGTCCCAGGAGCCAAAGTTGATGTCCGCTTCCACAGTGGCAGGCAGCACGCGGGGAATGTTGTCGTAGAAGCCGCCGCCGGTGATGTGGGCCATGCCGTTGATGGGCAGATCGCGCCACAGGGACTTGACCGTTTCGACGTAGATGGCTGTGGGGGTGAGCAGGACTTCGGCAACAGTGCGGTTTTCCTCGCCGGGGAAGGGATCCGTACCCTTCAGGCCGGACTTTGCGAGAATCTTGCGAACCAAAGAATAGCCGTTGGAGTGTACGCCTGTGGAGGCTATGCCGATGATGGCATCGCCCACGCGGATGGCTGAGCCGTCGATCAGGCGATCGTTGCTCACGATGCCCACGCAAAAGCCTGCCAGATCGTACTCGCCGTCGCCGTACATGTCGGGCATTTCGGCTGTCTCGCCGCCGAGCAGGGCGCAGGCGGACTGCTTGCAGCCTTCGGCCACGCCGGCAATGACTGTCTGGGCTGTCTCGATGTCGAGCTTGCCTGTGGCAAAGTAGTCCAGGAAGAAGAGCGGGGTTGCGCCCTGAACCAGGATGTCGTTGACACTCATGGCAACGAGGTCGATGCCCACGGTGTCGTGCTTGTCAAAGAGGAAGGCCAGCTTGAGCTTGGTGCCCACGCCGTCCGTGGAGGAAACAAGCACAGGATCCGACATGCCGTTGATGTCCGGACGGAACAGGCCGCCGAAGCCGCCGATGTCGGAAATCACACCCTTGGTGTGGGTTTTGGCAACGATGTCCTTGATGCGGGAAACAAGGGCGTTGCCGGCCTCGATGTTGACGCCGGAAGCGGTATATGCTTTGGACCTTTCTGAAGACATAGGGGTTACTCCTTGTTGGGTAGGGCATGGTATCAAAAATTGTATTGATTTTCAAAGCAAAAAGGCGCGCGAAAAGCAATTTTTCCCACGCTGCCGGGGGCTTTGTGTAACACTGCGGTATTCCTTTTGTATCCCGAAAAAAGGATTTTGCTGTCCTGTTCCCTTGTGCATTTGGGGGGCTGGGCATACGGGCGCAAAGGCTGTAGAAAAGGGACAGAACATGCATAGGGCGCGGTACAATTGTCTGTACCGCAATTTGGCTTGCGGGATAAGGACGCCTGCTGCAAGGGATGACGGCATGAGGAGGAAGGCATGAGAGAAGCACTCTTCTGGGAAAGGGCCAATACAGCCGATGGAGCCAGCGTGGATGCAGCCCAGGGTCGCGCAGTGCGCTGTACGCTGTGCTTCCACAGATGCCTTGTGAAGGAGGGAGCTGCAGGCTTTTGCGGTGTTCGCGTGAACAGGGAGGGCACACTCTTCACCCTTGTGGACGATGAGGTGGCAAGCCTTGCCCTGGATCCTGTGGAAAAAAAGCCGCTCTTTCACTTTCTGCCAGGCACGGCCACGTTGTCTTTAGGAACACTTGGCTGCAACTTTGCCTGCAAGTTCTGCCAGAACTCGCGCATCTCCCGCATGCCCGCAGACACAGGGCGCTTTGCAAGGGGAACCCGCGTGACGCCAAAGGCCCTTGCGGACCTTGCCGTGCGCGAAGGAGCGCCAAGCATTTCCTGCACCTACAACGAGCCTACAGTTTTCTACGAGCTTGTGAAAGGCATAGGGGAGAGTGCAGCCGAAAAGGGGCTCAAGGTAATTCTTGTGACCAACGGGGCCATGGCAAGGGAGCCTCTTTTGTGCTTGAAGGGCCTTGTGCACGCAGCCAACGTGGACCTGAAGTCCTTCAATCCCGCCTTCTACCGCGACGTGTGTGCTGGCAGCCTCAAGACAGTTCTGGACAATCTGGTTCTCATGAAGGAGATGGGGCTGTGGCTGGAGGTAACAACCCTGGTCATCCCCGGCCTCAACGATAGCGACGAAGAACTTCGCGAGATTGCGGCCTTCATCCGTGACAACCTTGGAGCCTCGACACCCTGGCACGTGTCCGCCTTCTTCCCCTGCTATCAAATGCAGGACAGGCCTCGTACGCCTCCGTCCACCATCCACAGGGCCTGCGAGATCGGCCGAGCAGAAGGCCTCCATTACGTGTATGGAGGAAATGTGGCAAACAGGGAGGACGAGGCCACCTATTGTCCCCATTGCCACGCCCTGTGCATGGAGCGCTCGGGCTTTCGGGTGCTCACGCCCTGCACGGGCATATGTCCTTTTTGCGGAACAGCCCTTGCCGGGGTCTGGGCCTAGCAAGAAAGACAAGACAGGGAAAAGGGGCCGGCCGGATATGTCCGGTCGGCCCCTTTGGGACTACGGGCTAGACATTGTCTATGTCGCCATAGGGCGTGTCGTCTGGAGTGGCAAAGGGCGTGTCGCCTTCAGGACTTGTGTCCGGTGCCGTGTCAGGCAGATTCTGGCCTTGCGGGGCGCTCTTGGCGGGCTTTGCCTTTTGCGGCTTTGCCTGCGTCTTTCCTGCGTTCCTTGGTGCCTTCGGCTGGGACTTGGGCTGATGGAAGCCCTGGTAGGTAATGCCTGTGGGCCTGAAGTTCGAGCCAGGCTTCATGGGCAGCATGATGTAGCTTGTGACAGTCAAAACGCCATTGACCTCTCTGGCAGCCCTGACAGCGGTCTTGCGCTCGTTGCTGTCGTTGGCAACGCCCAAAAGGACCACACGATCGGAGTTCACCTCGGTCTCGATGCGGGTGGAGTTGAGGTTGCCTGTGCCTATGAGTGCAGAGCGCAGCTTGGTGGCCATCACGAAGTTGTTGGTCTCTGCCACCCTTGGCGAGAACCAGTGCGTTGTGACAGAGCGCACCCTCTTGTCCCTCTTGGCAATCTTCACTGCCTTTGCGCGCATCTCCTTCGGGCATTCCCCCACAAGGAAGACGTGGCCGTAGAAGCAGTGCACGCTGATGTTCCAGCCGTCGGCAAAGCGTTCGGCCATGAGGTCCTTCTTGATCAGTCCGGAAATGGCGTTGTCTGAGCCCATGGTGTCTACCAGACGCTCGTCCGAGGCAGTGCTGTACACGGCACAGCCCTGTATGAGGCAGACGAGGGCCAGGCAGGCAAGAAGAAGCGAAAGTTGGCAAAGCTTTTTCATACAATACCGACGCCCCTGTCCGGGGCGCCGCCTCCTTGTTTTTTCCGGAAAACGTTTTCCTTGCGCAGGCTTGAGGCCTAGTCGTCCTCGTGCTCGCGGCGTATCTTCGCACCCACTGCGCTCAGCTTGTCCTCGATGTGCTCGTAGCCCCTGTCGAGGTGGTAGATGCGGCGGATCTGTGTTTCGCCTCTGGCTGCAAGGCCTGCCAGGACCAGGGAGGCAGAGGCGCGCAGATCCGAGGCCATGACAGGTGCTCCTGTCAGGTGATCCACGCCGCGCACAAGGGCCGTGTGGCCGTTGATCTGAATGTCTGCGCCCATGCGCACAAGCTCAAGCGCATGCATGAAGCGGTTTTCGAAGATGCGCTCGTCCACTATGCTCACGCCTTGCGCAAGGCACATGAGGGCCATGACCTGGGCCTGCATGTCCGTGGGGAACCCGGGGTAGGGCTGGGTGCGTATTTCCGTGGCCTTCAGGGGACCCGACATGGACGCCGCAAAGCCCTCGTCGCAGTGCTCGAAGCGCATGCCCATGGACTCAAGAACGCTTATCACGGACTCGAGCGCGTCCACTGGGCAGTGGGTGAGCACGATCCTTCCGCCTGTCATGCCAACGCAGGCCAAAAAGGTTGCCGCCTCTATGCGGTCCGGCATGATGGCATAGGTGGAACCCTTCAGGCTTGTAACACCCTCGATCTCGATGGTGGAGGTACCCTGGCCGCTGATTTTTGCCCCGCAGCTGTTGAGGAAGTTTGCGAGATCCGTGATTTCCGGCTCGCGGGCCGCGTTGTTGAGCTGGGTTGTGCCGTCTGCCAGCACTGCAGCCATGATGAGGTTTTCCGTACCGCCCACAGTGGGCATGTCGAAGGTTATCTGGGCGCCGCGCAAATGATCGCAGCGACCTATGATGTTGCCACCCTCAAGGGTAAAGGTGGCGCCCATCTTCTCAAGGCCCTTCAGATGCTGATCTACGGGCCTTGCACCAATGGCGCAGCCTCCGGGCAGGGCCACTGTGGCCTTGCCGAGGCGGGCGATGAGGGGGCCCAGGCACAGGACAGAAGCGCGCATGGTGCGCACAAGATCGTAGGGGGCCTCGGGGGTCAGGGTGCCCGGCTCCATGTGCACGCGCTTGCCCTCCTGGGTGCAGCTGCAGCCGACCAGGTTCAGAAGCTTCAGGGTCGTGCGGATGTCACGCAGGTTGGGAACATTGAAAAAATCCTGCGGCCCCTCTAGAAGGATGGAGGAAAGCAGGATGGGGAGAGCAGCGTTCTTTGAGCCGTTGACGTCGATGACGCCGCTCAAGGGGCGCCCGCCTTCTATGATCAGCTTGTCCATATGCAAGTATCCGGTGTTTCGTTCTCTGCCTGTACGGCAGTTTGGGTGCGACAAAAATTGGGGCTGCCCAAAGCGCAGCCAGCCAGCAGACTATAGACGGAAAATCTGCAAAATTCCACATTTTTGCCAGCCCTGTCCCAGGGCTGACCTGGGCCCCTTGCATCACGAAAATGAAATTTTTTTGACAAAAGGGCAAAAAAACACTTGCCAAGGAAGGGGGCTTTGTATACATTGCCTTTCTGCGTGGCGGAAGTAGCTCAGTTGGTAGAGCATCTGATTGTGGCTCAGAGGGCCGAGAGTTCAAGCCTCTTCTTTCGCCCCACTTTTGCCTAAAATCCCCGCGGCCTCAACGTTGCGGGGTTTTTCATTGGGGAAACCCATCGGGATGTGGCGCAGCCTGGTAGCGCATCTGGTTTGGGACCAGAGGGCCGCCCGTTCAAATCGGGCCATCCCGACCACAAATTCGAAGGCGTCCTGTCGCACTGCGGCAGGACGCCTTGTCTGTTTTCCGGGCTTTGGTGTTTCGGGCTAGAGGTAGAAGCGCACGCCAGCGTAGCCTACGACCTTTTCGAAGTCGCCTGCCACCCTGCCGGATGTTTCGTGGGCCACAAGCCAGGCCTTGCGTGTGGGGACAAGGCGTATGGCGCGCAGGGCGTGGAGCGCCAGGGCCATGGGACCTGCGCCGCACATGGTAATGCAGTTTTGGGCGCAGGTTTCGAGCAAGCCCCGTGCGTCCTCTGCCAGGACCTTTTCAAGGGCCAGATTGTCCTTGGCCATGGTCGTCTTTTCGTCCTCGTAGTGATTCATGTCCGAACTCACCACGATCCCCACCTCGCCTTTCACTATGGCGTCACCTGCCACCTCGGCCAGAGCAAGCCCTGCTGCCTTGAGGTCCGCGTTTGTCTGGCTTGCAATGCACACCGGCACAATATCGAAGTCCGTTCCCTGCTTCGTTGCCATGGCCTGCAAAAGGGGGAGCTCGACCTCTATGGAGTGCTCCTTCATATGGCAGAGCGTGTCTGCCGCAAAAGGCTTCTTCGCAGCAAGCTTCTGGGCAAGGTCTGCGTTTACCGGCACCAAGCCTAGGGGCGTTTCCCAGGCTCCGTCCGACCACACCCCGAAGCGCGATCTGCCGTAGCCCGTGTGGTTTGGGCAAAGCAGGATCACTGTCTTCGGAAGCCTTGTGCCAAGAAGGGCAGCGCAGGCCACAGGAGCGCTGAAGATGTAACCCGCGTGGGGCAGCATAAGCATGCAGGGGGTATCCAGGGCATCCTTTTTCGGCTGGGCATCGGGCCCGAAAAAGGTGGAGGCCCCGGAAAGGCACATGGCGATCATGCCCTGCAGATCCTTTGCGGTGCCCGGGTAGAAGCGCCCGGCAACCACGCTCTTGCGCACATTCATGATACGCCTCCCTAGAAAAGCTGCCAGCCGTCCTGCCAGTGGTGCTTTACGCGTCCCTTGAGTGTCTTGCCGATGTAGGGGGTGTTGCAGCTTTTCGAGCAGAGGTTTTCCTTTGCGACCACCCACTCCTCGTCCGGGTCAAAGAGGATGAAGTCCGCAGGGTCTCCGGGGTTGAAGCGGTTGCAGGGAAGGTTGAAGATTTCGTTGGGCCGCACTGCCATAAGGCGCACGACGTCCGCCTCGTTCAGGATGCCTTCGCGCACAAGCTCCCAGACCAGGGGCAGGGAGAGTTCAAGGCCGATAAAGCCGTTGGGCGCCTGATCCAGGGTGGTGTTCTTCTCGTACTCTGCGTGGGGCGCATGGTCTGTGACAATGATGTCTATGACGCCGTCCTTCACAGCCTTGCGCATGGCTTCCCTGTCCCTTGCAGTGCGCAGGGGAGGGTTCACCTTTGCCAGGGTGTTGTAGCCGGCAAGCTCGGTTTCGTCGAGCATGAGGTAGTGGGTGCAGGTCTCGGCTGTCACCTTCACACCCCGCTCCTTTGCGCGGCGTATGACGTCCACTGCCATGGCGCAGGAAACGTGGGCAATGTGCACAGGGATGTCCAGATACTCCGAGAGCATGATGTCACGCGCAACCTGTATGGCCTCGCCTACCACGGGCTGGCCCATGACACCGAGTTTTGCGCTCATCTCGCCCTCGTTCATGAGATAGCCAGGGGCAAGCTGATCGTCCTCGCAGTGGTCCGTGAACTTCAAGCCCAGATCCCAGGCGTACTCCATGGCCCGGCGCATGAGTTCCGTGTTGGTCATGGGGCGACCGTCATTGGTGACGCACACGCAGCCTGCCTCCTTGAGCTCAGCCAGGGGAGAGAGCCCCTCGCACTTGAGGCCGGGGGTGGCAGCAGCTGCGGGAAAGAGCCTCGGTCCATGGGGATGGGTCTTTTCGGCCTTTTCCAGCATGTAGCGCGTGACTGCCGCGCTGTCGTTCACGGGTTTGGTGTTGGGCATGCAGATGACGGAGCCAAAGCCACCGTGTGCCGCAGCCTCAAGCCCGGAGTTTATATCTTCCTTGTACTCGAAGCCGGGATCGCGAAAATGCACATGGCAGTCCGTGAGGGCAGGCAAGAGCACAAGCCCCTTTGCGTCCACCTGTTCGACATCCTGCGGGCCCTTGCCCTGGGGAACCATGGTGACAATGCGGCCGTCCTCGACAAGAACGTCGACCTTCGATCCAAGATACAATGCGTTGGTCAGGCAAAATTTCATATATCTTTTAAGGAAGGGCCAAGGCCTCTTCCTGCCTCCTTGAAAGTTCGTGTCCGAAAAATGCAGAAGATTGTGTGAAACCGGGGCTATGCCCCTAGTGTGGCCCTAGTTGTTGCGCGTGCCGAGCAGGTAGAGCACGGCCATGCGCACGGCAACGCCTGCAGAGACCTGATCCAGGACCAGGCACTGCTCGCTGTCCGCCACGTCGCTGGCTATTTCCCAGCCTCTGTTCATGGGACCGGGGTGAAGCACGACTGCGCCCTTGTTGGCCTTCATGAGCCTGTCGGATGTGAGGCAGTAGCGCTTCGAGTACTCGGAGAGCATGGGGAGAAGGCCAGCCTCCTGGCGCTCGAGCTGCAGGCGCAGGCACATGATGGCGTCCACTCCTTCCACAGCCTTGTCGAGGTCCGAGCAGACCTCGCAGCCCCAGAAGTCCGTCTGGCGGGGGATCAGGGTGCGGGGGCCGCACAGGCGCACCTTGGCGCCCAATAGCTGCAAAAGGAAGATGTTTGAGCGCGCGACCCTGCTGTGCTCAATGTCGCCCAGGATGAGCAGGGTCTTGCCGGAAAAGTCCGATCCCCAGACCGAGCGCAGGGCGTAGGCGTCGAGCAGGGACTGGGTAGGATGGGCGTGCCAGCCGTCGCCGCCGTTGACAATGCTGCAGGGCAGAAGGTTTGCGATATACTCGGCAGCGCCTGAGCTCGAATGGCGGATGACAATGATGTCCGGGCTCATGGCCTGCAGGGTCAGGGCCGTGTCCTTGAGGCTTTCGCCCTTGTTCAGGCTCGATCCGGATTTGGCTAGGGAGAAGGTATCCGCGGACAGGCGTTTTGCGGCCACATCGAAGCTTGTCTTGGTGCGGGTGGAATTTTCCACAAAGAAAAGAATGACTGTCTTGCCCTTGAGAGTGGGCACCTTTTTCACCGGCCGGGAGTTGATCTCCTGAAAGCTCTGCGCAAGATCAAGCAGGTGCAGGACATCTTCCTGGCTCAAGGCAGAGACGTCGAGCAAATCCTTGTGGTTCCAGAGGTAGCGGTTGTCGGTATTCACTTTGGACACACTCCTGGCTTTTTTGAGGTTGATATGGATGGGGGATTTTTTGGGCACAAAAAAACCGCCTTGGTTACCCCTTGAAAGGGGAGGCGGAAAAAAGGGAAACAGGAAAAGCGCTGGCGCAATGCCTTGTGGTGGTACCGTCGTGCGGACCCATGGTCGAACAAGGTTTCCATGCTCTCTCCCTGCGTCTCGAATTTGTCATATCAGAAAGATATCCTGACAAGATACCATGATATGGGGCACTTTTGCCCTGCAGGACAAAATGACAGATACGGGCGCAAAAGGCAAGAGCGGATCCGGTCCTGCAAAAGGCAGGGGAGAGCTTTGCTCTTTTTTTCGTCGTCCCTTTCCCGAAGCCTGCTTTTGGTGTAGAGGGTTCCCCGTCCCCCGATATTTTTTGGGGAAAACTTTCCCAGGGGCATTTCGCCATGGGGTTCCCTTTCCGAGGCTTGTCATGATCCTGTCCATTCTCATCTTCATGTTCTGCGGCGCCATTGCCGGCGTTCTGGCCGGCCTGCTTGGCGTGGGCGGAGGCATTGTCATCGTGCCCATGCTCGACTTTGTGTTCACGAAGTTCGGCTACAATCCCGCTGTGGTCCATCAGCTGGCCCTCGGCACCTCCCTGGCAACGATTATAGTCACCTCCATCTCCAGCTCCCGCGCCCACCACAAGCGTGGGGCCGTGCACTTCGACATCCTGAAGAACATCACCCCGGGCATCTTGGTCGGCACCTTTCTGGGCGGCCTTGTGGCAACCCATCTGCCGGTCTTTTTCCTGCGCGCCTTCTTCGTGGTCTTCCTCTTTGCCGTGTCCGCGCAGATGCTCTCGGGCTACAGGCCCGCTGCCTCCCGCGAGATGCCCGGCTTTGTGGGCACAGCCTCGGTAGGCGGGCTCATTGGCCTGATCTCCAGCTTTGTTGGCATTGGTGGCGGAACCCTTTCCGTGCCCTTCATGACATTCTGCAACGTGCCCATTCATCACGCGGTGGGCACCTCGGCAGCCATTGGCTTCCCCATAGCCGTGGCAGGCGCCCTGGGCTACGTTGTGGGAGGCTGGGGTGCCCCCGATCTCCCCTCTGGCTGCCTTGGCTACGTGAATCTGATGGCCTTTGCCGGCATAGCAGCCGTGAGCTTCTTCACTGCCCCCATCGGCGCCCGCATTTCCCATTCGCTGCCCACAAGCAAGCTGAAGAAGGGCTTTGCCATCTTCCTTATCTTTGTTGCCCTGCGCATGCTCTGGAACCTCTTCTAGGGAGAGGTCCTGGTCGGAATAAAAAGTTATTGCGGGCAAATGGCAGGAAACCCTGCGTGCTGCCCGTGATTTTTGGGGCAGAGAGCTCGTCCTTTGGGACGGGCTCTCTGCGTCTAAGTGCTGCGCTCCTTCTATCCTGTTTGGACAGGTGTTTACTTTTTTGGAAAAAAGTCCATACAATCAACAAGAGGCTCTGTCGCCGGTCTGTTGTCCTGATCTTTTTTGTGCGGAGCAGTCTGAACCCGGAGAGTAGGCAAAATGTTCAGCAAGAATCTCAGATATTATCGCCTCAGGGAGGGGATAAGCAAAAAGGAGCTTGCGCATCGCGCTGGTCTTTCGCCTCAGGCGATCTCCAACTATGAGAATGACAAAAGACGCCCAGACATTGCGATCATCAGGAAAATAGCCCAGGCGCTCAACAGATCGATTGCCGATTTTCTCTACGAGAGGGATCAGAGTCTTCTCTTCCAGCATGGAAGCTTCAGAAGGAACAGTTTCCTCACAAAGGCACAGCAGGACCTTGTGCGCGAGGCTGTAGAGGAATACTTCTCCCGATTTTTCAGTATTGTGGAAGTACTTGGCGGGGAAGTGCTTCCCCCGACTCCTGTCTGCCATACCCTGGAGTTTTCCTTGTCGGATGAAGAAAACGCCCGTCACTTGAGGCAATGTCTTCGCCTGTCAGAGGAAGGACCAGTTGGCAATCTGATACAACTATTGGAAAACAAAGGAATTCTTGTCTATTTGCATGATGGAGACAGGCAATTTTCCTGTTTGGGCGGAACGATCAATGGGCGTCCCTATGTAGTGCTCAACAAGAACATGCATGCCGAACGCATGCGCTCCACTCTCGTGCAGAAGCTGGTAGATCTCATGTTTGTCTGGCCTTCCGACATGCCCGACAAGGAACAGGAACGTAGGGCAACTGCCATCAGCGGAGCCTTTCTTTTCCCGAAAGATGATGTCAGGCGCGAACTTGGCCTGCACAGAAAAGGTATCAGCAAGGATATGGAAGCAGTTTGCCAGGAATATGGTATCTCCAAGCTGCTGCTTGCCAGGCGCGCCCGCACTTGTGGCGTGATCAGCGTGTCCGCTGAAAGGGCTTTTTGCACACATGCCAGTTCCTGGGGGTGGAAGACGAACGAGCCCGAGCGCATGAGCGAGAAGAAGCTACGCTTTTTCGTCAGCTTGTTTTCCGCGCTGTCAGCGAGGACGAGATTTCTGTGAGCAAGGGTGCAGAGCTTCTGAGGATACCTGTCAGCGTACTCATTCGGTCCTGCCATTTTCCTTCGTGAAGTGAGTCATGTGACAAGCGTCATGGACTCTCGGTCGTATATCTGCAAAGTTTTTTTTTCCATAAACATCAACACAAGGAGGATCTGTTCTCTGCAACAGATCACTATAGTGAATCCATGCTGAAGAAAACATACAATCGCAAGCTTGCGGAATCCATACCCTGGAATCTCTTTCTGCTCACAGTGGGCGGTTCCTTGCAGGCACTTTGCCTGCAGTGCATAAGCCCGCAGCACGACTTTTTGTCCACAGGCCTCATGGGCCTCTCTTTGCTTGCGCACTTTCTGGACCAGGAAACAAGCGTTTCGATCTGGTATTTCCTCTTTTCCATGCCCTTCTACGTCCTGGGCTGGTTTGTCGTGAGCAGGCGCTTTTTGTGCTACACCCTCTACGGCACCTTTGTGACTACCCTGGCCGGCATGTTCTACAACCACATGGGCTACGTCATCCCTGTCACCAACGAGCTCTACGCAGCTGTCCTTGGCGGCATGCTGCTCGGAACCGGCGGCGGCATCATGCTCAGATCCCTGGGATCAGGCGGAGCACTCGATATCGTGTCCGTTTTCCTGCGCAACAAGTGGAACATACAGATAGGGCAGTTCATGCTCTGCTTCAACTGCGTGGTCTTTGCCCTGGGCTTTATGCTGGGCTACGATCTGGATCACGTGATGGCTTCCATCATCATGATCTTCATCAGCGCCAACCTGCTCGATTATGTGCTTGGCATGTTCAACCACCGCAAGATGGTGCTCATCATCTCCGGCCGCGGCGAGGAGATGGCAGAGGTCATCATGGCAAGCGAGCCCTTTGGCATAACACTTTTGCGCGGAAAGGGTGCCTATTCCGGGCAGAACAGGGAAATACTGCTCACAGTGACCAACAACATGGCCCTGAAGCGCCTGGAAACCATTGTCTTTGGCGTGGATCCGCATGCCCTCTTCATAGTGGAAAACACCTTTTACGTGGCAGGTGGCCAGTTCCGCAGGGGATAGACAGGAAAAGCAAACACTGACGGCCCTTTCCCGTGGACAACGCGGAAAAGGGCCTTTTTTTTTGCAAGTTTTTTCGCTATACTTCCGATTTCCCGCCTGCCCATGCTCTCACGGAGCAGGGAATACGACAATGCAACTTCTTTAGGAGGCGTTATGAGGAAATTTGCAAAGGCTGCCCTGGCGCTTGCGCTGATGCTGGCCATGTGCGGCACTTCCCTTGCCGCTGATTTCAAGCTGGGACTCATGTGCCCCCAGACCGGCAAGTGGGCTTCCGAAGGCATGGACATGAAGAATGTGGTCATGCTGCTTGTGGACAAGGTCAACAAGCAGGGTGGCATCAATGGCCAGAAGATCGAGCTCATTATCGAGGACGACGCGGGTGATCCCCGCTCCGCAGCCCTTGCAGCCCAGAAGCTGGCCTCCTCTGAAGTGACTGCCGTCATTGGCACCTACGGTTCCGCTGTGACCGAGGCCAGCCAGAACATCTACGACGAAAGCGAAATCGTGCAGATCGCCACAGGCTCCACCAGCATCCGCCTCACGGAAAAGGGCCTTGGCTACTTCTTCCGTACCTGTCCCCGCGATGACGCCCAGGGCCTTGCCGCTGCCGATGTCATCAAGAAGAAGGGCTTCAAGAACATAGCCCTTGTGCACGACAATTCCTCCTACGCCAAGGGCCTGGCCGAAGAGACCAGGGACGCTCTCAAGGGCAGTGGCGTCAACATCGTCTTCTACGATGCCCTCACCCCCGGCGAGCGCGACTACACTGCCTCCCTCACCAAGATGAAGGCAGCCAACCCCGATTTCATCTTCTTCACCGGCTACTATCCGGAAACCGGCATGCTTTTGCGCCAGAAGAAGGAGATGGGCTGGGAAGTGCCCATGATGGGCGGTGACGCAGCCAACCACGCAGACCTTGTGAAGATCGCAGGTCCTGCTGCAGCTGCAGGCTACTTCTTCTTGAGCCCGCCGCTTCCCCAGGACATGGACACCGATGCAGCCAAGGCCTTCCTCGCCGACTTCAAGGCCGAGTACAAGAGCCTGCCCGTCTCCGTGTGGGGCGTCATGGCCGGCGATGCCTTCGTGGCCATCGAGGCTGCGCTGAAGGCCGGCAAGACCACCTCGCAGGACATCGCGGATTTCCTGCACAATGCCAAGGACCTGCCCGCCATTACCGGCACCATGGGCTTTGACAAGAAGGGTGACCGCGTGGGCGATTTCTACCGCGTCTACGTCGTGGACGAGACCGGCGCCTTCAGGATCGAGCCCAAGAACTAGACTTCAAGGACGGGAAGGGCCTCTTGCGAGGCCCTTCCCCTGTCACAAGCCATGGAATTTTTTGTACAGCAGCTTTTGAACGGCCTTGCCGTAGGTGGTATCTACGCCCTGGTAGCCCTGGGCTATACCATGGTCTACGGCGTGCTCAAGCTCATCAACTTTGCCCACGGCGACCTCTTTGCCGTGGGTGCCTACCTGGGCCTCACCCTGCTTGTGAGCTGCCACTTGGGCCAGACGCTTCCGCCCTTTTTCGCGGTGCTTCTGGTCTTCGTGCTTGTTGCGCTCATGGTGGCCCTTGTGGGCTATCTTCTGGAGCGCGTGGCCTACAGGCCACTGCGCAGCGCAGGGCGCCTATCGGCAGTGGTGAGCGCGCTTGGCGCCTCCATATTCTTCGAAAATGCGCTCATGCTCATCTACGGAGCGCGCGTTTTCGTCTATCCCGATTTTCTGCGCCCGGACTTCACTGTGAGCCTGTTCGGCTACCAGATTCCGGGCATGCGCCTTCTGGTCATTGCCGTGAGCGTGGTGCTCATGATTGCCCTGCAGGTCTTCATGCTGCGCACCAAGGTGGGTGCAGCCATGCGGGCTGTTGCCATTGACCAGGGGGCTGCCCGCCTCATGGGCATCAACGTGAACCGCATCATCTCCCTGGTCTTTCTCATAGGCCCGGGTCTTGGCGGTGCTGCAGGCATCCTTGTTGGCATCTACTACGGGCAGATAGACTTTCTCATGGGCTGGTCCTACGGCCTCAAGGCCTTTACCGCTGCCATTCTGGGCGGCATTGGCAACATCCCTGGCGCCATGGTGGGCGGTCTGCTTTTGGGTGTTGTGGAAGCCATGGCCTCTGCCTACTTTGCCGTGGCCTGGAAGGACGCAGTGGCCTTCTTCGTGCTCATCCTCATTCTCATCGTGCGACCCACGGGTCTTCTGGGCGAAAGGACGGCGGACAAGCTATGAACGCAAGAAAGGTTCGCTTTATCACCGGCCTCGCCCTGGGCATTGTGCTCGCGGTCCTGCCCTTCTTTGTGAACAACTACTGGACGGACGTGTGCGTGAGCATAGGCCTCTACGCGCTCCTGGCCCTCTCCCTCAACGTCATCCTGGGCCAGGCCGGCATCTTCCACATGGGGCATGCCGCCTTCTACGCAGTGGGTGCCTACACAACGGCCATCCTGAACACCATGTTCCAGTGGCCCATCTTCTGGACCATGCCCCTGGCAGGTCTTGCCGCAGGCCTTGTGGCCCTGGTTGTTGCACGGCCCATCATTCACCTGCGCGGCGACTATCTGCTCATCGTGACCATCGGCATTGTGGAGATCGTGCGCATTGCCCTTGTCAACGACATCTTTGGCATCACAGGCGGCTCCAACGGCCTTTTCGGCATTTCCCGTCCCCAGGCCTTCGGCTTTCGCATAGTCAAGAGCATACACTTCTACTACCTTGTCTGGGGCATGTGCGGCATAAGCCTTCTGCTCTTCCATTTCCTGTGGAATTCGCGCTTTGGCCGCGCCCTGAACTACATCAAGCACGATGACATCGCGGCAGAGGGGTGCGGCGTTGACGTGAGCCACTACAAGCTCATGGCCTTTGTACTTGGAGCCTTCTGGGCTGGCATGGCCGGCACGCTCTATTCGGCCAAGATGCTCACCATTGCCCCTGCCTCCTTCAACTTCATGGAGAGCGTGATCATCTTTGCCGTGGTCATTCTCTCTGGCGGAAGCCAGCTCGGCGTGCTCGTGAGCGCCTTCCTCTTCATTGGCCTGCCAGAGCTCATGCGCGGGCTCACGGAATCGCGCATGCTTTTCTTCGGCCTTGCCATGATGCTCATGATGGTCTGGAGGCCCCAGGGCATTTTGCCGCCCTTGCCCCGCATCTACAAAAAGGCTCTAGCCAGGGCCCAAGCCAGGGAGAAGTCAGAGTGAGCCTTCTTGAAGTTGCATCCATCACCAAGATCTTTGGTGGACTCGTGGCCCTGAACGAAGTGGCCTTTACCGTGGACAAGGGCTCCATTGTGGGCCTCATCGGTCCCAACGGTGCAGGCAAGACCACGGTCTTCAACTGCATCACCGGAAACTACGTGCCAGAGCGGGGGGACATTCTCTTCCGCGGCCATTCCATAAAGGGAAAAAAGCCCCACAAGGTGGTCGAGATGGGGATAGCAAGGACCTTCCAGTCCATTCGCCTCTTCGGCAAGCTGAGTGTACTGGAAAACGTTCTGGCTGGCCGCCACTGCCGATTGAAGTCCGGACTCTTTTCCTCCCTTTTTCACATGCCTTCCCAAAGGCGCGAGGAGGAGGAAGCCATCGAGCGCTGCCTTGAAGAGCTCAAGTTTGTGGGCCTCGAGGACCACTGGGAAGACGAGGCAGGTTCCCTTGCCTACGGAAGCCAGCGTCTTTTGGAGGTGGCACGAGCCCTTGCAGCGGATCCCGAGCTCATCATCCTGGACGAGCCTGCCGGCGGCATGAACGATCAGGAAACTGCGAGCCTTGTGGACGTCATTTCCGCCATACGCGCGCGGGGCATAACGGTTTTGCTCATAGAGCACGACATGCGCCTGGTCATGAAGATATGCGAGAAATTGGTCGTTCTTGAGCACGGCAATCTCATAGCCCAGGGCGATCCGGAGACTGTGCGCAGCAATCCGGACGTCATCGAGGCCTATCTTGGCACGGACGAAGGGGACGAGGATTTCTGATGGCTCTGCTTGAAATAGACAATCTGCACGTATCCTATGGCCGGGTGGAAGTTTTGCACGGCATCTCCCTCTATGTGGACGAGGGAGAGATAGTCACCCTGCTTGGCGCCAATGGCGCAGGCAAGAGCACAACCCTTTTGTCCATAAGCCGCCTTGTGACGCCTGACAGCGGCAGGGTGGTCTTTGACGGCATGGACCTTTCCCGCTACCAGAGCCACGAGGTGGTTGGTCTTGGCATAGCCCAGTCTCCAGAAGGCCGCAGGGTCTTCGGCACCATGACTGTGGAAGAAAACCTGAAGCTCGGGGCCTTTCTGGTGGAGGACAGGGAGAAGAAGGAGCGCACCCTGGCCTGGATCTACGAGCTCTTCCCCCGCCTTCTGGAGCGCAGGGAACAGCTTGCAGGAACCCTTTCCGGCGGCGAGCAACAGATGCTTGCCATAGGCAGGGCTCTCATGGCGCAGCCGCGCCTGCTTCTTCTCGACGAGCCTTCCCTGGGCCTTGCTCCACTGCTTGTGAAGAGCATCTTCCAGACCATACGCCGCATTGCGGACAATGGGGTCACGGTCCTTCTGGTGGAACAAAACGCCAGGGCTGCCTTGAGGCTTGCAAGCCGCGGCTATGTGCTCGAAGTGGGCAATGTTGTCATGCAGGACACGGCCAGGGGACTTTTGTCCAACCCGAGCGTGCGCGAAGCCTATCTGGGTGGGTAGCATTCTTGCGAACAGGACTTTGAGAACAGGGAGAAGTGGACAAGGCTTCTCCCTCTTTTTTTGAGCATGCTGGCTGAGGGCCGGGAGCCCGGAGCAGTGGAATGGAAACAGAGCTCATCGTCACCTTTCTTGCCTGGTTTTTGGGCGGATTCGTCAATATCATCACGGGCATTGGCGGAAATCTCGTGGCCTTGCCGGTCATGCTCCTGGCCCTTGATTTCACTGTGGCAGCTGTTGTCTCCTGTGTCATAGGAGCCTTGCTTGGTGTCATGCTTGTCTTGCGCTTCTACCGCTATGCCGATGCACGCAGTGTTGTCCTCTTGAGTCTTGGCGCACTGCCAGGACTTGTGGCAGGCGTCCTTTGCCTCAAGTATCTGCCCATCTTCTGGCTTGAGATCTTCCTTGGCTGCGTGCTCATTGCCTTTGTGGTCTGGGAATACTTTCTGGAGCGCAAGGGCGAGTCGCAGCCCGCATCTGCTCCTGCGCCAGAAAAGACAAGGGGCAGGGCGAAAGGCGCGACTTTCATGTTTCTTGGCTGGGGCAGCATCTCGGGCCTTTTTTCCGGTGTGGTGGGCCTTGGCGGCATTCCCCTGGCTGTCTGCGTCTACCTGAACCGCTGGGACAAGAACGTGGCCCGGGGGATCCTTGGCGCCTTCTTTGTTTTCAGCGTGGGCCTTGCCACAGGGCTTGATGTGCTGGCAGGCCTTGTGACCGAAAGTGTTGTGCACCACTCCCTGGCAGGCATTCCGGGCATGCTTCTTGGAACCCTGGCCGGTCTGCCCGTGGCAGGGCGCATACCCCAGCGTCTCTTCCAGCGCTGCCTCCTTGTCATGGTACTCCTTGGGGCCTTCTCCCTGCTTGCCAGGGCCTTTTTGCAATCCTGAACGCCCAATATGAGCCAGGAATACGGTATTTTCGAACAGACAGTGCATTTGTTCGAGGCCTGTTTTTTCTCTTGCCTGCTTGCCAAAAGCCCGTGCCTGTGCTTATTGAAAGGGACGGATGTTACGGGATGCGCCGCTTTGGCCTGTGGGCGGCGTTTTTCGCTACACTCTGGGGTCTGAAGGAGACACATATCCCGGGAACTTTGCAAGACGCATGGCGTTTTGAGGGAATCGCGGGAGAGCGTGTGTTTGCCGCAAGACTCTTCCCCCAACCTCAGCATCGGTTTGACCTATGGCAGCGCAAAAGAAATCCCGCACTTCACTGGCCACCCTTTCCCCGGAAGAAAAGAGAACACTCAAGGGCCTTGTGGCAGCAGTCATCTGCATGCAGCTCATAACGCCCTTTCTGCAGACAGGAACGGCAGTCATCCTGCCTGCCATGGGCGAGCATTTTCGCTGCTCTGCCACCGATCTTGGACTTGTGTCCACTGTCTATTGCATGGCCCTTGCCATCTTCAACCTTGCCATGGGCAGGGCAGGGGACAAGTGGGGCAGGCACAAGACGTGCATGTTCAGCATGGTGATGCTGGCGCCAACCTCGGTGTTCATCACCCTTGTGCCCAATATCGATTCGGTCATAGCCATGCGCTTTTTCCAGGGCATGGGTACGGCAGCCTTTTCCACCTCCTCGCTTGCCATGCTCATGGCCGTGACCCCGCCGGACGTAAAGGGGCGCATCCTTGGCACCACTTCCACTGCTGTCTATGTGGGCCTTGCCGCAGGGCCTCTCTTGAGCGGCTGGATCAATGCCCTCCTGGGCTGGAAATACTTTTTCTACGTCATTTCCCTGTGGTCTGTGGTCTGCTTTGCCATCATGTTTGTTTTGGTTAAGCAGGAATGGTACGAGAGCAGGGAAAAGCCCTACGACTGGATGGGCCTTTTGCTCTTTGCTGCGGGCATGGTTTTCTCCGTGCAGGGCTTTGTTGGTCCCATGGACGATGCCTACAGGATCTGGCCCATACTTGCGGGTCTTTTGGTGGGAATGCTCTTTTGCGTCTACGAATACAGGCTGAAGAAAACCATACCCCTTCTCGATCTGCGCGTCCTCATCCACAACCGCATCTTTGTCCTGAGCAACCTTGCCTCCTTTTCCCTCTATGCCTCCCTCTTCAGCCTGACCTTTTTCTTAAGCCTCTATCTGCAGTACGTGAAGGGACTGGACTCGGCAGCTGCAGGCACGGTAGTCTTTCTCCAGCCTGTTGCGCAAATCCTTCTGACCTGGCCGAGCGGCTGGCTTACGGACCGCTTTGGTTCGGCGCCAGTGGCCCTGGTTGGCAATGTCCTGGCTGTAGTGAGCGTTGTCATGGCCATATTCCTTGGCGCGGACACATCCATGTGGACCATCTCCCTCATCCTCATCCTGAACGGCCTTGGCAATGCGGTCTTTGTTACCCCCAACACCGTGATGATTATGACAAGCGTGGATCCTGCCCACCTTTCCCAGGCCTCGGGCCTTGTGGGGACAGTTCGCACTGGCGGCATGGTCGTCAGCATGGTGACGGCAACCCTAACCCTGCGCCTTTTCATGGGCGAGGCACCCATGTCCGCTGAACGGGTTCCGCAACTCATAGAGGCCATGCAGGCAAGCTTTGTCATCTTCACTGTCATCTGCGTGGCAAGCCTCGTGTGTTCCATAGTGCGCTACCGCGATCTGCGCAAGATATAGAAGAATTCGGAGAGTTGAAGCTCCCCCGTTTTACAACGGGGGATTCTCCCTGACCAGAAAATCGCTTTCTGCCGGATTGCCCCGACAGCTGTCACCATTCCAACAGAAGGAAAGAGCCAAATGTCGGCAGATGCCTTTGCTCAAGGAGGGAGAATATCGTCCGCCTGTTGTACAGAAGCATCCGCCGGTATCTGCTACTTTCCCAAAGAGTTCGCGACAGACCTCTTCCCCGTTCCCGGGATTCTGGCTTTAGCCTTGGCCTTGCCGTGACTGGCCTTGTTCTGGGCTATTGTTCAGGAAACTCGGCCCTTGCGGTCTCGCAAAAGGCCCTGCAGTACTGCCTTGTGATCCACTTTGCCTGCGCAGGGCTTATGGCAATCTTCTTGCCTGTCCACATCTACATGGCAGCCCTTGCGCCTGGCGAGGGACCAGCCCTGTGCTCCATGCTGACCGGCCTTGTGCCCCTGAAACATGTCTGCGAACACAATCCTCTCTGGTACGCCGAGCTTAAGCAAAGCGGCAAGATGGTGCAAACGGACACAAATACCCGGTAGCACTCTGAGCCTGGCAGTTTGCAGCTGCGGTTTCATGTGAAGTAGCAAAAAAACAAAGGCCACGTTTCCCCAATCCGGAGAGCGTGGCCCTTGCAGTATGCCGGACGCAAAAATGCCGGACAACTGATAGATATTTGTTTCAATCCACAGTCGCCCCATCCGCAGACTGACTCCGCAAGCGGAGGATAGGGGTCGTGCGGATGCCCCCTCTCTATTCTCTCTATAGTGAGGAGCTCCAATGGAGGATTTCATTGGTTCCATCCTCTTGTCAACTACTCTTTTCCCCCGGAAGGATGCTCAAGGGACAAAGGTACTTTTGCTGAAGCCCCTGGTTGTCAGGCCCGAAAAGGCGTCAGCAAGGCCATTGGGGAGCAGGTTTTTTTTTGATGGCGTCGACGCAGTCCTGGACGTCGGGCTCGATGTTCCTCGCCATCGCAGCCAGCTTCTTGCGATTTTGCGCAAAACAAAAAAAGCCAAAAGCCACGATCCCCGGATTTGGGAGCGTGGCCTTCGTGTTATTGCCGGAACACCCGGCATATTGTGTACGGCTTTGGCTTGCTATGCTTTCTTGCTTGCGAGCTCTTCAGCCTCGGGCAGGCTCTCCTTGCCGTGGATGCGGACAATACAGATGGTGCTTACGGAGCTTATGAGGGCAGCGATGAGCAGGTAGGTGCATAGATACCAGGGCTGACCGCCGTTGGCGCTCACCAGCATGGTGGCAATCATGGGGGTGATACCGGAAGCGAAGATGCCCGAGAACTGGTAAATAAATGACACTGCGGAGTAGCGCACAGTGGGCTCGAAGCTGCCGGAGAAAAGGCTGGACATGGTGGCGTAGGCTGCGCCGTAGATGATGCCGAAGGGCAGGGAGATGGCCAGGAAGACCAAAAGGATGTTGTTGGGGAAGTTGTGCATGACCCAGAAGGCGGGGAAGGCCGTGAGTCCTAGGAGAATGGCTGCGCAGCCGAAGATGCGGGCGCGGCCAAGGCTGTCAGCCTTCATGCCCCAGAAGGGAATGGCAAAGGCCATGACAAGGGCTGCACCCACGATGATGAAGATGCTGACGGTCTTGTCCATGCCGCAGGTATTGGTGAGGTAGGTCAGGGAGAACACGCCAAAGACGTTGAAGGCTATGCCTTCCACAAAGCGGGCGCCAATGCAGGCCAGAAGGGTTCTGGGGTAGTGCTTGAAGGCAGCCATGATGGGGAAGCGGACCTCGTCGGTCTTCTTCTTGGCCTTGGCAAAGTCCTGGGTCTCGGTGACGGTCAGACGAATGTAGGCGCCAACTGCCACAAGGGCTGCGGAGAGCAGGAAGGCAACGCGCCAGCCCCAGGCAAGGAAGTCTTCCTCGGAAAGAGCCCAGGAGAGAATGCCGATGACGGCGGAGGCAAGCATCAGGCCAAGGGCCAGGCCCACCTGGGGGAGGCTGCCGTAGAAGGCGCGCTTTTTCTCGGGTGCGGACTCGAAGGCCATGAGCACGGCACCACCCCATTCACCGCCAATGCCTATGCCCTGGGCCAGGCGGCAGATGACAAGCAGGATGGGTGCAGCGATGCCAATGGTCTCGTAGGAGGGCACAAGGCCGATGCCAACTGTGGCAACACCCATGATTTCCAGAGTGAGAACAAGCATCTTCTTGCGGCCGAGCTTGTCGCCAAAGTGCCCGAAGATGATGCCGCCCACAGGACGGGCCACAAAGCCCACGGCAAAGGTGGCAAAGGCCAGGATGGTGCCGACAGTGGCGTCAAAATCCGGGAAAAAGATCTTGTTGAAGACTATGCCTGCGACCACGCCGTAGAGGAAGAAGTCGTACCATTCGATAACGGCTCCGACGAGGGACGAGACAACGACGCGACGCAGGTTTTTCTGCTGATCAGGGGTGGTGTTTTCCATTGGTTCTCCAAAGACCTGTATGTGTGATGAGCAGACCCGTCCCGACGAGCGGGGAAGAGGTCTGAGTAGTGGCACCATTGAAGGGAAGGCCTTGGCCGGGCCCTGGCGCTGCGGCCCCTGCAAGGATTGTGCCACAATTTTCACATGCAGCAGAAAAGAAAAGGGTTTGCGCCGACTTGTACAGGCAATGTGCAAGAGAATCACAAGCAGGGCACAATGCAGACCTGCATTGTTATTTGTACTTGTGATCAAGAGCTTGCGCTTATAGTTGCAGATATGCTACTCATGCCTGCAACTCTCCCAAAAGGCATTTTTTGAGCGAAACTGGCAAAAGAGAAGAAAATATCATAGTATTGCGTTCGCATTTGTGCCTTGCGACCTTTTCGCGTCATGTCGGGGATATTGGATACAAGTCGCCATAATAAAAGATAAAATTTATAATTTTACTCTTTTCTTTATTAAGATGCAATTTTGCAATATTTGTGCCAAATTTCGCAAATATTGGTTGCAATTTTACAATATTCAATAAAGTTTTTTCCAGTGTGTCCAGAAGCCAGGGACCGGGCTTGGCACAAAAAAAGGGCGACCCGTACCCCAAAGGGGACGGATCGCCCGAAAGTCCCAGGGCCCTCGTTCCGGGCTCTGGCGTTCAATGCTTAGGCCAGCTTGGAGAGCAGGTCTTCCTTGATGGCGTCGATGGTGCCCTGACCGTCGAGTTCGATGTACTTGGTCTGGCCGTCTGCAGCCAGTTTCTTGAAGTAGTAGGCTGCGGCGAGGGTGCCGTTTTCGGTGTTGTAGTAGATGTCGTGGCGCTTGTTGATGGCGGCCTCGTCCTGGTCGTCGGCCCTGGTGCTCAGATCACCGCCACAGACGCGGCACTTGTCACCGTTGGGCTTGATGGCGTCGATGAAGATGTTGTTGGGGTGGTTGTTGTTGTTCTGGCAGAGCCTGCGGCCCATTATGCGGTTGCGGGCAATTTCCCTGGGAAGCAGGATTTCGATGACGTAGTCCAGCTTGATGCCGGCCTTCTGCAGGGCGTCCCACAGCATTTCGGCCTGAACCATGTTGCGCGGGAAGCCGTCGAGCAGCCAGCCGTTCTCGCCCTTGGTCTTCAGGGTGTCGAGCACCATGGGGATGGTGATGGAATCGGGCACGAGGTCGCCTCTGTCAATGTAGGCCTTGGCCTGCTTGCCAAGCTCGGTGCCGCCCTTGATGTTTTCGCGGAAGATGGCGCCGGATTCGATGTGGGCCAGGTTGTATTTCTGTTTGACGAGTTCGCCCTGAGTACCCTTGCCGCTGCCGTTGGGACCAAAAATCAGAATATTCATATCCCTTCCTCTCCGTGTTTTGTTTTCGCCGCAAAGGGCGTGTGAAAAAATAGACAAGCGTCCTTTACCTACGCCAGCAGCCTTTTTGTGTCAAGACGGGAAAAGAGTTTTTGCACACACGTTTCCCCGACTAGCTGAATATGCCAATGATGCCGCCGAGCATGTCCCCGAGGAAGCCGAATATGCCTGTGAAGATGCCGCCTATGGCGTTCAGGATGACCATACCGCCCTTGATGTCCGTTTCCGGGTGTTCGAAGGTGCCGTGCAGGCGCAAGGGGATGTTGGGCAGATTGTTCATGTCCGCCACGAAGTTCATGTCCAGGGTCTCCCTTGCGAGGTCGATCCAGCCACTGCCTGTAAGACGCAGCTCCGGTCCCATGAGGGCAAAGTCGTTGGTGCGCAGGATACCCCCGGAAATCTGTCCCGTGCAGCCGGCCCGGTTGAATACCGTTGGCTTGCCCTTGGGGCGCAGGTTCTTGTCCACACTCTGGTAGCTGCCCTGGCCAGTCTGGAAGGAGAGGCGACCGTTCAGGTTGCGGGCAAGTTCCCCTGGCCCCTGCATGGAGGAGGCGAGGGTGGCAGCAAAGTCCGTCCTGCCCCTGAAGATGCCCTTGATCTCGCGATCCTTCAAAAGCGCGCCAAGGTCCAGTTGCGTGACCTTGAGGGTGGAGGAGAAGGCAACGCCCCGCTCGAAGCTCACCCTGCCCTTGCCCGTGAACTCGCCTCCGTAGATGATTCCTGTCACTCTTGGCACGTCAAGCTGCCCGTTTGCGAGTGTCATGGGCAGCTGCACATTGGTGATGGTGACCTTCTTGACGCGCAGACTGTCCAGTTTGAGGGTGCCCTGGGCGCTGAACTCCCTGAGAGCCGGAAAATCCCATCTTTTGTGCTGGGGATTTTGTGCCTGGTTCTGGGCCTGGCCCTTCTTTTTTTCGCCTATGTAGGTGTCGAGATTGAGGCTTCCGGTGTGCAGATTGAAGATGACGTGTGGCTTTTCCTTCGCAAAGTTCAGGGCAAGCTTTCCCCGGACCGGGATGCCGTCCACATGGGTGGCAAAGTGCTCGAGTGTCACGTCGTGATCCGTGAGCTTTACGCGAACACTTGCGAGAGTGAGGTGCTCCAGGAATTTGGGGTACGAGACGGTCTTTTCCCTGATGAGGGGTGTAGCCCTTGGCAGATCCACCCTTGCCTTGACAAACGAGCCCTCAAGGGTTGGAGATCTTCCGATGGTTGCCTCCACGTTGCCGTCGAAGACAGCTCCCGGCAGCTCGTAGTGGCCCTGGCTCATGCGCACACTATTTTTGCTTATGTCGAGGCTGGTTTTGCCCTGCAGGTCCATGGTCACATTGTCCTGCTTGAAGGCCGGCACAAGCTTTTCCGTATTGCGCACGTTGAGCTTGCCTGCAAGGTTGTCCATGCGAACACCTGACCTGCCCCCAAACCACACCATGCCAGGCAGGTATATGTCCGCAGACCATCCCTTGCTGCCGTTGACCCGAACGTCCCAGGTGCCGCTCAGGCCCAGGGCCGAATTCTGGAAGGCCGCAGTGCCAAGACGCAAGTCGCAAGCAAGGCGCATGGGCGAGAAGCGCTCTGCCTTTTCCATGACCGTATTCTGGCCCGTGACCTGCACGCGGCCGCGCAGATTGGCAAGGAAGCGATTGATTTCCGAGCCCTTGCTTGTCACCTGCACCCGGCAGCTGCCGGATCCTGCGGTAAAGGGAATGAAATCCATGGCCTTGTGCAGCTTTTTCAGGCTCGATCCTGCAACCTCGATGGCAAACTCGTACTCCGTTTCCTTCTCGCCGCTGAAATGGGCATAGCCAGTGCACTTTCCGTCGAAAAGGCCTGCGCGCATGTCGAGCCTTGCGCTGTCCTCACCCTTGCTGTTGGTGCCAGGGCGGATGATGACACCGCCCTCGACTATATCCGCGTAGCCGTAGTGGATCTTTGCTGCCCCTAAGCGAATGTCGTAGCTCAAGAGCCTTTTTTTCGCGGGCACGCCTTTGGGCTGCGCTCCTTCTGCAAGCCCGGCTTTTTGCTGATCCTTATTCTGATTCCTATTCTGGTCCTTTTGCTTGTGCCCGTCCTTTTCTTGCGCAAGTGTCTCCCCGGCCCTGCTCGCTCTGGTGTCCGTATCCTTTGCCCGAGCAAAGATGTCGGCTCCGCTCATTTCGGTCAGGGGTCTGTGGGCATATTTGGGGGGCTCCTTCATGCGGCCCACGGATTCGGGTATGGCCTGTCCTAAGTCCACAAAGTCGCTCTTCATATCCAGGAAGATCACAATGTCCTTCCAGTCCGCTATGCCGCCGTGTCCTGTGAAGGTTGCGCCTGCAGCGCAGGCCTTGATGTTCGGTGCGCGCAAATGGTGTGTATCGATATAGAAGTCGATAAAGCCGTCCGTGATTTTGTCCAGGGAGATCTGCAACCCTGGGGAGAGGTGGCGTGCGAAGGTGAGCCAGCGGGTGAGGCTCACACGCTCTATGCCAAGTCTGCCTGCCACTGCGAGATTTTTGGGAAAAAGCAGTGCGTCCAGGTTCAGGACAGTGTCCCCGAGCGCAAAGGTGTCGAGGGCCACGTGCAAGGGAAGGCCCTTTTCCGCAGCCGGAGGCTCGTTCTGCAGGAGTGCCGCGTATTTGTTCGGGCTTGATCCCGGCTCGACAGAGCCGGCAAATTCGTAGGGAATGACCACCCCGTCAAAGGTGAAGTTCCCCCTGATCACGCCCTTGCCGCCGATCCCATGCCTGCTTCCTTCAAGCTGCACATGGGTGGCAAGTCCAAGGGAGAGCGGGGAGATGGCAGTCCTTGCCTGCACCTCAAGACTCATGTCGTGCAAGGGATCTGCAAGGCCTGCCTTGCCGAAGATGCGCACATCGGCTGCAGCTGCAGCAAACTCCCTTGTCTGCAGGCTGGCACTGGCAAGTTCCACTGTGCCGTCGAGGCCGTTCAGGGGATTTGCCATGGGCAGATTGGTGAGGGTTATGTCTGCGGAAAAGCCTTCTGCCCGCAGGAGATTGCCAGCCTTGTCCCAGAGCGTTGCGTGGGCGTTTTTGATGGCAAGCGAGCAGTGCAGGGGCAGAATGTCCTGCAAATTGGTCTTGCCGCTGCCGCTCCCTCCCTTTGCGAGATCCGCAAAGGCAATGGGAAGCGCACCCACAATCCTTGGCTCCACAAGGCCAATGGTCTCAGGCTCGAACCTGCCGGAGAGAAGGGTGAGAAAATTTGGTGCAAAGTAGAGCGTGCGCGCGGAAAGACTCAAGGCTCTGGTAGCGGCCCCTGCTCCTGCCTGAGTCTCTGCCTGATCCCCTGTCTTGTTTCCTGCCTGGCCTTTCCCCGGCAGGACAAGGTGCACGTTGTCCAGGCGTATGGCAGGCAGGGGGATGAGGCGCATGGTCACACCCGAAAACCCGATACTGCAGCCCGTGCGCGCGGAGATCTCCTGCAGCGCAAGGGTGGTTATCTTGTCCATGTTGAGCTGCACCGCAAGCAAGAGCCCCAAAAAGAGCACAAGGACGCTCAAGACAAAGATACATAACCCCTTCAGGGCACGCGTGGCGGCCTTCGGGAGCTTGCATCTTTTGGCAGGGCTTTCTGCTTCTTCGCTGGGTGTGTCGCCAGAGGGCTGCTTTTCCTCGCAAGCCTCATCCTTGCAAACCTGAGCCTCGCAACCCCGGGGCGCTTCTTCCTGCGCTGCAGGTTTTTCAGCCTGTTCTCCCGGAGCAGGGGGCACAGACTCTATCTGCTTTGGAGATGTGTCCTCTATGCAAATCCCGAAATCTGCCGGTTTTGCGGCAGTCTCCACGGGGACTGTGATGATTTGGGCAACTTCAGGGGGAGCATCGTCCCTGGCATCTTCCGTGGAAGGAGAGTCGGGCTTTCCCGTATTGGTCGCGTCCCTGTGGGCGCAGTGGTCCTCTTCCCAGGGCCAGTCCGTGGGAGCTGGTTTCTGTTTTGGTGTCTCCTTCGCCTGCTCCCCTTTTGGGGCAGAGGGCAGGGGGCCCAGATCCAGGCGAAAATCGTCGTCCGCAGGGCTTGCGACGTGACATGCATCCGCATTTGCCCTGCCTTTCAGCCGGACGGCCTTTTGCAGCTGATCGTGCGCATCGCGCTTGCTTGGAGTCTGGGACATGGGCTTTTGTCTTTTGAGAGGGAAGGGTATTTGTTGTGACCTTTTGGAGACGTTTTGCAGGGCTTTTTTGGGGGCATCCTGCCTTGGGAAATATAGCCAAGTCCCCCTGTACAGGCAAGGAACGTTTTGGTGTCGCAGGCGGGATATGTGCAGCTTGCGCCCTTCACGCGGGCCTTGCAAAGGGGCTCTCTTTTGAGGCATAAGGATGCCGCCGAAAATGCAGGCTTAAGGCGCTGCTTTGTGCCCGGTTGGGGCACGATGGACGCGCCAGAAACTACAAAAACAGGTGGGGCCATGAGCTCAAAGAACAAAAACAGGGATTTGAATCCCTGTCTGGTGGTTGCGGACGAATCCGGCAATATCTACGACGAGCCCGAGCTCCTCATGCTTGTGCGCAGGGGAGAGCAGTGGGGCCTGCCAAGGCCCGACGAGCTCGTACCCCTGCCAAGGGAGAGCGAACTCTTCCTTTTGCCTGGCAGAAAGGCAGTCGGCTACAACGCAGAGACAGGGGAGGCCGAGGAAGTGGACGGTCTTGCCGTGGCAGCCTTCGCCGCTCCGGGCTACACCCTCTCCGGGCATCCCGTGTACGAGACAGGGCCCGACGCGCAGATGCTGCCCCTCTTTGCCTACGGGGCCGTGGGCTTTGCCGAGGACCGCTTCTGGATCTGCGCCCGCCGCGTGGACATGGATCCGCGCCAGCAGTTTGCCCACATACGCAAAGGCCTAATCGAAAAAAACGTGCGCATGCTTTTGGCAAAGTATCCCAAGAACCGTCTTGTGGAGCACATCCTCACCAACTGCGTCATGCGCTACGACTGCCCTGCAGCCAGAAACTTTGCCCTTGGCCGCTACGAAGCACCCCTTCCGTCCTCGCGCACCTGCAACGCGCGCTGCATAGGCTGCATCTCGAAGCAGGAGGAGGAAAGCCCCATCGAGGTGACGCCACAGTGCCGCCTGACCTTCACGCCCACTCCGGAGGAGCTGGTGGAGGTCATGGAGATACACGCAGCCCGCGAGCTCAAAAAGCCCATCTTCTCCTTTGGCCAGGGCTGCGAGGGCGATCCCCTCATGAACTACGAGCTTTTGAAAGATGCAGTCAGCCTCTACCGCGAGCGCGGCGGCAAGGGAACCGTCAACTGCAACACCAATGCCTCCCGTCCGGAAGCTGTCGAAGCTCTTGCCAAGGCAGGGCTTTCCGCCATGCGTGTGAGTCTCAACTCTGCCAGGGAAGAGCTCTACAACCGCTACTACAGGCCCTTGGGCTACACTTTCGCGGATGTGAAAAAATCCATTGCCGTGGGCAGGGGAAACGGGCTTTACATCTGCCTGAACCTGCTCTACTTCCCGGGCATCACGGACACGGAAGACGAGCTTTTGGCCTTGTCCGAGCTTGTGGGGCGCCACGGTGTGAGCATGATACAGTGGCGCAATCTCAACATCGACCCCGAGTACTACCTTGAACTCATGAAGGGCTATGCCCAGGGACCCTCCATGGGCCTGCGCTCCTTCATGAAGAGGCTCAAGAAAGCCTGTCCCTGGCTTGAGTACGGCTACTTCAACCCCTATGTGGGCGAGAAGGCCAGCCTCACTGCTCCCATGCCGGGCACGTGGTGTCCCCCGGATGTGGCAAAGGGCCTGGAAGACGAGCCCGACACGGATGAGGTGGAGCAGTAGGCCTTGGGACTTTTTGGAAACAACACAGCCTTGAGAACAACTATAGGCAAATACGCGAGAGAATAATGAGCATACTGGTTATAGGCGGAGCCGGCTACATCGGCTCCCACAATGTCAGGGCCCTGCTTGCGCGGGGCGAGGACGTTGTCGTTTTGGACAACCTTTCGACCGGGCACAGAGAGGCTGTGCCGGACAATGTGGCCTTTTACAGGGGCGATCTGCGCAATTCCGAGGATCTGGAAAAGGTCTTTTCCGCGCACAAGATAGAGGTCGTGCTGCACTTTGCCGCCTTCATCGAGGTTGGCGAGAGCATGAAAAAGCCCCTCAAGTACTTCGACAACAATGTCGTTGGCATGATCGTCCTGCTCGAGGCCATGGAGCGCCACGGTGTGGACAAGCTCGTCTTCTCCTCCACCGCAGCGGTCTACGGCGAACCCAAACGCGTGCCCATCGAGGAGGGCGATGCAAAGGCCCCGACCAACCCCTATGGCGAGAGCAAGCTCATGATGGAGCACATCATGGAGTGGACGCACAGGGCAGTTGGCATCCGCTCCGTTACCTTGCGCTACTTCAACGTGGGCGGGGCCTTCAAGGACGCGAGCATTGGCGAGGATCACAGGCCGGAAAGCCACCTCATCCCCCTCATCCTGCAGGTACCCTTGGGCAAGCGCGAGCACATCAGTGTCTTTGGCAACGACTACGACACCGAGGACGGATCCTGCGTGCGCGACTATCTGCACGTCATGGATCTTGCCGATGCCCACATGAAGGCCATAGACTATCTGCGTGCAGGCAACGACAGTCTGGTCTGCAACCTTGGCAACGGTCAGGGCTTCTCGGTGCTTGAGATGATCGAGGCTGCCCGCCGCGTCACCGGCCACCCCGTGCCGGCAGTGATTGCTGCCCGCCGTCCCGGGGATCCGGCAAGGCTTGTGGCATCTTCTCAAAGGGCCCGCGAGGTCCTTGGCTGGGTGCCAAGGTTCGGCATAGAAGAGATCATCCGCTCTGCCTGGAAGTGGCATCAGAGCCACCCTCAAGGGTACGGAGACTAGGGTAAAGTGGAGGAAAGCCGCTGATTTTCACATGGATGTGTGGAAACCAGCGGCTTTTTTGCAAGCAGGGAAGATGGTGGGGGCTTCACATGGAAAGCCGCCTTGCTGTGACAGGTCTCAAACTGCAGGGCAGAGGCAGGCCACTGTGCCGTAGCTATGCCATGACCGGGAAACTTGCGTGGGGCCGAGCGTGTTCATGCAGGGATTGCCTGTGCCGAGGCCACAGGGAAAATGTCTGCCTCAAAGAGGGAGGTGCAGTGTCTTTCGTGTCCGTTGCCTGACAACTTTTGTAGCGCAGAGGCGGCCCCTCACCTATGGCTGCCTGTCCCTTGCGCATTTGAGGGAAAGCCTTTGATGGAAGTTCTGCGCTTCCTGATTAGACAGAGGTCTTCAGAGCTCCTTTTTTCCCGTACCAATCCCTGATGATATTGCAGTACATCTGTTCCATGAACACAATCTGTTCCGTGGGGCAGGCCTCGTTGGCCCTGTGTGCCTGGCTGCCATCGCCAGGCCCGAAGATGAGTACAGGCACATCAGGCAGGATGGCGCGCAGCGCGGCCGCGTCCGTATAATACTGCACTGCGCCGATGGGGGCTGGATGATCCGTGATCCTGGCATAGGAAGAGAGCACCTGCTGTATCCAGGGATTGGTGGGATCTGTCCAGACAGGCTGGATGTCCAGATTTTTCGTGATGGAGATGGCTGGTCCCGCAAGGGTTGCTATGTCCTTGCAGATGCTTTTGTGATCAAGGCCTGGCACTGTGCGTATGTCCAGGGTGAGTATGGCGCTGTCCGGCACAGAGCTGCTGTTTTGGCCAGCATGCAGGGAGGAGAGAACACAGGTGCCTCTGCCAAGGTACGGGTGCTCGCCCCCCGGCTTGTAGTTCAGCAGTCGATAGGCTGCGGGCAGCATGGTAGTGAGGGCGCTTGCGCCCATTTCCGGCATGGAGGCGTGGGCTTCCTTTCCTTTGGCTGCCAGGGTTAGCCAGATGGCACCCTTGTGGCCGACCAGGGGTATGGCCCCGGTGGGTTCGCCCACGACTATTGCCTGCACGTTGTTCAGAAAAGGTCTTCGTCTGGCAAGATGGAAGGAGCCAAGGCAGCCGCGCTCTTCACCGCCGTAGATCTGCACAACCAACTCTCCCTTGATGTGCGGGGCCATGTTGATGGCAGCACAGACCATGGCCGCAAGACCGCTTTTCATGTCGCAGGCTCCCCTGCCGTAGAGGACGCCGTTTTGGACGCTGCCAGAGAAGGGATCCTGTTGCCACTCTTCCTCTCCCAGTGGCAATGTGTCCATGTGGCCGGCAAAGCACAGGGCAGGTCCACTGGCTTCGGGATTGAGGCGGGCGCACAGGCTCCAGCCGTTTTTTTCATATTTGTCAAAAGTGACGGAGAAGGATGCCTCGCCAAGCAGTCCTGCCAGAAAGTCCAGCAGTGGACGTTCTCCGTTGCCTATGGTGTTGAACTGGACAAGGCGCTGGGCCAGTTCGATGCTGTTGCAAGGTACGGTCATGATGATCACCCAAAATATGCTTTTTGTACTTCTGCGCTGCCGCTGGCAACGACTCTGCCCCGGGTATGTCAGAAGCTGGTGAACCATTTCCCTGTAGACACCCATGAGCAGGTTTTCACCGCGTTTAAGCGTGGAAAGATCCGTCTGCCTTCTTCCAAGGATGCAGCTGATACCAGGTTCCACAACCCTGTGGAGTAGAAAGCGCGTGCGCCCTGCATTTTTTATGCCAGTCTTGGATAACTATATTTCTTTATTGTATAAAATTATTCATTGAACAATCAATCAACGTTTGAATGGCAAACTGGGCTATAAAAAAATTACTTTTTTGTAGAAAATTTGACTCGGTAGAGCTGCATGTGAGGATAGTTTGGTCCAGAGACAAGCTAGGGAGGTGGAGAGGTAGAGTCAGATGTCTTGAAATGTTTATTAGTAATATCAGTGTATTACTTGGCTTTTCCCTTCAACACCTGGTGCCTTTCTCGGAAAAATGTGGGTGTTAGGCGAAAAACTTCGAAAATGTATATTTGCATGCGGAAGGGTATGCCATAAGTACATTTGGGTGAGAAAGGCGCGAGAATAGAATAGTCCGGGAAGAAAGTCACGATTGCAGGCCCTTGCCGTTGGGACCTGTCGCGTTGCACGCCAGGCTTTAGGCTGCCAGACTAATCCTGCACCATGGGGCTCTTGCGTGGTTTCAGAAAGGGCAGCCGTTTTCGTCGGTTTCGAGTGCCCACATGAAGGCCATCGACTATCTGCGTGCAGGCAACGACAGCCTTGTCTGCAACCTTGGCAACGGCCAGGGCTTCTCCGTGCTTGAGATACTCAAGGCTGCCCGCCGTGTCACCGACCACTAGTGTCTAGTTGCAAAAATCCGCCATACTACTTCGGTAATGAAATTCAATGATTTCATCTAGATATAAGTTTGCGGACTTTTCAATTTAGACACTAGGTGCCGGCAGTGATTGCAGCCAGCCGCCCAGGGGATCCGGCAAGGCTTGTGGCCTCTTCCCAGAGGGTCCTCGAGGTCCTCGGCTGGGTGTCACAGTATGGTATAGAGGAAATCATCCGCTCTGCCTGGAAGTGGCATCAGAGCCAGCCTCAAGGGTACGGGGACTAAGGACTTGCGAAGAGATAACGCTGCCCTTGTTGGTAACACAATTACAAAATTTCAAATAGTTATCGTTGTAATTAGTTAGCGTTATATGCGCGCGAGTCCTAACAACACACCAGGACAAATTCGGGAAACACAAAAAGACTCTCTCCATGGCATCATTGGAACGCCGCGGGGAGAGTCTTTTTTGTGAGGTTTCAATCCACGCACCCGCGAGGGGTGCGACAGTCCTGATGATTTATCAGGGAAAATCAAATAGTTATTTGGGTGCTTTCGAGAACTGGCCCAAAAGGTCATATCTCAAAATCCATTCCAGATGGGATATGCACAAAAAAAAGAAATTGCAATTAGTTATACCGTTCGAGAACCTCCCGGGGAATAATAGCCCGACTCGGGTTGTCGATCCTGCCTGGACGGTCATGTTTCAGTTGCTAATACAAGTCGTGCCAGAGGGTCAACATGTTGTACCCTGCCTGTTTTCCTGCTGTTGTGCAAATTCCTTCGAGATCAGCGATGCCGTGTACTCCGGCAGGAGTTCTGCTGGAGTACCAATCTTGTGCAGATGTCCTTCCTCGACCCAGAAGAGCCTGTCGCAGCGCTCGACAGTGCTCAGCCTGTGGGCAATGATAATGATGGTGAGATGCCCCTTGAGTTTCTGTATGGTCTCCATGATGGCCTGTTCCGTGCCTATATCCAGGGCCGAGGTGGATTCGTCGAGAATGAGCACGTCCGGCCTTGCGTACAGGGCCCTTGCTATGGAGACGCGCTGAGCCTGGCCTCCGGAAAGTCCTGCGCCGTTGTCGCCAATGGGGTAGAGTATGCCCTTGCTGTCCTTTTCCACTATGTCCAGGGCAGCCATGTGACAGGCTTCCTTCACGCGTTCCTCGTCGTAGGGTTTGCCCCACTGGCTGAAGGCCACGTTTTCGGCAACGGTTCCGTTGAAGATGTAGGGAGACTGGGAGACATAGCCCACGCGCTGGATGTAGGCAGCCCTGCGGCTGTCCGTAAGGGGCTCGCCGTCTACCAGCATGCGGCCCTCGCGCATGTTCATGAGGCCGCAGAGAATGCCAGCCAAAGTGGTCTTGCCAGAGCCCGAGGCACCGATAAAGCCTATCTGTTCGCCGTGGGAAATAGAGAGGCTTATGTGGGAGAGGCTGTCCCGTTCTGCGCCCGGGTAACGGAAGGACACGTTGTCAAGGGCAAGGGTTTTGTCAAAATGGAAATTTGGATCCGGCTCAGCCGGCTCTGGCAGATGCAGGCGCTGTATTTCTTCGAGCTTGTCGAGGCAGGTCATGGCCATGGGGCGCACGACCCTCAGATGCACAAGACAGCCCAAGGACTTGTTCAGAATGGGGAGAACACGCCAGGCAACGAGCATAATCATGGTAACCACTGCGGTGATGGCCACCATGTCCGCTCCCTGCTGAATGAGCAGGAAGATGGTTGTGGGGATGCTCAAAAAACCGAAGGTTTCCAATATCCAGGTCGGAATGGGGGGCGCTATGCGCAAGAAGGCTTGGGGGCGTCTCCCGTTTTCACAGGACTTTGCAAACTTGTTGAAAAAGGTTTCCTGCTGGCGGTAGAGGATGACCTCGCGTATGCCCTTCATGGCCATCATGGTCGTGCGGTTCTGGTCTGCACTTGTTTGCGAGGCAGTCTGGGCGTTCTTGTCTATGGAGGTCTTCATGCTGCGGTAGACCACGTAGACAATGGCGCAGATGACGGCAAGCGTTGTCAAAATGGCGCCAGGGGTTGCCGAGAGGACTGTCACAAGCAGGGCCACGGCCGTAAAGGCGTAGGTGTAGGTGGACATGATGTTCACAAGGAACGTGCCCAGGTGCGTTCGCCAGTTCAGGGCCTGGAACATGGCCGTACTGTCCCCTGCCATGTGGGCCATGTAGTCGCTTTTCAGGAAGTGATCCATGATGGTGCAGCCCGCGTACTTCGAGATGTCCTCGCCAAGGACTGCGGAGCGCCAGTTGGTCAGGGCCGTGAATGCGTTCTTGAGTATAATGAAGGCCACCACGAGCACGCCGGTTGTGAAGGAAAAGTAGCGCGTGTCCGCAAACAGAACCCTAAGGAAGGGGAACCACCCGTAGATGAGCTGCATCTTGGGATGGTTCAATATATTCTCTGGCGTGGCAACGCTCATGGCCATGAGGGAAATGGAGAAGATGGAGGCCACCTCCACCAGAGCCAGGATGAGCATGAGCACCAAGAGGCCTGCCACACGCAGGCGCGTCTTTGCCGGCAGCACCTGCAAAAGGCGCTTAAGGTCACGGATGAGGAGTTTGCGCTGTATGTCCACTCAAGGCCGTCCCTGTTGCTGTCCAAAGGCCCACGCTTTGGGCCCGTATACAAAAAAGGCCACTTCCGTGGCCTGTTGTTTCCTAAAGGAAAAATGGTGCCGGAGGTGAGACTCGAACTCACATGAGGTCGCCCCCGGAGGATTTTGAGTCCTCTGCGTCTACCAATTCCACCACTCCGGCACAAAAGGAACCATTATACCCTTGAAGGGCTATCGTCAAGGCAAAATTTGCGTGTCCGCGCGTCATTGCTGGGCGCGTGTCCCCAAAAATAGTAAGGGATACTCCGCACCCTTAGTCCAGGCAGTTGCACAGGGTGGGTGTCCTCTTGTCTTCAAGGACAATGTTGCCTGCTTCAAGCTCGCGGGAAAGCTCCTGCAGACGGCGCTGGACATTTGCGGGAAGCCTTGCGTCCCTGGCCTGCACGAGCGCGACTCCCTTGTTCTCAAGATTGTAGACAAGGGTCTCCCTGCCCTTGAAGGTGCCGTTTGCCCTTGCCAGCACAAGCTCCTCCACAGCCCTGTCGAAGCGCTTCACAAGGGAGAAGGGGATCTTTTTTGGGGCAAGAGGGGACTGGTCCATGTCGAGGCCAACACCCCACAAAGGCTGGTCCGCAAGGGCTGCCAGACTTTCCCTTGTGAGCGGGCCCGTTGCCAGAAAGACCATGGCTGCCCCTTCGGTCCGCATCTCGGAAAGCAATGCATCCATGTTCCTGCCCCTGGCCTCACGGCGCACTATGCGCATGTCCGGCCTTGATATCTGTGCGCCGGCAATGAAGCCTTCGAGCATGGTTCTTGACTGGGGGCTTTCCTCATCTTCAAGCCAGCCGAGCTTTTGTCCTGCACCAACCATGAGCGCAGAGGCAGCCCCTGCCAGAAAGGCAGGCTCCGCGTCCGCGAAGGTCACGGACATGATGTTTTTCGAGCGCAGACCAAGGATGCTTGTGTCAAGGCAGCCAAAGGATGTCCTTGGGAAATTTCCGGCCTGGGAGCGCAGGATCTCGTGCAGCCTTGGGGAGGCCAGAAGGACAAGGTCGTGCTCTTTCGCAGCCTTCGCAAAGACTGCCCCAAGATCCCCTTTTGCTTCAAGGACGCTTGCCTGCACGGGGAATTTTTTTGCGGTATTGGCAAGGCCCTGGCACATGAGGCTGTTTTTGGCGTGATCGTCCCTTTGTCCCTCAAGCAGAAGGGCCACGCGCAGGGGCTGGGCCTGAATCTGTGGTGCTGCAAGGCACAGAAGAGAGAGCAGGGTGGCTGTCAGAAGGAAGAGAGCGTGTCGTATCATATTACTGGCGTTTGTTGTGTGAAATTTGGACAGGAACAGGACAGCAATAGCCTCAAAATACTTCACGGACAAGCCTTGCCCTTGCCGTGCAAGATGGATACCCTTGTCAAGTCCCGAACCTTTTCCTGAAGCTGGCCATTTGCAAAAAACATCTGTCAGTTCGCAATCTTATCGCACGCATTTGACCTTTGTGACAAAATCGTTACAATTTTTCCAAACTCGTGAACACTGGCGGGTCCAATAGGGCAACCCGCCAGGATTCCTTTTTTATATGGGCTTTCGCGCAGCGTCATTGGGCCGCGCGCCCCTGATTTTTTTGTTTTGGGGGGCAGAACCTTGCCACGCATGTATTTTGATCGCAGTGACAACGATATCCTGCAGCTTGTCAATCGCGTTCTTCGAGCCAGCTCGACCGCTGACCTGCTTGCCAATCCCGACCTGCATCCGCACGGCATCAAGGAGCTGGTGGACACTCCGGCCGCGCGCATGGCCTATGCTGTTGTCAACCTTCTGCACAATCTCGAAACGACCAGATCCCAGGCCAAGGACAGGCTCCTGGGCCTGCGCGTGCTCTACGACGAGGTGATCAACTCCGCGCACACCACCCTGCGCCGCAACACGGCCCGCGTGCTCATGCAAATCATGAAGGGCATGGTGCGTGCCTACGGCAACGAGGAGCAGCAGCTCAAGCTCGCCCACGACTTCCGCGCCGCTGCCCAGGGAACCCCACGCGTGATCAGGCGCCTCCTTCGCCGCTACCATCTGCCCGAAATGCCCGAGGAGTGGAACCAGATGGCCTTTGACGATCATGTTTACGACATGAGCACCAAGGGCCGCAAAAGTCCCACCCACCTTATCATGGACGCCTGGATCAAGGGTTTGCGCCACCTCACTGTCGTCTACGACAACTGCGTGGATCTGGAGGCCGTGAGCGAGGTGCTCGCAGCAGGCGCCATCGTGGGCATCACTGTTCGCATAGGCATAGAGTTTCGCGTCCCCTTCAGGAACCGCTTTGTCACCTTTGTCTGGATTCCCAGAGGCTTTCTCTCGGACAGGGATTTTCTGGACTTTTTGTCCTCCTCAAAGATGGCAAAGATCACTGCCGAAGGCCGCAATGTGGTCTCCTTTACGCGCGACCAGGTCCTGAAGGATCTGCACATCTGGAACGAGACCCTGCGCCCGGACTACGCCCGCTGCTACGGCCTTGTCATTCCGCCTGTGGGCGAGGACGATTTTCTGAACTACTTGGGCAGGGGCCATGCCAACAAGGAGCGCCTTGCCGAATACCTCAATACCCTCCTTTCCCCCCAGGTGGAGGAAAGACTTGAGGAGCTTTCCTTAAAAAGCCCAAGGACTGAGGAGGAAGACCAGCAGCTTGCACTGCTCAAGAAGGTCTGCTCCGACACCATCCAGACGGAGTGGCTTTCCTGCGCCATGCACGAGGAGCTGCCGCGCATAGAGCTTCCCCGCGATCTGAAGCGCCTGCCAAAGCTCATGACCCTGAGCCCCAGGGAGCTTGTGCGGGAGCTGCACACCATCTCCTCCTGCCGTATTGTCCTTTGCACAAGCGGGCTCAGCGTGGAAGATGTGCTTGAGCTTTTGTGGGACTGCAAGGGCGCCATAACCCACCTTGAGCTTTTCAGCATGCGCGCCTTTGTGAGCGGCAAGCAGGACAACGTGCACGAGATAGGCGAGCTGCGCTTTGCCCTGAACTCCGGCCAGGCCCCGCGCCTAAAGCAGATGATACGCCAGATGATACGCTCCATGCGCGAAGCAGGTGACGAGCGCAGGGCCGAGAAGTTCGAAAAAATCCTCATCGGTGTCCCTGTTCTTTGGGAGCGCTACCGCAACCTGCCTTTGAAGTCGCGCATAGGAACAGGATCCGGCAACCGTTCCAGGGCCTTTGGCATGGGCTTTGTGGTCACGGACACCTTGCCAAGGCGCAGCGCACGTTATCTGGAAGAAATCGAGGCCGGCAAGCCCCGTGTGCCCATACGCGCGGAAGTGGAAAAGCACACCATCTTTCGCGAGCCAGAGAACCTGGGGCCCATGGATGTGCTCTTGCAGAGCATGCATGGGCTTCCCCTGTGCGCAAATCTCGGGCTTGAGCGCACCGATATCTGGGCAAGTCCCGTGGGTACCATGCGCGAGAGCCGTGCGGGCAATATCGTGAATCTGCTTGGTCCCATCACGCCCTCGCCCCTGGAGGAAAAAAAGGAAGAGGGAACCTCTCCCGGACGCTTCTACCTGAACAACGGCCTTGTAAACATCATGAAGGTACTGGTGGGCTTCATCCCGGCCTTCTGGTCCTTCATGTACACACAGGAATGGTGGTTCCTCGCCTGCTTTGGCGCCTTTATCTGGTTTGGCATCACTGGCGTGCGCAATGTGGTACAGATGGTGCTCGCTGCCAAGGGCCTTTCGCGCAACAACCTCTTGCACTGGCGCGATCATGTAAGCTTAAACCGCCTGTGCGATTCGCTCATGTACACAGGCATAAGCGTCTTTTTGCTCGAATTTCTCATGCGAGACCTTCTCTTCGAGCGAACGCTTGGGATAAGCGTCATGGACAATCCCATGCTGATCTTTGCTGCCTTAAACGTTGTCAACGGTTTCTACATCTTTGCCCACAACATCTACCGGGGCTTTCCCAGGGCTGCGGCTGTGGGCAATCTCTTTCGGGCCATCCTGGCCATTCCCGTGGCAGCCCTCTACAACTCCGTCTTTGCCCAGATACTTATCCTGTGCGGGGTGACGGACATAGCCTTCTATCTCGCACCCTTGGCAAGCGTCATCTCCAAGTGCGCCTCGGACTCCGTGGCAGCCCTCATCGAAGGCCTTGCGGACAGCAGGGTCAACATCCGCATGCGCAGGACGGACTACGCGAACAAGCTGCGCTCTGTCTTTGATACCTACACCATGTTGGAGCTGCTCTTCCCGAAGGAAGACGTGTTCTTCAGTCTGGCGAGACCCGGCGGCCTCAAGGGCAGAGGCGGGACAGAGGCGCGCAGGCTTGAGCTGACCTTTATCGTCAACGCCCTGGACATGATGTACATCTGGTACTACCAGCCCCGCGCCCAGGAAGCGTTGCGGATGACCATACGCAGTCTCACGGGTGCGGATCGCATGGTCGTGCTCTTGTCCCAGCTTGTGCTCTTGCGCGAGCGCGAGGTGAGTCAGCTCATGGTGGACGGCCTTGTGGGCAGGGACTTTGCCCGCCCCCTGGCGTTTTACTTGAGCAAGCGCAAGGCATATCTGCGCGACATGGTACAGCTGTGCAGGCCAGCCAAAGTGACGGATCCGGAGACTGCAGCGAGTGTCGCTGAGGTGGAAAGCCTCTTGCAGCAGGAAAACTAGCAAAAAGACGCGCAGATCCTCTTGCAAGAAAGGGGCCGTGCGGGCAAAATACCACCTTCCCTTTTCCACATGCCCGGGATGCGGCGCAAGCCCCCCGGAAACTGCGAGGTGTACGATGGACGCACAGGCTCACTGCGGGGAGAACCAGGCCCCGGAAGGGCAGATTTTTGTCTGGCTGCCCGATTTGTACGGCACAGGAAGAACCCTTGCCTGCGAGAAGGCCTACCCCCTTGTGGCAAGGCTTGATCCGGGCCTGCCCGCGCGCATGGTGAAGGAAAGCGAAGCACGCGCCTTTGTTCCCCCAAATCTCCCCTTTGGCAAGGAGGACATGGCAGCCTATGTGCGTGAGCTCGAGCGCTTTGCCGCAGAATCAGTCAGTGGATCCGATGTCCTGTGCGAGACCATGATGCAAGGCGTGCGGGACGAGGAGGAACGCAGGGCGCGCGAGGAGCGCGCGGCCGTCGAAGCCCTTTTGCAGGGAGGCTGTGACAGCGAGGCCAGGGAAAGGGAGATGCTTGCCCTGCGCCAGAAGTCCCAGCGTCTGCTCGCCTGGCTGTGGCTGCAGCAAAAAGACGACGCGGACATGGCGGACATCGTGGAGCGCATAAACAGGGACGTGGCCTCCATGAAGGCAAGCTTTGCGGCAGAGCACGTGGACGATTTCGGGGACCTTGCCCAAATCGCGGATTTTGCTGTGGCAGGCGAGCGCAAAAGCAGCAATCTGCGCGTCCTGCTCAAAGCTGCCTGCGTCCTTTGTCCAGAGGATACGATCTTTGTTCTGACAGAGCCCTTCGGGGAATTCGAGGACGTGGCAAGAAAGGCTGCTCCTTGCGAGTTTGCGGCAGGTCTTGGGGAAAATGTTCCCGGCGTGCGGATAGCCCTTGAAAAGCTCGTCTCTTCTGTCGAGGCCCCCTTGCGCGGAAAAATGGTCAGCCTTGCCTTTGTGTCTGGAGAAAGCCATGGCGCTTAAGGGGCTCATCTTCGACTGCGACGGGGTCATGATCGATTCCACGGACGCCAACAGGCAGTTCTACAATCTCATCCTCGAGCACTACGGCCTTCCGCCCATGCGCAAGGATCAGGAGCGCTACTGCTTCATGGCTACCTCTGCCCAGGCGCTTGAAAGCCTTCTGCCAAAGGAGCTGCACCCCGAGATTGCCCACATGGGCAGGGATGTGGTGAACTACAGGCAGAAAATCATGCCTCTGGTGAAAATATACCCCGGTTTCCTTGATTTTGTTCAGGTTTTGCATAATCATGGTATCAGAATGGCTGTCCTGACCAACAGGACCGAAGGCGGCATGCAGGCCGTTCTGGACATTTTCTCCCTGCCGCCGTACTTTGATCCTGTAGTGACCGCCTCGAAGGCGCGTCCAAAGCCCGCTCCCGATGGAGCCCTCTCCATCCTCAGGGCCTGGAACTGCACTGCGCAGGACGTCCTCTATGTAGGGGACAGCGCAACGGACCAGGAAACGGCCAGGGCTGCAGGCATTCCCTTTGTGGCCTTTCACCCTGCGATCCCGCTTAACGCGGACATGACCGTCTTTTCCTGGGCAGAGCTGCAGGAAAGATTGCAGCCCCAATTTCTCCGACAATAGCCAAAATCTCCCTGCACGGAGTGACCCTTGTTCATAGTTTCCAATGTTTTCAACGCGATAGCAGTCGTCTTGCACATGCTCATTTCCGCCTACATCTTCGTGGTGCTGGCAGCGTGCGTGATCTCCTGGTTTCGCGTTTCCCCCTACCACCCGGCCGTGCGCGCTCTCAATCAGCTCACGGAGCCGGTTTTCTTCTTCATTCGCCGCAAACTGCCCTTCAGCAGACTCGGGCAGGTGGACCTCTCGCCCCTCATTCTCATCATTGCCCTGGAGCTTTTTGACCTCATTGTGGTCCGCTCCCTGCAGCAGGTGGCCATGGGGCTGTAAGTCAGCGCATATATAGTTTCTATCCTTAATACTCAGGGGCACCCCCCCCTTTTTCCACAGCGCATGCTGTGGCAACCCTCTATTTGTACAGGAGACTCGTTATGGACCAGCAAGATCGTGATTTCATCCAGGAAAATGCCGAAAAGGATCCTGAACTGAAGTCGCTATGGGAAGACCATATCCTCTTGAGCAAGCAGGTAGAAAAGCTTGAGTCCAAGCCCTTCCGCAGCCCTGCAGAAGAGCAGAGCCTCAAACAGTTGAAGAAGCAGAAGCTGGACGCCAAGACACGCCTTGCAGACAGAATCGACGCGTTGAAGGCTGCCAGATAATCCGGGAACCGTTGACAACAGTCTCATATTCTGTCCCCCGGTTTTGCTCAGGGCCTGGTCCTGGCAAAACCGGGGGGAATATGGTTTTTTGACGATACGGTCCCCATGTATGGAGTAGAGCAATGGAATTGACAGGAGCACAAATCCTTCTTGAGTCTCTCAAAAAAGAAGGTGTGGACGTGATGTTCGGCTATCCGGGCGGTGCCATTATCGATATTTACGATACCATCACAAGGTATCCCGAGATAAAGCACGTCCTGGTACGCCACGAACAGGGCGCTGTCCACGCAGCTGACGGCTATGCGCGTGCCACAGGCAAGGTCGGCGTAGCCTTGGTGACCTCTGGCCCCGGTGCCACAAATACGGTAACGGGCATTGCCACGGCCTACTGCGATTCCATTCCTCTAGTGATTATCAGCGGTCAGGTTGGCACAGGCCTCATCGGCAACGACGCCTTCCAGGAAGTGGACACCGTGGGCATCACCCGTCCCTGCACAAAGTACAACTACCTTGTGAAGGACGTGACCCAGCTGAGCAGGATCATCCGCGAAGCCTTCTACATCGCGCGCACAGGCCGTCCCGGCCCCGTGCTCATCGATCTGCCCAAGGACGTTCAGGTGAGCAAGGCCGAGTTCACGTGGAGCAACGAGGATGTGACCATGCGCTCCTACAACCCGAACTACAGGCCGAACCACAACCAGCTGCGCAAGGCCATGGAGGTTCTGAAGGAGAGCACAAGTCCCGTCATCCTCGCAGGCGGCGGCGTCATCCTCTCCAACGCATCCCAGGAGCTCACGGAGTTTGCCAATCAGGTCCGCTGCCCAGTGACCTGTACCCTCATGGGTCTTGGCAGCTTCCCCAGCCATTCCGATCTGTGGCTTGGCATGGTGGGCATGCACGGCACCTACACAGCGAACATGTCCCTCAACAACGCTGACCTCATCGTCTGCGTTGGCGGACGCTTCGACGATCGCGTAACCGGCAAGCTCTCCACCTTTGCTCCCAAGGCCAAGATCGTGCACATCGACATCGACCCCACCACCATTCGCAAGAACGTGAAGGTGGACGTGCCGGTTGTTGCCGACTGCAGGCTTGCCCTGCAGGGCATGCTTGAGCTTGCCAAAACCAAGTACGCCGAGACGGACTGGGAAGGAAAGCACAAGAGCTGGTGCGAGACTTTGAGGAACTGGCGTACAGAGCAGCCCCTGACCTGGAACGACGAGGGCCGCTACGTAAAGCCCCAGCAGGTCATGCGCACCCTGCGCGAGATCACTGGCGGTGACGCCATCATCAGCACCGAAGTGGGCCAGAACCAGATGTGGGTTGCACAGTTCTATGACTTCGACAGCCCCAGGACCCTGCTCACCTCCGGCGGCCTTGGCACCATGGGCTACGGCCTGCCCGCAGCAGTGGGTGCCCAGTTCGCCTACCCGGACAAGCTTGTCATCGATGTGGCCGGCGACGGCTCCATCCAGATGAACATCCAGGAAATGGCGACCATTGTCGAAAACAGGCTGCCCATCAAGATCATCATCCTGAACAATGGCTACCTTGGCATGGTGCGCCAGTGGCAGGAACTTTTCTACAAGCACAACTATTCCTTCACCTCCATGCACGGCCAGCCGGACTTCGTGAAACTGGCCGACGCGTACGGTGCCGAGGGCTATCGCATCACAGCCAGGGAGGATCTCGAACCTACCCTGCGCAAGGCCCTTGCTTCGCCCAATCCCGCCATCGTGGACGTGGTCATTGAGCCCGAGGAAGACGTGTATCCCATGGTGCCGGCAGGCGCGTCCCTGGACGAAATGCTGCTTGTGTAGAGGAGGCCCCGACAATGATGGAAAACGAAAAAGACAGACATGTGCTTTCCGTGCTTGTGGAAAACGAGCCTGGAGTGCTTTCCCGCGTGGTGGGCCTTTTCAGCGGCAGAGGCTACAACATCCATTCCCTCAACGTGGCTCCGGCTCTTGAAGAGGGAACAAGCCACATGACCATCACAACCTACGGCGACATGCAGATCCTTGAGCAGATCATGAAGCAGCTGCACAAGATCGTCTCCGTCATCAAGGTTGTGGAATTTTCCGACATCCCCGCTGTCGAGAGGGAAATGATGTTCGTGAAGGTGCAGGCAGAAGGCGCCATGCGCGGCGAAATCCTGCGCACAGTGGACATCTTCCGCTGCAAGGTCATCGACGTGAGCCCCACCGAAATCACCATCGAGGCCACAGGCGATCATGAGAAGCTCGAGGCCATTGTGGGACTTTTGCACCGCTTCGGCATCAAGGAAATCGCCCGCACAGGCTCCGTTGTCATGCGCAGGTCCCGCCGCACCGAATAGGACTTTTTCAAGGCTCGGCAAGGCCCTCAAGGCCATGCCGAGCCGGCTTTGAAAAAAAACTGATTGGTTGATCAGTTTTTTCTTGACAAAGCTTTGCAAAAGCACAAATCTTCAATACGTCCTTCCCGCTAAGGGAAGGGCATTGAACACTTTTCTTTTTTAGAAGGCACACTCCAATGAAAATCTATTATGACGGCGATGCCGATCTCGCTCAGCTCAAGGACAAAACGGTTGCCATCCTTGGTTACGGCAGCCAGGGTCATGCTCACGCTCTCAATCTCCGCGATTCCGGTGTGAACGTTATTGTTGGTCAGCGCCCCGGCGGCCCCAACTACGAGCTCGCCAAGCAGCACGGCTTTGAGCCCATGAGCGTTGCCGAAGCCAGCGAGAAGGCTGACTTCATCATGGTCCTTCTGCCCGACGAAGTGCAGGCCGATGTGTACAAGAACGAGATTGCCCCCCATCTGAAGGCTGGCAATACCATCATGTTCGCCCACGGTTTCAACATCCACTTCCAGCAGATCGTGCCCCCGGCAGACGTTGACGTGATCATGGTTGCCCCCAAGGGCCCCGGTCACCTCGTGCGCCGCACCTTCACCGAAGGCGGCGGTGTGCCGGACCTCATTGCCGTCTACCAGAATGCCTCCGGCAAGGCCAAGGAAAACGCCCTTGCCTACGCCAAGGGCATCGGCGGCACCCGTTCCGGTGTCATCGAGACATCCTTCCGCGAAGAGACCGAAACTGACCTCTTTGGCGAGCAGTGCGTGCTGTGCGGCGGCCTTTCCGCCCTCATCAAGGCTGGCTTCGAAACGCTGGTGGAAGCCGGTTATCAGCCCGAGATGGCCTTCTTCGAATGCATGCATGAGATGAAGCTCATCACCGACCTGATCTACGAGGGTGGTCTTGCCCGCATGCGCTACTCCATCTCCAACACTGCCGAGTATGGTGACTACACCGCTGGTCCCCGTATCGTCACCGAGGACACCAAGAAGGCCATGCGTCAGCTCCTCAAGGAAATCCAGGACGGCACCTTCGCTGGCAACTTCATCGGCGAATTCAAGGCCCGTGGCAAGGCCAACTTCCTGGCCACCCGTCGCATCGAGTCCGAGCATCAGCTGCAGGAAGTGGGCGACAGGATGCGTCAGATGATGAGCTGGCTCAAGAAGGACAAGAACTCCGACTAGTCCTTTAGCCAAGCAATACAATTGCAAATAGCGCACCTCTTGTCTTTGGACAGGGGGTGCGCTTTTTGCGTATTTGGGGAAGCTTGGGAGCGAATGAATCTGTATTTGGCGAACAGTGCTAAATTGCGTAACTCCCTAAAAACAAAAAGATTTCAGATGAAAATGCCGTGATAGCATCGTCACGATTATTGCAGATTTGTGAGTATTTGGTTACCTTTGACTTATGGGGAATTGGTCACAGCATTTTGTCCAATCATGATTGGCAACAGACTGCGCCATATCCTCCTGTCGTACCCCACGCGGGTGCGTGGATTGAAACCAGTGTATCGCCTCTAGTATGCCCCGCATAGCCGGTCGCACCCCACGCGGGTGCGTGGATTAAACCAACTCTGTCTGCGCATTCTCCACTCGTAAGAGGGGGAATGCAGGCAGTGTTGTACTTGCATGATATGTCGTAAACCAAAAAGGTAACTTTTGCCTTCTATTGACAAAAGTGCTGTCCGAGCAAGTATCCTGCTCCTGCAAGGGATCCAAATGGGATCCCTTGCAGGAGCATTCTTTTCATCCCCCCATGGAGGGGCGATGCCGTAGATCAGTCCTCATACAGAGCTTGGCAACCCTGCTTCTGAAGCCGTATGTAGGTTACCTCAAATGCTCTGCAGCGCCTGAATTGCTGCATCTTGTTGGCAAAGGAGAATGCGTCATTCATGGGGTAGGGGAGAAAGATATCGAGTCCTCTGTCCAGTGAAATCTTCCAGCCTGTGTCCGTGACGATGTGTCTTGCGTGCAGACTCCCGGAATTATCAAAGGTCCACGTCACATAGACGCCCAGTTCCTGGGCAGACTCCTGAATCCTTGTCAGCTGATCAAGCTGTTGCATGGGCTTGCCTTCTTCCGCGCAGGTCACAAGGTGCACATGGATTTCCTCGCCACTTGTGCGGAATCTGAGGATGGTTTCCAAAAGTTCCATGAAGTTGCGTATCTGATGAAAGAGGCGGATGTAGGGATCGGTCACGGTGATCGTCCTTACCCATGAAAGATACTTGCCAAAGAGATCGTCGAAGGAAATTCCTTATGCTCAACATGGCCCTGGGGTGTTTGAGACTGCAGCACTTTTCCAGGATTTCCCTCACCTGCTGCATGGTCTTTGGAGAAGGCTTTTGGGCAACCATGAGCTCGGAATACAGGCAACCAGCGTCCAGATTGCCCTTGATCCAGGCCTTGAAGAGCCTCTTTTTGCCAAGCTCAAGGTTCAGGGGCAGCACCGTGGCCTGGAGGTATTCGGCGCCAAGGACATACATGGCCTCCGTCCAGTCAGCCCTGGCTGCAGCCTGCAGCCAGGGCTGACTTCAGAAATTCCTCGGTCATGACGTCTGGCGGAACGTTCGCGTAGAGCTGCAAAAGCGTGTGCAGGGCTTCCCAGCACCCATTGCGGGCAGCGTTCAGCAAACGGATGGCAAGCTCCCTGGCTTCGGCAGGCTCCAGAACAACCCAGCCCTTGAGCCAGGCCTGACTTTGGAGAACAAGAGCGCGATCGAGTCCAAGCTCCGTTCCCCTGGCAATGAGCTCAAGAATCTCTGCGCTGCACGGCGTGCGCTGTTCAGGGTTCTCTACTGTGACATCCTTGAGAAGCTGCGCAAAGGCAGCGGGAAAGCCCTCGTCACAGAGTGTGTGAAGCAGCCTCTCGCCTTCCTCTGGATCCGCTGGCAAAAAGGTACCCGAGAGCTTCCCTTGTGCCACGGCATAGGTGGCAATCCTTGAGCCCTTTTCGTGCAGGTCCCAAAGTTCTCTGGCAAGGGCTTCGATCGTTTCACCCACTTTTGTCACTTCGCCGGAGTGAAGCGTGCGCCAAAGCTCTGCAGCCCTGGTTTCCCCGGGCTCATTCCTGTGGCTTTCCTCCCACAGGTCGGTGAGATGCTCTGGGGAAGTGAAGCCCAAGTACATGATGTTTGGACACGCCTTCTTTGAAACTCTGTCGGAGGACTTGCTGGAGCGCTTTTTTTCGCTGGGGGATAGGGAAGCCATGGAAAAACCGCGCTATGGGGCCTGCATGCTCTCTCAACAGGGGGAGATTCGGAAATGGGCAGGGCACAAGACCTCTACCTGATCAGGGCTGGCTTGAGAACGGCTTTGTCCTTGTTCAGAGATTCCACGAGCCCCGTCACAGTCACTGTGTCTCCGCGTTTGAGGCTCTCGATGCGCTCCTTTTCCTTGGCATTGCGTGCCACAAGATAGACATCCAGGGCAATCTTCCCGGCATTGTCTGCGCTTGTGAGGCGGTAGGAGTTCTTCTTGTGGGATTTGATGTCGTCTACCTGGCACTCCCAGCGCACTATCTTGCCAAGGACCTCGCCCTTCTTCTTGTCCTTTTGCACCTGTGTCCAGTCGGAGTCTTGCGCAAGGCCGAAATAGAGTTCTTCGCGACTGACCTTTGTCTCGCCCTTGAAGGTTGCCAGGGCCTCGACCTGCTCGCGCTGTTTTTGCGGCTCACCCGTGATGTTGTCGAAGGTCGAGTCCAGGAAGTTGCCGAACTGTCTGCCCTTGCTTTGCATGTAGTCCACGGCAGCGTCCATGTCTGCACTCACGGGCTGGCAGGGGACAAGCCACAGGGTCAGAGCCAGGGCAGGGAGAGCAAGACGTTTGGAAAGTTGGGACATGTTGTGCTCCTTTTTGAGTGCCGCAGGACATTGCGGGGCGCTTGGGTGATGTTTTGTTCGGCAGTTTGCTGCGCTTTGCCTGTTGCAAATCTATACCTTGGCAGCGTAGCTTGTGGCAAGACAGGAGGATCCCATGAAGACATACGCTCTCATCGATGGCAACAACATCCCGGCTCTGGGCTGTGGTGTCTTTGAGGTGCCGGCAGACGGCACTACCTACAGGGCAGTGCGCATGGCCCTTGATGCCGGCTACAGGCATATCGACACTGCTGCAGCCTACAACAATGAGGCCGAGGTTGGCCGCGCCATAAAGGACAGCGGCATCCAAAGAGAGGAGCTCTTTGTGACCAGCAAGCTCTGGATCCAGGACTACGGGTATGAGAAGGCTTGCCTTGGCATCCGTGCATCCCTTGCAAGGCTGGGGCTGGACTACCTGGACCTCTATCTCCTGCACCAACCCTATTATGATGTGCGGGGAGCATGGCGGGCGCTTGAAAAGGCCAGGGACGAGGGGCTTGTCCGCTCCATTGGTGTCAGCAACTTCACACCCCGCCTCTGGCAGGAGCACATCCCCCATTTCGCAACCATACCCTGCGTCAATCAGGTGGAGTTCCATCCCTTCTGGCAGCAACGGGAATTGCGCGCCATTCTTGAGGCAGAAGGCGTTTTGCTCGCTGCCTGGTCTCCCTTGGGTCATGGCATGAAAGAACTTTTGACCCATCCCCTGATCCGCGAGATTGCCACCCGCTATCAGAGGAAGCCTGCGCAAATCATCCTGCGCTTCGAGCTGCAGGAAGGTTGCGCAGTTCTTGTCAAATCTACCAATCCCGCCCATATCGCAAGCAATCTCGCCCTGTTCGATTTTGCGCTGAGTGAAGAGGACATGAAAGTCCTGCGCGGTCTCGACACCAATCACGGCATGCGCGATCCAGAAGAGCCCGGCAGGGCAGAGTATTTGCTGGCAAAATACCGCGTGCGCTAAAAAACGCATCTTGGGAGACCCGGATGCGTTTTGGAAGGAAGTGTGAATCGGTTAGAAATCCCAGCCGAGCTGCAGCCCTACGTTCACGGCCGTATAGTCCGTGCGGAAGAACTCGCCCCCCAGATCCATCTGCACGAAGAAGTTCGAGGGATGGGTGAAGCGGACACTCGATTGCAAAAGCATGGAGTCCCTGCCAGGCAGATCGGTTGCCGTGGCAAAGTCGTAGTCGCCATATTCCCTGAAGGAGGCCCCTGTACGGAAGGTTGCATCGAGCGTTTCGTGGCGCCAGGCTGCCAGAAGGTCCAGGCCAAGGGTTGTGCCGTTTGCGAATGTCGTGTTCAGGCCCGTGTGCGCGCCAAGGGAGAGCAGGAGGGACTGATAGACAGTCTCGTCCACGTTGAGTCTTGAGGCCTGACCGGATTGTTCCTCAATATCCGGGCGATGCAGGAAACTATATTCCATCCAGGCCAGGGGGCCAGCATCGAGATGCCCGTCCCCAAGCTTCCAGCTCCAGTCCTTGCCACCACCCAAAAGGGCGCTGCCGGCAAATCCGCTCCAGCGGCTCTCGTTGTTGCGAGTGTAGCCATTGAAGGAAACCTCGCGGTCCATCTCGCCGCTCTCGATGCCAAGGCGTCCCTGGGCTGTGAGCCAGAAGCCATCCCAAGTATCGGGCGCAAACATTCCCTGCAGGCCGACAAAGGCTGATTGCGTGTCTGCCTGTGCATCGTGATTGCCTGTCACATGTGTGCGCTTTGCTGCCAGAGCCACGTGCGCGCCTATGCTAAGGCCGCTTTCGAAGTACCTGTCCGCGCCGACAATGAGGCCAATGCCTGAGCTCTTCCAGGAAGAAACGCCCCCATGGCTTCCCTGCCAGGCACCTGAGCCGTAGGGCGTTGCCCAGAACTGCCAGTTTTCTGCGTTTGGCCGATCCTCGGTTGCCCCACGTGCTGCAAGGGCACGCCTTGCGCTCTCGTTGCCAAGCATGCGCCGCAGGATGAGGAGATTGAACTCGGCCTGCTGGGCAAGGGAGGCCCTGGCGGAAGCATCGTAGGCCTCGGCACCCAGGGTGTCGAGCGCACGGCCCACCTCGTGGCCGTCGCGGGCGGACCAGTCAAGGGCGGTCAGAAGGGCTTGCATGTCCCCGGTAGCCACTGAGGCTATGCCAGGCAGATTGCGGCCAAGGTCCGCTGAACCAGAGTTTGCCGCGTAGCGGGCGTAGGCATTGGCCGGGCGCGTCAGAACTACCTCCGCAGTCATGGCATCCATGTCAGGCTCGGCAACAAGGACAGTCTCCAGCGTGGGGGAGGCGTCCTCGGCCAGGAATTTCGTGAATTGAACATTAGCGTTTTCTGACCCAGCTGGCACATGGAGAAAGTCTTTCAGTTCCACGGAGAAATTGTTTCCGTAGAACTGTCCCCTGGCTGGCGCAAAGGCAAGGTTACCCTTGATATCCACCTTATTTTTGACCTCAAGGACACTGTGCTCTTGTGTATTGTCATAGGTCACAAGCAGGGTGCCATCGGATCCTTGCTTGTAGGTGCCCACTGTCAGGGTATTGTCCCTGAAGCCGGGAGCCACAGTGCCATTGTTGATCACCGTCTGCTTAATCTCACCATCTCCAGCGAGTGTGCCGTTTTCGCAGACGACTACATCACTGACGGTCAGCTCGCCTCCAGTGTCATCAGCTCTCCTGGCAATGGCCAAAACACCTCCGTCCACTATGGTCGCGCCAGCATAGTCATTGGTGCCACTCAAAATGAGCATGCCGGCCCCGGTCTTGCGAAGGCCCACATCAAGAGCTTCTCTCTTACCCTCATCATCAATTTCAGGACACAGAGCGTCAGCGTCTGCAGTAAGCTCCTCATTCTCGCCAGTGGTCTGATACTCTTCATGGTGATACTCATTGTCCCATGGCCTTTGGTCGATATCATTGCTGAATTCGGCCACATAGCCTTGGGTGTCGAAGGTTTCAATGGCAAAAGTGTTTTTACCCTCAAGCTCGTCCTCGAGCTCCTCCACCTCCATCACATTCTCTTCTGTCATACGGTTGGCGTCGAGCAGGGCAGGGCCGCGTACAGCCTTGCCCACATCGAGTATGCCCTGACCAAAGACTTCTTCCTTTGTGAGCACCTCTATGACGAGGGTTTCTTCTTCTTCTTCTTCTTCGCTTCCTTCAGCTTCTTCGTCCCCTTCTGCTGCTTCTCCTTCTCCTTCCTCCTCTCCAGATTCTGTCTGTGCTGCGGCGTCCACGGCAGCCAAGGCAGAATCCCCCAAGTCTAGCCAGGCTTTGTTATCCAAAGCAATGTGTTTTTCTACCAGCTTCCTGATGGCCGCAATGCCGTCTTCATCAAGAGAGTTTGTGTTTGTAGGTATTACCGTGCCATCAATCGTCGCACCATCTCGCTCGATATCTTCAACAGCATCTCGGTTCTCGGCGATAATCACTAGAGTTACGGTTCCGGGATGCCCCTTTTCCGGATCCCTTGAGGTTATGTCGTAGAGAACAGTGTATTCCGGGGCGCTAAAGTCCCTATTTGCCGTGGTCAGCACAGAGTCTGCAAGCTGCTTGCCTGTCATCCATGGGTACGCCTGGGCAACCAGCGCCAGGGCACCACTGACTACGGGAGCTGCCATGCTGGTGCCCGAATCCGGCATGTAGCCGTTGTCTGCGGCATTGAGCGAGTAGATGTTGCTGCCAGGGGCCATAACCATATAAAGCTCCGAGCCCTTGGCAAGGTTCGTGAAGAAGGGGATGCTTGCCGCGTTGAGCTCAAGCGATCCGTTCTCATTTCGTATCACGCAGTTGTTGTTCGCATTGATGGCGCCCACGTTGATCCAGTTTGCCAGATCCCCCTGGCCCATGTACCTTGGCGTGGCGCTGGGAAAATTTGGGTAGGTATGTCCCTCGTTGCCGGAGGCAAAGACAAAGACAGTCTCTGGGTGCTCGTTGGCATAGTTTGTGATAAAAAAGGCGTCCGGATCCCCGGGCAAAAGCTCTTCGTAGTAGTCTCCCGGGGTTATTTCACTACCGTCTTCATTGGCATGGAGCATGTCGATAAAATCCGTACTGCCCCAGCTGTTGTTGAAGATGCGCACTTCGGGGTGACTCGCAAAATAGTCCTCAAGGTCCAGGCCATTCGGGTTGTCCAGCAATGGACCAGCCCAAATGTCTGCGTCAAAGGCCACGCCGTGCATGCCAATGCCATCGCGCCTGGCAGCTATAATGCCCGTCACATGTGATCCATGCCTGATACTTGTCCAGTCCGCTGCCACGTCTATGGTGTCCGCTTTGCCGGCAAGTTCCGGGTGCGTGACGCGCACTGGGGAGTCGAGCACGCCCACAGTCTGTCCAAGGCCCGTGTAGCCCAGGGCATAGGCTTGGGAAGCGTTGATGATGTCCAAGGCCTCGCTTGCCCAGTATTCTTCCGTTTCGAAGCTTTCCGGCGAGCCTGCCCGGACGGGCTGGAGAGACAGGGCAAGAACAAGGACGACAAGGAAGAGTATGCGCATGGGATATCCTTCGTGGGGGGGAAAGCGTGTGCAAGGAGAGGCAAGGCAAAAGCCCTGGGGGATGGGTATTTGTGTAGCAGAGAACTCCAGATTGTCAGAACATGGGACCATCTGGCAAGTGTTTTTTGAGGTGCTTTTTGCTCACAATCTCGCGTACTTTGGCAAACCCTGGCCATATGAAAAGAGGGGAGCAGACTTTTGTCTTCTCCCCTCTCAAATCTTGTAGACTGCGGCCTATTTGCCTGTCCCTTGCTCCTTGCCTGCCTCCTGCACAACGTCGTTTCCGGCCTTCAGAAGCTCTCCCATGTGCTTTTGCACAAGCTCGCACTCGGCTTTAGAAGGCTTTGGCATGTCACGGTAGAGTTTTTTTGCCTGTTCGCCCTCGGACACAAGGACCAGCGCTGCCGCAGATCTGCCCATGATACAGAAAAAGCGCCTGGGCTCCCAGCTGCGGAACGATACCCACTGGGCTGCAGCCGGCGAGTAGTGGAAGTCCGGCTTGCCCTTCTTCACCACAGGGTAGGCCTTTTCACCCTGTTGGCGCATCCAGGTGCGGAAATCCGGCAGATGGCGGATGAAGCGCATAAGCTCCTCTTCCGTGAAGTCCGGCTGGTTTTCATAGACGTTGACGTTGCTTACCCTTGGCAGGATCTGCCTTGCCCCGGGTACTGCCGAAGTTTCCGGCTGGGCTGCCAGGGCAGGCCCTGCTGCCACAAGGCCTGCCAGCAAAAGGAAAGAGACAAGTTTAGCCATTGTTTTCGACCGATTAAAAGCGTTTAGTAGCGCACAAGGCTCAGCTGGTTCAGCTTTTCCATGTCGTGGAAGGACTCGACGTAGCGGATGGTGCCGGTCTTGCCGCGCAGAACCAGGCTGTGGGTGATGGCGTAGCGCGAGGTGTAGCGCACGCCGTGGAGGAAATCGCCGCCGGAGATGCCGGTTGCCGCAAAGAAGCAGTCATCGGTGTTCACCAGCTTGTCCGTGGTGAGGATCTCGCGCAAGTCGTAGCCAGCGTTCTGGATGTTCTCCTTTTCCGGATAGGACTGGGGATCCAGGCGGGCCAGGATTTCGCCGCCCATGCCCTTGATGGCGCAGGCCGTAATGACGCCCTCAGGGGTGCCGCCAGTGCCCATCATGATGTCCACCTCGTTTCTGGGATCCGCTGCCATGAGTGCGCCAGCCACGTCGCCGTCTGTAGCAAGCTGGATGCGTGCGCCTGCCTCGCGGATTTCCTCAATGAGCCTCTGGTGCCTGGGCTTGTCCAGCACGAAGACCATGAGGTCGCGCACATTCTTGCCAAGGGCCTTGGCAACGCGCTCGAGGTTCACGTGCACAGGCGCGTCCAGATCCACCACGCCCTTGGCCCTGGCACCCACAACAAGCTTTTGCATGTAAAAGGACTGGGCCAGGTTGAACATGGATCCCCTGGGGGCAATGCCCACAACGGAAATGGCATTGGGGCGGCCGTAGGCCAGAAGGTTTGTGCCTTCCACGGGATCTACTGCCACGTCGAGCTTGGGGCCATCGCCCATGCCCACCTTCTCGCCGGAGTAGAGCATGGGAGCCTTGTCCTTTTCTCCTTCGCCAATGACTACCACGCCGTCGATGTGTATGGTGGAGAAGCTGTTGCGCATGGCTTCCACTGCGGCTCCGTCGCCTGCTTCCTTGTTGCCGCGTCCGACCCAGCGCGCGGAGGCAAGGGCTGCGGCTTCGGTGATGCGCACGATATCCATAGCAAGATTTCTTTCAGGGGCTTCAGCCATTGGGAACAACCTCCAGGTGAGATAGGGAATGTGAAAAGATATGCAAAATGGTACGGGAAGCCAGGGTTTTACCCTTGGCTTCCTTGCAAAAAAATCAGGGCAGATTGAAGTGACCGACCAGGGGAACTGTCCAGGAGCGGCCAAAGGGCTTGTCGCTCACGTACAAGGGCTGCGGCTCCTGGCGGCGCTTGAACTCCATGCCGAACACGCGCTGGCGCACGTCGCTTTGCCTTGGGTGCAGATCTGTCAGGGGGCGCCTTGGCTTGGCTGCCAGAAGGGCGTCCAGAACCTCGTCGAGCTCGCCGTAGGGCAGATCCTGCATCTGGCGCGAGCTCTTGCACGAGGGCGACTTTTTGAGCATGGATTCCGGGAAGAGGCCCTTGCGGTCCTGGTTTAGCCAGTGGGCCACTGCGTAGACCTGGCTTTTGGTGAGATCCGCGATAACGCCCAGGGATCCTACCGTGTCGCCGTACAATGTACAGTAGCCCATGGCGGCCTCGCTCTTGTTGATGGTGGAGAGCACAAGGCCTTCCGCGCGGTTTGCCAGGGTGGTCATGATGGAGCCGCGGATGCGCTCCTGCAGCTGCGGGCGGGACGCGTCGGGAACGCCCAGGGAAAAGTCTTTCATGGTCTGGGCCACTGCCCGCTCGTACTCTGCCATGAGCCCGTCAATGCGTATGACAGAGACCTTGACGCCCAGGGTGTGGGCAAGCTGCAGGGCTCCTGCCACAGCGTCCGGACTTGTCTCCGGCGAGGGCATGATGACGGCCGAGACGTTGTGCGCGCCAAGGGCTTCCACGGCAATGGCAAGCACTAACCCTGAGTCTATGCCTCCGGAAATACTTACCAGGGCCTTTTCCCTGCCGCACTTGTGGATAAAGTCCCTGGTGCCGAGCACAAGGGCTCCGAAAACGTTTTCCTGCCAGCTTCTGCCAACAGTCGCCACAGGAGCCGTGCCCGTTGCCATGTCCACGATGAGCGTGTCCTCGGCAAAGGCCTGGCCGCGCGCGTAGACTGTGCCTGTGGGGTCCAGGGCAAGGCTTTGCCCTGCAAAGACCAGGCCGTCGTTGCCACCTACGATGTTCACCGAGAGCAGGTGAATGTGGTGCCTTGCTGCCACGTGGGTGAGCATGGCCTCGTGGTCCGCGCGCTTGCCAATGACGTAGGGCGTTGCCCGCATGTGGATGATGGCGTCCACGCCGCGGGAGATGAGGTCGAGCAGGGGCATGTAGCCTGTGCCGCGCACTGTCCAGAAGGAGGAGTTGGAGTCTTCCTCGCACAAGACTATGCCGAGCCGCCAGCCTGCGAGATTGACAATGCCTAAGGAGACTCCACGGTCGAAGAATTCGGCGTCCGGGTCGCGCGAGGCCTCGGGACGGACCTTGCGGGAGATGACGTCCCACTGACCGCGGTGAATGTAGACTGCAGCGTTGCTCAAAAGAGACGGCTCGTACACGCTGACCACAGGCGCTCCGACCAGAAGGTCCGGTCCTGACACAAAGCGGGCAGCCAAAATGTCCAGGCCCTTGCGGCAGCCCTCCACAAAGTCGTTCATGGAGAGGAAGTCCCCGGGGGCAACGCCCGAGAGGGCGAGTTCCGGCGTGACACAAAGATCAACCTTGCCGGCCCGGCGCACGGCCTGGCTTATGCGCTCGATGTTGCCGGCTATGTCTCCGGTCACGGGATTGCATTGCAGGAGGGCTGTTTTCAAGGGCTTGTCCTCAAAAGATCTGGGGCTGTGGTTTGTGGGAAAACTCTTCAGGCTCAGGCCTTGGCATTCAGAAGCTCAAGGCGGGCCAGGTTTTCCCTGCCTTCGGGGGTGGCGAGCCATTCGGAGGAAAGAGCGCCTATTGGGCGCTTTCCCGCAAGATGATCCGCAAAGTCCTGCAGCATGCGGCCGTGGTCAAAGCACATGGGGGCCGGGGGCTGCGCGGGATCTGCCCAGAAGGCGGATTTGGCATCGTCGCTTGCCCTGAGGGCGCTGGGGGCAATGGCCCTGGCTGTGAAGACAGTGGTGAGAGTGTGGCAGCGGGGATCCCTGTCCGGGCGCGAGTAGACGCCAAGGATGCCTGTGAGTACGACCTCAAGGCTTGTTTCTTCCATGGCTTCGCGCAGGGCCGCGTGTTCGAGCCATTCTCCCTCGTCCACAAAGCCGCCGGGCAGGGCAAAGCCCAGAGGAGGATTTTTCCTCTCTATGATGACAACGCCAAGGGAAGGCTCGTATACGAGGATGTCCGCTGTAGGCAGGGGATTGGCGTAGACGCTGAACTGGCCCTTGCAAAGCGGGCAGGTGAGGTTCTTTTTCAAGATGGTGTCCCCGGGAAAAGTCCCCAGAAAAAAGGCTTGCGGCCGGAAGGCCTGATTCGCGGAAGTATGCTCCCAAGCAGGCAAAGAGGCAAGCACAAAGCAGGTTTCGAAAAGGTCAGCGCTGCACTGCAAGGACGACCCTTGCAAGGACAGACTTTCTGCAAAAGGCCATGCTTTCACGCATTGTGTTGCGGGATTGGCCCTGAAGTTCGCGTCCTATGGACTGCTCTTGCAAGGCCTTGGCATAATGGCATGGTTGCCACACCTCAAGTATGACTTGATGCCCGCCAAAAGTCGAGAAATATGCGGGGGCTGGCCACTCATGAAACACTGATTCCGAGATGCGCAAGCTCGCTTTTGGAGATGGCACCCTCCCTGTGGAGCAGGACTGTGCCGGGCTCTGGAAAGGAGAGGATGGTGGAAGGAAGGCCTCCTGCGGGTTTTGGGGGAAGGTCGAGTACGGGAATGCCGCGGGCAAGGTCCGGATCAAGCCTGCGCGCCTCAGTAACAGGATCACGCCCCGAGATATTGGCGGAAGTGGCCGTAATGGGGGCGCCAAGGAACTGTGCAATCTTTCGCGCCACAGGGTGGGGCGAGACGCGTATGGCAACGCAGGATCTGCTGTCCAGAAGGGGGGAGGCTATTTTTCCAAGCAGGTGTTTGTGCACAGGAAGTACAAGGGTCAGGGGTGCTGGCCACAGGGATAGGAGCTTCTCTGGCACGGGTGTTGTGTCGCACACTTCCTCCACCATGGCCGTGTCCGCGGCTATGAGAGGCAGGGGTTTGCTTGCCGAACGCATTTTGGCCTGATAGACAAGGGCGCAGCCGGCGCTGCTGAACACCGAGGCCGCAAGGCCGAAGAAGGTTTCTGTGGGAATGATGAGGCAGCGGTCGGCTTCAAGGATTTGGACCGCCGTGCGCACATCGTGCACGCTTGGGGTGTCAACGTCATTTTGGGAGATGGTCATGATTGCAAAAGCCCTGCGTCTTGTCTGTGTGGGCAGGCTGAAACTGCCCTGCTGGAAAGAAGCCTCGGACATGTACGAAAAGCGCCTTGGACGCTTTCGCAAGCTGCAGATAACCGAGGTGAAGGACGCATCCGCAGCCTCGGAAAGGGAGCGCTCCCGCATCGAGGGCGAAAGGCTGCTCGAGACCGTTCAGGCAAGGGATCTGGTAGTCGTCCTGGACGAGCGGGGCAAGGACATGAGCTCCCTGGATCTTGCGAACTTTCTCGATCGCGCGGACGCCCGTGGCCAGGGTACTACCTGCTTTCTTGTGGGCGGCCCCTTCGGGCACACGGACGAGGTGCGCAAGCGCGCGGACTTTCTCTGGCGATTGTCCGCCCTCACCCTGCCGCACGAGCTTGCCAGGGTCGTCCTCATGGAGCAGCTGTATCGGGCCGAGTGCCTGAGAAACCACGTGCCCTACCACCACTAGCCTTCATGCGAGGGACGCTGGATTAGCGTACCTCGTACACCCTTGCGAAGACATTGTCGTAGATGAGTTTGAAGTAGGGGGAAAAGCGCGGGTCCTGGGGATCCGAGAGGAGCAGCTGTGCCATGAGGGAATTGTAGAGCCTTGCGTCCATGGCGAGCTTTTCCCCTGTCACGCGGTTGAAGAAGAAGTTCACGTTGCGCCTTGTGTTCAGAAAGGCCTGCTGATCTTCCCTTGTCGCGTTGCGGTTGTTGTCAAACCACTCCTGCACGTAGTTGCGGCAGGTGAGGCCCGTTTCCTCAAAGACGTTGATGGAAGCAGGCGCAATGGATGTGGCGGATCCCTCAAGCTGCACAAGTCCCGAGTCGAGCTGGTAGGCAAGGGCCTGGGGCACAATGGAGAGAGCTCCAGCCTCTGCCGTGTTGGTCGCAAAGTTCCAGCTGCCGTAATGGCTGATCCAGAAGCCCAAACGCAGCATCTCGTAGCTCACCACCACAAACTGCCTGCCCTTGCCCTTGACAAGAGGCGTGTCCGGGGATCTGAGCCTGTCCATGAGCGCCTCTGCCTGGGCGCCGTTGAGGCCCTTGAAAACCTCGCCTGGGATATTGTTCTTTTCCGAGGTGTAGCGGATGAGCTGCCGTGCAAAGCGGGGGTTGTCCGTGGCAAAGACCGCTGCCGGCAGGTACAGGGAGGGGCCAGCGTGCTGGGCTCCGTCCGCAATGGCAGGCCTTCCGCCAAAGTGGTGTTCCGCGTAACCCCAGTCCCACCAAAGCCAGATCATGGAATCGCTTGGGGTCATGGTGCGCAGGCGAACGAGAGCTTCCGCGTGGCGGCGGTTGATCATGGGGCCCTGGCTCATGGCGGAGATAAGATCCGTGAAGGGTGCAATGAGCACGAGGGTGAGCACAATGCTCGTGAGGATTCCTGCCGTTGTCCTGAGTTGCGGGATGAGGATGCGGCGCAAGAGCCAGAACAGGGGCAGGGAGAGCCCAAGGGCCACAATGGGTGCCCCGAACATGACCATGCGGCCGCCAAGCTTGGTGCTCAAAAGGCCCAGGGCTGCCAGGGGCAGCAGGAAGAGCGCGCCGGGCCTCAAATACACCACAACGCAAAAGCCTATGAGTCCGAGCAGCGAAGCCTCCATCCAGGGATGAAAGTAGGAGAGGACTGCGCTGAAGGGGAGATCCTGCACCTCGATGATGGACTGGGCAAGCGGCGGGTAGTTCAGGGTGGCTGCGCCTGCGCCGCGGGTGTCTGCGGAAAGCTTCAGGTAGGCGTTTGCGTGGTTGATGATGGTGGTGAGGATTTCTCCCTGCACCATGAGCAAAAGGACAATGCCCCACAGGGCACAGAGAACCTTCCAGTCCGTGAGGGTCCTGCGCAGGTGGGCCTTTCTGCCCACGACCAGGATGAGCACAACGCTCATGAGAATGCCTGGCGGGCCTGCCAGGGCAGGAAGGACATAGGAGAGCGCGCCGAGCAAAAGAAGCGAGCGGCGTCCTGGCGGGGCAAGGCACAGGCACAAAAAGCCCAAAAGGGCTGCGTTGTAGCGGATGAGGTAGGGGAAGACGGAGTGCCACTCCTGTGTCCACCAGGAGATGAGGCCGGAAAGCCCAAGGATAAGCACCCACTGCCAGCGCAAGGGATTGCCCAAGCGCGGCGGCTGCACGGGATCCCCGAAAAGGGCTCTGAAGAAGGCAAATTTGGGCCAGGCCGAGAGCAGGCGCAGGATGTGCACCGGTGCCAGCATGTAGTGCATGACCCAGCACATGGGGGCCAGGGTCATGAACAGGGGGAAGAAGAGGGTGACAAGGTCCGTGTCGTAGAAGCCGAGCAGGGTGCGCGCAAGAAAGCCCGGGGCAAGGGAGGTGATGAGGCCTGCCGAAACCCCTGCCTCAAGGCTGCCCAGGGCCCAGCCCCAGGCTGCGACTATGCCTGCCACAAGACTTGCGAGAATCGGGGGGAACCAGAAGGCCACAGCCGCAGGGTAGGTCCCGAGCGCCTCGGCCATGAGGCGCAAGAGTTCCGCCATGGGGTGGCCTGCCCCGAAGCTGAAGCCCTCGGCACCGGCGACCCAGTGGTAGGCATCGTGGGTGGCCAGTAGCCACTCCTCGCCAAGGCGAAATTCCGGATCGTCCCACTGCAGCCACTCAAGCATGCGCAGGCCAAAGGCCAGAAACATGGTGACGCTGAGCCAGAAGACGCCGCGAAAGATGGCAAGGCGTCGTTCCCTGGGGCTTAAGACGGGCGTGGCCTGCGGATCGAGAATCTTGGGAACCCTGGTGGACAAGGAAACCTCTGGAAGTCTTGGGAAAAGGTGTGTGAAAAGCCGCCCTGGAGCGCTGATTGAGTTCACAGGCGCCAAGGCAGGGGCACAATAGCGCTTTTCCCAATACCTGCCAAGAAGTGCGCAGGGGCGTGATAGGAGAGCTCCTGTTCTGAGGATTAGCCGAACAGGGTCGTGTCGAGCGAGGGAAAGACTGGCAGGGACTCCCGGTCGATGTCAAGGAAGGTGAAGACCAGGGAGCGCAGCTCCTCGCAGGTGGCTGCGTCGACAGGCGCAAAGCCGTGGGCAAGAAGGGATGAGTTGCGTATCCGCAAGACCTGTTCCAGCCGATCTTTATGTTGCATGAAGGCAAGGCCCAAAGGATTGTTCAGACATGCCAGCAGAAGATAGGCCTTGAAGAGGGGGAGCTGGAGCCTTCCGTCGTGGCTCGGGACAAGCGTCGTTTCCTTGAGAAAGGAAGCGGGGAGGAGAGATGATTGCACATCACTTGTGTCTATGCCAAATCGGCTGGCAAGCTCTATCTTGGCTCCCTTTTCAAGCAGGCTGTAGTAGCGGGCAGAAGCGTCGTCGAAGCGCCCCTGCTCCTCTCTGCGCAGGGCGTTGGCCGCAAGGTCGCGCAAGGCGACCGGGCAGGGGGATTTGTTTTCCTCGAAGGTCGCAAGCTCGTCGGAAGCCGCGCAAAGCTCCGTGCAATTCTTTCTGACAAGGGCAAGAAGCGGGGGGAGGGCAGGGCAGAGGCTCTGAGCGCTCAATGCTTCCAAAGCATCCAGGGCCATTGGCAAAACCCTGTGCGCCTGGGGGTAGTCGAAGCCGTCCCACAGGGCGTAAGCCTCGCTCAGGCGAGCCAGGGCACGAAAAAGTTCGGCTCTCTCTCTTCGTTGGGCCAGTTCTTCGGCAAGACGGGTCGCCTTGGCAAAGTCGCGGAAATTGAAGGCGTCCACAAGCTGTCGAATGGGGGAAAAGCCAAGAACCTCCCAGGGATTGGCAAGGCGCATGACCTTTTCTGTCCCTTCGATCACTGTTCCCAGACCGTTTTTGCTGCGCTGCCCCCCGCCTATATAGGTGAAGTGGACGTCATACTCCGCAAGCGCCAGCACAAGGGCGGCAGACATGACCTTGGTGCCGCCTGTGAAGTCCGCCAGAAGGGGTGCGCTGCCAAGGCCAAAGGCTTCTTTTGCCGAGTTTACAGCCGCGCGCATGTCGCGGACACAGGCCAAAAGATCCTGCTCGTCACGCAAGGTGTGTGTTGCGTGGACAAGAGCGTTTGCAATCTCTTCCGGGAGGGCAGGCAGTATCTGTTCCTCGACTGCCGTGGCGGATGAGGCGGAGCAAAGAAAGAGCGCGAATTTTGGGGCGTGCTGCGTCAGGGAATAGATGATTGGAGCAGGGCTTCCCCCCACTGTGCAGACAAAAAGAGGCTGAGTATTTGTGCTCAGTTGGCTATCCATTGACAGATTTCCTTTTCCAGACCCAGGAGGCGTGCGCCGAAAACAAGCCTGAGCCTCAGTTCCTCGGCGCGTTTCTTGTCCTCTTCCCTGGGCTCGAAGACAGAGACGACCATGCCCCTGCCAAAGGAGCCTCCCAGGCTTTTCTTGAGGCTGTCCAGCTTGTAGATGGCATCGGCTGCCATGGTCGTGGCCTTGCCCTTTTTGGTCAGATCGCTGGTCTTGCACTCTATGAGATAGAGCACGCTGTTCCTGCTGAAGGCTGCATCGATCTCGTTTTCGACAGCGTCCTTCTGTGCGCCCTTGACATGGCTGCGGTACTCCAGCGTGATGTTGGCTGCATAGTCGTCAATAAGCTTTTTGCCCCGCATTCCGACAAGGACATATTTGACGTACTCTTCGAGCCAGCCGCCGTTGCACCACTGGCGGGCTTCTTCGGAGGCATAGGTGATGTTTACAGGGATGTCGCAGGTAACCTTGCCCAGCTCATTTGCGATACGCATGGCTGCCTCAAAGGCCGACGATGTACGATCAGGCCATGGAACACAAAGATTGTATGAACCCTTGGCATCCGTTGCCGTTTTATTGAAGAGTTTCAGGGCAGTCTGATTGTTCAGGAAGAGCCCAAGCAGTTTTTTCAGAAGAGCGTGTCTTTCCTGGGTCACAGCCTCCTTGTCCCTGCTGGCAATGGTGTGCCCGGAACCTGCAAAGAGGATCTCTGCAATGGAAAAATTGCAGGAGAGGGGGTAGCTTTCCATGTCTCCGGCAAGGTGCAGGATCTGGCCCTGCTGGGTGTCCACATAGAAGATGAATGTTTCAAGTTCGCTCATGTTGGCCCATTCGACCGCCATGAGGGCCATGACCTTGGTGCCACCTGTCACGTTGATGGCTACAGGCCCCTGTATGCTCTCGCCTATGGCGCACAGGCAGTTGAAGACTTCGTTGTGCCCAGCTGTGGGAATGGAGTGCTGTTCTACCTTGCAACCCTTGCGTTTCAGAGCCTGCTCCAGAATGTCGGCCTTTTCCTTCATGCGTTCCGTTACCACAAGATGTACCGTGCGCGGCATGGGAGCGGAGAAGCAGACGCCGAGATAGTTTGGCAGGGTCTGTTCGGAAACAAGGCAAATCTGGGTATCGTATCCTTCAAACGACATTGGCATCCCCCTTTGGTGATATGGTTGCAGATGGGGATAATACTACTTTTCGGACAGGATGGTGGCAAGGTTTTGGGTTTCAGAAGACGTGCCAGGCCCTGTCCGGAAGTTCCGGCTTTCCAATGCCTGCGCCCGTGCGCTTTGCCTCGCAGGCCTCGCACAGGCGAAAAATCTTGATGCCATCCTCCTCGGGATCGATGATGCCGAGCATCCTGCGCTTCATCTGCCAGAGTTCCGCGTCTTCAAGCTCTGCCTGAAAGACCGACTTTTGCATGCGCAAGCCGTAGTCTTCGGCAATCTTTGCAAGCCTGCGCAGGCGTACAGGATCCCTGATATCGTAGACAATGAGATAGGTTTGCCGCATCTCAGATCACCTGCCAGTCCGTCTGCACAAGCGAAATACCCTGTCCGAGGACAACGACTCCGCCTGCGCATCTGCGGCAGAGGGGATAGACAAGCAGGGAGTCGCTCTCGGGATCGATGTACGAGGTGAGCCTTGAGACAAGGCGGAGGATTTCGTCGGACTGAAGCTCGCACTCGAAAACCGATCTCTGGCTGTTGAACCCAAGTTCACTCAGGATACGAAAGATCTTGAGACGGTTTTCGTTGTCGCTGATGTCGTAGGCGATGACGGTGTGCATGGTGTCACCTTAAGGTCAGGGGAGCATAGCTTTCCGCAGAACCATCAATGACCCGCCTGAGTTGCCGTGCCTGATAGACAATGGCCTCGCCGTAGGTCATTTCCCTGTTTGCATGGGGATGGTGGAAAGTGGTCTCCATTTTCTGCGAGAAGGCAGAAATGACGGTCTTTATGGCATTCTTCGTGAGCAGGATGGCCCTGGATGGCTCCTGGGGAAGCTCGTTTTCTCCCTCCGGATCTCCACAATCCTCTTCCGCGACCGATTGCGTCGAACCAGACTCCGATATGGCACCCACGGGATCGGACAGAACCTTTTTGAGGTTTTCGTTCTTGCGGTCCTCTTCGGTCAGCACAGGTTCCGGCTGCACAGGCTTGGGGGACTCGAAGTCGTCCTTGTGGAGCATGCTCATGTTGAAAAGGGACAGTGTCAGGGTGTCCGCGAGCAGGGCTCGGAACTCCTCGACCAGATCCAGGGGCAGGCTCGCCCTGCCGTAGGACAGGTCATGCAATATGCCAGGCTGAGGATCAAGGCCTGCCCGGCGTATGGCAGCGTGGCAGCGATTGGTCAAAAGCGTGTAGAGGAAGGAGAGAACGCAGTTGACCGGATCTGTCGGGGGCCTGCGCACCCTTTTCCTGAAGCCCCAGTCCTTGGTGAAGCCCAGTTGCAGGTGAGGGAAGTAGATGGCAGCAGCCTTGCCTTCGATACCGCGCAGGGCGTCACAGGTGGTGGCGCGCTCAAGGCCGCGGGCAAGCTCGCGAATATTGTTTGCGGCCACAAGTGCCTGAGGCTTGTTTCTGGCTCTCTTGATGCGCGCAAGAACAGTGGCCTGGTTGAGAATCTTGGCGAGAACAACGCTGCGTCCAAGCCTGAGGCGGAAGTCCAGATCATCGCAAAGTGCAAACTGCCTTTTGCGCAATGTCGCATTGGCCGGCTCCTGCATGGCAAGCCTGCCAACATAACTGCCGTCCTTTCGGAGAAATACTGTGTCTATATCCTTCCAGAAAAGAACGTGCATGGCTGGTGCCGTGATGGAGACGTTGCCGAATAGGACAATCTGCTCAAGATGACTTGCAAAGAGTGTTTGTTTGAAATCCTTGCCGTGAACAATCAGACGGCGTCCTTCTTTTTCTATTCTAGCGCCTTGTGACGTGATATATACTACCATGGATTTCTCTCTGTAATTTTTAAGTTAAAAGACTATTTTGTGTAATACATTTGAAATTCAGGTAAATATAAAGCATACTAGATATGCTAGTTTGTGTAATATACATACTTTTAGCTCTTGATATTTCTATTTTGTCGTAATCCCTATGAGATTCAGGTCAATTCAAAGGACGGCATACACACCGAAGGTCCTGCCGAGTTCCTAGCGTCGTAATCCCAATTGTTTTAGGTCAATTCAAAGCTGATGCTCTTTGAGGTGATCAATCTGCGCTATGAAGCATGGTCGTAATCCCTATGAGTTTCAGGTCAATTCAAAGTGTGAAGAAGGACGGCACCGTGGGCAAGGCCATACGGTACATGTCGTAATCCCTATGAGTTTCAGGTCAATTCAAAGCGTGAGCGTGGAGACGATGAGGAGCGTGCCAGCCTCTGGAGCCGGTCGTAATCCCTATGAGTTTCAGGTCAATTCAAAGCTGCGTGGATACCTGGACCATGAGATTGGTCATGTGCTGTAGTCGTAATCCCTATGAGATTCAGATCAATACAAAGTCGCTATCTTGGCGACGGAGCCTATGCGCCGCAGATTGTGCAGCGTCGTAATCCCTATGAGATTCAGGTCAATACAAAGGCGGACTACGGCCACGTTCTCTTCAACACACCTATCAAGGCCGTCGTAATCCCTATGAGATTCAGGTCAATACAAAGAATTGGACAAGTTGGGCAAGGACGTCAAGGCACAAGTCCTGTCGTAATCCCTATGAGATTCAGGTCAATACAAAGTAAAAAGGAACTGTAAAATTTGTTAAAATGCCCCATAGGGGGGCAGGGGTCGTAATCCCTATGAGATTCAGGTCAATACAAAGGTTCTATTCCCGTATCTCTTCTTGTGGAGAAATTGGCAAGAAGGTCGTAATCCCTATGAGATTCAGGTCAATACAAAGACCATGGCACAGATGAAGATTATGCTCGAAAGCGAAGAGAGTCGTAATCCCTATGAGATTCAGGTCAATACAAAGCAAGAAGCGGATTCTGGATCAGCTTGCCGACTCCGGTCTGTCTGGTCGTAATCCCTATGAGATTCAGGTCAATACAAAGCATCAATTGGCGGAACACCCCCGATCCTAATTGGATTGAAGTGTCGTAATCCCTATGAGATTCAGGTCAATACAAAGTGACAAGCGACATCAGTGAACTTCTTCGTGAGGGCTACCAGGTCGTAATCCCTATGAGATTCAGGTCAATACAAAGGAGTTCACAGGATTCTGTCCGGAGTGCGGTGCCGAGATGGGTCGTAATCCCTATGAGATTCAGGTCAATACAAAGCAACCCACTATAAGGAGGAAACTATGGACGAAAGAATTAACGAGTCGTAATCCCTATGAGATTCAGGTCAATACAAAGAGCTTGCCGAGTTTCCCGTAACCCATGCCAGCCGTCTGGCGTCGTAATCCCTATGAGATTCAGGTCAATACAAAGGTGCCGATACCGTCAAGGCAGATCTTCCCATGTGAAGGCAGTCGTAATCCCTATGAGATTCAGGTCAATACAAAGAACTTGGCTGGATCGTGTCTGTGCAGTCGCCTCTACTTGGTCGTAATCCCTATGAGATTCAGGTCAATACAAAGGCTCCCAACCTTTTGCATGGAGACAGCACCCAAAGCACGTCGTAATCCCTATGAGATTCAGGTCAATACAAAGAAGTCCTTCTTTAAGGTTTCTGTCAAGACTGTAGACGGAAACAGTCGTAATCCCTATGAGATTCAGGTCAATACAAAGCTGAAACCATGGACGGGATCACATTGTGGAGCTTTGCGTCGTAATCCCTATGAGATTCAGGTCAATACAAAGAATCCGCCGCGCCGTGTCTCAAAAGGACCTCAGAATGTGGTCCGGTCGTAATCCCTATGAGATTCAGGTCAATACAAAGAAAGACTATAGAATTTTCGTTCACTCCGAACATTAAGGTCGTAATCCCTATGAGATTCAGGTCAATACAAAGTAACTTTTCCGACCTTGAAGTTCTGACTGTTGAAACTGAAAACGGTCGTAATCCCTATGAGATTCAGGTCAATACAAAGGAGGACTCCCAAAAGGACCAATACCATGACAAAGACCGCTTGTCGTAATCCCTATGAGATTCAGGTCAATACAAAGCCAAGAAGACCGTCCGCACAAAGGACGGCGTGAAGTCCATTGAAGTCGTAATCCCTATGAGATTCAGGTCAATACAAAGAAACTTTTGCCATGAACTTGAGGAGGGCAATCAATGCATCCAATGTCGTAATCCCTATGAGATTTAGGTCAATACAAAGAACGAATACACGGCATGCCTATGCACCGTGTGGCCCGTCGTAATCCCTATGAGATTCAGGTCAATACAAAGGTGCAAAGAAGTTTGTTGGTACGTTCACTGTGTGGACGTACATGTCGTAATCCCTATGAGATTCAGGTCAATACAAAGGGGATCTAGTCGTTACACAATTGATAGCACAAAGGGAACTTGGTCGTAATCCCTATGAGATTCAGGTCAATACAAAGAGTCGGTGAACTTTACATGCCCGACCTCGTGGTCCAGATATGTCGTAATCCCTATGAGATTCAGGTCAATACAAAGTTCTGTATTGCCGTTGTAGTCACAACCTCCGGAAACGCTGTGTCGTAATCCCTATGAGATTCAGGTCAATACAAAGCTTATTCCTTGCCCCGCTGCAAAGTGTACAGGTTGGGATCTGTGTCGTAATCCCTATGAGATTCAGGTCAATACAAAGACAGAGCTGCTTGATGAAATAGCAGAGGAGAACTAGACATGAGTCGTAATCCCTATGAGATTCAGGTCAATACAAAGGGACCAGTCGATCCTTGTCGTTAAGCGCCCGCGCAACGCACACGTCGTAATCCCTATGAGATTCAGGTCAATACAAAGTCGCACAAGACGGAACTTCTTACAATCCGTCTTGAAAAGGAAGTCGTAATCCCTATGAGATTCAGGTCAATACAAAGGTTGAAATCCTTATGGCACAATGTAGCAATACTGATTTACTGTCGTAATCCCTATGAGATTCAGGTCAATACAAAGTGTCAATCAGTACGGGCAAGAGATCGCCCGCATCGACCCCCAGAAGTCGTAATCCCTATGAGATTCAGGTCAATACAAAGTCTACAGTCAAATTTGCAAAAGATACTCTGAAGTTAGTAGCTTGTTTTCGCGAACCTCCTGCCAACTCATTCCAGTCCAGTGGAACAATTGATCTTCAAAATTGTAACTTGTTGTATTCATAGCAATTTTCCCTTGCGCGAACCTTTTCGAGTTTAAATTTGCAACCTATTGAAATCACAGATGATCACAAAAACGAGATTTTTCGCGAAAAGGTTCGCGCATCTGTCATCCTGGGAGCAGGGCCTTGACCTGCTTGATCTTCTCCTGCTGCTTCTTGGATTGCTTGCCATCCCATTTGCCAAGATGAGACCAGCAATTTTTGAGGGCCTCAGCTGCCTTTGCCTTCATGTCAGGCTGCCATCCCTGCATTTCTGTGTAGAGCTGCATGGAAAGAGCCTCATCCTGGCTTTCCTGAAGTTGCAAGAGCCTTGCTTCTTCGGGTGAAAGCTCGGCCATGCGACTTGCAAGTTCTGCCTTCCTCTCTTCTTCCTCCCTAGCCTTTTGTTCAGCTGCTTCCCGAGCTTTTGCGAGTTCGGTCTGTTTCTCCGCTGCCTTTTGAGCTGCTTCCATGGCCTTGTTGCGCAGTGCAAGCAGGCGCTCACTTCTGGACTGGGCTTCGCGAGCTAATGCCTCTTCGGTTCTGGCTATTCCCTTGGTGTACTCCTCCACACTACAGAAGTGTAGGAGTACCCATCCAAAGGGCAAAACTCCGTTGGCAAGCGTTCGTGTTGTTCCATAGGGCTTGGGCTTTCCGTCCTTGCCCTTGCTGGTAAAGGGCCTGTTGCTGTCCACGGTGACGCACTCCACATGGGAGTAGTGCCCTATGCGCAACAGCATGGTGTTGGCGTCCAGGTTTTCCACTGTGTCAGCCACCTTTTTCAATGCCTCACGCGTGGCAGCAAAGTGGGGCAGCTGATAGAATTTGTCCATGTCCTTCCGGAAACGCTCCAGATAGAAGCCGTTGCAAAGCTTCATCAGAGCCAAAGGTTCTATCGTACGCCCACCGGGCAGGGTGATGGCAGGCGTTTTTCCGGAGCTGTCCAGCATCATGCGTCCCCACAAGGGACCGCTGCTGGGCATGATGGCTTCGCAGGGTGTCTTGGGCGTCCCCTTTTTCTCCTTGTTGCGGCTTTGTTCCACTGCGCGGACAATGGCGCAGGCAGAATTCAGAGTCATGCAGTCGGAGAGCTTTAAAGCCTGCATGGCGTGCTCATTGATGGGACCAAACATATCGGTCAGGGCCGTGTTGATATTCCCTCGCCTGTCCTGAGCCATGACGTCGCGCAGCAGTGGTTTGCCACGCCTTTTCCGTTCCAGATCCAGGAAGTTGATGAGGGGCGTGCTGATGGCACCCTTGAGGGACGATCCAGGGATATAGGGGCAGTCATTCGCGGGATTGCGCAGTGCAAGAGCCACTTCTCCCTTCTTGTCCTTCTGGCTTTTGCTGTCCCTGGTTCTGCTGTTTCCTGGAGTTCCGCCATAGGCCTGCGAAAGTTCCCGGGCCAGAGTGTCGTCAATGGATCTGAAGTTGATTCCGAACAGGTTCGGATCCACCTTCTCGTTCAACATGCTGCGTATCTGCGCGACATCTCCACTGGCTATGGTCTTTTGCACGGATGCGTCATCGGCGTTTTGCATGAGCCAGCCCTGCAGATCGATGCAGCAAAGCCAGTTTTGGTTGCCTATCTTGCGGATGACGTAATCAAGAGGGGAGAGCTCATCATTGGAGCCTATGTAGACAGGAGTGAGCACCTCAATCCAGAAGGGAACAAAGCCCTTTTCCTGCCAGCTGCGGGGCATCTTGTCAGGCATTGCTCACCTCCTCAATATTTTCCTCGGCCAGCCTGCAGGGCAGCGTCAGGGGCTGGGTTATCTGCACTATGTCCGGGTTGGCGTTGAGCCCCTTCAGGACAAAGGGACCTTTCGGCAAACCTGTGAGCACGGCACCCTCCTGAACACATAAAAACGGACTTTTGTAGGGATTGCCGCGGCTTATGCCCTGTCCTGCCTTGCCGCTCTTCACCTCCACCGCGTACCAGCCGTCAAGATCGCGCATGTCCGGGGCGGAGAGTATGGAGACAAGAAGGCAGTGGGGCAAAGCTTCTGTCTGAGGAGCAAAGCCCGCATCTTCCTCTATGGAAAAGCCGCCCTTGCCTGTGCTCGCGTCCCTGCCAAAGCCAATCTGGCCTATGCGGCGCAGGCGCTCAAGCAGCGCGGGACTGTCCTCTGTCTGTGCGTAGAGGTGGTACAGCATGCCTTCGGCAGGCCAATAGGCGTGGGAGACAAAGAGGCCTCCATCGAGGGCAGCACTGGAGTTGCGGGAAATGGTAACATGCATTTCCTGCTGTCTTTTGGCAACTGGCGTCTCCCAGAGCCCGGGATTTTTGCAAAACTCCGCAAAGAGGTCCGCAACAGAGAGGCTTTTGCAATGCCTTTGCCAGACGGACAGGGGCAAAAAGCGCTTTTTGCGGTACTTCTTGAAGAGGCTCAGGGCCTCGAAGGCGGAGAACAGTTTGCCTTTTTCCCCGACAAATGCTCCCTTTTCCAGAAGATCTGCAAAGCGCTTGCGGGGAAGGGGCGGGAGCTTCGGGGCAAAGACCGTGTCCTTCGGCATGGCGGAGGAAAGGACAAAGGGCGGCCTGCCATCCATGAAGGCGGAAATTTCCGCCCGCAGGGCGTCTTCCCCCTCGTCCTCGGCCAGCCTGTAGAGCAGAAGGCCTGCCAGCGTGTCGCTGCGCAAAGGCGTGCCCCAGGCGGATTCGGGTTTTACAATGTAGCGATGCAGAGACATGTGACCTCCGCTAGAATGCGCGTATGCCCTCAAGATCAACGGGCTTGCCGTCCACCTGCAGGTTTTCGAAGACTACCTGGCCGCTGCCTCTGGAGCCGCCTCCGCCAAGGGCGTCGAGCTCGATCATCTTGAGTCCCTTCCAGATGTAGTTCAAGAGCTCCTCGCTGTCCCCCTCATAGACGCGGAAGGCCATGTTCAGGGTAAAGCAGGTGCCAGCAGGGACGCGCTCCAATGGCCTTGGATGCTCTGCCACACCCTTCACGCGGTGTATGATGTTTTCGGTCTTGACTTCCATGGGAAGGAGACCGTTCACAAAGAGTGTTCTGTACTCGTCCGTGAGACTTGCGTCGCGCACAAGCAGCCGGGAGGGGCCGAGATCATCCTCGCAATCCTTGGGCGCAGCGTGAGAGCCGAAGATGGTGCACGCTGGGCAGGTCCTTTTGCCGCATGCGCAGGGTTTTCCATCGACAACGGACTTTCTGGTGTCCGGATTCTTCATGAAGACGGAAGTCTCAAGCAGCGAGCGCAGCTTGCCCTTGAGCGATGAACCGGGGATATAGGGGGCACTGGTAATGGGATCCTTGATGATGGGCTGGTCCATGCCGCCGATTTCGATATTGTCCTTGCTGGCACCAATATGCAGGCCGGAACGAAGGCGGATGACACCGGTAATGTTTTTGATCGCAACAAGTCTCATGGCAACTTCCCCCTAATCCTTGAGTCCTTCACCGTAGCAAAAACCGACCACAGCCTCGAAATGCAGCAAAAAGGCCTTGAAATCGTCCGGCTTGCTTATCTGATCCACATTGTCGCCTATCCATTGCGCAAAATAGTGCGTGACAACGCCGCGGCCCTTGGCGTAGGCGACCTTGGCCTTGAGCATCTTTATCTGTGGCAGGATTCCCAGGAAGGCGGCATCGGACTTTTGCTGATTGCTCCAGGTGAGCTCGAGGCTTTTCACATCGCCGTAGAATTTGCGCAACTGCGAGCTCTTGATGCTGTTTCTCTGATCAATCCTGTCATTGTATCTGACAACAAGCTGCCTCGCCACCTTGAGCGCCTGACCGTCCACGAGCTCGGGATCAATGGTGCCCTTGTCCGTATAGTATCTGATCATACATCCTCCCTATATTGACGCACGGGTCCGATACAGAGCCCATGTGACGCTGATTTCCATGTTTTCAAAGTCCCTGGCGTGGCTTAAGGCCTGCAATTTTCCAAGCACGTCTGGCGGGAAATCCTTCTTCTGGGCGAAGTTGCGGCTTATGTCGTAGACCATGTGGGATCTGTAGAGTCCGCAGGAAATGTCCCCTGCCGCAAAGGCCCTGGCCTTTCTTGAGTATTCGAGGAGCCTGCGCACAAAGCCCTGGCTCAAGGTGCCATCAAGGCACAGGTTCTCGAGCCATTCTCCCAGGGAGAGTCGGATTTCAAACTCCTTCCAGGGGCAGGTTACCCCAAAGAGGGTCACTGCGTTTTTTGCCGGCGCGTCTGTCCTCTTGTCCTCGCCCCGTCCCTTGGAGGATTCGAGCTCTTCCTCTGCCAGATCCTTGATGACGCGCATGGGCACGCCGGGCTTGGCAAGAGCCACGCCCGCGGAAATGGTCACGTCTGGATTGCCACCGCCGAAGCGCTCAAAGGTCGCGTGCAAGAGCCTTGCAAAACAAATTACGTCGCTCCAGGGGCCGAGCACGAAGAGATCGTCGCCGCCTGCGAAGACCACGTAGATGTCGGGGAACTTCTCGGTCATGACCCTGATGAGATAGGACGAGAAGAAGTGGTGCATCATGCGTGAGAGCATGGCGAAACGGGACAGGGAGAAGTGGTTTCCCTCCCCGTGCTCAAGGCCCATGCCGAACAAAAGTCCCAGGTTGTCCACATCCGCCTTGCAGGCTGCAAGGCAGGCTATGGAGCGAAAGCCCTTTTCCTCGGAGATTTTGGCCTCGGATGCCAGCATGCCAAAGGTCTTGGGCGCGCCTTCTTCCCAGGGCTCGTCCTCGGTTTGCACGATTTGGCCGGACACTTTCCAGCGTGCCATATCGTCCCGGGAAATCCTAGGCACGTAGCCTGCCACAGGGGCTGCCGTGAAGGCCGTCCTGTCCTTCAGGGAGAGGATATCCAGGGCCTTGGCTGCGTTCTTGTCCACACTCTCCTCAAGGCGAAGGTTGAGCCTGCCAAAAAGGGGGAAGCCCGAGTTATCCCTTGTCAGAAGGGCATAGCGGGCAGTGGGAAGCCTGCGCCCTACCTGCTGAATGAGGGCAGAACAGATGTCGCAGCCAGCCTCGTCTCCGCTTTCGCCCCTGGCGGGCCTCAAGTCACAGAAGGGACAGGCGCCATACTGGGCGTACTGCGAGCTCGCAATGCCGAGCACAGGTGTAAAGCTTTCCCCAAGAAGAGGAGAGAGGGGACGCAGCTTGGCGCGCTCAAGCTTGTCGTTCAGGGTCCTGTAGACGTCGGGGAAGCTTGTGATGGCAAGGTCCCTTGCCCTGAAACCGTGCCTTGCGAAGGTGACGCGCAAAATGCCGTTGAAGGCCTTGAGCACATGGTTCAGAGCCTCTGTCTCCAGTCTGTCTGCCTCCTCGCGGACCTTTGGAGTGTCCGGGAGCAGGAGGATGAAGCGTCCCCCAGCGTCCATGATGCGGGCGACTGAGGAGAGGTTGCAGCGCTCGATGAGGGTCAGCCAGATGGAGCGGGTGAGCATTTGCAGGCTGAAGGAGCGGGCGCGCAGGAGCTTGCTGGCACCCCTGTCCCCCTGCTCTCCCTGGCCGAAGATGTAGTTCTGTATGCCGGAGAGCTCGCCGCCGAAGAGGAGAAGGCCCGTGTCCTGCAGTTTGTCGACAGGCTTTTCGCCAAGATAGAGCGCCTGGGCTATGGAAGCTGTGGTGTAGCAGTGATCGTAGAGGCTTATGTCCGCCCTTGTCTCGTAGGTCGAGGAGGGGATGCACCAGGCAAAGCGCTCGAGCACGGTCATGAGGGAGGAGAGGTAGTGGGAGGGCCCCATGTCCAGGGGAATGGCCCGCAAAGCCTGCAAAAATGCCTCGTAGAGATCGGCGTACGAGGTCTTTTGCGCGTCCTTGAGCGGCACAGGAAAGATGGGGTCATCCGCGTCATCAAGAGGTTTCAGGCCATAGCGCAGGAGTTCCACGGGCTTTTGGGCAGATTTCTCGTCGCGCAGGCGCACTCGCCCGAAGATGGACTCGAGCCTTGCTGTCTTGTACCCGCCCTCGCTGTCTCCGGGAATGCGGTCGTGTCCAGAGGCCAGCCAGTCTCCCTGTTGCAGACACTTTTCCATCCTGCTTGCCTCGTCCGGCTTGTGGTGTGCAGACGCTATGCGGGCAAGTAGGCTGCGCTTTCCTTCAAGATCCCGGGGCAGGGGAAGCTCCTTTTCCACAAAGTAGTCCGTGTAGAGGACGTGCCTATGCGTGCCTCCATGGGCAGACTGGGGACAATACGTATCCTCCATGTCTTTGCTTGATGGAGCGCCTGCCCGCTGGGCGAATTTGCCAACATCGTGCACGATGCTTGCCAGGACAAGAAGAAAGAGCGATTCCGTTTTTTCCATGGGCGAGCTCTCCTGTTGCTGTCTGTGAAGCTGTTCGTGAAAAGAAAGAGACTACTCTACAATTGCCTGTTTTTGTACGTGATTGCAAGCTTTTTTTCAGTCCACACAGGTGTGGACTCGTTTTGCCTTGTCTGAAAAAAAGCCGAGTTCCGGATATTTTTTTTCGTTTTTCAGGAAGAGATGCGCGTCTCCTTGTCCTGGGAACAAAAATGCAGCAGTGACATGCGCGCCTTTCTGCCATTGGCGCATGTCGCGATCGCGTTACAGCCCGGAGTCAAGAACGAAATGCACTTCGCCAAGGCCGAAGCTTGACTGCTTGCCTAGGTGCAGCTTCTCGGCCATGGCGAGGAAGGGGAGAAAGGGCGCTATCCTTCCTTCGTAGACAATGCTGCCCTGCAGGCCTCCGAGCTGCATGTAGGTGTTTTGGCGCGAGGAGTAGCGTGTCCAGTCCTTCCAGAAAAGTCCGGATTCTACAGTGCGCACGCTTTCTGCCAGAGCAATCATGTCCCGGAAATTTTCATAGTGCACGCTTTCCCCGTCCAGGGCCCAGAGCGAGCGCAGCCTGCGTACGACAAGTTGAAAGAGCATCCTGAAGGGAAGGTCTGCGGACAATTTGTTGCCTTCCTTGAAACGACAGGGGGTCACGAGATGGACGCGTACGCGCTGCGTACCCCCTGCGTTCTCGTCAAGGGCAGGGAGAACAAGATTTTCGGGAGCCGGCATGATGACCTTCTGGCGCTCCCTGTCGTAAATGGATGTTTCGTCGCAGACAATATCCTGGAGTTCGAATGTGCCAGGACAGACATCGGACTTTCTTCCCATGCCGTGTTTGCCGGCCAGGACAAAGGCGTGCGCGAAATAGGGGACATAGGAGGTCGCGTAGGAAAAGAGCTTCACTCCAAAGACAAAGCGTTCGCCTCCCTCGTATTCTGTCTTGCCTGTGTCGCAGGTCTCGAAACAGAAGGGCAGGGTGAGGGAGTCATATCTTCCTTCACCGCGCGCGGGCTTGCCTATGAAGAGGGATGGATAAGTGCAGACACTTTTTAGCATGCATTGAGCACAATCACGCTCACGCGTCGTGCAGCAGGTCTTTTTCAGGTGCGTTCCGAATGTGCCCCGGATCATGGACCCCTTGTAGGCGGAAAAGCTGGCCTTGGTGTTCAGCCGGCAGCAAAAGGTGAGAGAAAGGTAGTGCATGGAAGGCTCCCTGGCATGTGCCATCGCTCCGGTTTTGTTGTATGCTCTCCGCTGTTTGTGTTTTCCTTACGCCCTCTTCACAGCCCACAGGGTACGCGTACCGGAGGGACTCTGGTAGCTTGTGTCCGCAACCAGCATGAAGGGCATTTTGAGCCCCGCAAGCTCTTCTTTTGCAGGAACCATGCGGCTCATGAAGACCACAAGGCCATTCTCCGCAAGATTGCCCCCCACAAGTTCCAGCACCTTTTCCCAGGGCAAAAAGGCCCTGCTCACCACAAGGTCTGCCTTCTTTCCGCGCATGAATTTGTTGATGTCCTCGTTGTGCACACACGTCCTTGCAAGGTCTATGGTCCCCAGGACCTGGGAGAGGAAGAGGGCCCTTTTGCTGCGCACCTCTATCATGTGATAGGTCCCCTTTTTCCACACGCAGCGCAGAGGAATGCCGGGAAGGCCTGCTCCTGCCCCGGGATCCCACGAGACGGGATCGTCTGCCAGGGGCAGGGTCTCCAGAAAGTCCTTGAGGCGCAGGCAGTCCGCAATCAGATCCTCCACGGCCTCCTCCCAGGTCCTTGCGCCCACAAGGTTCATGCGGGCGTTCCAGCGCATGAGCATGTTCACATACTCAAGAAGAGAGGGGAGCGCGTCTTCGGGGCAGGGTACTCCTGCCTTGTCCAGCATCCTTGCCAATTCCTGTGAGCCTGCTTCTTCCATGGTCTCCCCCTGATGTTTTTTGCCTGGCACATCCTGCCCTTGTGGGGCGTGTGCCGCACCCCATTAGTACGACGCATGACACCTTCGGGCAAGCCCCGCACAAGCCTTGCAGGAAAATGGCCAATTCTTGCCTCAAGCACTCATTTGTCCGTTTGGGCTGGACTTTGCCCTGTGTAAGGCGTAGAAGTATTACACTTTGAAAAATCGTGTTACTTGCAAGTCCTTCTTCACCCTCAAAACGCCCAGGAGTTTGCCATGCGCAAGATATTTGCTGTAGCGCTCGTGCTTTTTGCCTTCTCCTTCCTTTCGTCCCCTGCCCTGGCCCATTTTGGCATGGTCATCCCCTCGACGCCGGTTGTAGAGGAGAAGAAGGACGCTACACTTTCCCTTGAGCTCTCCTTCTCCCATCCCATGGAAATGGTGGGCATGCCCCTGGCAAAGCCAAAGTCCTTCACAGTCCATGTCGATGGCAAGGCGCAGGATCTTGTGCCGTCGCTTGCGCCAGCAAAGATTCTGGACCACGAGGCATGGAAGGCGCAGTACACGATAAAGCGCCCAGGCGTCTATTGGTTCGCGATGGAGCCTGTACCCTACTGGGAGCCAGCCGAGGATTGCTACATCATACACTACACGAAGACCGTTGTGGCTGCCTTTGGCGAGGAGGAGGGCTGGGACAGGCCCTTGGGCTTGAAGACCGAAATTGTCCCCCTCACGCGCCCCTTCGGCAACTACGCTGGCAACGTGTTCTCGGGCCAGGTTTTGCGTGACGGCAAGCCCCTTGCTGGCGCCATGGTCGAGGTCGAGTACTACAATCGCAACCATGCCTACACTGCTCCCAACGCTCATCTTGTGACCCAGGTGGTGAAGGCGGACGCAAACGGTGTCTTTGTCTACGGGGTGCCCTTTGCCGGCTGGTGGGGCTTTGCGGCCCTCTCGACCTCGGATCAGAAGATGGACTACAAGGGTGAGGCCAAGGATGTGGAACTTGGCGCAGTCCTCTGGATGGAATTCGTGAACCCCGCAAAGAAGTAGAACAAGGGGGCGCCTCCCCAAAAGGTACAAGCCATGCACATTTCCGAAGGTGTTCTTTCGCCAGCCATCCTTGGCGCAGGCTACGCCCTGACCGCTCTTGGAACCCTTGTCGGCCTGCGCAAGGCGGACTATGGCCGCCTTGTCACTACTGCCGTGCTTGCGGCAGTCTTCTTTGTGGCCTCCCTCATCCATGTCCCCCTAGGGCCCGGCAATGTCCACCTCATCCTGAACGGCCTTCTCGGCCTTTTCCTGGGCTGGGCTGTCTTTCCGGCTCTTCTGGTAGCGCTTCTCCTGCAGGCCATACTCTTTCGCTACGGAGGCATTGCAAGCCTTGGCGTGAACGTCTTCGACATGGCCTTTCCTGCAGTGCTGTGCCACTACCTCTTCCGCTCCTGGCTTTGCAGGGGCCGCACCATGCGCCTTGCGGGATCCTTTCTGTGCGGAGCACTCTCGGTTGCCGGAGCGGCACTTTTCACAGCCCTTGCCCTGGCGCTCACGGACGAGGGCTTTTGGGCCTCGGCGAAGATCCTGCTTCTCGCCCATCTGCCTGTCATGGTTCTTGAGGGCATCATGGTGGCACTCATTGTCTCCTACATCGCGAAGACAAGGCCGAACCTGCTGCAACCTTCTGCGCCTGCTACTCTTGGGGGAAAGATATGATGCGATACATCAAGAGACACATCCTTTTGGCACTGGTTTTGTGCTGCTTCACTGCCTTCGCACCCGAGTACGTCCTGGCCCACATGGTAAATGTCTTTGCCTATGTGGAGGGGAACAGTATCCAGGTCGAGTGCAGTTTCAGCAGGAGCAACAGGGTGCGCGAAGGAAAGCTCTTCTTCCTGGACAGGGAGACGCAAAGTGTCGTGCATAAGGCAACAACAGACGAGCAGGGCTGCTACACGCTGAAAGCCGGGGACATAGCGCCCATTCTTGATGCCGGCCACGGGCTTCTCATCCGCCTTGTGGCAGGCGAGGGTCATCAGAACGAGTGGGAGATGGACGCAGAGGAACTTGCGCCCCTTGCGGGAAAGAGTGCAGCCAGGGAAGCGTCGCAGGCCCCCGGTGTTCCCGAGGCTGCGGCGCAAGCCCCTGCCGTTACTCCGGAAGTATCCTCGACTTCTTCTGAAGCAAGGCCTGTCACAAGCCTGAACGAAGCGGAGCTCGAAGCCCTGGTTTCCAGGGTGGTGGACGCGCGCCTTGCCCCCATACACAAGGCTCTGGCACGAGAGGACGAGCCAAACCTGCGCGACATTGTGGGCGGCATAGGCTGGATACTGGGCCTTTTGGGCCTTGCAACCTGTCTGCGCTACAGGCCAAGGTAGGACATCCATGCGCTTTCTTGTGTGCAACGCGGATCCTGCCGTGAGGGTCTTTCTTGCCATGGCCTTTGCCCTTGTCCTCTCGCTTTTGCAGGGGCTTTGCACAAGCCTTGCGGGCCTCGGCATATCCATTGTCCTTGCCCTTGTCCTTGCGCCAAATCTGCGCAGGCTTTGCCAAAACCTCCTTGTGGCAAATTGCTTTGTGCTCTTTGTCTGGCTCACAGTCCCCTGGACCATGCCCGGCACAGCGCTCTGGAGCCCCGGTCCTTTCTGTTTCACCTATGAAGGCGTGGAACTTTCCCTGCGCGTAACCATAAAGTGCAACGCCATCCTTTTGGCCTTTCTGACATTCATGGCGGACATGGAGCCTGCAGGCCTTGGCTGCGCCCTGGAAAGGCTGCACGTTCCTGCAAAGCTTGTCTTCCTTATCCTGCTCACCTCCCGCTACGTACACGTTATCGGGGACGAGTGGAAAAGGCTCAAAATGGCCGCTGCCTTGCGGGGCTTTGTCCCGGGCTCCAACATGCACACCTATAGAACCCTTGCCAGCATGCTGGGCCTGACCCTTGTAAACAGCATGGACAGGGCTCAGCGCGTCTACGAGGCCATGCTCCTCAGGGGCTTTGCCGGACACTTTCACATGCTCGAAGAAAGCAGACCCAGGGGAGCCGATCGCGTCCTTGTCCTTGTCTGCCTCATTGTTCTTCTTGCCCTCTTGCTCGCGGACACAGCCCGCGTTTGGGAAACAGCATCATGGCCGATCTTCTGACCCTCGAAAACGTAACCTTTGGCTACCCAGGCCGCCCAAAGCTTTTCGAAAACCTGCACTTCACCCTGCGGGATGGCGAGGCCATTGGCCTTCTTGGCCCCAACGGCAGCGGAAAGACAAGTCTCCTTCGCCTTGTCATGGGCCTTGAAAGGCCTGAGGAAGGATTGATCCTGCTTCACGGAAAAAGGGTAGAAAGTGCGGATGAGTGGCGCACTCTTCGCTGCACCATAGGCCTTGTGCTGCAAAACTCCGACGAGCAGCTCTTTTCCTCCACTGTCCTCGAGGACGTTGCCTTCGGGCCCCTGAACCTTGGCCTCTCCCGTTTTGATGCACGGCAAAGGGCCATGGAGGCCCTGCAATGCGTCGGCATGGAAGACTTTGCGCATCGCCCCATACACGAGCTCTCGGGCGGCGAGAAAAAGCTCATAGCCCTTGCAAGCGTGCTCTCCATGCGCCCGAAGGCCCTGCTTTTGGACGAGCCCACAACCTTCCTCGACGAGGCAGCAAAAAGGCGCATAGCAAACCTTTTGCCAGAGCTTGGCGCAACCAGGATAGTCGTCTCCCACGATTCCGATTTCCTTGCCAAAACTACAGGGCACATTGTGACCATCGAGGACGGCCAAATCCGTCCCCTGCGCTCCTGATCCCCTATACCGGCCCTGGCGCTCGCCACCACTGCACACGACTGGCTGGTGAAGCCTCCCCGCGCTTACGCACGGGGCTTCCTCCCTTGGGACTCGGGAGGACTACCCTGCTTTCGATACGGGATGCGTCAGCACTGATCCGAAGACCAGACGCTCAAGGTGCTCTTTAGGAGCCCAGGGCCGCCCGCAGCCTAATTAACGAATCCAGGGTGCACGTGCTTCTGTGAGAGCATTCTGGAACTTTTGCCAGAATGTCCCGCCGTTGAT
>NZ_NFJC01000080.1 GCF_002159665.1 Desulfovibrio sp. An276
GCCTCCACAATACTCAACTCTCTGGGTGTTCTGATCAGTCCTTCTACAGTGTGCGCCAGGATAATGGATTTGCCCAAGCGTCCTTCAGTGCAGCGGAGCATGGCTATTTTGGGGCAGCAGCTGCTTGCAGCCCCCACGCTGAACGCAGATGAGACTGGCCTGGACGTAAATGCCGATCTTTACTGGGTCCATGCTCTCTGTTCGCCAACGGCAGCTCATTACCATCTTTCGGAGCATCGAGGAGTCAAAGGGATGCTGGAAGGCAACATCCTGAACAATCCAGTGAATGTGCTTGTCCACGACTGCTGGGCACCCTACTGGAATCCCGCATTGGACGTAGGGGAGCACGCAGTCTGCAACGCCCATATAATCAGAGAGCTGGAAAATGTGGTGAAACTCGCCCCCGGAGCTCACTGGGCACTGCTGATGACAGATATGCTTCTTCGTGCCAATAACGCCTGCAAAAATGCCCGAGACCGGGGTAAGACCAGTTTGCCCCGGTACAAACAGAAGCTCATCAGAAGGAGATATGAAGAGCTTCTCAGACAAGGGGAAGCAAGACATCCGCGGAGGGTTACAAAATCGGGAAAAAGACGGGTCAAACAGCCACTGGCGGTTAATCTCCTTGCCCGTTTGAGAAAACTTGAAGACGATATCCTTCGTTTCAGCGTCGACTTGAGAGTACCATTTACCAATAACATGGCAGAACAAGCTATCCGTCCATTGGTGCTGCGGGAAAAGGTAAGCGGATACTTTGCGACTATACAGGGCGCTCAGGGCTATCTCATCATGCTATCCCTGCTGGAAACTGCCAGGCGGCGTGGAATAGGTGCTTTTGAGGCAATCAAACTATGCCAGGCTGACAGGGCTGAGGAGATTGTGCTTGCCTTCGATGCTGCCGCGTAACTTACGCTTCTACGACGCTGTGAAAAGAATAGCAGTCAGATAGTTGTGCCCTTTCACTGTTTG
>NZ_NFJC01000081.1 GCF_002159665.1 Desulfovibrio sp. An276
GTCAAGGATTTCCCTTGTAAAGACTCCGTAGCGATATTTCGTGACAAAGACCAAATGAACATGGAGATGAAAGACACAGTGCCTGCCGTGTCTGATATCGTTGACTTTTCCCATAGACCAAATATACTGATGTCATGATAATAAAGCAAGCTTGCAAATATGAACTTCGGCCAAAGGCCGGACAGGAAAGACTCATGCGGCGTTTTGCCGGATGCTGTCGTTTTGTCTGGAACAAGGCGCTGGAGCTGGAGAAAAAGGCCTATGAAGAAAATGGCAAGCGTCTAGGGTATTACAAACTTGCTGGAATGCTGAAGGAATGGAAAAAGGAAGAGGAGACATCTTTTCTTGCAGAAGCTCATTCCCAGATACTCCAGCAGTCTCTGATTGATCTCAACAGGGCCTACGAAAACTTCTTTGCACAACGAGCCAGGCAGCCGCGTTACAAGAAGAAGGGCAGACATGACGCCTTTCGTTACCCTCAAGGTTTCAAGCTGGATGAGGAACACAGCCGCATATGGCTCCCTAAAATTGGCTGGGTACGCTATTACAACAGCCGTCCTGTAAAAGGAACAATCAAGCAGGTGATTGTTTCTCGTTGTGCTGGAAAATGGTCTGTTTCCATCCAGACGGAACGAGAGGAGCCGATTCATGCTCATCCATCGAAATCTGCCATAGGCATTGACATGGGCGTTGCCCGCTTTGCCACTTTTTCCGATGGCAGTTTCATTGAGCCGGTCAACAGTTTCCGCAAGGAGGAGAAAAAGCTGGCCAAATTGCAAAAAGAGCTGGCAAGGAAGGAGAAATATTCCAGGAACTGGTACAAGCAGATTGTTCGTGTTCAGCGTCACCATCACAAGATAGCCAACATACGCAAGGATTTCCTGCACAAGATAACTACGTCAATCAGCAAAAACCACGCTGTTGTCGTGCTTGAAGATCTGGCTGT
>NZ_NFJC01000082.1 GCF_002159665.1 Desulfovibrio sp. An276
GATACAGTAGAATCGCTGACTACGCGCATGCCCTTGGTGAATAAAGGGTGATTCCTGGCGTAGTCTGGATAATACTGGCCGGCATTGTTTTCGCTGACAATCATATAGCACATCAAATCAAGGATCATGCCGCTGCTTTCTCCGAAAATCCGCCTCAGCAGCTCATCCAGCTTGTACTCCCTGATAATCTTGTCAAACACAATAAATGAGCCAGCTCGCAGCGTATTGCTGCGAATCTGTGGTTCGGCCAAGCCGGGGATAGGCTCTCCGGGGAAGAGTGCCCTGAACTTGGCGTTAGGATACATTTGGCTCATGTCGCCTTCAACGGCGAGTTTGCCGATAACTACACGCTTCGGAACATTGAACCGTTTTTCAGGGTTATATACGCGCTCCGTTTCGTAGTAGACGTAGGTCGAGCCTCCCTTCTTTCTGGTGACTATCTTTCCAGGGGCGTCAGGCACGCTGACAGCATCTAAAAAGTACATAAAAGGTGCTCCTATTTGAGTGGTAAAATTACCACTCAAATATAGATCAAAAAAAGGAGCTGTCAAGCCTAGGACCAGAGTTATAAATACATTAATTACAATATGTTATATAACGATCGATTGTGGGGTGGCAGACAAGGTGGGAATTGAGTGGTACAAGATGGGAAGTTCAGGGCAGAGATTGCTTCCTGTTTTTGAGTGACGGGGATATTTCCGTTTTCCGTAAAAAATCGTTTTATAAGGTACGCGGGAATGATAATGCCTTCATTCTTGAGCATCTGACTCAGTTCCTTGGGACTGTAGCCTTTTTCCTTCGCCTTTTTGAAATCCCGTTCTAGGTCGTGTTGACAAAATCAAAAATCAGCCAATCTGACTTCGACTTTGCCATAAGAGGTTATATTTCATACTGTATCACTCCAGTTTACCAGAGCGGTCCACAGTAT
>NZ_NFJC01000083.1 GCF_002159665.1 Desulfovibrio sp. An276
CAGCGTGATTTCCCCGCTGGTGATCTCCTTGTCTGTGGATGCTTCGGTACCGCCAGCATTGAGGCCTGACTCGTGTACCGTGGCCGAGGCATCTTCTGCGTCGGGCACATTTATGACCGGCACGCTCTCGTCACCAGTGATGTTGATGGTAATCGTTGCCTGCGATGTGTCGCCGTCCGTGTCCGTGATGGTATAGGTGAAGGTTTCCGTAAAGGTCTCGCCCTTCGGAATATTCACCCCCTCGTTCAGCTTGTAGCTGTAGGAGCCATCCGCGTTCAGAGTAAACTCGCCGTGCTTTCCCTGTACAGGCTCGCCAAGCGTACCTCCCTCTATGGAAGTCACGGTCTTGCTGCCAGGCTCGTCTGCGCCGAACAAGTCATTGCTCAGCACATTGCCGCCATCTGTCGCACCCTTCTGCGCGGACGCTTCTGTCAGGGTAAAGACATCGTTATTTGCGGTTGGCACATCGTCCACGATGGTGATGGCAAGATTGCCATTGACCTCGTCGCCAGTCGCGTCTGTCACGTTGATGGCGATCTCGTCCGTCATGGTGTTGTTGCCCTCACCCTGGGCATGGGTCTGATGTTCCTTCAGCGTATAGGTGTAGCTCACCTTGCCATCGGAGATACCGGTGACAAGCAGCGTCCCTTCGCCTGTATCAATCGAAACGCCTTCAGGCGCAACGCTCGCGTTGCCGCTGGCGTCCACGGCAAATTCCTTGCCGCCTATGGTCACTGTCGCGGCCTCGCCGTTCAGGGTCAGCGTGATTTCCCCGCTGGTGATCTCCTTGTCTGTGGATGCTTCGGTACCGCCAGCATTGAGGCCTGACTCGTGTACCGTGGCCGAGGCATCTTCTGCGTCGGGCACA
>NZ_NFJC01000084.1 GCF_002159665.1 Desulfovibrio sp. An276
CAAGATGGCGTAACTTATAGAGATATTTGTCATAATCCCTTTGAATCTTGCGATTGCTTTTGGGAGGGATAACAGGAACTGCCTGACGGCTGCGCAGATACCCAATAATAGTATCGGTGTCGTATCCCTTGTCGGCCAGCACGAACTGGAGAGGAAAGCCCTCCAACAGCGCAATCCCCTGGGTACAATCAGCCTGATTCCCAGCTGTTATCTGGAATCTAATAGGCATACCATGTGCATCTACTGCTACATGAAGCTTGGTGTTGATACCTCCTTTGGTCCTCCCTGCATCCTCTGTTCCCCTAGGAGCTCCCATGCCATGCTGGTGAACCTTGAAATGACTGGCATCGATCATAATCCATTCAAAATCTGGGCAGGCAGTGAACAGTTTTGCAAGCCTGGCCCAAAAGCCGGCCTTGGCAAGTCTGCGAAATCTCACAAAAACACTATTCCAGTGTCCATAGTCTGGGGGAAGATCACGCCAGGGTGCTCCTGAGCGCATGATCCACAGGACGCCATTGAAAAAGCGCCTGTTGTCTCCAACAGGGCGACCTCGTTTGCCGTTGCTGTTGGGGAATTCGGGTTCGATCTTGGCCCAAAGTTCATCGCTGATATCATGACGGTGGTGAACTGTGACGTCCATACGGTGGCCCTCCAGCCAAATATATGGACTGTACGAATTATTAACCACCATGGCAAAGTCAGCCATGGGCTGAATTTGTCAACACGACCTAGGGCGTGTTGACAAATTCATGTGAGTGTTCCAGTAGGAGTACTTACTACACAACCTTCGCCCACATTAACATATTGAAAATATGGAAATAAGAGGAGAATGACAGA
>NZ_NFJC01000085.1 GCF_002159665.1 Desulfovibrio sp. An276
TCAACAAAATTTCTCTCTTTGCTCGATCTCCAGAGCTTTTGTGCCAACTGCCCCACAGCTACAGTGCAGGCTGTCAGAATACGTGACCTCGAAAAAGAGGTTGCCGTGCCAAGGCCGAAAATTTGCAGCTGAAAGCTGATAATGCACAGATGCGGAGGCTCTGGGAGGAGTACCAATCTCTGTTGGATGAATCCAGAGAAAAGGCCATTCGGGAAACGACCAACAAACCATCCTCCAAGGGGTCCCTGGCTGAGAAGACGGAGAGAATGGCCAAAGTCAGAAAGAATAGGAGGGAGAGGGAGGAAGAGGAGGAGACAGAGAAGCAGAAACAGAGCAAGGCTAAGGAAAATTCATTGCGAGATCAGCAACGCAGGCGACAACGTCAACGCGCCAAAGGCGGCCAGGCTGGGCATCAGGGGCATGGAATGTCGTTACCCAGGGATGCGGAGACACAGCTTGTCAGCCATTTTCCAGAGCAGTGCATGGGTTGTGCATTCCGTGAAAGCTGCTTTCCCTCTATGAGAGTGGCAGAGCGCCGCCATGTTGTAGATCTCAAAATACAGGTGGTAGATATGCAGCACGAGGTAATGTCGGGCAAGTGTCCCGTTTTGGGGGAACGCTTGTGTGCCACATTCCCTCGGTCAGTCACCTCAAGCAAGCAGTACGGAGACACCGTGGCTGCCTATGCCGCGCTTCTCTACTATCAGGGGAAGACGTCCTTTGAATCCGCCTCCACAATACTCAACTCTCTGGGTGTTCTGATCAGTCCTTCTACAGTGTGCGCCAGGATAATGGATTTGCCCAAGCGTCCTTCAGTGCAGCGGAGCATGGCTATTT
>NZ_NFJC01000086.1 GCF_002159665.1 Desulfovibrio sp. An276
CAAGGCTTTACCCTTGCTTCAACCTGCTCATGGATAGATCACCCGGTTTCGGGTCTAATCCGCACAACTAAATCGCCCTGTTCAGACTCGCTTTCGCTGCGGCTCCGCTAACGCTTAACCTCGCTGTACAGATTAACTCGCTGACTCATTATGCAAAAGGCACATGGTCACCATCCGAAGATGGCTCCCACAGCTTGTAAGCACCAGGTTTCAGATTCTGTTTCACTCCTCTTGAAGAGGTTCTTTTCACCTTTCCCTCACGGTACTAGTGCACTATCGGTCGTCGGTGAGTACTTAGCCTTGGAAGATGGTCCTCCCGGATTCCCACGAGGTTCCACGTGCCTCGCAGTACTCAGGTACCGGCACCGTCACTTTCGCCTTCAAATACGGGACTGTCACCCTCTGTGGTGGAGCTTTCCAGCTCTCTTCTTCTAACTACTCATGAATCGGAAACGCCGGCCCTACAACCCCGGCTGAACGAATTCAGCCGGTTTGGGCTCATCCCTGTTCGCTCGCCGCTACTGGGGGAGTCTCGTTTGATTTCTCTTCCTGCAGGTACTGAGATGTTTCACTTCCCTGCGTTAGCTCACACAGACCTATGTATTCAGTCTGGTGTAATGGAACATGACTTCCATTGGGTTGCCCCATTCAGAGATCCCCGGATCAAAGGATGTTTTGCTCCTCCCCGAGGCTTATCGCAGCATACCACGTCTTTCATCGCCTTCCGACGCCAAGGCATCCACCTGATGCTCTTGTCAACTTATTCTCGAAATAAACTTCCTTTCCATCCCTATTCAATTGTAAATGAACCCTTTCCG
>NZ_NFJC01000087.1 GCF_002159665.1 Desulfovibrio sp. An276
TAAAAGTAGAACCATACGGTTATTGTGTCAACGAAATTATAATTTTTTCAAGCAATTACTTTACTCCCATTGCCGTAAATGCTATAGAAAATATGGTTCTACTGAGAACCATACTGCTTTGGGGGGACTATGGCTTTCATCAAGGTGCAAAAACTGGTCAGAAATGAGCATGGAGAGGTGCTTTCAGGTTCAGCAGCGATAATGGATACTGTCTACACTCCAGGCTCTCGCAACTTCTCAAAACACAGAGTAATTGAGAGTCTTGGCAAGGTAGTATACTTTGATAAGAATTTGAAATTAGGCATCTTTCAATCTCCTCTCAGAGGTTTGGTCGAGTACTGTTCGACGACTGGAGAGTTTAAGGATGTGGCTCTTGATGACCCAAGACTCCCTCCAAAATTGCTCCCTGTTGACCCCAATTTCCACACCACATTCGGTGATGTCTGGTTCCTGATGGAATTTCTGAAAAAGCACGGTCTGGACAGCGTCCTCGGTGGTGTTTTTCAGAAAAAAACGCTGTGCCAGCGCCTCTGGGTCCACATCCTTCACAGTGTTGTCAAGGATGGAAGCAAGATCAGTTGCGAGGACTGGGTGGGAAGATCTTTTGTGTCCTACCTCATAGATGCAGTCCCTCTGCATAGTCTCAAGAGCGATACGTCCTACTTTGCCGCCATGGGTGAAGATCGCGCCAAAATGGCTTTTTTCAAGGCTTTTGTAGACCTGATGAAGGGACAGTATCCAGGCTTTGGCAAGTGTTGCTATGTCGATTCCACGCCCCTTCCCAATGACATAGAAAACAATCCTTTCAATGCCT
>NZ_NFJC01000088.1 GCF_002159665.1 Desulfovibrio sp. An276
AATGCCATGAGTCCCCCAAGCCTTAAGAAGCCACCTATTGGGTACCATCTTATCAGGGGTTGCTCAAAGGGGCTAGATCAAATTTACAGGGCTACGACTGAATGGATACTCCCCATCAAAGTAAGTACTGAAATCTTGCTGCAACGTATCAAGCCATCTGAGTAGCTTATGTATGATGGCCTACAAGAGATCTCCGTTCTCTCATGGCGTATTGTCTGTAACTTTACAAAGTGGACTAAAAGATATCATATAAGTTATGCCATCTTTCTATCGTTGTATTTTTGAGCATCTGAAAAAAATGATAAATTCAACAAGACATATGTTTCCAACGACTATGTTACCTGGCAAGGAGAGCTGGATATAGCGCCGGACTCCCTGTATGTGGCCATTGCAAAAAGCGGAAACTGTATCTTGCAACAGTCTATCAACACAATGTATCACAAAATGGCTGTCTGAAAAGGCAGTCTTTTTGCTTTTACTGCGGAAAGGCGTGGCAACGGAAATTCCCGGGCAAGAACTCCCTGAAATCATTGCTCAAGGCTATCCCTAAACGCAACCAGAGACACTCAACCCTCGCTCGGCAGCCAGATGAGCCCCAAAGCGTGCCACAAGGGCAATGAATAGCCTTTCTCGCTCTCAAAGGCCACAGGAAAGGTTCCTCCCGCAGGCTTTTTGGCCTGTCTTATCAAGCGCGCCGTAAAACCTCTCCCTTCAGGGGGAGGATATAAGGCGCCCCTAGCTTGGCAAGTTTGCCTTTAGTTGGGAGTTCTTTGGGATTCGATATACTGCTT
>NZ_NFJC01000089.1 GCF_002159665.1 Desulfovibrio sp. An276
CAGTATATCGAATCCCAAAGAACTCCCAACTAAAGGCAAACTTGCCAAGCTAGGGGCGCCTTATATCCTCCCCCTGAAGGGAGAGGTTTTACGGCGCGCTTGATAAAAGGGCGTGTCCTTGAGCCCATGCCGACTGATGAGCCCGAACAGGTCCGGAAGGTTGTGCATGCGCTGTCTCCCTCGCGAAATTGCGTGTACAGGTTCACATAGCCCTTGATGACACTTCAGGGCAAGCGGGGAAAACTCGAAGGCCCCAAAAATGTCCGTGACCTTTGGGCCAACACTCCAGTATAATCTATAACATGACCTGTGCCTGTGGTTTGTGACCTCTTTGCATGTCATTGCAGTACAAGGACCCGAGCAAGAAAAAAGGGCCCCGCCAAACAGCGAGACCCCGGTGCCCGGACGTTCCGGGCCTAACGAAAAGGGAAGGACTAGAGCGGTTTCTGAATGAAAGTTTTCATTCTAGACGGCATATCCAGCCTCACGGTACCAGCCTCTGATGTCGGATAGGGTCACCGCATCAAGGGCCTTGTTGATAGCCGACTCCAGGGCATCTGTCGTCCTTGCCTTGATGCCTCGGAGAAAAGATTTCACCTTACTCCACAATTTTTCAATTGGGTTTAAGTCTGGGCTATAGGGAGGAAGATAAATTAGATTAACCCCTCTATTTTTACATAGTTTGGTTATTAATTCCGATTTATGAGAACTTAAGTTATCTAATACTAGTGTATGTCCTGGTTTAATACTTGGAAGAATAAATTTTTCGAGACACTTTTCAAAAGTTA
>NZ_NFJC01000009.1 GCF_002159665.1 Desulfovibrio sp. An276
AACAGCGTTGAAAAAGCGTCTGTTGTCTCCGGCAGGGCGACCGCGCTTCCCCGTTCCATTGGGGAAGAAGGGAGCAATCTTGCACCAAAGTTCGTCAGTGATGTCATGGTGTTGATAGGCTTTGACTGTATCCATGCTGTGGACCGCTCTGGTAAACTGGAGTGATACAGTATGAAATATAACCTCTTATGGCAAAGTCGAAGTCAGATTGGCTGATTTTTGATTTTGTCAACACGACCTAAGCTGTTGTCTTTGCCGCGCAGATCAGCACAGTGTCCCGAAAACAGGCAGAGCCTTGCCACCAGCCTCTGCCTTCAATCCTCGATGGTCCAGCTGCCGTCTGCCCCGTAGCTGGGCACTGCCCTCACGTACCACATGGGCTGTTCGGGCCTAATCTTTCGCAGCTGCTCAAAGGCCCATGCGGCACGTCTGCCAGTACGGCAAACAATGACCAGGGGCCTGTCTTCGGGGATTTCGGCAAGGCGTCTCTCAAGCTCATCCACAGGGATGAGGACGGCATTGGGAATATGTCCCCTGTCATACTCGGCCCTTGTGCGCACATCGAGAAGGAAGATGTCTGTGCCTGAGTGCAAAAGCTCCAGGGAGGCCTGCGCGTCCAGAGGTCCGGGTTCGGGCGCAGTCATGACCTCCATGGGCCACAAGAGCACCACGGCCAGCACAAAGGAAGCAAACACACGATACAGACGCCCCTCGTTCAGAAAACCTCTGATTGCCATATTTTGTCCCCCAAAAAACGTGTCTGCGCAAATCGTTAGAAGGTCCAGCCGAGGTTGAGGCCCATGTTCAGGGCCGTGTAGCCAGAGCGGAAGAATTCACCGCCCACTTCCAGCTGTGCGGAAAAGTCCGAGACCGTTGCCAGGGTGAGACCCGCCTGCAAAAGCAGGCTGTCGCGCCCTGGCAATTCCGTATCCGAGGAAAACTCGTGAGCCCCGTAGTCCCTGAAGGAGGCGGAAGTTGCGAAGTTGCCGTCGAGAAGTTCGTGCCGCCACGCGGCCAGAACGTCCAGCCCAAGGCTTGTGCCATTGAAAAGCGCTGTCTGGAAGCCTGCATGGGCGCCAAGATTCATGAGCAGGGAATCGTAGAAGGCACTGTCCACATGCAGGCTTGCTGCTCCACCCTCGTCCTCGTCAATGCCCGGTCTTTGCAAAAAGGAATATTCGAAAAAGGCAAGGGGCCCCACGGTGACAAGGGTGTTTTGTTCTGGCAGGCGCAGATCGTAGCCAAGGCCTGCCAAAAAGCCGCCTGCAAATCCTGACCAGCGGCTCTCGGCCTGGCGGTTGTAGCCGTTGATGCCTATCTCGCGATCCATTTCCCCACTCTCTATGCCCAATCTCCCTTGAGCCGTCAGCCAGAAGCCGTCCCATTCTTCCGGGGCGAAGAGCGCCTGCAGGCCAATGAAGGCGGACTTTGTGTCCACCTGTGCCTCTTCAGAGTCCTGCACATGGGTGCGCCTTGCCGCAAGGGCCGCGTGGAAGCCGAAGTCGAGGCCGGAGTCGAAATGCCGTTCTGCGCCGAGAATGAGGCCTACCCCCTCGCTCTTCCAGGAGGAGAGGCCGGAATGATTGCCCTGGAAGGAGCCTGCCCCGTAGGGCGTGGCCCAGACCTGCCAGTCCCCAGTCTTTTCCGGATTTGCTGTCTTTTGCGGATGCGCGGACAGTCCCCTGTCCGCAACATGGGCAGCCCATGCCTTGCGGGTGTTTTGGGCCAGCATGCGGCGCATGATGAGCAGATTGAACTCGCTTTGCTGGGCAAGGGAAGCCCTTGCCGCAGCGTCGTAGGCGCCAGGGCCAAGGGCCTTGAGGCCCCTTGCGACACCCGTGCCGTCGCTGCCTGACCAGTCGAGAGCTTCTACCAGGTTTTGCATGTCGCCCTTGGCGCTGCCAGCAATTTTGTCCATGGCAAGGCCCACGGAATGGGCAGCGGATGTCGTGGCAAGCCTGCTGTAGGCATTGGGAGCGCGGGCGACGCTTATCCTGGGCGCATCTGCTGTTCCTGTAGACTCAAAGGACAAGATAGGTGAGGTGCCCGCAAGAAGCACAACAGAGGTAAACTTTCCTGCACATTCCCTGTCCCTGATGACAACCGGGGCTTGCGGGCTAATCTCGATCCCAGATGCGTAGTAGTCACGCATGGGGCGCAGGGCCCATGTTTCGGAAAGGGAAGCTTTGTTGGCCTGTATGCCGGTTACGGAACCATCCGCAGCGAAGCCTGTCTCAAGGGTTGCGCCCTTGTTGTTGGTGAAGGTGTCCTTGACCTCCACAACACTGCCTGTCACAGACTGGTTCAGGGCAAGATAGCCGCTGTTCGTGAGGGACAAAACCTCTACCTTGCCGGACAGGTTGAGCCTTCCGGCCTCAAGGGACATGTCTATGGACTTCTCCCCCAGGATGTTGCCGGAATAGTCCAGGACAAAGCCTGAGTCCGGGTCACCGGCTGTGCCGTCCCTGTTCGCGGCAAGGCCAAAGGTCAGGGCCGTGTGAAGCGCTTCTGCATCAGGGGCGCTTGCGTGCAGAATGGGGTTTTCGGGATCCCAAAGGGATATGATGTCCCCTTGAAGCCTTGCGCCCGTAAGGATGTTGATGTTCGAGACGAGGGCACTTTCGTCTATGTATATGGCCGCTGTAGTCCCCAAAAGATTCCCGGACACGTTGAAGGTCGAGACCATGGGGCCAGCAAGAAACTGCGACAGATTGGGCACTTGGCCGTAGTTGTCGGTCCACATCCATGAGCCGCGATATTCAGTACTGTTGCCAAGAATGTTGTCGCCAAAGTCGAAGCGCGCGGCTATGCCCCCTGGTCCAAGGGAGGTGGCCTCGCCCGCAAGGTGTATCACATGGTCCCTGCCGTAGGAGACAAGGATGGCCGAACCTCCACTTCCGTCCGCCTGTATCCTGGTCGTCTCGGGGATGTAGAGGGTGTTTTGCCGACCCTCAACACGTATGCCCACTGCCTCTGAGCCAACGGTGAGCAAATCAGCCGCCTGGGTGACCGTATTTTCGCTGCCGTAGATGTGCAGGCCTATGCCAAGGGCCGTTGTACTGGGACTTCCTTCAATCCACTGCCCGTGTTGCCGCTCATAGTAGGGGTTGATATTGACGTAGTCTTTCAGATTGTCGTGGTAGATGGAGTGCCCGAAAAAGGTCTTTCTGTCCAGATCGAGTCCCAGGTCCTGCAGGACTGCCAGTTCAGCCTCCATGAAGGTGGTCCAGTTGCGCCAATACTGATGGCTCATGAGGCTGTTTTGCAGCTCGATATGCGAAAGATCGACATAATACACAGGGTTTCCGTTTTCATCGTAATAGCCTGTAGCGTCCGTGCTGATTACCGGAATCCCCGGAACACTGTCCGCATACTCGCCGTACCCGTCCTCGGCAAAGGAGAGCTTTGCTCCGTCCAGGACCTCCTGCACGTTCGTGCCTGTGAAATAGGCGCCGGAAAAGTAGTTTGTACTTGCCAGCACGAATTTGTTCTCGTTTTCTACCCCATCAAAGACAATTTCCATGCCGGGCCGCGCGGGATTGCCGTACATGTCGCGCAGGCCTTCCGACCAGCGAGAAAAACTGGTCGAGCTGAACTTGAAGGAAATGTTGCTTGAGGAGACGTCGCTGTTTGATGAACAAGTGGCTCCTATTCCCAGGGCATGGCCCAATTCGTGCACAATGGTGGCAGAGAGGTTGAACTTGTCCCTGTTTTCAGGCAGCGCAGTGAGAGGTTCCGTGTACCAACCATTCGTGGCAGTTCCTATCTCGATGTATGCCAGAATTTCTTCCCTGTCCCCGTTTGGCCAGATGTCGTTGGCCAGGGCATTGGCAAAGATGGTCATGGGCGCAAGAGGCACTTCCCCGTCACTTGCGGCAGAGGCATTCCCCTCGATCAGGGAGGGATGGATCAGGATGCGCAGGGGAGAAGTGTTGGCTGCATTGGGCCCAAGCACGCTTTGCCAGTAGGCCAGGCCGTTTTGCAGGGCCTCGATGCTCGCCTGATCCAGGGTCCTTTCTGCAGTGAAGACTGTTCCAAGGACTTCTCCCTGTTCTCCTTCTTCGAGGATGTCCAGCCAGAACATGCCGTCGGACGCAAGAATACTTTGCCTGGCCCAAAGCGGGGATGCGGCAATAAGCAGGACGCAGCAAAGGATGGCTGTGGCAAGGAGAAGAAAGCGTTTCATGAAGGAGTTCAACCCCGCAGGTTGGAAAAAGGCATGTGTCAGGGGCCCTGTCGCAAGGCCTGGCCAACACCGTACGCAGCGTACATAGCAGACGGGCTCTGCACTGACAAACCGAAGAAATCCGCTCCAAATGGGCAAGAAAAGGGTCATTGGAAAGGCTACGACAGGCTTTGTGCCAAGGCAAGATTTGTCTTGACTTTTGAGCCCACTGGGCCGGAATATCCTGCGCGCGCAGGCTTTTTGCGCAAATCACAAGCCATGCAGGTATTCCATGCCCCTTCCCGATTTTTCGACCCTTCCCCCTCTTCCTCCTCTCCCGATCGACAGTTTGCACAATGACATTGCATGCGCCCTGCAAAAGCCTGCCTTCCTCCTGCAGGCGCCTCCCGGCACAGGCAAGAGCACCCGTGTGCCCCTCTGGGCCCTTGAGGAAACGAATGGCCGCGTGCTCCTTCTGGAACCAAGGCGCGTTGCTGCCCGCATGCTGGCCTCGCACCTCGCAGGGCTTTGCCGGACAAGTCTCGGGGAGCTCGTGGGCCTTGCCATGCGCAACGAGACAAGGGTGAGCGCAAAGACAAGGCTCCTTGTGGTCACGGAAGGGGTGCTCACGCGCATGCTCTGCGCGGATCCTGCCCTTGAAAACGTGTCCTGCGTGCTCTTTGACGAATTCCACGAGCGCCACCTTGCCTCGGACACTGGCCTTGCCCTCACCCTGCGCTGCCAGGAGATCCTGCGGCCGGATCTGAAGGTCGGCATCCTCTCAGCCACCCTGGACATCAGGGCCCTGCAGGCTCTCTTGCCAGACGCACCGGTACTTTTGGCCGAAAGGCCGGGGTATCCTGTCGAGACGCGCTACCAGCCTGTCCCCGGCACAACACCTGGAGAAAGGATTGCCCGCATGCCGGCCCACATGGCAGCCGTCCTTGCCAACCTTGCAAAGGTCGAGCAGGGAAGCATCCTTGCCTTTTTGCCTGGACAAGGGGAAATCGCCCGCGTGGCAGAATCTCTGGAAGGAAGGCTTCCCTATGGCGTGGATCTCTGGCCCCTGTACGGGCGCCTTGCCTTAAAAGACCAGCAGGCGGCACTTGCCCCTTGTGCTCCCGGCAGGCGCAAGATAGTGCTTGCCACGGACGTTGCCGAAACCTCCCTCACCATCGAGGGCGTGCGTGTGGTGGTGGACAGCGGGTTGCAGCGAAGGCCCGAGTACGACACAAGGCGCGGTGCCCAGCGCCTTGTGACACACCAGATTCCGCTCTCGTCTGCAGAGCAGCGCCGCGGCCGTGCCGGGCGCACGGAACCCGGTGTCTGCGTGCGTCTCTGGGTTCAGGCTTCCGAGGAAGGCATGGCTTCCTACGCGCGGCCGGAAATCCTTGAGGCCGATCTCGCTGGCCTTGCCCTGGATCTGGCACTCTGGGGAGAAAATCCGTCCGACCTGCCCTTTGTGACACAGCCACCCTCTGGGGCCTTCAGGGCTGCCCAGGGGCTCTTGCAGAGTCTTGGCGCTTTGGATACGAGGGGCAGCATTACGGATGAAGGGCGTCTCATGGCAGGGACAGGTCTTGCCCCACGAGTTGCCGCTACCCTGCACGTCTGCAAGGATGAGGACATGCCTGCCGCTGCCCTTTTATGCGCCCTTCTGGAAGAGGATCAGGGGCGCTACGAGGGGGACGTGGCAGGGCTTTTGGAAAGACTTTCCCGCAGCAGGGGGAGTTCCGTGTTTTCCCTGGCAGGCCTCATGCTTGCCCGCGCAAGACGTGCCTGCGGGAAAGGGAATGCAGCCGAAGAGCGTCCAGATTTTGCAAGGGCCTTGCGCGCCCTGCTCGCCCATCCCCTTGAGGCAGGACGCCTTCTTTTGCCTGGCTGGGCGGACAGGCTGGCCCTTGTGAAGGCAAGGGAACAGGGCTTAACCCGGGCTCTCACGCGCCAGGGGACAGGGGTAGTTGTGCAGGGTGCACAGGTTGGGTCACGCTTTTTCCTGGCGCTTGAAACCTCGCTTTCGGACACTGCAAGGGGTCAGGCCTTTGGCAGGGTCTCCCTTTTCTGTCCAGTGGACGAGGAAAGCGTTTTCTCGCATCCCGCAACAGTTCTTTCACGCGAGCGCGTGGTGCGGGTACAGGAAAACGGGGCAGCCATGGTGTCGGAAACAGTGCGCCTGGATGCGCTGGTTTTGGAAGAGAGGCGCGTGGACCCCCGAGAGGAAGACAAGGATGCACTATGTGACGCCCTGTGCGCCTTTGTGCTTGAGCGCGACCTTGCCTGCCTTCCCTGGGACAGGGAAACCGAATCGCTTCTTCAGCGCACAAGCTTTCTTGCCCGCGTCAAGGGCGAACCCTGGCCGAATCTGAGCAGGGAGGAGCTTAAAACACGCTCGCAGGAATGGCTGCCCAAGCTCTGTTCTTCTGTCACGGATTTGCGAACTCTGAAGTCCGGGGATCTGCTTGCGAGCATACGCGGCCTTCTTCCCTGGCAGTGTCTTGCGGAAATAGAGAAACTTGCGCCAGTGAACTGGGTCTCGCCCTGCGGCAAAAAACACCCCATACGCTACGACGAGGAAAACCCGTGCGTCGAGGTGAAGCTGCAGGAATGCTTTGGACTCACAACATCTCCCTGCGTAGCAGGAGACTCTGTCCTCACACTGCATCTGCTCTCGCCTTCCGGAGTTCGTCTTGCCTCAACGCGGGATCTCCCCTTCTTCTGGAAGGACGTCTACCCCAAGGTGCGCTCCGAGATGCGCGGCCGTTATCCGCGCCATCCCTGGCCCGAGGATCCCCTGACCGCCCTGCCCACTACGCTTACGCAAAAGGGTTTGAGGGCAAGGAATCTCATATAGAGGAACGGGTTGCTGCCAAACAGGTGCGCACAGGGAGCGTGTATCCTTCCTGTCGGACGGGTGGCAGAGGAATGCCCAGGGACAGGGCTCTGGCCTTGGCTACACTGCGAAGAGAGCCTTGCGAAATTCGTCCAGAGCCAGGCGCACTGGAACCCTTTCCTCATCAAGATACTGGTAGATCTGTCTGACGTTCTCCCCGGGTATTTCCACAAGAACACTGATGGGCCTTCCCGCACGCCCATCAGGGACTGAAGCTTTCCGATGATGGCAGTCAGCGTTGTCTTCTTCTCGTCCGCAAGGCGCTTCACTGAAAGATTGGTGATTGCTTGCCACCCAAACACAAACGTTGCGTCTTTGGCGCGCGACAATCATGTGTCTCAGGGAGATCAGCTCCATAGCTGCTGACCATTGCAACAGAAAAGGTCTGGGAGCTGACAGACGAGCAAAGGGCTAGACTCCGGGAGGAAGCATGGCCCTTTGCATTCGGAAGGATGGTTGCGGCAGACAAAGGGAGCAGATCTGCCGCAACCGGTCGTATGAGGGTTAGAGGGTTGATGGGGATTAGAACTCGTAGCGGAACATGCCGAACACGCCATGACCGGTGCTGTTCTGACCGGCCTGCAGGGTGTAGTTCACGCCCACGCTCATATTGTCGTTGCCAAACTCAAGACCAAGACCGCCCTGCCAGGTGAAGTAGTCCATCATCTGGGTTTCGAGCTCAGTGCAGGGAAGCGTTCCGAAGCGCACGTCCTGCTTGGCCTTAATGTCGCCTGCAGCAGGAATGACAGTGAAGTCAACGCTGGGCTTGAAGTACCAGTCGTTGTTCATCTCGAGTTCCTTGCTGAAGGTGATGCCCACCGGGAAGGTCCAGATGTTCTGCTGGAAGCCATCGCCCTCAAGGATTGTGCCGTCGGCGCTGTCCACATCATAGCCCCAAGTGTTGATGCTCATGTAGCGGGCGCCAACATGGGGGATGAGGTCAAGGTACTGGGTTTCGAGCTTGTACTCGAAGCGCAGACCGGCACTGATTGCGGATGCATGAATGTCCGCCTCAAGGTCGCCCATCCGCATGCCGTCGTCAACGTCCTGATTTACAGAGTTCCAGGTGGAGGTGTAGGACACGTCGCCCATGACTGCGAAGTTCTCGTACTTCCAGCCCCCGTAGGCGCCCACCCCCCAGAATGTCATGGAATTGGTGGTCTCGCTCAAATCACCGGAGCTTTCGGCATAGCCGCCACCGATATTGAACATGAGGCCAGCGCGGAAGTTGTTGGCCCAGGTGTAGTCGGCACCAAGGGAAACGCCGCCTATGTTGGCGTTGTAGCCGTAGTCAAGGTTGCCTGCTTCCATGCCAAAGCCTGTTTGGTTGGACCACAAGGGCGCAATCCAGAGGGCCAGGCCAAGCTCCTTGTCGTCCACAAGCTTGCCGTCCACGTTCATGGCCTTTGCGCCGTTCTCGGGATTGGCAAAACCCATACGATTGACTACGGTGTTGGTGGCGGAATCGGAAGCCATCTTCGTCATCTGCGGCACAGCACCCGCAAATGCCATGCGGGCTGCACTTTCGATGGTGGCTGCTCCCTTGCGGGCATCGGCAATGTAGTCGGAGTTGGCGGCACGAGACAGGAAGCGGATGCCCATGTCCTGAGAGTTCACTCCCTCCAGGTTATTGTTCCACACATGAGCCATCACAGGATTCAAGGCTTCGTCCAATCCAGGCAGTACATCACTGGCCTTGTTGATTGTTTTTGTAATAGTAACCTGCGGTTGTGTGTCACTAATATCAATTGTCGCCTGATAGCTCACCATGCGGTCAGGGGTTGTAACGACGGTTTGACTCGTTGCGTCATTGCCTGTATTGGTAATTGTAATTGGACCGTCTTCCGTAAGAAGGACGAGACTTTCTCCTTCATCTAGGAATCCAGCAGCATTGGGATCAGTAAAATTTCCTCCAGAAATATTAATTTCATGTTTACCTTCTGGGGGAGTAGTAGAACCATCAGTAGTATATTCTATTTTACCATTTACTGTTGCTTCTTCAACAATAACAGTCACAGATTCATAACCATTTTTTGGCCAATAATATGCATCAAATGCTACAGATCCTTCAGGAGCGTTAATAGTAGTTCCACCTTTTAAAACAGTTTCACCATTATTGTTTGACAACACATATTGTGTTACACCTTCAACACCATTCAATGTTACTCCATCAAGAGTAAGATTTGAATAGTTCTGTATAAGTATTTTTGCTGATTCAGATGATGCAGTAATTGTGCCATTTTTAAATGTTAATGATCCACCTTTCAATAATTGGAAACCGTTTGTTTCAGTTCCAGTAGAACCAACAGTTGGATCTGTTACTGTATACGTATGCCCATTTAAATCTATTATAAGTCCGTTTTTATCACCACTATTAATTTTAATTCCACCACCACGCCAATCTTGTAATAAAGTAACTGTATCTCCTGCATTTGCTGCATTAACAGCATCAGCCAATGAAGAATAATTTGTACCATTGACTGATGCAACATCAACTGCAAAAGATATGCTCGGAGTAGCTAGAGAAAACATGCCTACGACAACAAGTGCCCCAAAAGTGTTAAGAAGATGGCATTTTTTCAATACTGCCCGATAGCGGTTCAACAGATTTCCGATTGCTCCCTTCGTCTGTTTCATACAGCCATATCCTCCAGTAATTACAGACTGTTCAAATGACTTGCACAGAAAAAGCGCCTCCCTAAAGTTCGCTTTTCGCCATGCCCATGGGGCATACCGGGCAAGCCGCCGAAAATGGAATGCTGACAGATACACTGTCAGTTTGTTCGGAGCCATCTGAGCCAATTTAACAATATATTATTATTGTAAATACTGAAAAAAATAGTTTTTAAATTTTAATGTCAGAACACAAAATAGGGTATTGCCACTTTTAAATATCTATGATAACAGGATTTTAAAGTTCAACTGACAGTGTATCTGACAACTTTTTTATAAAAGTAATGGATTTCTATCAAAGAGAACACGATAGCTACAATCGAAATACGATCTTTTTCTCCCAAGTTTTCCCACTTACATTCCTGCCCCCAGCGACCTATCCTAACCCTCATGCACCAGGGCGCATCCTTTTGAAGAAAAGCCCTCCGCCAGCGAATTTTCCCCCTTCCAGGGGCTGCCCTTTTCTCGCAAAGCCGTGTATCCTCAAAGCCCCCCCAAACTACGCACGGCCTTTCCGGGGCCTTGCGCTCGTCACAGGTTCCCCCGTCTTTCGGCCATCCCTGGCCTTCACCTCTTGCTGCTGGAGGGTACCATGCCCGCACACAAGCTTTGTGCACTTCTTGTCCTGATCGTAAGCCTTCTTCTGGGCGCCCAGGCACAGGCCTACACTGCCTCTATTCCCTTTGACCAACAGGTTGTGCCCCTTGAGCGCAATGGCGTGCGCCTGCATCTCGACCGCATAGCCCTTGCCGACACTCAACCAGCCAAGCAGATCCTGCTTGTGCACGGCCTCACCTACTCTTCCCACGAATTTGACGTGGACTACGCGGACTACAGCCTTGCCCGCTTCCTGGCAACACAGGGCTATGCTGTCTGGCGCCTGGACGTGGCTGGCTACGGCTCTTCAGAGGACGTAAAGGACGGCTTCATGCCCAATTCAGACTACGCTGCCGAAGACGTCGCGGCTGCGGCAAGAACCATCATAGCCCAGAGCGGCCAGAAGAAGATCGACGTGCTTGGCTGGAGCTGGGGCACTGTGACCAGTGGCCGCTTCGCTGCAAAGCACCCCGAGCTTGTACGCAGGCTTGTGCTCTACGCTCCCATCCTTGTGGGCCTTGGCGAGGCCAAGGTGACAGCACCCTTCAATGCAAACACCTGGGTCCACGCTGCGGGCGACTTCCAGGTTACGGCCAGCGGCGACATAGACTACACCATCTGCGAGCCAGCAGTGGTTGCGACCTTCCAGTCCAATGCCTGGAGGTACGACAAGGATTCCAGCCCCAACGGTGGCAGAAAGGACCTTCTGGTGAGCGATACGGTGCGCCTCATTCCCTTCGAGCGCATCACTGTCCCCACCCTGGTCATCTGCGGAGACAAGGATCCCTATCTGAAGCTCGACCGTATCAGGGAAGCCATGCCGGAACTGGCTTCCAAGGAGAGCCGACTCTTTGTGATCGAGGGTGCAGCGCACGCCATGATGATGGAGCGCCCCTACTACAGACTCTTTCGCGAAACTGTCGCAGACTTTCTCAAGTGATGCGCGCGTAGCGTGAGCTGATACAGTCCCTTTGTGAAGCCCGGGCGAGCCTTGAGTGGCCACCCGGGCTTTGCTGTGTCTGGTTACGGCTGGCAGGCTGTAATGCCGCATTTTTCTGACGTCAGGCTCAGCCCGCCCGGCCGTTCACCCCTTTTTCGGCAAACAGGGAAGCGATGTTCCGCCCGCGCAGGGCTGCATCCAGCAGCTGCGGCAGGCGCTCGGGATGGCAGGCAAAGCAAGGGATGCCCAGGGCGGCCACCCGCTTCGCCATATCGGCATTGTAGTAGGGCTTGCCTCCATTGGTCACCGCCAGCAGGCAGATGACAGTCACCCCAGAGTGCCTGAACTCCTCCAGCCGCCGCAGCATGCCAGCCTGGTTGCCTCCCTCGTCCAGATCGGAGATGAGGAAGAGCAGCGTGCGGGAAGGCTGTTCCACCAGTTGTCCGCAATAGGCCAGCGAACGCTCGATATCCGTGCCGCCGCCGAGCTGGAAGCCGAACAGCATGTCCACCGGATCCTCGCAGCGTTCGGTCAGATCCACGACGCTGGTGTCGAAGGCTACCACATGGGTCTTCAGCGCGGCCATGCTCGCCAGCACGCACGCCACCACAGAGGCATAGATGATGGACTCGCTCATGGAGCCACTCTGGTCGATGTCCAGGATGACAGTACGGCGATGGGCGGCGATATGGTTCCGCGCAAAAAAGTAGAAGCGTTCGGGGATGATGATGCCCAGCTCCGGCTGATAGTTCTTGAGGCCGCGGGCGATGGTGGTGCGAAAGTCCAGCGCCGCCGCCGAAGGGATGGGAGAATGCTGCCGCCTGTCCAGGCCCGCAGTCACGGCGCGGCGGATATCATCCGCCAGCAGGCGGTCGATCTCTTCCACGATGCGACGGATGAAGTTTCGCACGTTCTCCTTGCTGCGCTCTGGCACCTGTTCCATGAGGTTGAGCAGCATGCTCGCCAGACTCATGTCCGGCTCCAGATTGTCCAGCAGTTCCGGCTCCAGCAGCAGCTGCTTCAGGCCGCAACGTTCAACGGCATCCTCCTGAAGGATGGTGAGGAGATCCCTGTTGAAAAGACTGCGGATGTCTCCCAGCCAGCGGACGAGCCGCGGACTGGACATCTCTCGCCCGGCGCCGCGTCCGCCGCTCTTCCTCCCGTCTGCCGAGGCTGCTCCATGCTGGTAGATGGCGTCCAGCGCCTGATCCATGAGAGCCGCCTCCCCTTCCAGTGCGCAGCCTCCCATGCGCTCGAAACTCTGCTGGCTTTCCGCACCGAGAATGAGCCGCCAGCGCAGCAGCCGTGTCGTGTCATCCATGTGCCTCTCCCGCTCCTACAGATCGTCAAAGTTGAAGGACCCGATATCCTGCAACATCTCTTCCGCTTCGCCGCTTAAAGCGGCATTGAGGGTCTCGCTGACCTGTGCGCCATCTAGTGTTTAATTGCAAAAATTCGCCATACTACTTCGGTAATGAAATTCAATGATTTCATCTAGATATAAGTTTGCGGACTTTTCGATTTAGACACTAGTCCCCAGATCTCTCCCAGATTTTCCGCGATGCTGTTCTTTTCTCCGGCGGAAAAATCGGCCAGGGCATGCCGCAGCACCAGCAAAGCCCGTTTGAAGCTCTCATCGTCCAGAGTGTCGACATACTGCGAGAGCTCTTCCCAGAGAGAACGACGTCCCATGAGCGCATGGCGGTTGCGCCTGACCAGTCCGGCAAACCAGCCAGCGCCCCTGTCCACCGGCATGCCCGGCGAGAGACGGCGGCGGACGAGGACTTGCAGGAGGTCGTCCGGCATCTTGCCGCGCTCCAGCAGGATGGCCGCGGCGAGACCGGACAGGCAGGCATTGCCGTCGTCCCGTTCCGCCTGGTCCTCCAGCATCCTCAGCCAGAAGGCCTCATCTAGGACGGCATGGGCCCGCGCCACGCCATCGAGGCTGTCCATCGCGGACAGCACCGGCCCGGCCGACTTGTCGTCACAGTCGCAGGCTGCGGGAAGCAGCAGACAGCAGCGCAGGAAGATCTGTTGCAGCAGCGGTTCCAGAGGCCGGGTATCCATGCGCCGCACATCGCCGAAACGCAGCACGAAGGACAAACGGGCTGCCGTGCCGGCCAGGCTCCGAAAAATGTTCAGCCCCAAATGACAACAGCCGGAAAGAGAAAATGCATACTTTCCCCTTTCCGGCAGTCCGTGTTTCCTGTCCTTCGCATTTTAGTCCACACAGGTGTGGACTGGAAACATGATTTCTGCTGCACGTACTTTGCAAAAACGCTATTCTTGTCTGTTTCTCCTTGCATCCTCCCTGGCCCTTTCCTCCAAATCCCTTGCGATGTGCTCCACCACGTCCTCGGGCACGAGCCCCGTATTCTCCATGGCAAGACGCCTGCGCTCGGCTTCCTCCTTTATGCTGCCGCCCGGATAGTAGCGCGCAAGGCACTCAAGGGCCCTGGAGACCCCAAGGGTTCCGTAGAGGCGATTGCGCACCCGCATGTCCTCTGCCGTGGTGGTAAAGGCCCATTTGGCAAAGCTTCCGGCAGTGCAGGTGAGGTGCTGTATGGAGGTCCCAAGCGATGTGCGAAAGAGTGCAACCAGATCGGCACCAGCACTTGTGGGGCGCGTGATGTTGCGCAAGGCGTAGCGTGCGGCCTCGTTGAGGCCAAAGCGTCGTGCTATCTCGTCCGTCTCCCTGGCAGTGCCAGAGCCTAGCACGTAGATGCTTGTGGCAAGCTCAACCAGGACTTGCGGAAAGTCCCCAAGCTGCTGCGAGTAGAGGCAGATGGACAGATTCTGCTTTCGTGCCTCGCGGCTGGCAGTGGTCAAGTCCGCAAGGATCTGACGCGAGAGGGGGTTCAGCATGTCCTGGCAGCTTGCCCTGTGGAACTCGTCGTAGCAAAGCCTCTTTGGGTCAGCTGCAAGGGCCTCGAGCCTTGGCCTGTGCCAGGAGCGATACCGCAAAGGTATGCGGTCGATGTCTGCCGTGGTGGTGAAAAAGTGCCCTGCCCCCACGTGGCGTGCAAGCATGTACATGATGCCGGACTGGCGCTCTGCCGCAGGACCTCCCCTGGGCGTCACCTCCGAAAGATCCAGGCCCACAATCTGTGCCTCGCCAAGGCCGAAGCGGGTGGGAGAAGCCAATATTGGATACTCGCGCAAGGCCGTGGTCAGGTGCCGTACGCAGGCCTCGGGCACGCTCTCCGCGGATCCGGGAAGCCTGAGACTGGCAAAGCGGTCGCGAATCAAAGGATCGTTGAGCTCTGCCAGAAAGTCCGTGAGCTGGGGCACAGCGTGGCGCTGGGCGCGTATGGCAAGTGGGATCTCGCCTTCCTCGAAAAGCTCGCGCACTATCTCCCACCAGGTGGTTGTGCGATCAAAGCGTACCCCTTGCTCCCGCATCCAGGCTGTAACGGTTGGCTCAGGGTAGGGATCGAAGCGCCTTGGTCCTGGCCCTGTGGGTCCCATGCGGCGATAGACTGCGTCCAATGCCTCGCGCAAGAGATCCATGATGCCGTCCGCAGGGGCTGTCTCGCTCAACGGCGTGCACAAGAGGGCCAGAAGGTTTATGAGAAAGCTTGCGTGGGCCGGCAGGGGCCTTTCGCAGCCAAGGGGTGTGTCAAAGGGGTTTATGGCAGCCTCACGCACGTTGCGAAGCCTCGCAAAGACTGCCAGATGGCGCTTTTCCTTAGGAAGGCTTTGGCGAACAAGCTCTATGACACCTGCACAGGAGGGGCCGATGTCGATGACAGTGAGCCAGGGAAGCCTTGTTTGCCCTGGGCGCAGCACAAAGAAGAAGTTCAGGGTGTTGAGGAAGAAGGACTTGCCGGATCCCATGCCGGCAAAGCAGATCTCGTTCCAGCTGGCCTGCAGGGAGTGGAAAAGCCCCATGGGCATGAGCTTGCCGTCCGGTGTGCGCAAGGGGACATCGCACCCCTTCCCCTCCCAGGGCGAGGTTGGTCGAAAGAGCGGCATAAGGCGCACTGCCTCGTCAAGGGGTGCTATGGCCCTTGGGGAAGGCTGATTGGGTGCACAGGCTGGGAGTGTCGCGCAATAGAGTGCCAGAGGGTCACCACAAAGAAAGGAAGTGTCGCAGGCACCCCAGGCCTGTACGGCAGAGGCAAGGCGTGCAGCCTGCCTTGCAAGGGCAGCCCTGGCACTGGCAAGGTCCGCATGATCATACACGCGCACCCAGGTGGCAAGGCAAAGCTGAAAGCCCACGGCGCAGCCGCCCTGCAGGGCAAGTTCCCCAAGTGCGCGATAGCTTCGCTGCAGCATCCTGTTTGTGGGGGAGGCGAAACTCAAGATCGAGGCTGCCGCGGATTTGAGTGCTGTCCCACGCATGCCATCCCCGGAAAGCAGGAAGGATGCTCTCCAGGGAAGTTTTTCTGCCAGAAGTGAGCGAAAGAGGCTTGCAAAGGGCAGGATGGTCTGGGGCGGCAGGGTAAGCGCCAAGGGCGCATAGAGCCTGTCGCAAACCTCCACGTACCTGCCGGCAACAACCCTTGCCCCGCAGGGCCAGATCTGCCGTGCTATGGTAGGGTAGAGAACGTGGGTGAGGTCGTGCTCGGCGCTTCCCCTCTCCTTCTCGCGCACAGGCAGCCTATCGCCAGGAAGGAGGGGCCGCCAGCATTTCCCCGTAAGCTCCGGCACATTGCACCTTCGTATGGCCGAGACAGCGGCATGGGCATCAAGGGGCACAAGACGAAGGCCTGCACTGGTAAGCCTCTCGCACACATTGCGCACAAAGGCCTTGTGCACATCACGCATGCGTCCCACAACGACCCTGCCTGTCTGGGCCTCGCGCGTTCGCACAAACGGAGCAGGCTCATCCAGGTTTTCCCTAAGGGCTTTTTTTAGTTCCGCCCTGGTCAGGATGGAGGGTTTGGTCCAAAGGGCAAGGAAGGCTTGCTCGGATGCGCAATAGCGCCCAAGGGTCCCTTCCCAGTCGTCGAGCACCTTCAAAAGCGCAAGATCCAGGTTTTTGGCGCTTGCCCTGTGGGGTGCAAGGGCCTTTTGTACCCTCTCCCTGCCCTCTTGCGGGTCACAGGAAAAGACCATTTGCAGGGCATGGCCCTCGCGGGAGAGCGGGGTTGCAAGTGTCTGGGCTAATCCCTCGCACACGGCCTCGTACTCCTCGGGGCCCACCAGGCGTAAGCTGCCTTCAAGTTCAACCAGGGTGACCATGGCAGCGTTGTCGGCAACCAGTATGCCAAAGCCGTCACCAGCCTTTCCTCCGCCCTGCGCGCCACCCTGTTCATCACCCAGCTCATCACAGGTATGCAGGGGGCAGAGCGAGGTGGGTGTTATGCCGAAAAAGTCCCGCACGGCCAAAATACAGCGGTCGAGCGAGGCAAAAAATCCTTCAAGGGACATGTGTCCTCCTACTGTATACTCTGGCGCCTTGTGGTCACAAGGCTTGAGATGGCAACGCCCATGGGAAAGTCCGTGGCAGGCACCCGCTGCACCTGGGCCACTACGGTCACGGCATTGTTGGAAATGCGGCCAGCCGAGGTCTCGTAGCTCACAAGCAGAGGCAACTCGAACTCCCACACGAGGGTGCCCTGCACGACACCGGAACGTGTGAGCACCGGCGTTCCCTGTATGACAGCGTGCATGAGGGCGCGTTGCTGCCGCAAAAGCGGCAAATGCCCCTCGCGGTCAAGGGAGAGGGCAAAGCCCACAAAGGCCTTGCGGGTAAAGTGGGCGCGAGCCTCGTTGAGCTGCCTTTTCCAGTTCAGGTAGTCCAGGTTGAAGGACAGGGTGACTGCCTCGGAGACCCAGTTCTTGAGCGCAGCCTCATTCAATATGGGCTCGGAGAGCGGGGTCATGGGCAAGAGCTTCATGTCCCTGGACATTCCGAAGTACACGGGCTCCGGACGAAGCAAAACGCAGCACAAAAGGGCGCAAAGAAGGACAAGGTTTGCGAGGGAAAGACAGAGCGCCCCCTTTTGCGTCTGCCTAAGCTGCCTTCGCAACGACAAGATCCCCTCGAAGGTGCCATAAGCCCCTACATACACGTCGTCTTCGTTGGCCCTGTCGACCCCACCGACTCTCTGGCTACGCTTTTTGTCCTGATCGTTCCTCTTGTTTCCAAAGAACATGTTTTCCTCCCATCCGGCCTGTCAGCTTTTTACGTTCTTCCCTGTACCAGCTCCCTCTCCCGCACCCAGATGACAGCCCAGTCCCTGGTGTCGCTCCCGAAGGCGTAGGTTTTGGAATAGGCCACGGCAGACGGGTGAGAGCGGTAGTCAAAGGCGTAGCGAAGGCCGTGCAAACGCCTTGCAAGCCGTGCCCGATCATATACGGATCGCTTGCGTGCAAACTCTCCCAGAAGGCGCCCAAAGCCCTGCTGATCCTCCGAGACAAGAAGGCCCATATCGACGCCATCAAGCTGGAAAAGCCCTTCCGGGATGCCAAGGCCATGCAGGGCCCTGTCAATGCGGGCGAGACGCTCCCTCACGTTCAAGGCAAGCCTGTCCTGCGCGTCCAATGCATCCATCCCCTCAGGCGCATCCGGCATGCCTGCCCTGGCCGAAAGAGTTGCGCAGCGCACTTCCGCCACTGCCCGCAGGTGCGCAGTGAGGGTGAAGAAGCGCTGTTCGATATGGGGTGCCCAGACGATATGGCCCGGGAAAAGCCCCCGGGCCAGCATGACGTCCGTATGCATGAGGCCGTGGCAGAAGGGACAAAGGCAGACGAGGTTGTCGGGGTCGGTGTTTTCGGGATCGTGGTCCCTGTGGTGCACCTCCATGCCGCCATACACGTCCCCGTTGTCTGGCTGGGAGCGCACGCCGCAGGCCTCGCAGGTCCAGGAGGAGGCGTGCAGGATGGAGAGGGCTGAGCGCGTACGATCAAACCCGCTGCCAGTGCCTGCGCCCTTTATGACGTCACTTCTTCCGACATATCGTATGTCCATGACGTCGTTTGCGAAGTTGCCCCTGGCAAGGACGCCTGCCATTGTCAGAATATCCGCCACATGCCCTCCTTTAGAGCCCTATTTCGCTGAGTTCCGGCGTGCCAGTGCCAAGGGTACCGGCACCCATCTGGGTGATGGTTGCGAGACCCAGAAGGCAGCAGCCTATGATGATGGCAATGATGGCCCCGCCCTTGGGAGCGCCTGGCTGCTGGGAGCGGGACCACAGCTGCCAGAGGCCAAGGCCAACGAGGGCAAAGCCTCCAAGCGCAAAGCCTGCCTGCAACAGGGGCCCGAAGCGGGTGAGCTCGTTTTTCACGTTGTCCGCCATGTCGCCAAAGCTCGAGGCTGCATGGGCGGTTTGGGCGCAAAGGGTAGCCACGAAGGCAACAAGAAGAGCCGCCCTCGCGAACACGGATTTGGGTATGGTTTTGAACATGAGGTTCTCCCTTGTATGTCAGCTTCCCAGCAGGGCGCGCACAGTGGACTCAAGCGTTCCGCCCACCGTGGAGCCCAGGGTCAGCATGAAGGTCTTGATGTTGAGACAGAGGACGCCGCCAAGTATGTGGGTTGTGGCTGGCCAGAAGGTGCGGGCCCCAAGGGCCGCCTCCTTCAAAAGCACCAGTCCCTTGACCACCTGATAGGCGCCAACCAGCATGACTATGGTGACTGCCAGGCGTATCATGGGCTCAAGCCCGCCAACGCTTCCAACCGACACCGAGACCATGTCGGAGGGTGCCGATTCGGCAAAGACCGACATGGTGAGTGCGTCCACGACACTGGTAAAGGAGGCAAGGAGAGCGCCTGTGAGGAAGGCCGCAAGCTGCGGCAGGGCTGCCCTGTGCCTGTACTCGCCTGTCCGCCTCAAAGAAGCGAGCGCAAGTCCCATAATGGCAAAGCCTGCAAGGACACTCGTTGCCCGCACAAGGGGGTAGAAGGGCTGAAGGCTCTGGGCGATGTTTGTGCATGCCTCAAGAAAGTCGCTCTCCAAGATGGCCTCCCGAGTTTGTTTGGGGGTACAGATGGCAGGTTAGCGGCGCCAGAAGAGATCGCCCTTCGAGGTCGCAACCCTGCCCTTTGCGTAGTCGATGTCGACGATTGCGAGATCTTCTATTGTGGAACCTGCCCGCACCTTCCAGTCTCTGCCAGATGCGTCACGCAGGATGGCAAAGTCCTCGTGCAGGCCCTGCACGCGCCAGTCCGCAGGGCCCCTGCTGGCCTGTTTCACGGCCCTTGAGACAGTCCTTTCCGAAGTCGACCTGGAAGCTTTCGCAGACTTCTCGGCCCTTGCGGAGCGTGCCTGCCTTGCCTTTCTGGCTTCCTTCGCCAGAAGGGCTCTTTCAAGGTCCTTTTGCAGGCTCTGTACAGCAGACTGCAGGGTGTTCAGGCCCTCGAGCACCCGGACTGTCCTCTCGTCCATGGCACCCAATACACTGTCCAGGGTGGACAGCGAGGTGCGCACAGTATCAAGCTCCATTGCCAGGGCACGCAGTGCATTGAGCGTAGCGTCCCCTGCCGGGTCTGCCGGGTCTGCCGGGTCTGACTGGTCTGACGGAGCCGGCACCGCAGCCTTTTCCTGTTCTGGAACCTGCCGTATCGTGGCATCCGTGTCAGGAGCGGAAGCAGACGCGGGAGCAAGGTCGGCTGCTTCCAGGCTCTTTGCTCCGTCTGCAGCCTTCTCTTCCGGCCTGTCTTGCGGGGTATCTGCCGGGGTGGCTGGCACGCCGGCCTCCTCCTGCGCCTCAAGGCCAAGGCTTTCCAGGATGGCAAGCTCCCTCTGGGTGTCCTTCTCGCTGGCCCTGGTTGCCTGCCTTGCTGGCTGTAGGCTTGTCTCTGGCCCAGAAAGTGTGCTCCAGAAGTATCCTGCCGCAAGGGCCAGGAACAGGGCCACAAGCCCAAGGAACAGGATGCGGGACCTGTCCCTGCCATTCCCGCCACTTCCGCCAGGCTCGTTGGCAGAACCGGGTTCGTCGCCAGCCTCGGACGAGACATTGGACGTGACAGCACTCGCCCTTGCCCGAGCGTCTGCCTGCCAAGCTTCGGCCTTGTCCTGGGAAGCGTCGGACTTGGGGCTTTGGGCTTCGTCCCTTTGCTCTTCAGGGACCTGTTCTTCGGCTCTCTGGGCACCGAAGAGCCGCTCCTCCGCAGTGGGGGCAAACTGTGCCCTCAAACTTGCTATCTGTCGCACGGCAATCTCCCCTGCCGTGCCATAGCTGGCCGTTCCCAGAGCGTCCCTCCCGTCGTCAAAGCCGTGCGGGCCGTTGTCGCTGCTCACGGGCTCAGGCTTAGGGTTGTTCCTGGCGAGTTCCTGGAAGTGGGAGGCAGCATCGGGGATGGCGTAGAGACTGCCATCCTCGCCAACACCAGTCACCGGGCGGGGGATGGGTGGAGCCTCCCTGTCCCTGAAGTCCGTAAACTCCGGGACTTCCTCCACATACATGTCTTCCTGAGCATTTTCCACTCTGTCAGACAAATCCTCTTCCCTGACGTCGTCCTGCAGTTCTTCGAGAACGCTGTCGGGAACGCTTGCAGCCCTGCTCTCCAGGGCAGCCCTCCTGGCCGGAACCAGAGGCCTGGGTGCTCTCCTCGGGAAGACCCTTGGTGCAGGCAAAGCGTTCGGGGCTTGGCCGGCTGATTGTCCGCCTGCCTGGCCCATGGCCTGTACGGAAGGATTGGCAGTTGCGCCCGTCCCTGCCAGGGGCTTTGTGGCAGGCTTTGCACCTGTCTTGGCGGCTGTTTTGCAAGCCGCCTTCGAGGCTGCCTTCGACGCAGACGCTGTCTTTGTCGCCTTGGGGGCATGCTTTGGCCTCATGGTAGTGGCCTTAAGCGCATCCTTGTCCACGTAGAAGAGCGACTTTTGCTCAGCTACTGTCCCAGGCTCGGGTTCAGTTCCTCGCCCTGTCTTCCGCCTGCTACTACGCCCAGCTTCCTTGCCTTCCTGCGCAGTCTCTTGCGCAGCTTCTTCGGAAGCCCGCCCTGAAAGGACATGCTGTAGCTGTTCTTCTTCCCCGCTGCCCTGCTCTGGCAGGGCGTGCAGGATTGCGTCGCCTGCCCCTGCGCTCCAAGGGGCGATGGCTCTTGCACCACTACCAGATCCTGTGCCGGAACCTCCTTCGTATTCTGCGTCTGTACCTGCGTTCCAGTCGGATCCGGACTCGGCGTTTCGCATGCGGCAGGGTCTGAGGGGTGTTCTGGCGCATCCTGCCCCCTGTTCCGTCCCGAAAAAAGCGTCTGCCAAAGATGTTTCAATGCTCCCTGCATTGATTCCTCCGTATATCGCATCCGAATGAGGCAATGCTTGCCTCATTCCGGCTTGGGTTCGAGTGTTTGTGGTATGCATGAATGCTCCTTGTTGTAGCGTGTCAGCCTCAAAATGGCCTGATAGCGGCCTTGTAGCCGCCAGATGCTTGAGCCTGACGTTTTGGTGAAAGTTCCAGGGGCAAACCTTCTCCTTGCATTTCCCCTTGCAGCTACCTTTGCAGGGGGAAAGCCCTGGCACCACCACTGAACGTTCTCACGAGGGTGCCTGCAGGAGGGTTTTGGGCGGATGCATTTTGTCCATGGCTTCCCCTGGCCCTTGCCTGTTCCTCGGCTATTTCCCCGGCAATGCCTGCACCAGTTTCTGTGACCTTTCGAACAACCCCTGGCGTTACTGTCCTGCTTCCTGTTCTTGGCAGGCGCAGGAGCAAAACGCCCATGGCTGTTCCGGATTCGAGGGTGACGGTAGGAGCCCTGCCAAAGCCGCGGTCGAGCGCGTTGGCAGCCCTCTCGCCTGCCTTGCCTGCGGCTATCCACATCTCCTCGCCAAGGCTGTAGTCGGGAACGGACCAGCCTGAGCCATAGATGGTGGTGTGTGCCGAGGTTCCGGACCTCTCCACTGCCTCGCCGAAGCCTTCGAGAAAGCTTGCGGCCACAAGCCCGCCCCAGCGCTCAAGCACATGGTTGTCCACGTCCGTGCGCACTGCAGTCCTGTCCGTCGCAGGGTCAATGGCAAAGCCGGCTATGTCGTGTACGCTCCCGTCCTGGGCGGCCAGTTCGCTGAACCGCAAAACCAGATGCTCGTTCAGTCTCTGGAAGGATCCGACCACCCTGGCACCCCTGTAGGGACCACTCACCACCTCCACCATGGCAGGTCCTGGTGCGTCACTGTCCAGTGTCACCCTGTTCACGCATTGCAGGATGTCGCCAACCTTGAGGCCGGGAAGGCCGCTTGGGCTTCCCTCTTCCTCAACCTTTGCCACCCTTTTCGGGGCAGGCTCGTTCAGGACAAGGGCAAGCTGTACCTGGGGCTCGCGGGTCTTGATGCCCGCAAGGTAGGCACGCATGGGGGCTGTCCTGTCTTGCTCATGCCTTGCTGAACGAGCGTTGGTCTCGCGTGAGACACGCTGGGGCCGTAGTGTTTGTTGCGGTTGTGGGCGTGGTTGTGGTTGATCCCTAGCCGCCTGTGGCTCATCCGAGGGCTTTGGCTTCTCCCTCGGCTCCGGTGCGGGGACAGGCACTGGCACCGGGTTTTTGCGCACGTCCGCAGCTGGCGCCACGAAGCTTTCGCCCTTTTCAAGGGCCTCTCTTGCCTTGTCCTCGCTGTAGCGTGCCAGGTTTTTTCTGTACTCCTGCGAGGTCTGTGTCTCGACCCTGTTCGTTCGCGCAGCCTCCGGGGCCATGGCGCCTACGCGCACCTCACCCTCTTCACTGGCAGAACAGCTTTTCAAGGAAAGCGCCACAAAGCCCACCATGCCTATGAGGACAAGCCAGGGCAGAAGCCTGAGCCAAAGCCCACGCCGCTCATAGCCTGCCTGGAGGACCAGGGGCTCCGCCTTGTCGTCAGGGGTATCTGTAGCCCCTGCACCCGTATTTGTGTCCCGCATGTTTTGGGCCTGCAGTGTCCTTCCTGCATATCTTTCGGTCACTTGCGTGCAACACCTCCCGCACGTTGCCTGTTGTATTTTGTCGGCCCAATGCCGTTTCCTGTCTTGCTGCCCTTTTGCAAGGCCCTTGCCAGACTATTGGTCTGCCCCGTAGGCAAGGCCCTTAACAAGATGGCTTTTTCTCTTCCCCTCCCTCGAGAACACAAGGGAGAGAGTCCTTGGCATGACATAGAGGATATGGCCTTCCATGGCAGCACTGGCAGTCCAGGCAGGCCACACAGCCTGAAAGATTGAGCGCACATAGAGCATGCCCTTGTACTCCCACACCTCTATGCCGCCGTCCGCTGGCTCAAGCCCAAGCCTCTTTGCCCCTGCAGGGGCTATGCCGTGCACAAAGGCAAGAAGCTCGTCGCTCACCCCGCTCTCCTCTGGCCCGAGTGGCAGAGTACGGGCGTTGGGGCCGCTTCTGCCAATGCGAAAAACCGTCAAAGCATCGCTTGTGCGCCCCTTCGAGCGTACGCTCTCGGTCACAAGGTGCAGCACAATGGGGTAGTCGGCACCCTCCAGGGTGAGGACAAGGTTGGAGGATGCGTGATTGGTCAGGGGTACTATGTTCACGATGTGGGAGTGAACGTTCTCAACCGCCCTACGCTCCTTCGATGCGGCGTTTCCTGTCACTGGCACCTGCCCCACCTTCGGTTGGGTCAGGGCAAAGGCTCCCGGATCCCCCAGAATGACAGAGAGCACAGGCCAGGGTGCGCCGGTTACGTCCTGAAAGAGCAAGGTGGAGGAATAGCCCCTTGTGAGGCGCACAAGGGTGGGCTCATTCCTGACCCCCGCCTCAAGGACACGGGTGCGGTTGCGCATGCTGGCAGGCCCAGGCTCTGTTGCCCCCTCAAGGGCGTCCCTGGCCTCGAGAAAGCGTTCCACATCCTTTGGGGCCACGGGAAGAAGTGCCTCAAGGCTCTCCTCGAAAAGGCGCTCCCTCTCTGCCTGTTTTTCAGCCTGATTGCCCCCTTGCGGGGGAGCCCCCTGCATTGCGTCTGAAGGCCTTCCCTGCGAGAGACTTCCCTCCCCGAGCACCACGGTTCCGGGGTCGGACTGCCCGGCCCTTGCCGGATGTGGCGCAGGGGACTCGGGGGCAAGGGGTGCCGCAATCGTGGGCCCTTGCGACACCCCCAAAAGAAGGACAAGCACGGCAAGGATACGGGGAAAAGCCGAGCTCAACTCCTGCAGGGCATGCCTTTTCCTTTGGCCACCTGGCAGACTCATGCTTTTCAAAAGCAAAGCCCTCTAGTTTCAACATACTGTAATCATTAACAAATCCGACCAGTCCGCAGACCTTTGTATGGACAAACCCTCCAAATGTATGGACTACAGTATGCAAACCCCGAAAAATATCTGAATCTATCTCAAAACCAAGTAAAATACCATTAAAATACCTAAAATTGTCCGAATTTCAGGAATTGCATGCCATACAGTCAGGACTAACATGGAATTTTATCACATCGAACCACAAATTGGATTCACTCACGTGTTGAAGGCATACACGGATGTCGACCACTTTATCGAGCTTCAGTTAATGCTCAATCACACTCCGTTGGACTGTTCGGCAGCCATTGGCGTTTCGGCTATCGCTGATAAGTACAAGCTGGAGCCCGAAGCCTTCGACCTGTCCCAGATGGACAAGGGCGTTCTGAAGATAAATTTCAAGGGCATTCCTGTCGGCGGATACCGGGTGCCTATTACCGTCGCTTTTCCCGACAGGACGATTGTGTTCGGGAGCGTTACTGTGTTCGTGTCTGATACCACTCGCAGCGACGACATCGCTGTCTTCCACCAGTATCCGGATACTGAGGAAGAGACAATCGAGTGGAAGGCGTCTCAGGGAATCGTAGACGATGAAACCGAGGATGACGGTACGGTTGTTACGCCTGTGCTGGTGCAGCTGAATGTGAAAGATTACGTGAAGGAATAAGGTGGGAGGTCGCGCTGAAATGTGGAATTGGTTAGATACGCCGAAGGAGCGAACTATGGAAATAGCTATCGGCGTAGCCAACACATTCGTACAGCTGGGAATTGACCACGGGAACCCAGTAGACAGGTGGAAATTGCAAATATTGATGCTTGTCGCGCATGGTTGGTATCTCGCTACCAATAATGAACCATTGGTTGATGAAAACTTCGTTGCTGAGAGTAAGGGACCAATTATACGCTCTGTTCACTCGCGTTTTCGTAAATTTGGTGATGGTCCTATTACCAGCGTGTATGCAACAAGTGTCATAGACCGTGATGATAACATTAAAAAAGTCGTTCTTTATGTTGATAGTAAAGGTGATGATGCCGGTAGCGTTATAAGATCAGTATGGTCTAAGTACGGAAGTGAGACGTATCAAGATTTATATGATCATATGATTTCCGTAGAAACGTTTCCTTGGACATATGTATGGCAACAACAAAGTAACTACGGAAAAGAAAATACATATATATCAGATAAACTTATAGAAGAATTCTTTCAACCAATGGTGCAGAAATGATAAACAAATCTCTAGGAGGACTGACCTATTGGTTCAAGGATACAGAACGAAAGCAGTTTGATAAAAACGAGGAGTTAGTCAATGAATTTATAGAAGAAAGTAAGCAGCGTAGAATGCTCAGGGAACTCTTTTCCGAGAGGATTTTCTGGTTTGCTGTAGCATGGGCTGGGTTCCTTGTTGCTGTACTTCTTATGGAAGCGTTTAACTGGCACTTATTCCATTTGGATTATCGAGTTCTTGTAGCACTGATTGCGGGTACAAGTGTAGGTATAATTGGCCTGCTGGCAGCAGTAGTAAAGTACATATTCCCAGAGAAGTAATGCCACTACAAAATTCTAAACAATATACAGTCTACTCCCACACCGACCCTGAGACCGGCCTTAAGTACATAGGCATAACGTCGCAAAACCCGGAACGACGCTGGCAGAAAGGCTTGGGCTACATAAAGAACAAAGAGTTTTACGGTCTCATCAAGAAGCGTGGGTGGGACAACCTGAAGCACAAGATATTGAAGGATGGCCTGGATGGTCCTGCCGCTTTGGAAATGGAGCAGCGGCTGATTAAGCGCTACCATCTGCAGGACAGGAACAGGGGCATCAACATGCGTGCCGGTGGTTTTAGCAACGCGCCGTCCGATGACATTAAGAAACGCATTGCCAAAACGCTTATGGGCCACGAAGTGTCCGAAGAAACCCGTTCCCGTATCCGTGACGCCATCCCATCTCGTGGCGTGTACCAGCTCTCCCCCGAAGGAAAGCGTCTGAAAAAGTTCCGCAGTTTATCCGACGCGGCCAGGGCTGTCAGCGGACTGAAACCAAACATCTGGGCCGTGGCTAACGGGCTGAGGAGGTCCTATAAGGGCTACGGCTGGGAATATGAGAGATAAGCAGTTATGACAATGTTATTAAAGAGTTATTGCACCCCCCCCCCTCAAGTAGATGTGCTAGACCCAGCATTTGTAGTTTCTAAAACACGTCTTTGGCTTACCTATCAGAGCTACACAGGAACTACAGTATCCATACCAAGTACTCCGATTATTGATACACTGGATAAGGAGTACACTCTAGGTACAAGTTCTATATAGCTTCAAATACAAAAAGACAGCGGCGGTTGGAACCTTTCCTATCTGTTTATAAACATCAGTATTCTACCAGAACCAACAGCAATTATATATCCTACAGTTTCGCTTCAGTTTGACGCGGACAGTAGAGATGTTACAAAGCAGTTTGACATGGGTGAATACTACTTTAATGTGCGTATAGATACAGGGACGCGGATGAGTTCTAATCCATTATATCTGTCTGTTTATCCACCGGTTGTGTATATTACCAAGAAGTAACATCCTGCCATAACCGGAAATATTTTGCATTTTACCATACTCTAACAGGCAAAATATTTCCGGTTAAAATTTTTTCCCTCCAACCTATAAACACTCTAACCGTCGCTTCCCAATATTCTATTGACAGGCTTTTACGTTATGCTTGAGAAAATCAAACAAATACTCCCGTCAATAGTCTTTGGAATCGCCTTCGGATGGATATTCTACCTGCATGGCGAGATTTCCGATCTGCGGGACATAAACAGCCAGTTGCAGGATTCTATGCATGCCTACAACGGGCTGATAACCGAGTGGTACAACGAGTCACAGCGTTTTTGCGAGCGGAGGACAGCAATACATGAGGCGCTTGCTGCGAATAGCAGTCCTGAGTGGGATGCTGCTGAGTTGCCTGCTTCTTACCTCCGGGTGCTCGAAGAAGCCGGTATCTACAATGCCACCGGCAGTGCTGATGCAAGAGGTACCGGTTCCCAAACTGACGGGCACGACTAACAAGGATTTGCTGGATTTTGCGCTAGGCGCAGAGGCGGCAGCCCTGAAGCTGAATTATAACATGGGTTGTCTGCGGGAATGGTATGCTGATCAGGAAAGTGGCAGAAGATAATAAACCGGGATTTTTCGGCAGAATAAAAAACCGGCTCGGCAAGTACATGCCACGTCCGATTGCAGACAAGTACAACGCAGCATCTCAGTGGCTGGAAAAGAGAAACTTAAAGCCGGGCAGTTTGCTTCTCGGTCCCGGTTTGACGGCTTACTTCGCCGGAAGTGAGCTGGCTAATGGACGATCAATAGGTGAAGTTACAGCAGAAAATGCTGGTTTCTGGGCAGCGAATAAAGGCTTCACGCGTTTAATGGATAGGCTGCCAAAGTTCAAGGGAAAGAGTGCTGTTACAGCTATTGGCAGTTTTGTCGCAGGAATACCTGCATCTATGGCAGCAAGCAGTTTTGCCGCCAAGCATATGCCAATAGTAAGACTCACAACACCAACAATGGAGCAATACGGGGAACAGCTGATGCAGAAAACCTCTGCCCGTATCGCAAGTAAATACACCTATCGGAGATACTAGTATTATGATGGATAAAGTGGCAATGCTGAAGGAAGCCGAAGTTGCTGGTGTCCTGTCAGCTTTTGTTGACCATGGTTACATGGAAAAGATGGCCAGCGATGAGTTTAGTGGTCTGGTCGAAAAGGTTGCTGAGAATCTCGATGATTCATATACCGTTGAGGACATTGCGTCTGTTACTGATGCTGTTCTTGGTGGCTCTATGGATAAGACAGCTGAGGAGCAGTTTATTGATGAGATTGCTCCCAGCATGGGATACCTGTACATGGCAAAGCTTGCAGAAGAGATTGACGGCGATGAGTGTGATGCTCTCGCTGATGAGTATCTCTCTGAGCTGCTTGGGTAAATTTTGAGAAGTCACGCATATGTCTTTAGTACAAACAATTGGTGAGAAAGCCAGGAAATACAAATACCCGCTTATTGCTACTGCCGGTATAGGCGCAATTGCTGGTACTACAGGCTTTGTACGCAGGTACAACAGGCGTAAGCGTGAAGAAGCGTATATTGCTGAATTGCTCAGAAGAAACGCAGCTAAGCCTATGGAAAAAAATGCCTTTGGGCTGATTGGTGGTATAAAGGGACTTATTACTAGTCCAACAATGCGTAATATCGCTTCCAAAGGACTTGGCTATGCAGGAGCTGGGCTGCGCAGGGCCGGGGTGCTGGCTGGACGTGCTGGCAGATACTTAAAAAGTTTGAGTGGAAGAATCGCCAATCCTGCTGGAAATACCACTGCCGTAAGAGCCCTGCCAGCAGCCAGAAAACCACTGGGCATAACAGCAGATGCTGGCCCAATTTATAACACAACAGTTAGGTACGCATAGTAGCTACACATAAGAGGGATATAATGAGTTATTTTCTGGAAAAGTTTGCAGAAAGCAGGCCGCAGAATGTTCCTGCCATCAGCAAAAAGAATCAGCGCAGGTCAGAGCAGGTTGGTGCGACCAAGGCGCAGAAGAGTGAGATTATGAAGCGTAAGGCCAAGAACAAGCTCAAGACTGTTCTCGACCATCTTTCACGCAATAAGCTGAAGTACGGTATTGGTGCTGGTGCTCTTGGTTTGGCTGGCCTCGGCGGTATCGGTTACAAGATGTATAAGGATAGAAACAAGTAATTGTTTGCCATACCTTAGTTTCCAAAGGGCCTTAATGCGCCTGAGCGCATTAAGGCCCTTTTCAAAAAAGAGAAGTACAAAATGCCCATCTCCCCTACAGTAAGCGCTTGGATGCAAAATGCCCAGGATGCGCAACCTGGCATGGATACAGAGAGTCTTTTCCGAAAAAGTTTTCAAGATCAAGCGTTTAACGCATTACGAGCAAAGGCATCAGCAATTCTGTCCTATGTAGTGACATTCAAGGTCATTGATACAGATGTTGACAATGGTGATGCCTTTGGGACTTTCGCTATATCCTGTGGAAGTGACCTTGTATTTATACCAGTTGTTATGACAGCTGGCTCCATTACCTCTTGCGAGATGGTGTATTTGCGCTCAGAGGATCGCTTTGTTCCGTTAAATGATAACTATATCAAGGATATAGTAAACAAAAACAATGGATCCATGGGTGAGGTGATGACTAAGGACGTTCGTGTTGAGGACACGCGCAAGATGTTCCGCAACCTTGTTCGTCCCCCGGCGTCATCAAATGTCGTTCTTGCCTCAAATCGTATTGATATTTCCGAGCTTCCTGATTCAGCCAAGGACAAGCTCGTCGGCTACTTCAATGAGCATCCACAGGAATTGGCCAAGATAGCTGCATTTTACCCTATCGACGTGTTTTCAGAGAGGCTATCCAAAAAGGCTGTTGTTGAGGAAGAGTCTACAGAACCGATTGCTCTTACCACTGCCACTGTCACCAAGGAAGCAGCAGAGAAGCTGACCGATGAAGAGCGAACCACCCTTCTCTCTCGTGGCTGGCTCATCAAGGGTGCGAAAGACGAGACAAAGCTGGTTATTGACCCCGACAATTTCGGTGCTGAGCTTGAGAACTGGATTTCCGAGTTCAATTACGACAAGCTTCAGACCAGCACAGGCGTTGTCTGCGGTGATGTCGTCAGGTTTACTGGTGGGCATTTTGAATATACTCCTGCGGTCGTTTTGGCAAAGACTACATCAGAATTTCCTTTTGGAGCTACGCTGATCACTGATGACAGCAGCAGATCCGATAGGGTTAAGAGTATCCTGCTTGCTCACGAGCATAATCCCTCCAAGGGTGAGCTCCTTGATTTTGGATTTGTGCAGATCGATGGATTAAAGGGGCAGCTCGACAAGCAGTTCAAGAATGATTGCTGTGGGCGAGTCGACATAATAGTGCCCAGGAAGCACGGCGGTTGGCGTTATCTGGATAACATATGGGTTGAGAAGGAATCGACCATGTGTGTTGAACTGGAGAACGGTGATTACCGTCTTTCCAACAATAGCCACGAGGTTTTCGATATTGTATCGGGAATCACATATGGTGCTCTGTGTGCTGACGGAGTGAAGACAATCCTTCCCAAAACAGCATTGTTCAGGGTTTCGCCCATCAAAGATAATGCTGTAAGTGGGATTATCCCTACCATGCAGGTGTTGTTTGATATCCTGCGCTACCATGGTGTTGTCCTGAAGATTAACAGGTCTCAGGGCGGAACAAGTATTACGGACAGCTCTGTACAGAAGACAGCCTCTTTTGCCTCTGATGGTGATGCGGCAGTCTGGCTGCATGACCAGTACAATCTCTCTGACAGGCAGATAGCGGATACCCTCGGACGGGAAAAGTCGTTTGTCATCACCAAGTTGGCCGCAGGTCTTATGCAGCCTGTACAGCCCGGCTTGCAGACTCCTATGCCGGTACCACAACCCCAGCAGCCTCAGCAAATTTTGCCGCAGGGCAATGCTCAGGTTTCAGTGCAGACATTCAATCCCGGAGCGATGGAGCCGTTTATCAGAATGCAAGATCCGGATATGGTGGATGTTGGCATTCTGGCTTCTTTTGCTGGTGATCCAGATGTTCGGGCATTGCTTGTCGACTACCTTCCCGATTTTCTATCAGTCATGGACCGTATCGGTAGAATCATATTGCTGTTCAATATCCAGAAAACCGAGCTGGAGAAGATTTATCGCTCCGACAAGCTTAATGAGCTGACACAGAATTGCCGACGGGTGTTCAAAATTGTTGGCGATTTGGTAAGAGCGCTTAAAGTATACATCAATATGGCATAGAGTTGTGAGAACACGTCAGAAATCAGTTGATCACAGGGCGTTGGCCATAAGAAACGGGACCAAGCCAAAGACGGATGCTGAAAAGCAGTATGCTACCTGGATCTCCGGCAAGGATGTACCGCTTGAGTACGAAATTGCGTTTTCTACTTATGAGGACTTCAAGCGGAGAGAGAAGCTGGAGAGCCTTCTGATTGGATCGTGTCCCGATGATGTCTTTGAGCATGCCCTATCCTTCCCTACCAAGTCTATAGATGTATACAAAGCACTGTTTTTTGACACCAGTGTTCTTCACACTGACATAGACAAGCTTGTATTCGCTCAAAATTATTACATAAACACGGTAGGGAAGGACGTGCCTCCAGTAGACAACTACGTTTTGCGTGGGCTTAATCAGGGGTACCAGGTACTGCTTCTTTCTTACTGCAATCTGGTACCTACGCAAGCAGAGGCGTTGAATATCCTGAAACGTGTGTTCGCCGGAGCCATATTCAAGGCTACCTCTGTCCAATTTACCGGTATGGGAACAAATATTGACAAGAGGGCAATAGAGCATTGCCAGTTGGCACTGAAGATCCTTGAGACGATGGATGACCTGAAAAGCGATTCCGAGGATAACGCTACAGCGTATGTACATTTTGTATCTGTACTCAAGGACACAGGATCAATACCGAAAGATTTTACACCGGAGAAAATTGTCTGATGATACTCCTTCCCTCAAATAGTACAGATTTCAAGTCGTTTGCCTCTACAGTAGTGGATGAGCATGAGAATTCGGGCAAGAGTATCGAAGATTGCCTGGTTGAAGCTTCCGAGAAGCGCAAGCTTACTCCAGAGGAGATAAAGCGTCTGGTGGAAAAGACGAACACTGAGCTCTCCTTGCGTCATCTTCGTGGAGATAACAAGAAAGATTCCTTCGCTCTTGCGAGCTCAGCCAACGTTATCAAGCGCACACACGGTGATACAGAAAATAAAGAGGCATCAGTGGAAAAGACCGCCAGTTTGCCTACTACCAGATCATATAACTACGGTGACTGGTCCCTTCCCACAGTTGGAACAATGAAGGTTGCCGAGCAGCATATTGTGTCTTCCAGTGAGGTATTCCAGCTTAAAAAAGAGTACGAAGCGGCAAAGCTTGAGAAGATGGCACTGGAAGTGCGTCTTCAGGATAATCTGGACTGGCTTGTGAAGTCATTGCAGAAGAGAGAAGCACCCGATTTCGGCAAGTTCGCGTCAGACGCAATATCCTTGTATGGAAACACCGCGCAACTGGTTATGGTTCACCTGGCTAATGCCTTGGGGAAACAGAATATCGCCAAGGTTGCCGAGCGCGCTGTGGTTGACGATACGTCAGACTACATGAATAAGGTAAAGCAGGTTTGCGAAGATACTTCTGCACTTCTTAAGCAGTCACAGCTGGTTGATCAGTTGGGTCAGCTTGTGGATACGACAAAGAAAGCTATTCAGAAGGCTGTGTCATGCTAATTATGGATAACGTTGTCTTGGCCAAAATTGCTCTGGATGAGGGTGAGCAGCAGTTCCTCAATCGGCAAATAGAAGGACTGAAATCTGTTGGCAGGGCTGGCAAGGCTGTCGGTTCTGGTATGTACAAAATTGTAAAGCCCGTAGCTACCGGTGCATTTAATGCTGCTGGGTGGCTGGCTGACAAAGCCGGACAGACAATCGTAAATCACCCTGTCAGATCTTTTGTTGGCGGTCTGGGTGCTATAGGAACAGCGATGTCGATAGGTGACAGTATCAATAAGGTACAGGATTCTATAGAAAGCGTACCACAACGTTATTTTTAGGTATATACATATGAAACGATTTGGCTTGATAAAACGTTACTCTATTGAAAAATCTGCCGGTGATATCAAAGATATGCTGTCAATAGGCGGGGCTGCAGCAAAGATAGGTGTCGGCATAGTACTTACTGGTGCAGTAATCAAACAAATAATTGATAAAATAAATAATAACGCCAATAAAAAGCGTATCATAGAAGATATAGCGCTTAATGACCCAACTCTTAAGTCTATAGACAAGAAAAAGCTGATGGAGTGGTACGCTACTATTAACTATTATGCTCCGACTCTGGCTAACGATAAGCACACAGTGTCTGAAGTTCTCAGGCAATTCGCAATGTTCGGCAAGATTGACATCAATACATTAAAAATGCTGGCAGACACTGAAAAATCTGTGTCAGCGACACACACTAGCAGTATTGGTTTATCTGATCTTGTTCGTTTTGTGTAGTGGAATAATAACATGGAAGAGGCAATTCTCAAGAACCTTGGTAGGGCAATTTATATGCATAAGTCATTGAAAAAAATAGCTGAAAACGCAAAAGAGTCTGTGAATTATCTTAATGGCCTTGGTATGCTTAAGAGCGCTGTAGATGATAACACTGAGCGTAGGGGATATCTTGGATTGGCTGGCGCCACCGCAGGCGGACTTGCTGGGTATGGGTTGAGCAAGGCTATTGCAGATAGATATGTCAATCAGGCAAAAGACGATATGCTCGCAAAGGCAAAAGCGCTTGGGCCAGCAAGGTTTACCCCACAAGAGGGGCGTAAACTGTTAGGTGATTACCTCTCTAAGATAAAGAAGTCCCACGTTGGTGTTGGTGCAGGAACAGCTGGCCTTGCACTTCTTGGCGGATACCTGGGGTCAAGAGATTGGTAGGAGCTCATATGGGCCTGATCACAAAAGTAGCAGATGGTAACTTCCTCATTGACAGAATGACTTACGGCGGTAGTCGAGCTGCTAAGCTATCGCCGAAAGAAAAGAAGTATTTACGTAAGCATTATGGGTTATCCGATGATGCAGATCTTGGATTGCGTAATGCTGGCCGTGGTGTAGCCGGTGCTCTTATAGGAGGTGCCGTTGGTACTACAGCAGGGGTAGGATTTAACAAGTTGCTTGAGCGCATCAATAAGGTTAAATCTCCTGTCGGAAGATTACTCGGTGCATCAGGTGGTGGTTTTGTAGGCTCTCTTGCAGGCGAAATTTTGGCAACTAACAAGTATAGCAAGTCAAATTACGATAAGCTTGTTAAAAAGGCATACATTGACCCTGTAACAGCTGCAATTGTTGGTGCAATCAGAACATCAAACCTTACTGATAAAGATAAAGAGAAGTTACGCAAGCGTTATCACTTGGATAAGGATGACAATCTGATGGTGCGCAATATTGGTAGAGGTATTGCCGGAGGAACTCTAGGCGCTGCGGCTGGAGGAGCACTTGGTATACTTGCTGGAGATCCTAGATTAGGCCCGCTTCTTACTCTTGCTGGTGGTGCTGCAGGCACACAATTGGCTACGAATAAATACAGCAAAAGCAACGTCAAAAAGTAGACTTGGGAAATGTACAAGATAATCGACCTTGGCACTGAGTTTTCTACGACGGGTGAGCCACGAGCCCGTATCCTAGACCGCACTCTGGTGAAGACAGCTTCGAGTGAAATTCAGGAATATTGGGATAAGCTTGAGCGTAACGACAAGTATGCCTACCTATGGGTCATTGGTGTGTCAGCCATGGAGTACTACGGCTGTAACAACAATGGTGACGCGTTCTCTGAGGCTGATCTGAAGAAGACCATACCTGATTGGGCTGCCAATGCACATATCTTTGTTCATCACGTGAACAAGGATCCACGCAAAAGTATAGGCAAGCCAATCTATGCCTGGTACAATGACGAGATGCACAGGGTTGAGCTTGTACTTGCAATTGATCGCAACGCAAACGGAGCAAGTGCCATTGTTGAGCGTATCAAGAATGGCGAGCAAATGTTTGTCTCGATGGGCTGCAATGTAGCTTATGACGTGTGTTCTATTTGTGGGCATCAGTCAAAGACAAGAGCGGAATACTGCGATCACTTGAGGTTCAACATGCGGCGCATACTTCCTGATGGCAAGCAGGTGTATGCCTTTAATCCGAATCCGAAGTTCTTTGATATTTCCATTGTGACACGTCCGGCTGACCCTACAGCGTTTGCATTGGACAAGATTGCCTCAGATGAACCAGCACAAAACGTGCAGCCACAGCTTGTCAAGTCATCAGCAGAGCTCGGTGAGGAATCCGAGGATCTTCTGCGCAAGGCTGCTTCTGTTCACAAGCTCGCGGATATCATCAAACAGGTGGATGGCAAGATTGTTGATTCTCTGATTGATCCTGATATCAAGCCTGTGCGCGATATTGCCGAGTGTGGGTTCGACGACTTTGACTACCCTGAGATGCCCTACTCTGACCTCGACCGCATTGGGTGTACTCCGTTGTGTTTTGCACAGGCGCTCGGCGATTGCGGTTCACCATTGTCTCTGGCAGACGCATATTGGATGAGTGGACTACCGGGAATGGGTATTGGGATTGGAAAGGCTCTGTCATTACTCCCGGAGGCACTTTCCATCCTGGAAAATAATCCGGAACGAATATCACCATGCATCAGCGGTGTATTCGCTGGTAATGAGCCGGATTCTTTGAGGCGAGTGCTTACGGTACAGATCATCAAACCTATAACCGTAAAGCGTATAGCGATCATCAAGCGCATACCGGTTGTACAAAAGGTCGCTTCCGAGTCAGCCTTTTCACAGATGCGCATTCAAGACGCGGCTGGCAATGCTGTTCGCACTACCCCATATTACCTGGATCAGGCAAGGTCTGGACACATACCCAAGAAATTGCTTGGCGGATTGCTTGCCATGGCAGCCATCGGAAGTTTGATTGCCTCCCCAGACCTCGCACAGAAGCTCGGTATTGGTGGTTTATTTGGAGTACCAGCGATGTCGTTACTTATGGAAGACACAGATCGCAACAGATGTATTGTTCATAATACCGGAGAAGAGCTTCCGGCTACCCTCGTGAACCAGTCATTCAAGATGCCTGCCAAGACAGCCGCCGTCAGTTTTGGAACTACTGTTGGATTGGCTGCCCCTGCGGCTGTGGCACTGGACTACGCATACAACAAGTGGAAAAGCCGCAGAGAAGGTATGCCGGAACCGGATAATCCGCTGCATAATCTGGGAAGGACCATTGTTGATCACCCAGGTGTTAGTCTTCTTGCTGGTGGTGTCGCTGGGGCAGTTACGCACCATGGAGCTAAAAAAGCGCTTGAGGCATTAAAAAATCGCTGGAAGAAGTAGAACCGCTGCTACCTCTTCCAGCTTGGTACAGATTAACTGTTACTTCTTGTCCACAGGTTTGCTATCAAGTACAGAAAGTATTGCTGTACCTACGACAACAACTACCTGAACGACTGTGATGACAGTCTCCAAGATCTCGTCAGTGTTGGACGAAGACATATGGGTACTCCTTTTGTTTTGTGGTTGGCATCAGTGCTTCCCACGAATTGGAGTACCTTTGTTTTATTTAGTTTATTTAGCTAACAGTAATCTGCATATCCTTATAACAAAAAAGGGCTATATTTTTCTAATTCTGTTATTGATTATATCTGAGTCCCTTAAAAGTTTATTATGTACTTTATCAACATAGTCATCAGGGAATCTTTGCATTCCTAGTGTGCTATGTATATCATTCAGTTTTTCTACAAATTCCTTAGCTGTGCATGTGTCATCAGAAAAATTCTTTGCTATCTCTGGATATGAAAATTGTAATATCTTTTCCTGGTTAGCTGTAAAATCTTTTATGTAAGCATCAAGTTCATTTGAGGATTCAAGTAGCTTAGGCAGTGTGTCGTTAATATATTTTTCAATCTGTTCACGCCTAAGTTTCGCTGCCTCTACCCTAGATACCATTTTTACAAATGTATACACAACAGCGTCTATAGCCTTGCTTGCAAAAACCATGGCTATTCCGCCTATGGCCGCTGATAGAATCGCTACGAGTAGCCCAGGTATCCATGGAAAGTTTGTCGCTACGAATTTCTCAAGAATAACGCAAAAAGTAGTTATTCCAGCTACGGCAAAAGCTTTCAGGACTACAGCAATAAGGTCAGAAAAATTTTTTATTTTTCCAGTCACATAGTCATATATATGTCCGCATATCTGATGTATTGCTGTAGCAAATGTTGTGATCAGTTTGGCAGCATTTTTGAATATTCCAGCAATAAAACCAAGTATTCCATTGATAAGTTCTTTAACAAGCGAGTTTTTTAGTGTATTTTTTATTGATGAGAATACAGCGTTAAGAAATCTACAAATACGATCTATCCATGAAAGAGTGTTTTGATTCTCGAAGGCATCCTTCAGCTCGTAGATGATACCACCTAAAATAATAGGACCAGCACCAGCAATCATGGAATTCGTAACATTGGATGCAGCATCTGTTATCAGTGTCCCTGCTTGCCCAGCATATGGTATCTTTTTAGATAGTGATGGATAGTCCTTAGACAGCTTGTGAAGTTGTCCATACAGAGAAAAGGTGTCATTCAGAGCAGGATTGTCATCATCTATCTTCTCTGTATACTTTGAGTCTACCAGACCTCCCGTCAATTTTTCCGAAGCGACTTCGGCTCTGTTTCTAGAGTCTTTAGAGTGACCGTGCGTCATCCTCTTTCGAAGATTTACAGCGTGTCTGGCCTCCGTATCCGGCGGAACAAGGATGATTTCAGGAGCTTCCCTTGATGTAGTGTAGGCTTCCTTTGTCAGGATAGTCGTGTCTTTTGTATGCTTGAGCTGTACCCTGGCAACGACCTCACCAGTATTGTTGTCGTATATTATAATATCTGAATGTTGATCGTGCAGGTTGGCATATTTTTGTAGTGGTTTTGGAAGATCTTTCATTTTCGAAAGATTGTCTGTCCTTTCTGCACGGAGATCGCAGTTATTTTCTATAGCCGCATGGTTAAATGCTGTAACTTCCTGTTCTTCGTAGGTGTTCCCGTAATTCATAGGATTATTATTGTCTGTGCCATCTTTATTGGTATGAGAGCTTTTTATCCTCTGCATACCATCTACGCTATTTGCGTATAATGACACAGCGATTGTTGGATCTATGGGAACACGAAGATATGTCATAACTTTAGTTATGACTTGTTCTTTAACAGAAGTATACAACTCATCAGATATTGGTGGATTGCCATCCAGCAAGTTTTTTGTTGTCATGGCTACATCTCGTCTAGTTTATTTATAAAACCAACGTACTTATTGATGTCATCAACCGATCTTCGTATACAAGATCCGTCATTTGTCATAATAGCTATATCTGACAGACTTTTTATATGATCCATAAATGCAAAGCATTTAATGACAAAATTTTGATCATTTTGAGAGTATGTTCTGTAGTCTGTATTACTGTCTACAATTTCCTGTAATCTGTCCAACTGTTTGTTAAACAATTTATCTACGCCACGTAGGGAAATTGTATAATTTCTTGCTATTGTGCTGATATTGTTCAGAGAGCGTATAATTACGCAGGAAGACGACATATAGCTATTTGCTTGCAGCTGATTAGCTTTGGCCTGTTCCAGAGCTTCTTCTCCCTTTGATGACAAAAGCCAACCACCGACAAAAATAATTGGTGCCACTACGAGGCCGCCAAGCACAGCGGCGCCACCAGCTACACCTAGCCCGCCGCTTGCCAAAGAACCACCACCAAGCCAGGCAAGAGTGGCATTTGTAGCGGCGGCTCCAGAAAGACCAGAGATTGCGGCTCCAGTACTCGCTGTTCCAAACAGTGTCGCTCCTCCAAGGGCGCCAAGCGCGGTAACACCGCCAGCTGCTCCACCACCAAAAAGACATTCAGCAAAATCCGAGAACTGAGCCTGTATATTTTTGATGTCCAGTAACTGCTTATTAAGAGGAACTGACGTATTTACGGTGGTGCTTTGCCAGTCCTTGTCAAGGTAGGCAATCTTGCTGGCGAGATTTATGAATCTCGCTACGCTACCTTGATTAAAAACTCTAAGCTTTTCGTTACCGAGCTCTGTAAGATAGTTATTGGTAGTTGTGCGTGCGTATTCTATGTTTCGCTGAGACGCATCATATTTTCGTTTGGCATCTTCGTTTATGCGCTCTGCTTCCTTAAAGTCTTGGTATCCAGAGTAGCCGGTAACTTTACTGATTACGTCAGTTATATTTGATAATATCGAAGACATAGGGCCTCTTTAATTAAAATAGCTGGCAAAAATAACAATAATATTATCATTGCCAGCGAACAAAAATATTAATTTTTAGCCGTTCTGTTACTGCTAAAAAATTTAGCGACCGATTGCCTTCAGAGCGCCATTGAAGGGAATAGCAGTTTTAATTGTTTCAAATACTTCGTAAACTTCCTCAGCCTTCGGGCCAATGGCTACATCACTTTTCATAACCTGCTCAGATCCGATAGGGATTAAACCAAACAATGTTGTTTTCCTATAGTGAGTAGTGCTGCGAAATATAGGAATAAGAAATGTGATGCTGCGTTCTCTGGTGTACTCTACAGGCTGTATGCTCCACATAAGGAAGGGAATGGCGATACAGCCTATCATGGTCCAGATCTCAGCCGGGCTGAAAATGAGGAACATCAGTTTACTGGCTGCCAGGAAGCAACCAACGGAAATAAGGGTTCTGCCAAGGTTCAATTGCATAGAGGGTCTCCTTTCAGGACGGAATCTCAAAGGGAGTATCTGACAGATATGGTACTTTCATGCATATTTCCTGTCAAAAACAATACCAAGAAGCTCGTAAAATAACGCAATTTTTTTGACAGAAAAGCTGAACGCATCCACCCGTCATCTATCAATATTTTTATAGCTGGGGTTTGTCCCTCGGCCCATTAACATGCAAGTTTATACGTAAAGTGGATAACATACCGTGATTACTACTAAAACAATTTCACTCTCGGACCTTCTGAGGGACTTTAACTCCGGCCTGAACAAGCAGGCTGAAGATGCACCTGTCACTCCTGTTGCCCCTGAGATAGCATCAGTTTCGACACCTGCTCCCGAAGTTTGTCCGGAATGTGGTCAAAGCCCGTGTGTCTGTCAGGCTGCCCCCAGTGAAACAGACGCTATGCAAGAAGCAGCGGCCACTGTCGACCAGAAGCAGAATGAGGCTGTGGACGCCGCAAAAGTGCTCAAAAACATGGCAGATGAATACATCGCCAAGCACGATAACGCAATAGCAAAAGAGGCCGAAGTGTTTGGCGAGATTTTTGCTCAGTCAGCCTACGAGACCATGAGAAAGCAGGCTGCCGCAGACGCGGCATACAATAATACTATGGGTTATTTTGAAGCAGACAACGAGGACGACTCTCTGCAGAAGCAGGCTGAGGCTGCTTTTGAGCAGGCATACAACTACACCTTGTGCAAGATTGCCGCTGATGAGGCTTATGCCACGGTTGCTTCTCCAGAAGCCGCTGCCGCACAGGCTGTGAGTGATTCAGCTTCCGCTGCCAAGGCTCTGGTTGAGCATCTGACCAACAAGGGCGGTGCCGATCCCGAAGCCGCAGCCGGCGCAGCCGCTGCCCAGGCATACCAGGACACGATGAATCAGCTCACTGCTCAGCCCGCCGAAGACGAACAGGCTGCAGCAGCTCAGGCCGCCTATGACGAGGCGGCAGCACAAATGCAGGCAGCCCCTGCCGCTGTCCCCCAGGCCGACGCTGTAGCACAGAACGCTTATGACACTGCCATGCAGCAGCTTCAGCAGCAGGCTCAGTAAAACCCCATGAAAAGTGCACGCAAAAAAGAGATAGCCGAGCTGCTGTCCAAGGTGGCCAGCCTCCTCAAAGAGGCTGCCACCAAGGAAGCTTCCTACACGCAATCACCAAAGTTCGCCATCGATCTGCGTGCCCTGAGAGAGCTTGTAGACAATGGACAACAGAGAGCTCGCTGAAAATCTGAAGAAGCTGGCTGAGCAGATCCGGGAACGCGCAGAAAAAAGTGAAGAGGAAAAGACGGCAGAGCAGGACAACAATAAACCCACCATGCTCGATCCTCAGCGCGTGCTGGATTTTATGCTCTTTTACGGTCGCTAATTATGAATACGGAATTGCTTAAGCTCGCGGAAAGCATTGAGGCGCTGGCCGAGTCTATTGCCAATGATACCACGTCGGAAAGCGAGACAGAGATCGGCCAGACGAAGCGAGCAAGTTTTGACTATGGAACCCTTGGTGACGAGTACAGTCCAAGCGGCACAGACCCCATTACCAGGTTTGCCCTTGGCGGAGAGTAACCAAACGGGACTAAATCTGGAGAGAATATAAATGAGTTATGAGATTCGCAAGGGTTGGCCGTCAAATGGCGCACTTGACGAAGTGCTGATGGCTGCCGATGGTGCTACCCTGACGGATGGTACTGTCGCGGTGCTCGATACCAGCACCGGAAAGTGGAAGACAGGCGCACTCGCAGCTGATGATGCAGGTCGCAAAGCGCCGCTGCATGCCTTTGTCATCGCCAAGGAAGATATCAGGCATACCCATACCGGTCTGATGTCGGATGCCATTATCGAAGTGGACAAGGACCATTACGTGGGTTCCACCTTTGCCCCCAATGACCCTCTGGGCGTGGATGAGTCCACTGGCAAGTTCAAGGCTGCAACAGCCGGTACTGATGTCGTTGTCGGCAAGGTTATTTACTTTGACGCCACAAATGGACATCTGCGTTTGTTCTGGAAGCCGATGGCCGACGCTTAATAGGAGATAAACCATTATGGGATATGAAGTTCCTGTTGTGAGCGCCGACCTTGTTAACGGCGCTTTTCTGGACAAGATTTTTACCGCTGGGCAGGTTAAACAGGCAGAGGAAGTTGCCTCCCTGTATATTCGCCAGCGTCTCTATGAAGACGGTATTCTTCGCCGCCTGTTTGATCATCGCGTGGTTACCCCTGACGAACTCGATCCCGATGTCGAGACCAAGGACCAGCCGTCAATCGTCTGCGAAATCGAACCTGAAGCCACGAAGGCAACATTTGTTCCCTTCAAGGGCACAGGCGAACGCAGGTACTACACTGGTCAGCGCTTCCGTGTGCCTTTCGGCAAGGTCGAGGCAGAGCGAATCACCAAGTCAAAATTTGAGTTGATGACCATCAGGATGCCCATCCAGCAATGGTTGCAGGAAAACCAGGTCAAGGCAATCCAGCACGAGGAAGACAAGCTCTTTATCGACACGATCAACGAGATCTGTGAAGATAACGCCACCGAGCAGAAGATTACCTTTGACATGTCAGCGAGTAATTTCAAGAATGCTATCACGGCTGGCATGCAGGCTCTTACCCGTATGCGTCTGCCTCGTGGCAAGATTCTCATGCATGTGAACACCTTTGACGAATCCCTGAAGCTGAAGACCGAAGATATCGGCTTCACTCCCCAGGAAGAGCGTTTTCGCAAGGGTGTGGATGGTGAGGATACTTTCCTCGGCTACCCGGTCACCAAGACCATCAAGACTGATCTGGTTCCCGAAGACACCATCTATTTCTTCACCCAGCCTGAGTACTTCTGCAAGTTCTTCCTCCTGCAGGACGCAACTCTGTTCCTTGAGACAAGGGCTGACATGATCACCTTCCATACCTACGAAGCTCCCGGCTTTGCAATCGGTAACACGAAGGGTGTCGTCAAGCTTACCCTGGCCTAATCACATTCCCCCTGGCGGCGGGGCAGGCATAATTACAAAGCCTGTTCCGCCGTTCAAGTAAATAAGGAGATACAAAATGCTTATTAACAAGACAGGCGGAATGCTGGTCATTGGTCGACTGAAGATTCGCGCTGGTGAGCCTGTTCCGGGCATTACGCTCACTGCCGGTGAGAAAAAGAGCGTGGAATCCTTTGTGAAGGCTGGCTATCTGGTGGACGACAAACCCATTACTGCTACCCACAAGCCTGAAGCCAAGCCGGCAGAAGCCCCCAAGCCTGCCGCTACGCCCAAACCCAAGGCTGCAAAGGCTGAAACCCCCAAGCCTACCGCTACTGAAAGCAAGTAACCTCCCATTATGGCATTAACCGTAGAGAAAATACGTACCTACGTTAAGGACATGCCGTACTACAACGTACTGCTTGGAGGAAATCCGCAGTCATCTGACAAGCTTATCGAGCTTGCCATGGAGCTGACCCTCGCCGACTTCAATGCGGTTCCCCCTGTCATGTCCTATACGCTGGAGAATTTTCCCGACAACTGTACGGGAATAATGCTCTACGGTGTGCTCTTCCACCTGGCTGTCAGTGAGGCCGAAAGGCAGCTGCGCAATCAGGTGGACTACGCCATGCAGGGGCTGACGACCTCGATAGACAACAAGTTTCCGCAATATCAGCAACTTGCAAGTTTCTACAAGGGGTTGTTCGATCAGCAGATCGCTTCCTACAAGACCTACGTCAATCAGGAGCAGGCTTGGGGCGAAAGCTGGTCGCCGTACGCTACCATCAACGAGTATCAGTTCAGGGATTAGCGTATGCCTGAAGAAGTACCAGTTACCCCCATAGAGCCTGCAACCCGTAAGCAGCCAGAAGGCATACTGATTACCGAACAGGCGTGGGGTCCGGAAAATCCCAGGTTTAACAACGACTTAAACCAGTTCGGAACGTTTGACTACCTGCAGGGGTACGCGAACAAGATTCGTATGGACCTGTTGCGGGTAGCGCAGCGGTACAACGGTAGACAGATTCGTGTGTATCGCCCGAAGGACACCATGCGCTGCCCTCACTGTACAAATCAGGTAACTGGCGAAAAGATGCTGACCAATTGCCCATATTGCAAAGGTACCGGCCATGTTGGCGGCTGGGACAGGCTCTGCGAGTGCTACGCCTATGGAGACATCGGCGCCAAATACCATGTCGCTACGTCAGAAGGTATCAGCGAAGCCGGTGGCAGCAACAGGGACCAATTCATCATAGTCGGAACAGATATCCTGTTGAAAGATGAGGACTTTTTTGTCTTCAAGGGCAACAAGGACTGCTACAAGGTCTACGATATGGAGCCATTCATGGTGACGATGCGTGGAACCGTGGTAGCCCAGGTTGTCAGCGCGTCCGGCCTTACCCCCATAGGAACAGAATTTCTGGAGGCGGACTGGGTGTAACAAATGCAAGGTGTGCAACCAAAGCCAATAGGTGGCTACATAATACCTTACGGAACACCTCTGCATGTAAGAGACCTTGTTATCACGCTGTTGCGATGGCAGTTTCAGAATTTCCCCGAGACGTTCCCTTACAGATACCTGCCTGACGATTACGAAAATACGCATATCACCTTTGATACCGTATATAACAAGGACTCCGAAAATTACGGCAAGAAGCCGCTGGTCGTAGTAACAAGGGAAACTCAGACCACAAATCCCGTTGTACTTGGCGACCTGGCAGACAAGGTTCCACGTATCAGTTCGGCAAAAGGCTCTACCCTCGTATATTCCAGCATAGTGGCAAAGGTTCTCAGCAAGATATATCTGGAAGCGGAGATAATAGGCCAGACGATATTTGGCATATTTTTGTCCTACAGGACGATATTGCCCAGTGTTCTTGGCATACAGGATATCTCGAACGTGTCGCTGAGTTCCACAACACGCTTTGATCAGGATGATATGATGTTTGTATGCCAGGTGGATATGGCATACTGCATGCAGTACAAGTGGACTTCTGACGCGGACAACCCGCTGATAGAAGGCATAAAAGTGTACAAAAACCTACTGGAAGACAAACAAATATAGATTTTCAAAAAGGACGTTATAGATGCCCTACCAGAAACCAATGGTACAGGTGTATCAGGAATACGCGGCTACTTCAGGTACTTCTGTTACCGCCAGCCTGCCTGCGTGCATTATTGGCCCCTGCTACCATATCATAGATGCCGATTCCGACGAAACGCTGGCCCATGCCGGTACCTACACTTCTGCCGGTATTGAAAACGCGGTATTTCCCAACAATCAGCCCGGTGCCCTGATTGACGGAGAGTCAGTGAAGTTCCGCCTGGCAAATGCCAGTGTGAACCTGATGGACGCCCCTGTTTCCATTACAGGATTCTTCTCTGGCAACTCTCTGCTGTTCTTCGGGCAGGCTGACTTTATCGACACTCTCAAGGTTGGCGATTACGCCAGCTTTGATGTCGAGTCCACCTACACATATCGTGTCACTGACGTTGATCCCGTTGCCAAGGCCGTGCTGCTCAATCGCAGTATTCCCGAAGACGCAACCACGATCATGTTTAGTCGCCGCGTCGAAAATGTGTACATGGATGCGAAGTCGGCAGGTGTTACGGTTGACGCAAACTCCGAGCTGTACTCGCTGGCTGGCCTGAAGGCAGATATTGATGGTGTCGAGCGCAGCATCAATGACGCTACGCTGTACATTGGCTACAAGGCGTTGCGTCAGGACCTGTCCTCTGTCACCACTATTCAGACGGTGGATGAAATCGAAGGCAAGCTTGGCAAGGTTGTGCCCGAGAACCCGCTGGCATATGGCGTGATGGTCTGCCTGTCCAACACCACCACATCCGTTATGTGCATTGGTGTTGATTCCGACGACCTGCCCGGCTACACCGCTGCCAAGGACAAGCTGGAGACTGTCGATCCGCTCTACTCCATGGTGCCTCTTACCACAAGCACCGAAGTGCTGACGATGTTCAAGAACAGCGCCGAGCAGATGGCTGATCCTGAAATCGATATGTGGCGTATTGCCATCGGTTCCTCTGTCCTCCAGACGGAGCAGACAAAGGCTGAGGGCTTCGGCAAGTGTTCCAAGGACAGTAACGAGATGAACCTGCTGTTCACCGCTACCCGTGGCCTGGTGTCCACAGCTACGGGTGCCGAACAGCCTGTGGAGTTCATGTCTTCGTCAGTTGATGCTGGTGACACGCTGAACATCACCTACAAGGACAAGCAATACACTTACACAGTATCCTCCGTTGCTGCAGAAGATATCCTGACGATCACCCCCAGCTCTCCCTTTGCGGAAGAGTTGGTGACTGACAGCCCTGAAGTGAGTTTCACGATTACGCACACCATGGACAAGTCGGAACAGGCAAGCGCCGTTGCCGCCGTGTCACAGTCCTATGGCTCTTCTCGCTTTGTGCATGTCTGGCCTGACATCTGCGTGATCGATGAGCGCGAACTGCCTGGTTACTATCTTGCCTGCGCGGTTGCTGGTGGTATTGCCGGCCTTCCTTCGCATTATGGTTTCACGAACTTGTCCATGTCTGGTATTGGCGGCGTTAAGCACTCCAATGACTACTTCAGCCAGGACCAGCTGAACACCATTGCCGGTGGCGGTACGTTTATTTTCGTACAGGAGACCGAAGAGTCCGCTCCGTATGTTCGTCATCAGCTGACCACGGATATGAGCACGGTCGAGTTCCAGGAACTTTCCTTCGTCAAGAACTACGACTACGTGTCCTATATCTGCCGTGATGTCCTTCGTCCGTACATCGGTACATGGAACGTTACTTCAGCGGCTCTGTCCGCAATCAGTACGTCCCTGTCAGCTGCTCTTGAGTCTCTGAAGCTTGATGTTCAGGCTCAGATTGGCGCTCCTATCGTTGACTATGCTATCCGTAGTATTGGTTACCTTGAGGATAACCGTACTCGTGTTGAGGCGTATGTTGACGTTACCTTCCCCTACCCGCTCAATACTATTGGTTTGCATCTTGTTAGCCAGTAATTGGGAGGTTTGTAATATATGTCATTTTCACCTATCAAACTGATTGAATCCCAGGAACAGGTAGTTACTGATCCTACTGGATGGATAAAGAACTACAAAGAGCAGTTTGTCGAGCATTTTCACGATACCTCCCAGCTCACATTTATACATCCCGACGATTGTTTGATTGTCGCCGGCCCCCCGCGACTCAATCTGGCTACAGGTTCAGACTCATTCCACACAATCGGATTTGTGAACGCGTTCCAGTACACGGAAACGCGTTCCGTTCAACCTTTGAAGGCCATTGGATCACGTCGCCATGTGTTTGGTATTACAAACGCTCCTGTACAGATTTCCATGAGCCGCATGATGATCGTTGGTCGTAACCTGCTCAACTCATTCTATGCCAACGCTTCTTTCGGACAAGATGTTACGAACAGGAACTCCAAGTACGATATCAAGGCTGGTTCAGAGGAAGGTACCTGGTGGACCAACCTTGAGGAAGATGTGTTCCGCGTGCCTTTCGGTCTCGGTGTTATCTGGGATGCCCCCGCTACACTGGCAAGCTCCTCAACATCTTCTCGTTCGCATGCAGCTGCCGAATATTTTGAGGTCTGTACGCTCGTCAACCGCTCGCAGGCCATCCAGTCCGGGCAGGCAGTGCTCATGGAAAATGTCTCCATGATGGCTGACCGTGTTGTTCCGTGGAGCGATTACGGTTCTGCACCTCTCGACAAGACCCCTGAACTTCTTACCAATCTTACCCAAATGGGCTAAGCTACCTCCTTACCTCCCCCTACCCCTCCCTATAAAGGTGTTGTGTTGCCAAAAGCGACACAACACCTTTTTGCTTTACTGATGATGTAAACTCCAGCAATATTTTAAGTAGTGCAAAGGGGGATATAATTCATGGCTTACTTGCCAGATAACAGCAACGATTACAATTTTTTTGAGACTGGTGTTGTTCTTGAATGCAGCAACAAGAACGCAACATGCAAGGTTCAGCGTACTGAGGGCGGAGTAATAGACAACGTTCCCATACTAAATACCATGGGAGGCGGTGGTCAGGCTACAGATGTTGTGTGGTCACGCAAGCTGGTGGGTGCTCATGTAGTGATGATCCCTATTCAGGGAGTGTTGTTCGTTTTGGCGACCATACCTCCACTGGGCACTGTTTCGCAGTCTATTGTGTAAGGGGGATACATGGCTTCAGAAACTGATTTGAGTACCGATGCCACATATGGTGAGAACGGCAATACCACATACGACAAGTCCAGGGACTTCCCGGATCTTCCCGGAGACATAAAGTTCGCCGCTGATGGTGGTGCTAGTCTTACTCTGGGACAGGAAGGTCTTGTCCGTCTAATGGCATCCCCAATGGCACAGTTGGTTTTGCTCAACATGATGAACCTCTGCCGCATAATTTGTCGAGAGTTCGAAATTGTATCTGACTTCGGTACTCTGAAGTTCTCCAATGGCACCAATGGCCGTTGTGGATTGGTCATCGAGGGTGGCGCGGCATATGGAGAAGAGTCTGAACCCTCAGCTGGTGTGCCAACCACCCGGTTTTTCATGGGTGATATTGAGGATTCTCCAGACATGCGCCTGGGTTTCATGGTTAATTCGACTGACAACTCTGGCGCTTCAGGATTCTTCATTGGTAAAGATGGCAAAATGAGGATGGTGACGACAGATGATCACCTTATGTCTATTGGCAGTGACAGTCAGACGCTTATCGAAGGTGACCGTTTTTCGCAGGTTAACGGCAACAGTGTCGAAGAAGTTCGCGGCAAGGCGGACAACAAGGTAATCGGTAATGTTACCGAGACGGCTGGCGGAGAAAAGCAGCAACAGATCGGTGGCAACTATAATCTTGAGGTAGGCGGCATCCTGAACATCAACGCGTCCGGCATCAATTTGCAGTCCATGAGCACTTCCGGTCAGCCCTGCACTCTCCGTTGCAGCTCTCTCGATATACAGACGGTGTAGCTTATGGCAGAAAAAACAGCAGTACCAAAGAAAGACGGCAAGTGCGATGATGGCTACACACCTGTATGGATATGGTGCTTCAAGCAGACTGTTCTCAACAAGCTCGCCGAGCCGTTGCAGAACATTTCTGTGCCCCAGTTTACTGATGTAGGCTGTGAGGCGGCAATTTCCGCGCTGAAAACGATAAACAAGTCTGTAGAAGCGGCGCTTGAGGCACCCAGACGCTACATGCAGATGATGCAGCAGCTGGTAGATTACCCGTTTGATGTCGCCCAGAATATGGTGAACACGGCCTTAAGCACTATCGACAAGGTTGATCAGGCTATCGATGAGCTTCTCGGTGGGGCAGCCGGGGCGATAGACGCATTGAAGAGCGCTGTTTCCCACATACTGGATTGCCCTTTCCTGGTGGACACGCCGGTGGGCAAACTTGCAGCCGAGATTTTGGACGCCATCAACGAAGGTGCGCCCTATGATGAAATGCTTCGACAGCTCAAGAACGAGTTGGGCTCAACCGCACGTGAAGCACTCGACAACGCTCGCGAAACCCCTACCGAATCCATCAACAACCTGCGCGATGCCTACGATTCTGCTCTCAAAAGATCCGGCATAGATGAGCTGGTCGACAACATGAAAAAGCTTGAGCAGTGTGTGGAACAGCTTTGTGCCGCCTACAAGGATGTGGCCGGATTTGTGGACCGTTTGCCGAAGTCTGCGGACAGTGTTCTGGAGAGCGCGGGAGCCATGTGGGACAGCGCTACTGGTTCCGTGAAGCAGATTGCCGTGAGCACGACTACCGATCTGCAGAAACAGGCGCTCAAGGTTGCCGATGATGTAAAGAGTCTTGGGTACTTGAGGTGGTAAGTCTATGGGAATGCCAATAGCAACAGTCGGTTGCCGCTTCACGGGCAACTGCTCTGCATGTGATGGTGCCTGGGTAGGCGGAACGCTTGTTTCCGGTGAGCCGAATACCAGCATAAACGGTAATGCCATATGCGCCACGGGCTCTGTAGGAAGAGGAGACTGCGGCCATACCTGCACGGTAGTTGGCCAGTCGGCAGTGGTGAGCATAAACGGACATACTCTGGCCCGTGTCGGTGACCCGGTTACAGGAACCATAAACGGCAGGATTACCACGGGCGTAGACCAGACAACAAGTGACTAAGGGGGATAAATTTTTATGGATATCAGAAACGCGAAAAGGCCGGCAAAGGGAACAGTTCCCAGCAGGACAGAGACAAGCACAGACGGTGGTACTCCTCTTACCCCAACGGTAAACGAGGACGGTACCCTTAACGCAGCCCCGGAAGGCATTTCCGAGGACATGATTCTCAGGGAGAACTGGGAGTACCTCAAGGAGCACGGAATTACCGAGCAGGACTTGAAAAACCTGCTGGACTCCATCCTCACTACGGGAAACGTAGCCTACGACTTCAAGCTTTTTGATAAGATTCCTGTATGTTACAAGATTCGAGAAGGCTGGGTAGATGACATCATCATCGACAGGATAGACGAGATTACCGCCGACAAGGGCAAGGTATCGGCGCTTCGCTACAGTAATCTCATCGCTGAGATGAATCTTGCCGCAAGTATTGTGAGATTTGGTGATGCTCAGTTTAACGCTACCGATGAAGAGAGCTTCAACAATAATCTCAAGTTTGTGAGAAGTCTTGCCTTCATTTATCGCAACAGATTGATAGAGAAGCTTGCTGTGTTTGACAGGGCTGTTACTATTGCCACATCCGATTGGGCGCTCAGAAATTTTACGCAACCCCTGAAGGAAAGCTCAGAGTAGAATTGTTGCTGCGTTCAGGGGAGCAGTTTTCCACATACACCGTGCAGGGTAGGTATCTCGCCCTGCACTTCTACAAGAGAGACCTGTTCAACTACTACTCGTCAATATGGAAGTTCGACAGGCTTATCGATCTTATTGTTGTGGCCGGCATGGGTACTGTCGAAGAGTCTTCGTCAAAGCATTACGCGAAGAATATTGGCGAGACCAAGGATATGATCCTTGATATGATCAACCCACAGCGTGTCGAGCGCGACAGGGCAAGAGAAGCAGCGGCAAAAGACGATGAGAAGAAAAAGGCTTTCCTGGACATTATATCCGCAGAACGTCCGGAAGGCTTCAAGTCGCTTGATGACCTGAGAGCGTCCATCAGCAAGCTTGCGCAGACCGTACAGGAAATGAGTGAGAACCAGTGATTACACCAGACGCGCAGTACATACCGGGACAGACCCCCATTACGGACCCTCTCCAGCTGCAATTTCTTACAGGTGGGCAGATGGGTTACATGCCCCAGGCTCAGTTTCTGACACCGAGTGAGCTTGGCGCCTTTCGTACACTACCTGTTCCGGACGCACAGGGTTACGTTCCGCAGACTGACAGCCTCTGGCAACGCTTCCTTATCGCTACAAAGGGTGGTCCGTTCGGTCTCCCAGAGTACACATTCAATACGTACAATCCTGCAATAAGCGTGGCACAACAGCAGGTGTACGCCCACAGAAACATGCACGACGCGGCGATGGCCGTACCGGGAATAGCTGCCAACCTTGGCGCTGGCACAGCGCTGACAGCACTGTTTGGTCTTCCCGGCATGGCCGCGTCTCTTTTCCTGCCTGATATGACAGCTCCTGTTACGGATCGCATTCGCGAGAGCAGGATGATCCAGAACATGACTACTGCCAAGGTGTACGGTAGCCAGGATACTGACACTACACTGGGGTACGGCTTCAACTACAAGTCGGCCAGAAATCTTGACAGGATGATGCGCTACTCCGCCGCTGACGACAGCATTATGAAGGAAGGGGACTGGCGTGAGATGCTGAGGCTCGGCATTGAGTACGGTCAGTTCGACTACGCGAACAATGTCGAGCAGTATAAACGTGTCCTGAAAAATCTGCGCAACTCCATGACGACCATGATGGAAGTGGTTGGCTCCACCGACTTCAAAGACATTATGAAGACGATGAAGCGCATGCAGGATATGGGCGCTACCGCTGAGCAATACAACAATATTGCCCGTCAGGAACAGGCATATGCTCGCATGACCGGCTTGTCTCATCAGCAGATGGTCGACACGTACGGTGCGTCAGGAGCCCTGACCTTCCAGCAAGCCGGATTGAACGCAATGCAGGGCTCACTGCAGAGTATGGCCAACGCCGCAAACATTACCTACATGCAGCGTACGGGTGTTCTTGATCCTGTCACACTGGCTCATTACGGCGGTGTTTCCGGTATGGCCCAGCGCATGACACAACAGGACGCACGGGTACACAACTCCTTTGCCGATGTTATACTCCCTGGTCTTATGAATGATTCCATGACCGGGTTGCGCACTGATGTAGACCTGTTTCAGGCACTCGGAGATCCCAACAGTCTGCAAAAGCTTATGTCCCAAGGCAATCGTATCTACTCCGGTGAGCAGATGATGGCCTATGAGGCCAACAAGCATCATGTGTACACGCAGTTGCAAGAGAGATTCGGGGCGGACAACCTTGAGATTCTAATGGCTACCCGTGCCGGGCAGATGGCTGGCTTCCAGGGAAGAGAGGCTACACGAGCCGGTCTTATGATGACAGGCATGGATGCAGAGACCGCCACTTTCAAGACAGAAGGCTACTACTCTGAAGCCGCGCAGAAGGCCAGAGCTCGTACCATGGACGAGGCTCGTCAGAAGCGCAGAGAAGAGTATGCACAGCGCAACAGCTGGCTGCGCAGACTTACCCGTTCCTTTGAGACCTGGAAAACCGGCATTGGTGAAAGGCTGTACGGTGTATCCGAACGTCTTATCGGCAACAGCGCTCGTAATGAGGCTGACGCGGCAGGCCGGGCGATACCTCTTGTCCAGCCAGCAAGCGATTTTGGCCGTTTGAATGAAGGTCTTTCTCGTACTGCTGATATTGGCGAGTTTATGCCTTTGTACAACAAGGCCAAGCTGACCGATAGAGACACGGAAATTCTTTTTGCTCAGCTTGAACATGGCCAGATGTCCGAGACAAGTCGTACAGGCGCTGCCGCTATGGCACGTGTGAGCAATGGCGGCTTTGGTGCCTTTTCCCTCACATCGGGCAATCTTATCAATCTGCTTTACGGTGATGGAAAGACTCTGGGCAAGTGGAACAAGTACAAGGACTTGTTCGAAAGCCATGCTTCCCGTGAAGATCTTGAATTACTGCGCAAGTATAATGACAAGACTGATGCTCAGATTCTTGCCGCAGGTGGTAAGGAAGAGTTTGAACGCTTCAAGGCCGCCAGGGAACGTGCTACTCAAGGTTGGGGTGCTCTTATCCAGCAACAGGGCTTCCTTGGAGACTATGGCACAGAGATCAAGGATATAGCTCTGCCAAGCTTCCAAAAACGAGCCAAGACGGACGCCCGCTATGCTGCTCTGAGCGAAAGCCCGGAATTGATGGCAGCCATATTCCCAATGGGCGTGCAAATGGGCGGCGGTGGCGTAATGACCGCTATTGATCGTGCCTTGCAGGGTGTCAGTGCGGAGCAGATTCGTGCGTCCGTAGCCAAGGATGGCGGCATAGACATTATCAACAAGCTGTACAATTCCGCCCAGCAGAATAAAAAGACAGGCGGTCGATACAGGATAGGTGGTGATGATTACAACCGCCTTATGGATTACGTAAGGCGGTTACGCTCGCAACAGGGAGGATTTGGAGACTCTCTTTCTCGATTCGCGCATGGCTTCCTGGAAGATGTAGATTTCAAGGGAAAGTACGGAAACGATGATGTAGCGAGCAAAAGGGATGGAAGCCGAAGAGTACGTCCTGATTGCTCTGGTCTTGTGCATGAGGTTGTCAAGAGGTATGTTGAGGAAAACGGTGGCGTTACTATAGATAACGCTGATGTGAGTCAATTGTTCAAGTCAGACAGTATAGAAACAGCAAGTGAAATATACAGAAGGGTCGCTGGTTCTGCCGGTGAAAGTATTTCCATGGAGACAGACAACGTTAATGACGCTGTGGCTGCCTTTATGAAAAACGTGCGTGCAGGCACTCTTATTGCAGTTGATAACAATGGTGGCAAGAATAATGACAGATACCGCAGTATTGACCATATCGGTATGGTTATAGAACGTGATGGAAAGAAATACGTTCTTCATCAGGGAAGCAAGGGTGCCACCGAGGTTGCTCTCGAAGACTTTATTCGTAACCAGATATCCTGGCGTAGGCAGCATGGTGGTGGAAAGACGGGTCTGTACGCGACCGATTTGAACAAGCTCCTCAAAGGCGCTCCTTCTGGTACACCGCTTGTTACCCGTTCCGAGAGGATAGCTCGTCTGCGTGCTGCTGACCGCCAGGCAGACACAATGGCAACAAATCTGCTGGACACGAAAATCGAGGATGGGGGAGCGGATACGGTCGGCATGGCCTTGCGATACAATTCTATCGAGCTGGCGGCCAAGGACCAGAACTACAGGGTCGAGGGAGTTATTTCCGCCGCGATGGCTAATGCCGTTGGCGGAGGCATAGAGAACGTCACCGGAGATGAGCTTGCCAGCGAGGTACAGAAGTATAGCGGTAGTATTACCTCTCTAAGTGGTCTGTTTGCGACTGGCAAGAATGCTGACGCTGTAAACGGAAATAACGCGTACGAGCGTATTTTGTCTTCGCTTCTTCTGCAAAAGGGATACTCCCCCGATAATGAAGCTGCTCGTAGGGCAATGGCAAAGAAATTGCTACAGAATACAGCTGTACGAAGAGCCTTGCAGGTAAGTGTTGTCAGGGCACAAGGAGAAGATGGACCCCTTGTTGGTATTGGCAAGAAGTACGAGCCCGTAATAACTGGCAAAGTCACGAATGACGTGATCTCCAAGATCAACAAGACCATTGCCGCCAATCTTGTCAACAGACAGATGAATGGTATGGTTGCCGGTAGCGAGTCCAAGATCTCTGACGCCTACATAGCTGCTGTGTCTGACCAGACAGCAGTCAAAGGCGGTAATGGTGAACTGACAGCCGGCATGTTCTTTGAGAATATGCCTACCGCTTTCCAGTTTCTGGCCGACTACAAGGCTCTCACTCCTATGCTTGGCGACAAGACTCTCTCTGAAAAGGAACGCAAGGAGATAGAGTCTCAGCGTGAGCAACTTAAAAAGCACCTTATGGAGTGGGGCACATCACTTGGCTACTCGAAAACAGAGATAGAGAATGCTCTGAAGTCAGGCGGTAACGCTCAGGCCACAATGGAAAACCTGCTGACAAGGCGCGGGATAAAGCTTGATGGCTCCAAGAAAGAGCTGCTTACTCGTCTTGGAAAGACCGTTGAGCTGACCTCGGCTGACGCAGATGATGTATACGGTTCCCTTGGTGACCGTATCAATATGCGTTTGAGAAACTCGGCAGGTACATCACTCAACTCGTCAACATCAAGGCTCATGCGCAACACGGGAAACGTCAACGAAGCTCTCAATACCAGACTTTTCCTCGCCAAATCAATGGGCGCGGAGTCCGCAGACGAGATCAACTTTCTGCACGACAAAAACAAAATCGACGATGAGCGCTTCAATCAGATGATGGGTGCTCTTCGTAGGTCCGGATACGACAAGGCAGCAGGCTACATAGAGGAGCGCAGACGTAGTGGACAAAGTGTGGACCTTGTGCGTGTTCGTGAGCTTACCGGCAGGGCAAGCCCTCTCAATGGTGCTACAGGCAACCCCTTGACGGATACGCTTCTTGGTGATCAGGCAGCCGCCGACTACGCCAAGCTGAACCAGGCTCTTCTTGGAGGTGGTATTGGTGGCGGAGCCAACACCGGTGCAAGCCTCCTCTCCAAGGAAACAGATCAGGCTCTCGGTGAACTTCCTGGTGTACTGAAGCGTGTCGACCAAACTCTTACCACGTTGAACGCCACGCTGAAAAAGAACAACCGTGATGCCAACTCGGGTGCATAATGGCAGTATCTGACATCTTGAGCAATACGCAACGAACAAGCGTATTCGTAAACGGCTACATCCCTACCTCCAAGGCGTCAAACTACGAGGATGACTACCGCCAGAAAACCTATCTGCAGGTGAACTCGGCCACCTTTACCTCTCTGATTGGCAAAGGTGGCCTCACCGCTGCTGATGTTCAAAGTTTGCGGTCAGATGACTTCTGGGAGCTCATTGTCACGGACTACTCGGAGGCACACTCGGAGAAGGTAGCTAGGCACAATACCTTATCCGAGTCATTTTGCTGGTTTGCCATGGGTCCGATGCCCGTGCAGGTCAGTCTCACAGCCAAGCTGCTTACATCCGGAGACAAGGATTACCGCACGAAATTCCTGTACGTCTACACGTCCAACATGCGAGCAAAGCAACTTTCCAAGGCTGAGCGCACCCTGACCCTTGTCGTAAAGGACACCTGCATGAAACTCTTTGTGCAGAGCCTGCACTTCAACGAAAGCAGTGCGGAACCGGACTTCTCTACCTTCACGCTGACAGGCATAGGATACAAGTATCAGAACATCTACTCCGAGGACGCCACGCTGTACACCGGCTACTACGGCAAGACACCTTCCGTATCTACACGAAAGTTCGACCTTGGCCTGGGAGAGGATTCCCCAAAAAAGGACGGCCAGCAAGCGGAACCAGCCGTTGTGCCTACGAATAACACCGGAGCAACGAAGTAATATATGTCCTGGAACGCCAACAACTGGGCACAGCTATACAATGATCAGCTTATAGCCACCAGCACAATGGAGCAGCCCTATGATGCCTTCACCGGCAGGGCTGTTATTTACGAGTCCATATCAGCCACACAGCCGTTTCCAGTCGACCTGATAGTCGAGTCTCTCGATTTTGCCTTCAATGAGCATACGCAGACAGAGATTCATGTTGGTAATGGCTTCTCGTTCATAGCCTTCGGCAAGGACGCCATGACCATGAGCATCAACGCGGCACTTGTGGATACAGGCAAGAACTTCGGCAAGGATACCTTTATGGACATCTACCGAAACTACCTTCGCCTGGAAGCCGTTGCCAGACGTGGGGTAGCCCCTGTGTTCACCTTTCCCAACGCTGCCATCTACGGCGCCGCTTCCGCTGTGAATTTTTCCGAGACGGGAGAGGTGCAGGATCTTGTATACCTGACTCTTCAGCTTGAGGTGATGAAGGCCGTGTTTAAGTCCAGCGACCATAACTTCATGCTGGACTACATCCACGGCACAGAGTTCTCGGAAACATCCGTGCTTACCACTACCGGACCGGCGGATGTCTCCCGTGAAACTCCGAAGATTGTCAGCAAGGATGAGGTCAACACCGGAACTCAGGCCGAACCGGCGGCTGTTCCCATGAACGGATAACTCACTATGGCAACAGACAAGAACGACATAACATCCACCACCATAGCAAGCGATCAGCAGGTACGAGAATCCGCAGGCAAGACCTACAGCTCCGTTGGCGATACCACAAATGTGTTCCTCGCCTCTGTGCGTACCTATGTGGCTGGCATACTCATGCCTACCATAGCCGTGAGCATAAGCGCCTCTTTCAATGCGTATCCTACAGCACGCATTACCATGCCGGCTGACCCTCGCCTTTTCAATCTGGGCAATCACGACAGGGTACCTGTACAGATATTCGTAAAAGAAACCATGGTGGAGTGTCCGAACTACATCCTTATGTTCGAGGGGTTTGTCGCGGGCAGATCCTACATCAGTGTCGCGAACCAACGTGAGATAAACCTGGAGTGTGCGTCCTTTACAGAGGTATTTAAGGACACCAAGCTACGGTTTATGACATCCATCCAGGAACAGTTTTTGTCGTCTGTTCCTGGCAACCGTGAAGTCGCTCAGGGCATTTTCCTGCCGGGGTTCATGTTCCCCACTTGTCTGTTCTTCTCTGGCCTTGGGCTAAAAACAAAGCAGAACGGTGATACCGTGAAGTTGATCACCATGCCTACCGAGTACCTGGCGAATCTGCTTCAGTACATGGAAGAGGCAGCTACAAAGATTGCTCCTGCTGGTCGCTACAACGATTCCATTGTCTCCAAGTACTTCGCTACCCTTGCCTACAACCTGCATTTTGATCGGCGTTTTTGCTGGCTTCCCTACTTTGACATTGAGGTGGAGGAGGCCAAGACCGCTACTAATACTACTCCCATAAAGGGTGCCTGGGAGGCTGATGGCATAAAGGAATCGGAGCGTGGCGCGGAAACAACCACGATGTTCCCTGTCTTGTACGGTGTGAAAACAGATGCTGCCAGCAGCGCTATTATGTCCGCTCTGCAAACGAGTTCCACCGAGTTCTCCATTGCCGACCTTCTGAGTTTCCTCGTGGAGAAGATGGAGTACGAGTTCCTGGTTATCCCGAATCCCGCTTTTCAAGCCAAAGGACCGGGTGAGGATCTCGGTCTGAAGGCGGACCAGGACCGCAAGGCTACTCTCTCTGCCACGGATATGGGTGGCAAGGGACCAGACAACGATAAGACACCAATATCCGAGCAGGCAACTGCTGAGGATGTGGAGAATCTCGTAAACAAGTACGCCCCGGACAGAAATTGCAATCGCATGATTCAGTTCTGTCTGAAGCCCATGTTTGATGATACATTTCCACCACAATGCAACGTTATTTTCAGGTCGCAGGTGGTCAGTGTGCAGGCAAGCACCACCTATAATGGAGTACCAACCCGTATACAGGTGTCGAACTTCAATCCGCTGATGACCTACGCCGCTCAGACGGGAACCGCCAACAACGGCATAGCCATGTTTGGCACAGTAGACTTCTACCCATCTGCATTTTACGGACAAGCCCTGATACAGCCCGATTCCGGCAGAGCTGTACTGTCCGAACAGCTCCTGGACATAGAGAAGCATACAGGGCCGTGGGTCCACAAGGATACCATGCCGTCCTGGATGTACTATGCGTTTCTTGTCGGCGGAAACAAGGATGTCTCTTACATTGGAAAGGACGCCGAGCAGATAAAAAAGATGCGCGAGCAGTACATGCGCAGACAGCTCATGCGTGCGCAGATTGTGCACAAGACGCTAAATGTCGATTGCGTGTTTCTGCCCTATCTGACCTGTGGCTTTCCTGCCCTTGTTTATGACTCCGGTGACTCCGGCTTCTCTTTTGCTGGCAACGTAATCGCCTACGAGCATTCCATATCCGCTGAGGGAATGTCTACATCAGTGAGCCTCAATGGTGTACGTCTGCTGGCAGAGGCTGTAGAGGCCGAAGACCAGGGCGCCTACCCTAATCCCATCAATTCGGTGCATGTGGTTACCCACAACGTTGATCGTCTGAAGAAGGTCTACGAAGCCATATTGGGCACAAAGGACATCACGGTATCCGGCGCTGAACCTATTACCTGGAAGGACGCCAAGGCCAAATGGAGTGCCACTGTGGACAACGTGGCAACAAGCCCACAGACGAACATCTATGAGGCATACAAGCTGCAGCGGCGCAATATTGTTACCTTTGACGATTACTGCTCCTTTATGGGCCTGAACAAGTCACCTGGCGGTGATGACGAGGACGGAAATATTCCTGTTGATTTGTCTAACGAGTGGATGAATGACCGTGCCCCTATCCAGGTGTACCAGCCTACGCCGTTACGACAGGTAATCCTGCCATCCTCGGCCCTGCAGCAGGCCGCGACCGAGAAAGCCGCGCTGGATGAGCAGATCAAAAAGCTTGAGGAAGAGAACAAGAAGCTTGAGTCGGGCAACAATGACGCTACCGTGCAGGCTGCCCTCAAGGTAGCCGAAGCTCAATCAAAATATGATGCAGCTCAGGCAAAGGTATCCGCGCCTGGAGGCAATACGGCGAATAACATAAAGGAACGTGACGCCGCAAAGGTTGCCCTGGACAAGCAGCTTGCCGCCAGTGAACAGGTAAGTAAAGCCAGTGAGCAGGCACAGGCTACAATAGCCGAAAACAACAAGAAGATTGGTACGCTAAAGGCTGGAAAAGCGGAGATAGACAAGGCGGCCCAGAGCAAGGAGAAGAATCAGGGCTTTAGTTCCGATGCTGCCAGCAAGGATCTCCGTGCATTACTAAAGGCAGTAAGAGAAGAAGAAATGGCGCATAATATTTATTAGTGTTTTGCACCAGCATAAACACTAATAAATATTATGCTACCTACTTGTACTGAAGATGGGTAACCCTACATTATTTTAGTATGGCAACAACTACAGCACAACAAGACTTCGAAGCGTGGAAAGCCTACAAGGCAAACCCGAATCCTGCCACACGTTCCAACCTGCTGAGACGCTTTCACGGCGTAATATTCAGCCAGGTAAACAAGTGGTCTGGCCCTATTCCCGCCGATGTGCTGGAGAGTCAGGCAAAGGTGCTGGCGGTAAAGGCGTTTGATACCTACGACCCGTCCAAGGGTACAGCCCTGGCTACACATGTGACCAACAACCTGCTGCCGATAAGTCGTACCGTTTACACCTACCAGAACACCGCCCGCATACCTGAGCATATCGTTATGAAACTCAACGCCTACAACACAGCGGTGAATGATTTTACTCTCACGCATGGCCGAGAGCCTACCACCGAAGAGCTGCATGATCGTCTTGGTTGGCGGCCAATCGAGATAACTCGTGTGCGTGACTACAACCTGAAGGATCTGGTGGAGTCTGGCGCGGATGTGGCTGGCAGGTTCTATGATGGCCAGAACGCTGATGATGAGGATGATATGGTGCTGGAGGGTTTCTATATGACCCTCGATCCTGTCGACAAGCGTATATTCGAGCACAGTACAGGGTTTCACGGAGCGCCTATCCTCAAGGTGGTCGACATAGCAAAGAAGGTCAAGCTATCGGTATCCCAGGTTGCCTATCGCAAGACACATCTGCGGGAGAAGGTCGAGAAGTATATGAAGAGCCCGTCACTGGCACGCAGGTATGGCAGATAACATCGAACCTACAGTAGTACTTAAAAATACCAAAAGCACTCCTTCAATTACAACACGAGCAAGCAGCACAAGTTCAGGTACTTACGGCAACAGCGAAGCGGACAACGTTTCCGACCTTATCGACAAGTTCGGACAGTACATAGACGGTGTGCTCGCCATATTTTCCAAGGACACAAACACATCAAAGGGTGAAGACCTGAAGGAAGACGAGCCTCTGACCATCACTTCCGCAGAAACAAACGGTCGTCTGTTCGCCAACGCCGCTTTCCAGAACAACACCATGAGTGGTGTGGACAAACTTGTGCTCTCCGATGCCTACGATTTTACCCAGGCAGTTACGCGACTGTCGAAAGAGTACTCCAAGACTCGTGCCGACTACTACAAGGAAGCACAGGAATACAACAAGGTTCGCAGTACAAGAATGGAATACAAGAAAGCGTCTTTTACTGCGACGATGAACGTAAGGAAGAATGCTCTCGGAGGTACGAGCGCGTAAGCGCGAGTACCTGCGAGACACATTTTTACAAACAGTTAGCGCGGCAGCGCTGAATGCCAATGTTAGACACCTCCAGCTACTATGCTTGATACCCGCCTCTACTCAGCAACCAACCGCATAGTTCAGAACAACGAAGTCCACTACGAAGAGATGGATCTCGTCACAGCGGACAGCGCTCCGGCAACAAGTGTCGAAATTCTGGCAAACAAGGTAGTAAAGTTTATGCTCACCGCCAGGGGTAGTGATGCTTTTGAACCGAACTATGGTGGTGTATCCATGCATCATGGACAGATCTGCGATGCCTACCTGCCGAAGCTGCGTCTTGAGGTGCTGGACGATATTTCTCGTTGCCAGACCTATATAAATCAGAGCGAAGCGCAGCTTGCGGCAAATGACACAGAGTCCGAGCGTCTTTATACCATAGTGCTCAGAGATATAAAGTACGATCCTCTTGTTACGCCCACCAGAGTAGATGTGTACATAGAGATTATTTCAACGACAGGCAAGCGCGAGGTAGTGGCTATTACGAACAATACCGATAGATAATCGGTGTTGTTCGTAACTTGCAAGTGCGTGTTTTAGGTAGTTGCATTTTACACACATGGCAAACGTATATTTCTCCCAAGACGATCTCACCAACGCCACCAACGTAATCATCGAGTATCTGCGCGATACCGGCTACGAGGGTTCCGTTGAGGCTGGCACGGGCATATCCGATGCCGTCATCAAGCCCAACGCCCTGCTCTACGCTCTGTTCTCTCAGCTGGTGGACAGGGCTCGCGCCTACCTGAGCCTGCAGCAGGCGACAAACATGTACAACGCCACCCAGCTATCCGAAGACGAGTACAACGATGCTGTAGACAGCATTTTGTCCAACTGGTTTGTCACCCGCAAGGACGGCCAGCCAACCTACGGCACGATACGCATATGGGTGTCTCAGCCTCTGGAGTTTGTGCAGTTTGTTGACGGCAACAGTGTTGGTACCTGCGGCTCGATACCCGTGGTTGCCAATGGCGACCAGGTGTTTGTGGAGTCTGATTTTTCGAGAATCGTAAACGCCACCAACACTTACAACGAGTACTACATTGATGTGGCTGTGAGGTCTGCGGAAAACACGGACGTTTTAATTACCGCAGGCTCCGAGGCCACTGCTACCCTGTCTGATATTTACTACCTGCGTGCGTCAGTACCATCTACCTTTGTACCTGGAATTTCCCGCGAGACAACCACAGCGTTTATCGAACGCACGCGCATGGCTATCACCACCCGCGAGCTTATCACCGACAGGGCCATAGACACTGTTCTGCGTGAGAAATTTGATTCCATCCTGAGCCTGTATGTAGCGGGTCACGGCGACAGGGAACAGATGCGCGACATTGTTACCTTGGAAAACGGTGTGCGTGTGCACTACGGCAACAAGGCTGATATTTATATCGCTTCTCAATTACAGAGAACTACGCAGGAATTTGTTGTGGGCGAAGACGGCAGTTTGCCGGTAGCCGAGTTGCCCGCCAATGCGCACATTGGACACATCTTAAGCTGCTACACCCTGGGCGAGCCTGACGAAGAGGGCATTGTGCCACAGATAGACGTGCCCATTACCGGTGTGAGTATTGAAGAGACAGACTGGAATATGTCTGGCTATCGTCCTGGTGTTATTAAGGTTGCGGCCACACCGGGCACCACAGTTACGCTCGAATGGCTCTCCGACCCCGCCCTCACCTCCATACAGGAATTTGTGTACTCGGAAGAGCAGCGCGTTGCCTGCTATGACCCCCAGGTAAAGCACAAATTTCCCGTGGTGCTGGACTTTGACATTACCGTGCAGCTTATCAACGAGGACGATGTAAGTCGCACAGAGGTCGTGAACGCGGTGAACGAGTACATTATCGGCCTTGCTGCTTCGGGAGACACATACCGTGAATCCGAGCTCATATCGTACATCCATGGCCAGGTATCCAATGTTCGCAGGGTGGACGTGCCCATTACCTGTACCGCTACGCTGTTTGACCCGGCCAGTGGCGCGTATAAGACCGCGCCTGTGACCAACATATTTGATATCTCTGCCTTCGGCTCACACTCACAGCAGATAAGTGAGAACACAATTCAGCTCTATACCGACGCAGCGCTTGTGAACGTGCACTAACACATGGCAATAATCCAATACCGTGATCATATGGCGTCCCCGGCGGTAGACGCCCAGCTGGCAAGCCTCGCCCAACAGACCATGAGTACGCGGGGCATGCTCACCATGCTCGGCGACTACTGGGTGGACTACTACAGGGATACGCCTACCCTCGCGCAGGCGCACTCCGGCTTTGTCGCCGCCGCTGGCCGCCAGATGACACGGCTGCTGGAGACCATCAAGTCCGGCAACATTCTGGATTTGCCTGTAGAGCAAGGTTTAGCCTTCGATTTGCTTATTTTTAATCGAAGCGATTTTGTAACTACTTATGATGCCGAAGGCAACATAAGTAGTTACTACGTCTCATTGGAAGGCTGTGACATAAACAACATTGAATTTCTCACAGTCAGCCTGTTCGAGTCTCCTGTAATACTGCAAAAGGGTCTGCACTACCGTATCGCAGACAAGGGCATCTACTTTTACGTGGACATATTCAACGACCCGTCCATCACCACGTACGAGTATCAGATGTCCGATGACGCCCAGCAGTCCGTTCTGCTGTGGGGCTGCTCCATAGCGCTCAACAGCTACTACATCTATCAGCGTTACGGACGCTTTCTCTACAGAAAAGCGGTAGACAGCTATCAGTACAGATGGACCGTCACCTCGCTGATGCGCTACTACACAGGCGCCAAGACGCCCTCCAACATACGGGACATCCTGGACATCCTCTTTGGCATACCCTACGCCCGCTACGATGGCGAGGTTATCAAAGACATTACCTGGGTAAACGAAGACCTTACCGAGTGGACGGAACACGAGCGCCATGACGAAGCGCCATACGTTCGCATAACGACCGACAGGGGCACGTATTACTCTTACGGTCTGTCTACGGTGAAGTACAAGGTAGGCGACGCGGTTTCCAAGAATGAGCTCTTCTGCTCGTTCTGTGATGTTCTGGACTACATAAACTCGCCCGAATGGTGGAAAACAGCGTCCATGGGCTTTCCCGATTACTTGTTCAGTGATCAGGACAGCGCCGAGAACATGTCGGACTCCGAGAAGTACGACATCATGGACAAGATCCTCAAATACAACACGGTCTATACGCAGGTGAACATCACCTTCGAGTCGTATGACCTGTACATGCAGATTCTGGAAGACCTGTACACGATTATCAGGACGGGGTTTCCTGTTTACCTGAACCCGTACGTTGAAGTTATCTTCAGGATGCTGTTTCTGGATGACTTCAATCTCACGGATGTCGCCAAAGACGAGCTGTTCCTCAAGCTCATGCTGGTGTTCTCGGACCCCTTCCCCCAGGTACTCGACGTTGGCCCGCAGATGATCATGCGCATGCCAAACATCTGGGACAAGTGGGGATTCAACAAGATTTACGATGGACGCTTCCACTACGACGCCGAGATAGACCACTCCCCCGTAGATCTGCTTGGATGGGAGAGATTCTACCTCGACATTGGCTACAACCCGCAGGATACCTACGACGTTCGAAAACGGGTTAACGACGCCAACCACCACTTCCACCTGCACAGAACGTTCAGCGATCCCTTCTGCCCATTTGTTCTCTACGACGGCAAGCACTACTACAGCGGCTACCACCAACATGACCTGTGGAATCACACCGGCAACCGCATGCTGGACAAACTGGCTCTGAATATAAACATCCCGAACTTCTGTGACCTTGTGCGCTTCAAACCGCTGTACGATGGCCGCTTTATCCACAGAAGCGAAATAACCTACGGCGGTGGCTACACCTTTGCCGCAGATACTTTGCGTACGCTTAACGTTGGGGTGAATATCGAGTCCCAGTACCACAAGGTTAAAGACCTGTACCTGCAGGCTAATGTGCATTGGACACCTGAGCCCGACAAGTACGCCGGCGCAACAGACAAGGGCGCCCTGCTCGACCTGTTTTTGCGTATGGCCGACCAGGCCCAGCACGCCAACGACAGCCTCGACCGCATCGATATGCGGGCGACCTTCGAGACGAAGTACGAAACTGTCGAGGACAAGGGCTTTGTAGCCAATGTTGCCATAGAGCCATGGCGAGATCCCTTCTGTCCGTACATGAAGTACGATGGCATGCGCTACTACGATGGCCGTGACCGCCATACCTTGTGGGTACATGACGACAACCGTATGCTGGACAGGCTACGCATGCACATCACCATGCAGGAGATGCGCGACCGCGTGCTGTTCGCCAAGACGTACAACGGACGCTACACGCACGCTGACCTGATAGACTACGGGCCGTACGACACCTTCGCACTGGATCTGTTCAACACCACCTACGCCGTGTACCTGACCGATCGAATGAACGAGATATTCGATGGTTTACGGCAGGGACTGGAGCTGGGGCTGAGCGACAGGTACGAGCATGAGACAACGGATGAAATGGGCACGCTTGGCATGACTGTGGAGTTGTCCGATGAGGGGCTGCAACCAGACGAACTGCCCAACACCTACGCAGGTGAGCTTGCCTTTGAGTCAAATATACAGCTGCGTGGCACGGAGCTGAAAAGGCATGTGACGTTTGCCCAGTCATTTATTGACGCCTTTTGCCCATACATGCGTTACAACGGCCTGCGGCACTACGACGGTAAGGATTTCCATACGCTCTGGGTGCACGATGAGGGCAGACTGACGGACAGGATAAAGGCGCTGCGCATTGGCTGCCACTTTGCCTCGAAGTTCAGAAAAGCGAAGGAAACCCTGTGGCAGAAGCTGCAACTGAGTTTTTCGGACGCCGTGAAGTTTGCCGACAGCATTGAGACAAAGCTGCGCGTCAAACTAGCAGATACGGCCCCAAAGGTAACGGACAGGGAACTGAGTTTTGCTTCCATTATGGAGCCTTTGTCCGACACAATCGCGGATACACCCTGTTATTTGTACTACGGTGGTGTCGCTCAATATGCCGGAGACTGTGACCACAACGAAAACGACGGCAATGAGCTGGCCTGTGACGGCCTTATAATCAACATAAATAAAAGAGTCGCAAAACGTAAACGTGCCAAACGGCGCTTCACAATATTTTTATAGCATCGATGCACCGTATTTAACTCAAAAGGGTTGCAACCTGATATGAAAGAAAATTTTACCGAAAACAAGCGCCCCCAGCCCCGTGGCGTGTTTGATCTGCATGTATACAAGAATGGCGTAGAGATTGAGCATTTTGTTGAACACAATCTGATCGTCAACACCGCTCGTACAGCCATGGCCCATCTTGTGGGTGACGCTGACCCCGACAAGCAGGTCACGTGGTTTGGCGTGGGCACGGACGCCAATGGTCCCGAGCTCGGTGACCTCTCGCTTACCGAGCCGTTTTGCAAGCAGCTGGACTCCCACGAATATCCCGAAGACGACGCCTACAGTGTGCGATTCAATTTTTCCCTGTCCACGGAAGAGGCCAACGGCATGGCTATTACCGAGTTTGGCCTGCTGTGTTCAGATGGCTCCTTGTTTGCCCGCAAGGTACGCAAGGTAATATCCAAAGAGTCCGACATTTCGCTGACCGGCACCTGGACGATTTTGTTCTAATGGAGACACCCCATGGCATATGTAGCCGAGGAATCAGTATGGAAAGAGGGGGTCTACCAGCTTGAGGAACGGGACCCGGTTCTCGGCGGCCCCAATGGCATCTCGAACCAGCCCAGCAAGGATTTAGCGTGCAGAACGCGCTATTTGTACGACCGCATGATTGGCCTGAATCAGGTCATCATGGGCAGGGAAATCCACGACTGGGTGGTAACTGCCACCACGGCGGCGGGAGAAGAAGTTACGTTGCCAGCCACCTATGAAGTTGGCTCGGACACGCTGATGCTCTTCTGTGACGCGACCGGATACATCGGGCCCAACTATTTTTCCGAGGTTGGCGAGGACGGCACACGCTCGCAGATCGTCACTTTTACGTTCGAATTACCTGTCGGTGTGCAGATGACGGAGGTAGTACTCGCGAGTGGCGACTCCGGCGCGTCTGGTCTGCCCGACGACACAATGCCCAAACTGCAGCAGGCTCTTACCGATGTGCGCGATGCTGTGTCCACGGTCGAGAAACTTGTTGCCCAGATGGACTATGTGGTTTTCGCGCACGACGATGAGGATGAGGAAAGCGACGATAGCATCGATGCTGAAGGCGAAGCCGGAAGCGCCGGTGCTGATGGTACCCTTAGCGTCAGCGAACTGCGCGCAAAAGCCACAAACGTTGGAAACGACGAAAAAACAACTACAAACGAGGTTTATTAAATGGCTGAACTGAAGAAGCTCTCTTACCGCGACCCCACTACCGGCGAAGAGAAGGAATTTCACCCTGTAACCGAGATGGCTGCCGTTGAGGGCCTTACCGAGAAGCTCGACAGCATGCTGGTGGACACCGCCCTTACCGGTACTCCTACCGCTCCGACCGCCTCTCAGGGCACCAACAGCACCCAGATTGCCACCACCGAGTACGTTGACACCGCTGTGGCTGCCGTGAACGCCGCCATTGCTTCTGGTGTGAACGTGCGTGGTACCCTTGGTACCGGTGGCACTGTCGAGACCCTGCCCTCCACCGATTACAAGCTCGGCGATATGTACGTCATCCGCACCGCTGGCACCTACGCTGGTCAGGTGTGCGAGGTTGGCGACCATATCCTGTGCGTGAAGGCTTATGAGGCAGAAGGTGCTTCCGATGCCGACTGGTCCGTCATCCAGAAGAACATCGACCGCGCTATTACCGGTCCTGCTACCGCTGTTGCCGATAACATCGCCGTGTTCGATGGCGCTACCGGCACCATTGTCAAGGACGGTGGCTTCAAGATCAGCGACTTGCAGTACACCCACCCTGCCTCTGGCGTGACCGCTGGCGCCTATGACCGCGTGACTGTCGATGTCAACGGCCATGTGACCGCCGGTGAGTCCTACACCGCCGAGCAGAAGCTGCAGCAGACCGGTATCACCTCTACCGCTGAGGAAATTGATGCCGCTGTCGATGCTGCCGCTGTTACCGAAGTGGCTGTGCTGGGCGCCGAGGATGAAATTCCTGAGACCCTCAAGAACGGTGGCCTGATTATTCGCGCTACCGCCTAAGCCCAGGCTTACCTCCTGAAATATGCGGGCGGGTGGCTCTGGCTGCCCGCCCCGGCTATGCGGCCTTCGGCCCAAAGCTATTAATCACATTTTATCGCTGCTTTTGCTTTGTGCTGACGCGCAAAACAAAAGCAGTAACAAGACGAGATTTACAGGCTATGCCCTTCGATATAGAACAGAAAAATGGTGCCTCAAGCACAAAGATATTCTCTTACAGTCCCAAGTTCGCAGAGTGGACTCTGGATGAGGACGTAGCCGCCAACTCCACTGTGCAGCTTCCCATCAGCTATACTGTTGGAAAAGAGAAACTTACTCTTACATGCAATGGTATTCAGCTTAACCTGAACAATTTTTCGCTGGTTGGTAGTTCTGGTACCACCTCCAGCACTGTTACCATACTGTTTCCCTTGAAAGCTGGCTATGAGATGAGCGCCAGTGTGCTGGGAGTGTAGGTAATGTCTGAAACTACTCCCCTGCTGATGAAGATGCTTGACCCTGCATGGCGCAACGATTGCGACTACGATGAGGGCGCGATCAAGTACCACAGTGGGAAGCATTACAAGGCGCTGCAGCCTTCTGGGCCTCATAGGGGGGGGGGAGTACGGCAACCCGATGAAAACACTACATATTGGGAAGAAGTAATACTTTCTTCTACCACAGTAGCTCGAAAAGAAAACATTGGCAGCATACAATCAATACCTGGAACATTCTGGTTCGATTCTCATTGTGGGGTAAACAAAGACGACATACCCCTGTACTTGAAAGAGACTGGCTATGACTGGACTGGTGTTCAGCTAGGTATGCGTGCAGGCAATGACAAGTTGCAGCTGATAATCAGTGACCAGCGAATGTACTTCCGTAGCGACGACAACCCACTGGGAGAGGAAGTATGGACAACAGACTCTTGGAAATTAATCAGTCTGAATTCGCTGGAATACGATGATACATCTGGTAATGGATACCCCAAACCAGAAACAGGAATTTAATACAAGGAATTTAGCATTATGCCCACAGCAACCCCATGGCTTGTCCGTGTTTTGGACTCCAACTGGAGAGACGACACCAACTACGCGGCTGGTGACCTCAAGTTTCACAATGAGAAATACTGGAAGGCTTTGCAGCCCTCCGGTCCTGATAAAGGTGGCGCCAAAGAGCCTGGTGTTGATGCTGGCGCGTGGGAAGAGCATGGTGGTGGCGGTTTTGACGCTGGTAGTGGCATATCCATAAGCGATGGCACGATTAAGGTGGATTCTTCCGTTGTGCGCACTACTGGTATACAGAACATTGGCGGTGAAAAAATGTTCACCGACTATGTTACTATTCAGACTGGTGAAAAGGGAGCAACGGACGAGCGTACTGTGAGCGAGGTGCTGCGCACCTACTATGACAGCGCGATAAACGCTCACATTTACCACGCATATACGCAGTCCACTCCGTATACAAAGCACGAGATGTTCCTGGGTGTCGGACCATTCGCATCCGATAGCAACACAGCAGAGGGCAACCAGTTCTTCCTTGGTATCCATACGGATGGATATTCCAAAAATTATGTGACCGCCCCATCTACCCGTGACAATCCTATTGATACCGAAGTGGTTACGGTAGATTACCTTAAAAAGTTCACAGCCTCCCAACTGCCCCTCTACTTCACAGCCGACAGCCTGGAGCTCCACACCTTCGTGCCGGCAAACGCCAAAACCGTGCGCTATGCCGCACTTGAGGCCGATGGCTCTGGCACTTCTGGCCTTACGCTTACCATGGCCCGTGATATTGGCTCCAGCGATTCTGTGGCAGTGGCAAGCACTGCCACAAACTGCACAGCGTACGCCAACCATTCTGTCACGTTTACGCTTGGCGGTGTGAGTGATCAGACCGAGATTGCCGCTATGGTGGTGTTTGAATAATGGGAATGTTGCTTGTAGCCTATGCAGATCCTGTCATATTTGTACCTGAATATGAAGAAAATTATGTGAACGACGGTGTCAGTGACACATATTGGGTATTTGAAACCCTAGTTAATCCTACTAATCCAAGACCTTCTTACAGATTACAGGTATATTGGGAAGGGATAAATTTATATAATAGCGGAGCTATAAGGCCTGCTTATTTGTATATGTATGAAAATATAACAGCTGTACTTAAAGATAATTATTTATATTGCAAATTAGATTTACAAGAACAGGATTCTACTACATTAAATAAATATTACAAAATAGGACGCGCAAACGTAACAACTTATAAAAGAAAAATTTTCATCGATATAATATGTGGTAATGATACAGACTCATACAGTATTGCTACAGATGTTCCAGCTGGTTCAGATTCAACTCATACAATACAAATAGCCTATAGAGGTGCTGTATCTCAAATTCACTATACACTTCATGCAGGTAGCGAAGGTAGCGCCTCAGAGCTACCTATTATTTATGAATACACAAGTCCTGCTCTGGACAGTGAATCCGCCCCCATTTCTCTGGTCATAACTGATGATCCTGATGTCACTGTAACTATAGACATCGACCAGTTCACCGATGCGAGCTATCAAGATGCTACTATCACACTAACAGGCAGGAACGATGGGAGTAACCCATTCGATGGTAGTGTTACGCCCGTCGATAGCTTTAAGTATGCATAAATGTCTCTGATATTAAGTGCTTACCCCCCCCCCTCAAATTTTGAGAACAGCCACTGGCTCCATAATCCCCAGTGCCTGCTACATGAAGTTTGATGTACTGAACGGCGGGATAATGGAAGCCAAGGGAAGCGTTACTCCCAAAGGCCCGTTTGACAGTCCCCTGGTAGCGGGAAACGAGTACCTGCTCTGGCCCGCTGGAACAAAGCTTACCCTGAATGGTCCGAGTGGCGCCCTGATGACTGGCGGTGAGGGTATCTACCTGGCCTTCTCGTTCCCGGAACAAAGCGGCTACACTTACCTGCAGCTTGGTGGATGGAGCGAAGCGGGTTTCGAAGGGCCCGATGGCTGCACATACACAGTTCCCGAAGGATTTGGGTACGTAATCAATCTGACGAGCTCCGGGCGAACCATGGAAGTTTCAATATCTGAAGACCTGAATCTCGTTGTATCTTAGAATCAAAGAGTAACAAAACAATGCCAACCCCGATACTTATCGCAGCACTTGACCCCTGCTGGCGTGACGACATCAACTACGATGTCGGAAACCTGAAAGCGTACGACGGAAAAATATACCGCTGCCTGAAGCCATCCGGCCCAAATACGAATGGCGGTGTCCGGCGCCCTGACGAGAATCCCGAGTACTGGGCGGTTTTTCAGACTGTGTACTCGGGCTACACGGCTGGTGATGGCGTCAAGATTGCTGGCGACGTTATCTCTGTCGATAGTTCGGTGGCGAGAATAAGCAGCACAAACGATGAGTAGCACACCCTATCTTCTCGCGGCTACAGATCCTGCCTGGCGTAACGATGCTGATTACGACGCCGGAGCTCTCAAGTATCACGGCGGCAAAATTTATAAAGCATTACAAGCGACTGGACCTCATAGGGGGGGGGTAAGACCCCCCGGCGACAACAACGCGTACTGGGTTGAGCTGGCGGAAGTGGATGACTCCCGGCTGGTGCATACAAGTGGGAATGAAATCATCAACGGCGACAAAGTGTTCAATTACTCTGCCATAGATATACGAGAGCCGAAGTACATATCGACAGAGGACCCGGAGTCAAATCAGTTCTGGAATATCCAGATGACTGACGGAAATGGCAAATCAGTTGGTGACATTCTCTTTTTCCACAACACAGAAGCTAACGGCGGTGATTCAGGATTTGAGTTTCGTATCCTGAGCCATGACGATGAATCCCTGAGTAATACTGCCAATCTGGGTGTGTTTTACGATGACACTCTCTCTGAACCGTACGCGATGGCCCCGTCTACCAGAAGCAACCCGCTTGACCGGGAAATAGTCACAGTGGATTTTCTGAGGAAATACGTGGCTGAGGCGCTCGCCGCGTCGCAATCACAACAAAGTGAACAACAAACATAGAGGACAAAAACATATATGGCTTCCCTAACCCCATGGCTGTTGCGCTCGCAAGACCCTCTCTGGCGTGATGACCATGACTACAAGGTCGGCGCGATACGCACGGGTTCCGATGGCGCCATGTACACGGCCATCAAGGAAAATGGCCCGAATACCGAGGCTGGCGTAAAGGACCCGACCAAGAGTCCTGACTGCTGGATGTCGCTGAAAGACTCCCTCTCCATTGATGGCCCGAATTACCTCAAGCCAGAAGATATAGGCGCCGTCAGCCTTGAGGGCGACTCCGTCGCCCCTGCCGCCACCAAGCTCGAAACAGAGCGCACGCTGGCCGGTGTGGCCTTCGATGGTACGGGTGACATTATCTGGTATGGCGCGTGCTCTACCGCCAGTGGCACGGCGGCCAAGACAGTGGCCCTCGAAGGCTTCAAGCTGGGTACAGGCGCCGAGGTTACCGTAAAGTTCAACAACACGGTAACGAGCGCCAATCCTACATTGAACGTAAACAATACGGGCGCAAAGGCCATATTTTACAATGGCGCGGCGGTGGCAAGTGGCGTACTGCGTGGTAATCGTTTTTACCGCTTTGTGTATGACGGCACACGATGGAATCTGATTGGCGATGCCGACGCAGACGTTAAGCAAACTGCTGTTACCACGAACGATCAGTTTCCGTTGCTGTTTACCGGCACGGCGGACGCGACAGGTACGAAAGTAGAGGGGACACAGTTCGGCACGAAGATTACCGCCAACCCTTCGACCGGTACCATCACGGCTACGAAGTTTGATGGCGCTGTTGAAGGTAACGCTGATACCGCCTCTAAGTTGGCGACAGCATGCAACATCGACGGTGTGGAGTTCGATGGCAGCGCCAGCATTACCCACTACGGCACCTGCTCTACCGCAGCGGGAACAGCTGCCAAGACAGTGGCGCTCACAAACTTTGTGCTTGAGAAAGGTGCTTGTGTTGTTGTCCGCTTCAGCAACAGTAATACTGCCACCAACGCCACGTTAAACGTCAACCGCACCGGAGCCAAAGCCATCAGGTACAAGAATGCTGCCATCCCGGCAGGCATGCTTGAGGACGAGGGAACCTACGAATTTACCTACGACGGCTCGTGCTGGCAGTTGGTCGGTGTCGCTACCAGTACCATTGATGGCAGCACGCTTCTCAATAATAACTTCAACAATCTCACTACAGCTGGACAATATTTTGTACATAGCACCAAGGGTACTACCACCAATGCTCCTATGGATGTGACAGCAGATTGGTGGGTCACTGTATCCGTTTACGGTTCTGGTACAAACAGAAAGATACTCCAGGAAGCGCGTATGCACAGTACAACAACAAGCAGCGCTACTGCCGGAACATCACATCTTCTGTCACGAGGCTGCTCCAATACTACATGGGGACCGTGGCAGTATCCGTATACACAATTTGCAGGATAAGGGGGAATCACACATGACTGCACAAGAAATCAGGTCTCTTGGTCTGGACGAAAAGACAGAATATTTTCGTGGGCTCCTGTCCAACCTGGACAACAGCAACGAGGCAGACATCCTTAACGTTTTCCGTCTGGTAAACTCGTACAACTCATTTGATGATGACTTCTTCACCAACGAGGCAAGCTATATCTCGGACATCTCCGAGTTCATCGACATTCGCATGTCCCTGGAAAAGGAAATTAGTGACTTCTCGCTGGAGATGGTTAAGTGGTACCTGTCTGCCCTCGCCTCTTGTGACATCAGAGCCAACGACGACGAAGACTCCAAGGTTGATATGCCCATGTTGGTGTATGGCTTCTTCGCCAGCGCCACCATTCCCATGATGTCCGCCATGATGAATAGCGTGGACATGACCGCTATCGACATGGCTCACCTGTACAAGGTTAAGGGAGCGTTCTCCCTGCTGGCCCGCATGTTCAGAAGTCACGCCTTCGTGGCTACCTACCTCGGCCAGTTCTAAGACATTTATCGGAGGATACAATGGCTATTCTGCCAGGCGCCCAGATCACATTTAAGGACATTGTGGACAACGCATTCACTCTACTGAAGAGCTCTGTCGACAATATTGATTCCTACACTGGTAACGCCACAAACACCAATTTCAATGCAAGAACCCAAAAAGTTACCGGAAGCACTGACGCCAAGAAGGGCAAGGAAGGCTACGCTACCGCTGACCTTACGCTCACCTTCACCGGCAAGCCTCCTGTTGTCACCACAGCAGCCTTCACGACAGCCTGGAAAGAGTGGCTTGAGGACTCCGGGTTCTCCTCGAAACTGAATCAGCTTATCACCATCAAGTCACTGCTTCAGTTCCTCACGGCCCTGTCCATGTACGTGGCATCCAGATTCGTTGTGGTCACCAACCCCATCAATCAGGTATCTGCCCGCTTCTTTGTGGAAAACGCAGTGCCCGCGCTCGATGACATATCCGAAATGGAGCCCATCAAGTCAGCTGACATCACCACAATGCTGAACAACATCAAGGATACGGTAACCAACTACAAAGCCCAGGCATGCACAGTTTCCTGGGGAGCACTGAACGTGTCCTCTTGTTGTTCGTCTTCGTCCTCTTCCTCCTCATCCTCTTCGTCTTCTTCTTCCTCGTCTTCTTCAATGTATATCGCGTTTTACGCGCTGGATTAGGCATGAACAGGCAGCTTCAGATAGAGCTGTGGCCCGAATGCCGGTGCACCAGGTGCAGATTCTGCAACCTGGTGCTCACCAGCGAAATGCGAGGCAACGGGCTGCAAAGCAATCCCAATATCATTCTGGCTCCTGCGGAAAAAATTGTTTTTCTTGACAGGGCCATTTTTTTTCTGGATAATATGAACTGGTCATTGTATGACACACTTCTTGTAAGAGGTGGTGAAGTATTCAATGACTACGATGAGGCAATAGCTCCAAAGTTTACTACACTCATGGAAAAGATTTCCGGCTTTGTAAACGATGGAAGAGTAAAGAAGGTTTTCCTGATTACCAGTCTCAAGTATCCCTTTGAGCATAGTCTCCTGCAACTTGCATTCAAAGTGTTCAGGCATTGCGGTGTTGATGTGCGAGAGAAGGTTCTTGTTGGTACAAGCTGGGACGCCAAGTATCGCTTTACCAACAACAGTCTTGGGTACTGGAAAGAGAATATGGCCTATCTCGATGCGCATGGGATACCTGTGCACATCACGTCTATTCTCACACAAGCGCTCATTGAGGGGTTCTTCGCAAAGGACAGCAATGTCCTGGAAGCCATGAACCGGGACTTTGACTTCATCGCCGCGCAGGGCAAGCCCGAACTGCTCTTCCTGGAGAAGTTCTTCCCTGTGCGAGACGATTGCCTGAAGTTCCTCGTTCAGCTGAAGAACTCCAAGTACAGTCCTATCTGGTACAGGTTGCTCCACCAGGATTACCGGCGAGCTGAGAGCATCTACTTTACTGAACAGGAAGCTCTGCGTACACGAGATCTTGCTACCTACAAGACGGTTCTGGCAGATGACAATCAGGAAGTCCTGAAATGTGGTCACCCGAAGGAATACGCAAACTATGTTGACAGTGACGCGTGTTTCTTATGTGACCTAGAGAAGATATCAAGGATGTTTTAACGTGACAGGTAACATGGTGCAGTATGCTGTTTTGCCAAACTGCACAAATAGCTGCAAATTCTGTCTCTGCAGGGACAAAAGAGTTTTGACTACAGAACAGATCGTCCACAGGATAGACAGAATCGCGGAGAACATAAATTACATTGACTGGGCAGGGAAGTTCTGTAGAGGAATTTCTCTGCTTGGTGGCGAGGTGTATGGGTACAAGGACCCTCTGTACGAAGAACGGTACCTATCTCTCGTCAACGATATCTGCCAGAAAATCCTGAAACCCGTTGGTCCTGGCGCCAGGTACTCGACCGTGACCAACGGCATATACAAGCCGGATTTTCTGTTTCAGTGTGCTGACCTGATAGTATCTGAATGTGGTCTTGATTACCTGGATGTTAACTTCAGCTACGACCTCAAGTATCGGTATAGGACAGAAGAGGCGCGTCAGCTGGCCCTGAGCAATATCAACGCGTTCTCGAAACGGTATGATTACCGGGTTGGCGTACAGATGATCCTCACACAGCACGTCATCAACAGTGTGTTTGACGGCTCGTGGAGCATGAAGTCCTTCATTGAGAACGAGATTCCCGGAAATCAGCTGGTATTCCTGTATCCTCACCCGATACGCTCAAACGGCTTGCCCCTGGAAGACTTCTTTTTTAAGCGTGCGGATTTCCTGAAATTCCTCCTGTACCTGGAAGAACATCACCCCGACATTCACGCGAATACCATCCTGTCTACGAAGAACTCCGGGACATTCAAATATACTGGGCTGTTCTACCCTGAGAAGGGAGCTGACCAGCCACCGATTCTTGCCGACGGAAAGGAAGTTCTGCAGGAATGTGGGCACAGTGTCTTATACAACTGCTATTCGGATTCAGACAGATGCATGTTGTGTGATATTGAAAAGTTATGGAGCTTATAAATGGCGTTTCTTCAATATGAATTGTGGAAAGACTGTAACAATGGGTGCAAATACTGCTTCAATCAGTACATTCCCAAAGTGCGTGACAAGGCCGCTGCCCTCGATTACGCTATCAAATCTCTAAAAGAAAAGGTATTGGAGCCGGGTTCTTCCATTGGCTTTATGGGCGGAGAATTCTTTGGCGGACAGCTCGCTGACCCCAGGGTGAAAGCAAAGTTCTATGAAATGGCCGAGCTGGTTATCGAAAAGCTTCGCACAGACCCACCCGGACGCTTTATGATCATGGCTGCCCTTATGGCAGATGACAAGTCGGACTGGTTTGAATTCTGCGACTTTATCCATGAGCGCAACTTCGACAAAAACATGCTTATCTGCACCTCATGGGACAAGCTGCATCGGTTCACTGACCGTACTTTGAAAAATTGGGAAGAGACCATGCGAGAAACGCAGCAAAGGTACCCCGACATGAGAATCCATGTAGAGATGATTCTCACAGAGTACCTGATTCAGAGCATTATGGCCGACCCGATGTACCTGAAGAATTTTGAGAAGGAATGGAATTGCCGAGTCGATTTCAACATTCCTTACCTTCCGATGCTCTGCGAGCTGCACAGTGAGACCAAAGAAGAATTCAACAAGCGTCTCCCGGACTTTCTCCCCAAAAGAAAGTCGTTCCTCAATCTCCTCAGAACCAGGCCAGACTCTTTCGATCTGGCAGGGATTGCCAACCACAACTTCCACTCTTCAGAACTGCACTATTCTCTTAATGACAAGGATTGGATTATCCTTCCCGAGCGTGACAAGATGGAAACCACCTGCACCAACCTCAAGCCTTGTAATAATTGCTGTGGGTATGCAGACTCCAACATCAAAATTCAAAGCGATATAAAAAACTTTCTGAAAATGTGCATGTAGGATAACAGCATGGGTACAGTTACATACGAACAGATTCGCACCATACTTGAGAAGAAGGGGTACTCCCTAGAATGTGCCCACGCCACACCTCCCGGATTACCGGAATGGCCGGAAAGATCGCTGGTCTCCCTCACCCCGGAACAGGCAAGGCTGCTCCTCAATCACGACAATGCACTGAACAAGACTCGCAAGAAGCGCATCGCCAACCAGATGGGCGCAGACCTGCAAATGGGGACATTCTCAAGCAATACTGAAGAGATTCGCCTTCTGCAGAACTACAAGATTCATAACAGGACTTATCTGCTTGAAGGTATCGCCTCTGGGGCAGCACCCGTTGATGTCTATATTAATGTAAAGAACCCAAACAAGTTCGGCTTTGGTAATGACCACGAGGCCATCTGCGCCGAGCTTGTGCATGCTGTGAAGCAGATTCTTCAAGAACATGGCAGTGATCTTCCCGAGCTCGACCAAAGCGTCTGGGAAGAGGAACTTCCCAAAAAGCTCGTTGACAAAATCGATATCGGGCCGCTTGATCCGATACGTGTTCCCGACGCCTACGACATGCCTGAAGACCCGATTACCGTAATCGGCGTACTCTCTACCGACCGCAGCACGGAGTTTCCGGACAAGCTATACATTGTGCGGGGCAACTCACAGTCCGGTGAGGCTACCAAATACCCGTGCACACTTATTCCGGCCAGCGGTGAACAGCGTCTCGCACTCAAACCTGGTGCATATACTGGATTGTTTTCCCCGGATACCCATACGGATATCGGTTTTGTGAACCTCGTGCAAAACCAGCCTGTGCAGCTGTATTACCCGATAATCGAAGACAACGTGCTCACAGGGTACAAGGAATCTCCCTATACCTTCATGCGAGTCACCATACCTGTTCAGAGCTCGGGTAACGGCATCATTCCAGCTGGAGCAAAGTTCGATACAACGAATACTGAGGACCTGTTTATCACAGCTCTGGGCCTAGATTTCATCGTAGACACCATTACCTACATTGTCCTCGAAGACACTGACTTTACAGCGTAACTCATGTCATCGATACCAGAAATCTACAAAGGGTCAAATGGACTCCTGGTAAACGGCAAGGTACTCTTCATCATAGAGACAAAGAAAGTACCTTCTGCCTCAGACTGGTTATTCCAGGCAGCCAAGTCCTACGGAATAGGCATGGACGAGTGCCACATTCTGGCGAATAACCCAGACCCTTCCCTGCATCATCTCTGCCATGCGTATGCCGCCTACTTTCAATCCGGCTTCCGCGATGCGTCCGTCCTGGTCATTGATGGGATGAACGAGGTAGGGGGCATCAGCATTGGCATATATAGAGCTACCGGCGACACCATTGAGGAAGTACGCGCTTATCCCATGGCGTACTCTCTTGGGTCGTTTTACGCCAACGGCGTGGCACTATGCGGTTTTGGTAATGTTGACTACGCTGGCAAGCTGATGGGGGCTTCCTCCTATTCGGAAACAGTAAGGGACTGTCCACCGTTCTTTCTGGTAGATCCGCACACTGGTGATGTGATTGAGTGTAATGGCTACTTTGAACCCGGTGGAGAACGGGTAAATTTTGTTGGAGAAGAGCTCCTCGGCAAGATTATGGGGTCGCCCGATATCTGGCCCAGAAAATCATTCGACTTCCGCAGTGCTATCACAGCGGCAACTGTCCAGCATCTCTTTGAACAGTCCGTGTTTAGTCTGCTTGAGTACATACACAACGCCCTGCCCTCCAGAAATCTGGTGCTTACCGGTGGTTGCGCCCTGAATTGCGTCTGCAACGGGAAAATCATGCGCAGCGGCATGTGGGACGACCTGTTCATCCCCAACATGTGTGAAGACCAAGGCAATATCATTGGCCGCATGGTGATGGAACTCGGGCAGAAGGTCACCAAGCCCTTCCTGTACAACAAGGTGACTTATGATGTTCCCAAGGAATTCTGTCATCCCATCAGCAAGGAGCAGCTTGCTGACCGTATCCGTAACGGGCAGATAGTCTCCTGGTTTGAGGGCGGTTCAGAATATGGCCCACGAGCCCTATGCCACAGGTCCATCCTTGCCAACCCTACTCTGCGCCGTACAGCCAACAGGGTGAATGAAATCAAGTGTCGCGAATATTGGCGTCCATTGGCACCTGTCGTTCTGGACACGCACTTCAGCACGTTCTTCGATGTTGATGGCAGAATCTGGTATCCGCACAAGGTTATGCTCGCTACGGAATACATCCGTGACAAATGGCAGAGGAAACTTCCAGCTGTGTGCGCGCCAGACAACTCCTCCAGACCACAAGTTCTCACAGACAATTCGTACAACCACACACTGTACACCCTGATGCGTGACTACGATCTACCAATCCTGGTGAACACATCTATGAATGGGGCAGGAGAACCAATTTGCGAGACACCAGAGGACGCAATCAGATTCAGCTCCAGAAATGATGATGTGATGCTCGTCTTTGTGAAGGATGACGTTATCTATGCAGCCAATCAATGAATTCCTGCTCTGGAACAGCTGTAAAAACCACTGCAAGTTCTGCCACCAGAAGGCCAACAGGAAGAAGTATCCGGGCAAGTTTCCCGATGACGAAGGAAAGCTGAAGTCCCTCCAGCTGGTCGAAAAATTTATCAGGAAAGGAGGCACTGCTCCCGGATCACATATCCTCTTCATGGGCGGTGAGCTCTTTGACTCGCAGATGTCTCCTGACACACGAGGAGCTTTCAGACACCTCGCCCAGCTGGTGGCAAGCAGGATGCTGTCTGGAGACACAGGGCTGCTGTACCTGAACTCGAACCTCATCTACCAGGACACCAGCCTTCTGCACACCATCCTTCATGTTTTCAACGACAAGGGGCTTGGGAGTCGCATACGCTTCACGACCTCGTATGACCTTGCGTACAGATACAAAGACAGGCATGACCGCATTCTGGCTGAGCGTAATATGCGAGAAATCAGTAGATGTTATCCATCCATGCCTCGCGTAGCCAACTGCATCATCACGGACAAAGCTTGCGGCTTTCTTATGCGTTACCCTACCTTATTGAATTCATTCAAGGAACTGTGTGGGTTTGATCTGAACCTAATCCCCTACATACGCCTGCATGACTACATGGCGCCAACAAGGGCAGAAGTACTGTCACTGCTCTTGAAGATGGATGAGACATACCCTGGGTATATCGACAAATATGTCGGTAATCTCGCAGTGAAACAGGAGCGCGTCCTCTGGGAGTTCGACGGTGAGAAGCTGGTCTACGCATCGTCGAAAGATGCCCCCTGTGGGCACAATGAAAACTTTCGCCGAGTGTACCGTGGGGACGACAGATGTTTTATCTGTGATTGTCTGAAGTTAAGGGATGCTGTTTTATAGCTAAAAACAAGTAGCGTCGTATGCATAACAAAAAGCCCCTCTCCGCAAAGGAAAGGGGTTTCAAATATGGAGCGGGAAACGGGATTCGAACCCGCGACTTCCAGCTTGGGAAGCTAGCATTCTACCGCTGAATTATTCCCGCTTGGAAGTGTATGTT
>NZ_NFJC01000090.1 GCF_002159665.1 Desulfovibrio sp. An276
ATATAACTTGTCACCTGCTATTGAAGCCATTGGCTATGGAAATCCAGATTCTCTCCACGCACTTTTGCTCTACTACATGCTCTCCTCACGTAGCAATCAACATGCTCTGGCATGGTTAGAAGGCAGCTACGCCCGTATCTTGTACCCTAAAGCAAACTTGACCTCTCAAAGGATCAGTGACTTGCTCGCTGAGATAGGGAGAGAGGACACAATGCAGCATTTCTTCCAGGCGTACCTGCCGCTACTTGGTTCAGACGTCAGAGAGGGGGCAAATATCCTGATTGATAGCACTGGCTTACCCAATAGTATTCATTTTCCACTGACAGCTGTATGCAACCACAATGGTATCATTTCTGAAGAGATCCGCCTCATCTACGTCGTGCAGCAAGGTTCTCGCCTTCCAATCTATATGCGCTACGTCTCTGGTAACATCGTAGATGCCTCCACGCTTGTCACGACAGTCAAAGAGCTCAAGGCTGTTGGTGTCAACACGAAGTTCGCCATCCTTGATGCTGGTTACCTCACAGAGGAAGGCATGAAAGAACTGACTGGCGAGAAGATATCCTTCATCACTCGCTGCCCGTCTAATCGACGTATTTACAAAGACTTGATTTCTGTTCACATGGATGGACTGGTAGCTTCGGAAAATCTTGCACTTGATTCAAACGGTCGCCTTTTCAACGGACGACGTGTTTATGTGAAGTGCGTGCCAGTCAAGGGGTATATGGGCATGGATCTCTATGCCTACATAGGCAAAGACATGACGACAGCTTCTCTGGA
>NZ_NFJC01000092.1 GCF_002159665.1 Desulfovibrio sp. An276
CACAGGACGCCATTGAAAAAGCGCCTGTTGTCTCCAACAGGGCGACCTCGTTTGCCGTTGCTGTTGGGGAATTCGGGTTCGATCTTGGCCCAAAGTTCATCGCTGATATATCATGACGGTGGTGAACTGTGACGTCCATACGGTGGCCCTCCTGCCAAATATATGGACTGTACGAATTATTAACCACCATGGCAAAGTCAGCCATGGGCTGAATTTGTCAACACGACCTTAGGTCGTGTTGACAAAATCAAAAATCAGCCAATCTGACTTCGATTTTGCCATAAGAGGTTATATTTCATACTGTATCACTCCAGTTTACCAGAGCGGTCTACAGTATGGATACAGTCAAAGCCTATCAACGCCATGACATCACTGACGAACTTTGGTGCAAGATTGCTCCCTTCTTCCCCAATGGAACGGGGAAGCGCGGTCGCCCTACCGGAGACAACAGACGCTTTTTCAACGCTGTTGCGTGGATCATTCGTTCGGGTGCGCCTTGGCGAGATCTCCCTCCAGATTATGGAAACTGGAACAGTATTTTCGTCAGATTCCGAAGGCTTGCAAAAGCAGGCTTTTGGGAAAAGCTGGCCTCAAGCTTCTCGGACTGCCCAGACCTGGAATGGGTCATGCTCGACGCCAGCCACATCAAGGTACACTAGCATGGCATGGGTGCACCTGGGGGAACCGAGGATGCGGGGAGAACCAAAGGAGGTATAAACACCAAGATACACGTAGCTGTAGATTCGCATGGAATGCCCATCAGATT
>NZ_NFJC01000093.1 GCF_002159665.1 Desulfovibrio sp. An276
GCTTATTACAGAAAATATCGGAAACTTTGAAGCTCAGCGACATTATCATATCTCTGGAACGGAAATTTATGGCATGACTGTTAAGCGCAAGCTGTATGATGAAGATACGCGGAATCGTTATTTTCATCTCTGCTACAGTGCACTAAAGATGGCATCAGAGCGCTCGAAGATTGAAATCATGTTGGAACGGATGGCTGCCAATCTCAAGAAAATCGAAGGGAAGGAATGTATTGTTGGAACACCGTATACGGACTACTTCAATTGTCATTATAAAGATGAAGGATCTAAAAAGATTTTTCTGTTTGCACAGGAGAATCAGGATGCAATAACAACAGCACTTAAGCTATGTGGATATTTTTGCCTAATTAGCTCGGAAAAAATGACTGCTGAAGAGGCCTATTTGCTCTACCGTGGTCGTGATGTATCTGAAAAACTTTTCTGCACAGACAAATCATTCCTTGGTTCAAAGAGCATGCGGGCACATTCAAATGAAGTTGTATCTGCAAAGATTTTTATTGAGTTTCTAGCATTGATCGTGCGGAACCGCTTTTACAACCTTCTTAAGGACGAAATACGACGCCTAAACGTACGACGTAACTACATGACAGTACCTGCCTCTATCAGGGAACTTGAGAAGATAGAGATGACTAGAAGAAATGGTTCCTTATACAAATTAGACTTTGCTTTGACAAAGACCCAAAAAGCAATCGCACAGGCTTTTGGTCTGAGCCAAGATGACATTCTATGCAAAGTAAATGAGATTT
>NZ_NFJC01000094.1 GCF_002159665.1 Desulfovibrio sp. An276
AGATAGGTTGAGGTATTTTTTGTAGCCCAAAAACGGTGGGTGTGGTAGGGCACCCAATATCTTTTTGGGAGGGGATTCACTGCAATGACTCAAAAATCTGGATACACTCGGCGCAACAATCTGCTTGAAAAGTTGGAAGAGAGAAGGAGCAGAATGAAAAGCGAGACTGAGCCTCTTCAGGCTCTGTTCGCTCAGTGTGTGGAGAAGCAGGACACCCCTCAAGATGAGCATGTCTATCTCATTGGCGCCCTTCCTATTGTTGCAGGAACATTTGATAAATTTGATATTGAGTACATAGTCGACCTCATCATCCCAAAAACTGGACCCAATGCCAGGATAGGAAATGGTGGCCTTTTTAAGGCCATGGCCATTCAGATCCCTGCTACTGGATTTTCCTCGCTCAGTAAGACAGCAGAATTCCTTACAAAGGTAGATACCAATGTCGTCCTGGGGCCTGGTGTTATGCCTGAAGACATCAACAGGCATGCATTGAGCAGATTTTTGGATGCAGTAGCTGACTACGGCCCTATGCGCTTCTTCCATCAGGTAGCTGCCCATATTATGTCAAACCTTGGAAAAAAGGTAACAGCAGTTCATCTGGACAGCACATCAGTGCATTTTCATGGATCTCCTAACGAGAATGAAGAAGGTAATATAGCCATTACATTTGGCTACAGCAGAGATGGACATCCAGAGCTGCCCCAAATAATAGTGCTGGGGCTGGCTGATCATGAAACGGGATTGCCAGTCAGCTTCAAGGGCG
>NZ_NFJC01000095.1 GCF_002159665.1 Desulfovibrio sp. An276
AAATACCGGGAGGCCCAATATGCCTAGAAAGCCAGATCCTCAATCACCATACCGAGTCAGCATCCACAAACTTGGTAAATACACTTACGCCAGCACACAACCAACATCTGTAGATCCAGATACAGGTAAACGCACTAATAGGCATATCCACTGGGGAAAATATGATCCCCAAACACATAAATTTTTTCCTAATATGACTTTTTTAAGTCTATCTCAAGAAGAACGGAATAAATTGATCTTCCCAGAAGATTGGGATCTTACTGAGATTGATTATGGCATTGATAAACAAGAATCATTTTATCATCATCAAGTGCAACCAAAAGAAAAATTATATGGCGACATCTGGTTTCTTGAACAAATTATTGATAAGTTAGGTATTCAAGAAGATTTAATGAATGTTTTCAACGAAAATAAAGAAATTGTTGATATGATTATTACTATTGCGATATTTTCATATGTTACAAAATATTCATTAAATCGTTTGTCAAGATGGCAAAGTATAAACTATGCTCCATCAAAAATGATATTAACGCCTTCAATAATTACTAGGCTAACACAAAAAATTACTAATGAACATCGAAATAAATTATTCAATTTACGGAAAAATCGTATCAATAAAAATGCTCTATGTGCTGTTGATAGTACTACACGGGCAGCTTATGGAGATTCACTTGCTGATGTAAAATGGGGAAAAAGTAAGGATAGACCAGATTTACCACAAACTATTGAAGTAGTGGTTTATTCTTTGACTG
>NZ_NFJC01000096.1 GCF_002159665.1 Desulfovibrio sp. An276
TGAGAACTTAAGTTATCTAATACTAGTGTATGTCCTGGTTTAATACTTGGAAGAATAAATTTTTCGAGACACTTTTCAAAAGTTATTCTATTTAGTGCTCCTGGAAAAACAACAGGGGATATATCGCCATTCAAGTTAAAAGACGCCATGAGTGTTAAAGTTTTCCAAGAACCAGGAGCGGAGTCGACACATCGTTTTCCTTTGTAACTTCTTCCATATTTTCGCGTCATATCTGTACGTGTCGCTGATTCATCCAAAAAATTCAATGCATAAGGATTAATTTCCAAGATTTTTTCAAGAAATTCTTTTCTAGCTGCAATTACTTCCTCGCTGTCTTGCTCATCGGCATGCAGGCTTTTTTTTTTAAATGTAAATTTAATTTTTTGAATAGCCCTATGTACTGACGAAAGAGAACACTTTTTACCAAAATGCTCTCTAATCTCAGCAAGGGTAGCATCTACATTATTTTCTATAAATTCTGCCAATTGAGTCAATTCTTCTTCTGAAAATGCAGCAGCTCTATGACCCCTTGGTTTTGCTGTATATTCTTCATTTCTACACCATTTACCAATTGTAACACGAGAATAACCAGTTACTCTGCTTGCTTCTGTTTGAGTAAATTTACCATTCTTAT
>NZ_NFJC01000097.1 GCF_002159665.1 Desulfovibrio sp. An276
TGAGAACTTAAGTTATCTAATACTAGTGTATGTCCTGGTTTAATACTTGGAAGAATAAATTTTTCGAGACACTTTTCAAAAGTTATTCTATTTAGTGCTCCTGGAAAAATAACAGGGGATATATCGCCATTCAAGTTAAAAGACGCCATGAGTGTTAAAGTTTTCCAAGAACCAGGAGCAGAGTCGACACATCGTTTTCCTTTGTAACTTCTTCCATATTTTCGCGTCATATCTGTACGTGTCGCTGATTCATCCAAAAAATTCAATGCATAGAGATTAATTTCCAAGATTTTTTCAAGAAATTCTTTTCTGGCTGCAATTACTTCCTCACTGTCTTGCTCATCGGCATGCAGGCTTTTTTTTAAATGTAAATTTAATTTTTTGAATAGCCCTATGTACTGACGAAAGAGAACAATTTTTACCAAAATGCTCTCTAATCTCAGCAAGGGTAGCATCTACATTATTTTCTATAAATTCTGCCAATTGAGTCAATTCTTCTTCTGAAAATGCAGCAGCTCTATGCCCCCTTGGTTTTGCTGTATATTCTTCATTTCTACACCATTTACCAATTGTAACACGAGAATAACCAGTTACTCTGCTTGCTTCTGTTTGAGTAAATTTACCATTCTTAT
>NZ_NFJC01000098.1 GCF_002159665.1 Desulfovibrio sp. An276
CCAGGTATTCCATGACGATCGCGTCCGCAGAGTGCTGCAAGGCGACTTCTATGATAAACCTTGCAGTCTTTATCGAGATTGCCTTGTTGATACCTCTGGCCAAAGCCCAGAGACCGGGCATTTTCCTGGCACCATGACGTTGCGCGTTGCGTATTTTGCCCAGAGCATGCTCCAGAGAGTCTTCCTCGCTCGGCAGGTCAAGAAAGTGCCTGCCGATGATAGTGCCATCCGAAAGCATAGCCGAGCAGACGCACGCGCTGTTGATGCCAAGATCAACAGAGACAATTGTTTGCTGATCTATTGTTTTTTTGGGTTTGAGCTCCACCTCCTCGCTAAAGGCAAAGTTAAGGGACCAGACTTTTCTGCTCAGACGACAGAGAGTCGGGACATGTTCTGTACGATGACAGCAGTAACGTTCGAGGTAGTCTACGTCAGATTTGCGAAGCTTGACTTCTATCCAGTCCCAGGTATTGCGGATAAACACCTTGATACGAGCGCGGTACAGATTGTTGTTCTTGTCACGCACAAACATGTTCTTGCGATACAGGGGAGGACAGATTTTTCCAGCCCGGGGAAGGCCGGGTGCATTGCCATGCCTGTTCTCCGTCCATGTCT
>NZ_NFJC01000099.1 GCF_002159665.1 Desulfovibrio sp. An276
CTGTGAAACTAGCTGCTTACAGCCTTTTACCATCATAAGAAAACTGAAATTCATCGCATCCATGTACTCAATGTTTTTTCGGCTGAAGTAACCGCGGTCGAGAATAAATCCAATATTTCGGTATCTATAGCTGTGTACCTTGTCAATAAGATACTGCAGCTGGCTCACATCGTTTATTGAACCTGGATATTCCTCATAAAACAAAGGAACACGATTGTTTTTGTCGAAAACCAGAGAGATGTTGATGATGGGAACTCCCTTGTCATCCTTGGCATGGCCAAATTCAGCTAACTCCAGTTCACCTGCCTGGATGTTTTTGTTTGAGGAATCGTAAGAGATGTAGACACGCTGCCGATGGTCTTGGCCCTCATTCCAGCCATCGAGGAAAGTCAATATCTGATCGTCTGTGATTTCGGACAGTAGGCGCGATACAGTAGAATCGCTGACTACGCGCATGCCCTTGGTGAATAAAGGGTGATTCCTGGCGTAGTCTGGATAATACTGGCCGGCATTGTTTTCGCTGACAATCATATAGC